>NZ_CP039734.2:1368924-2053386 GCF_011769985.2 Sulfurospirillum diekertiae
CGCTTAATTTAGATATTTCTAATACAACCTTTTCAGTTGATCTTGATGGCAATGGTGTTGCAACATCAGATCCTACCAATCCTGCATATAATCCTCTATCACCCAATGAAACCTTTTCTATCTATAATGGTAGCGGTGATCCTTTAAATTTAAATACAACTGCTGATAATATGACCTATCAACAGCTTAATGACCTCATTAGTATGGCAACTTCTGGTAATCTACCTAAACAAGGCGTTTCAACGGCTGCACAAACAGCCATTAATAATGCCATAGCTTTTGGTGTTGCAGGTGATGCTGCAAACCTTGCAGCACAAACAACTATTGCAAAAACGGGTATTTCTACCGAAACTGCTGGTTACATTCAAAAAGCTATTGATGCTGGTATTATCAGAGATAATCCTGCCTCTTCTCCTGCTGAAGTCACCAAAGCAACAAGTGATTATAACAATGCTATCGGCAATGCAAATCTTGCTGAATATAATTTTGCTCTAAGCACTGCAAAAAATAGTGTTGATGTAAATCTCGATTCTCAAGGTAAAATTGTTATCAAAGACAAAACATCGTCTGCATCGAAGATTGATTTTACAATGTATGATGCAAGTGCTACTGACTTTACGGGTGTCGGGAGTTCTGCTCTTACCTTTATGGCAAATAATTCGGTAACAATCTCTAATCCATCGATTGATATGTTTAAGCAACTTGATGAGATGATAGCAGCAGTGCGTACTGGTACATTTCGTATGGACTCAACATCGGATGATCCACGCAATATAGGTATTCAAAATGCATTAACACAGCTTGATCATATTGCAGATCATGTAACAAAAGCGCAAACAAAAATTGGTGCGTTAACAAATGCATTAACGGATGCAAATACACGCTCTGAAATGCTTAGCGTTAATGTAAAAGCTGTCCAAAACAGTGTTATTGGGGTTGATACAGCAGAAGCATACTTAGAATTTCAGTCAATCAATACTGCTTATCAAGCAATGTTATCGACTATGTCGAAGATAAATTCAATGTCACTGTTAGATTACATGTAATAATTTGTTATAATATCAATACTATTATTACATGTAAAGGATCTATTATCTTAAAAGAGACTTTTTTTATTATTTTTATTGCTATTGTCCTTTTCTTAGGCGTAGCAACTATTTTACCTGATGCTTCTGTAGTTGGAAAATTTGGCGCATATCTTGGAAAATTAAATCAAAATACGTTTGGTTATCTTGCTTTTGTCTATCCATTTTTGTTGATTTTACCTTCTTTTACACTTTACAAAGAGAGTAAACTTACAGAACGTCGTATTGGAGTCTTCCTTGCTTCAATGATTCTTCTATTTGCTTTTTTAATGGCTCAATCTATTATTATCAAAAACGAATTACATGGTACGTTTGGTCGATCAATCGTTGATATGTTAATGGCTTCTATTGGTATTATGGGAGTCTGGCTTTTTATTGTTGCTATTTTTTTACTTTCAATGACACTGCTTGTTGAGTCAAGCATTAGTGATTTTCTAACCTTTATGAAACCAGCATTTACCAAAACAAAAATTAAAGAGTATAAGGGTGAAGAGGAAGAAAGGTCTGTTGCAGAAGAAAAAAAGACAAAAAATAGTAAAAAACAGACATCTCTTAGTGAGCATAAAATCATTTTAAATGATGATATTCCAGATGAAAATCCAGCTATTATCGCGCCTCTTTATCCTGAAAATGAAGAGCCTCACAAGCCACTTGTTCGCCTTAAAAGTGCTAAAAAAGTCGAGATTCTCAGTGAAGTTGCGGAAAATACCAAGTTACTTTCAGAAATTGATCAAGGTGAATGTGACAAACCCAAAGATTTTAAACTACCACCGCTCTCTTTTTTAGCCAATCCTCCTGCAAAAGCGGTACATGTAAACGAGAGTGAGATCGATCAAAAGATTCAAGACTTATTGGAAAAACTCAGACGCTTTAAAATTGAAGGCGACGTGGTTCGTACGTATTCAGGTCCTGTGGTTACGACGTTTGAATTCAAACCAGCACCTCATGTCAAAGTTTCGCGTATTTTAACCCTTCAAGATGACCTCGCAATGGCATTAAAAGCAAAAACCATTCGTATTCAAGCTCCAATTCCAGGCAAAGATGTTGTGGGAATTGAAGTACCCAATCAAAAGATCGAAACCATTTATCTCAAAGAAATTTTAGAAAGTGACATCTTTAAGAAGTCTTCATCACCGCTCACCATCGCGCTAGGTAAAGATATTGTTGGCAATGCTTTTGTCACCGATTTGAAAAAGTTACCACACTTACTGATTGCAGGAACAACGGGTAGTGGTAAAAGTGTGGGTATTAATGCAATGTTACTTTCTCTTTTATACCGCAATTCACCCGATACGTTACGTTTTTTGATGATTGATCCAAAAATGTTGGAATTTTCGATTTATAATGATATTCCTCATCTTTTAACACCTGTTATCACAAAGCCTAAACAAGCCATTATTGCTCTTGCCAATATGGTCAGTGAGATGGAGCGACGTTATCAAATTATGAGTCGTTCTAAAACTAAAAATATTGAAAATTACAATGAAAAAGCCAAGAGTATTGGCGTCGAACCACTTCCTTATATTGTCATTATTATTGATGAATTAGCTGACCTTATGATGACCAGTGGCAAAGATGTTGAATTTTATATAGCACGTTTGGCACAAATGGCACGCGCAAGTGGTATTCACATTATTGTTGCGACACAAAGACCATCTGTTGATGTAGTAACGGGTCTTATTAAAGCAAACTTACCTTCTAGAATTAGTTTTAAAGTAGGGCAAAAAATCGACTCAAAAGTCATTTTGGATGCCATGGGAGCTGATTCATTGCTTGGAAATGGCGATATGCTTTTTACTCCTCCAGGCACTTCTGGACTCATCCGTTTGCATGCCCCATACACCAGTGAAGATGAGATTGACCGAGTGGTTGAATACCTCAAGAAACAGCGCCCTGTCGTATATGACGAGAGTTTTCTTAAAGAGAGCGAAGAGGGCTTTTCTTCTTCATCAGGAAGCAAAGAAAGTGGTGAATTGGATGAGCTTTTTGATGACGCAAAAGCCATTGTCCTTAATGAAAGAAAGAGCTCAATTTCTTATATTCAAAGAAGATTAAATATTGGCTATAATAGAGCTGCAACGATTGTAGAGCAACTGGAAGCCATGGGGATCCTTTCATCTCAAAATGCTAAAGGTCAGCGCGAAATCATTGTTTAACGAATCAATCACATACAAGGAGTCAGTCACAATGAGTTTTTTCCAAGCGTATGAAGCAGAAGTGAATGAAAGAGCAAAGTTAGGTGTTCCTCCTTTGCCTCTTGATGCCAAAAAAACAGCAGAGGTAGTCGAGCTTTTAAAAAAAGAGGAAGGTGATCAAGCCTTCTTAAGTGATCTTCTCGCAAATAGAGTTCCACCAGGAGTAGATGAAGCCGCTTACGTAAAAGCAGCTTTCTTGAATGATGTGGCTCAAAAAAAAGTTACATGTAAAGCAATTTCACCTGTTTATGCCATTGAACTTTTGGGAACTATGTTTGGTGGATATAACGTTCAACCTCTTGTCGATGCTCTTAGTTCAAAAGACGATGCCGTTGCGCGTGCAGCTTGCAATGCTCTAAAACATACTGTGCTTGTTTATAGCTCATTTAATGATATTGAAACTTTAGCAAAAATAAATGTCTATGCTAAAGAAGTGATGACTTCTTGGGCAAATGCAGAATGGTTTACAACAAAACCAACTATCTCAGAAAAAATTACCGTAGCCGTTTTAAAAGTATCAGGTGAGACCAATACCGATGATCTTAGCCCTGCAAGTGAAGCGTTTACGAGAAGTGATATTCCTCTCCATGCTAATGCAATGCTGGTTAAAAGACTTCCCGGTTCCAATGAAAAAATTAAAGAGTTGATTGCAAAAGGGTATGAAGTTGCCTATGTCGGTGATGTTGTAGGAACAGGAAGTAGTCGAAAATCAGGTATTAATTCTATCCAATGGTGGATGGGACGTGAAATCCCCAACGTTCCAAATAAAAAAACAGGTGGTTTAATCTTAGGTTCAACCATCGCACCAATCTTTTTTAACACGGCAGAAGACAGTGGTGCATTACCGATCGAAGTCAATGTTGAAGGCTTAGAAACAGGTGATTTGATTGATGTCTATCCTTTAGCTGGGAAAATTGAGAAAAATGGTAAAGTGGTTGCAACATTTAAACTTTCACCAAATACCCTAGCAGACGAGTATCGTGCTGGCGGTAGAATTCCTCTTATCATTGGTCGAGGATTGACTACAAAAGCTAGAATAAGTCTTGGAATGGGTGCAGAAAATATTTTTGCAAAACCAGAACAACCAAGCGAACAAAAAGGGGTAGGGTATACACTTGCGCAAAAAATGGTCGGACGTGCCTGCGGAGTTGAAGGTGTTCGTGCCGGTATGTATGTTGAACCACATACACTTACCGTCGGAAGTCAAGATACCACAGGACCAATGACCAGAGATGAGATCAAAGAGCTTGCTGCTCTTGGCTTTAGTGCTGACCTTGTCATGCAAAGTTTCTGTCATACTGCCGCTTATCCAAAACCGAGCGATGTTAAACTTCACCATACGTTACCCGCATTTATCACTTCTCGATCAGGTGTTAGCCTTAAAGCAGGAGATGGCGTTATCCATTCCTGGCTTAACCGTATGGTCCTTCCCGACACAGTAGGAACGGGTGGAGATAGCCATACTCGTTTCCCAATTGGT
Organism: Sulfurospirillum diekertiae; assembly: GCF_011769985.2. Classification (NCBI taxonomy): domain Bacteria; kingdom Pseudomonadati; phylum Campylobacterota; class Epsilonproteobacteria; order Campylobacterales; family Sulfurospirillaceae; genus Sulfurospirillum; species Sulfurospirillum diekertiae. The sequence goes on from NZ_CP039734.2 coordinate 1,373,685, forward strand.
ATTTCGTTCCCAGCGGGTTCTGGTCTCGTTGCCTTTGCTGCCGTTACAGGGAGTATGCCTCTTAATATGCCTGAATCAGTCTTGGTGCGTTTTAAAGGTGAAATGCAACCAGGTATTACCCTTCGTGACCTTGTCAATGCTATTCCTTACTATGCAATTAAAAAAGGGTTGCTCACTGTTCCAAAGAAAAACAAAAAAAATATCTTTGCAGGACGTATTTTAGAGATCGAAGGGCTTCCAAAACTTAAGGTTGAACAAGCGTTTGAGCTTAGTGATGCAAGTGCTGAGAGAAGTGCAGCAGCATGTGCTGTAGCATTAGATGTTGAGCCAATCGTTGAATACCTTAAATCGAACATTACGTTGCTTGAAGCAATGATTAAAGCAGGCTATCAAGATGCTAAAACTTTGCAAAGACGTGCCGATAAAATGAAAGCATGGATCAAAGATCCTAAACTTCTTAAAGCGGATGCCAATGCGCAGTACGCTGAAGTCATTGAAATCAATCTTAACGAAATCAAAGAGCCAATTCTCGCTTGTCCAAATGATCCCGATGATGTTGCAACCCTCAGTGAAATTCTTGCAGATGATAATCGCCCTAAAAAAATCGATGAAGTCTTTGTTGGAAGTTGTATGACAAACATTGGTCACTATAGAGCCCTTGGTGAGGTTCTTCAAGGCGAAGGAAAAGTTCCTACTACCCTTTGGGTCGCACCACCTACCAAAATGGATAAAGATCAACTGACAGCAGAGGGTTATTATTCTATTTTTGGTACTTCTGGTGCTCGTATTGAAATTCCAGGTTGTTCTCTCTGTATGGGTAACCAAGCCAATGTTAAAGAAGGTGCTGTTGTCTTTTCAACATCCACCAGAAACTTCGATAACCGTATGGGACCAAACTCTAAAGTTTATTTGGGTAGCGCAGAATTAGCAGCTCTATGTGCACTTCTAGGCAGGCTTCCAAGTGTTGAAGAGTATATGAGTTTAGTGCCTAAAAAATTGGCGGGTAAGACCGATAAAGTCTACAAGTATCTCAATTTTAATCTCATAGAAAATTACGAACTCGTCAATTAATACCTCAAAAGCCACTCAAAAAGAGTGGTTTTTACTTTTTACATGTAAGGACTCTTTTGACTATACAAAAAAATTGTATCGTAACACTCGACTACACTGTTTTTGACACTGAGAATAACCTTTTGGACAGTGGCGCACAATCACTTGTGTATCTTCATGGCGGATACGGTGATATATTTGAAAAAATTGAAAAAGCCTTGGAAGGCAAAAGTGTAGGAGAGAGTATTCATATGCAATTGTCTCCTAAAGAAGCATTTGGTGAGTATAAACAAGAACTTGTATTTGTTGAAGAACGAAATATGTTTGAAGATGATCTTGCAGTAGGGCAAAATGTTGAAATGGTTTTTAGTGAAGATGCCGATGATGAGATGATGCTTTCGTATACAGTCATTGAAATTTTAGAAGATCGCGTTATCTTGGATGCAAATCATCCTCTTGCTGGTGTAACAATCATATTTGATGGAACGGTCATTGGTCTGCGCGAGGCCACAACTGATGAAATTGAGAAAAGACTCTTCAGTCACGAAGAGTCCTTATCTGCCATGCAACATTAACGCAATTTTTCTTCCAAATTCTCAACCACTTGGTGCATTTTATACAGTGAATCAGGGTTTAATGAGATCGAATCTATCCCATTTTTAACTAAAAACTCCGTAATTTCAGGATAATCAGAAGGTGCTTGCCCGCAAATACCAATGTATTTTCCTCTTGCTTTACACGCATCAATCGCCATTTTTAGCATTTTGGTCACAGCTGGATTACGTTCGTTAAAGATATGAGCAATCATTCCACTCTCCCTATCCACTCCTAAGATAAGTTGGGTAAGATCATTTGATCCAATCGAATAGCCATCAAAGATATTTAAAAAGTCATCGGCTATGATAACATTGGCAGGTATCTCGCACATCGCGTAAATTTTAAGTCCATTCACACCTTGTATTAAACCTTGGGTATTCATGATGCCGATAACTTTCTGTCCTTCTTCAGGTGTACGCACAAAAGGAAGCATGATGACAACATTGGTAAGACCCATATCATCTCGTACACGCTTGAGTGCTTCACACTCCCACGCATAAGCCTCCTTGTAACTTTCATCATAGTATCTACTTGCTCCACGAAAGCCTATCATTGGATTTTCTTCGACTGCTTCGAACGCCAGACCTCCTAGCATATTGCGATATTCGTTGCTTTTAAAATCACTGGTGCGAATGATGACGGGTTTGGGATAAAACGCCGCGGCAATCATCCCAACACCTTCACTGATTTTTTGGAGAAAAAACTCTTTAGCATCGATGTAGGGGCTCATAAAAGCTCTAATGGCATCCTCATCTTGCACAGGATTTCTTTTGTGCATATTCACCAGTGCCATCGGATGAGCATTAATGGAATGGGTCATAATAAACTCCATTCGAGCAAGGCCTACACCATCATTTGGCATTTTGGCAAGATTCAACGCTTCAGCAGGGTTACCCACATTCATCATTAGTTTGGTCTTCGTCTGCTTTAAAGAACTGAGGTCTATCGTTTTACATGTAAAGGCAATTTCACCCTCGTATATATGTCCTTCATCGCCCTGTGCACAACTAACGGTTACTTTTTGAGTATTGCTTAACACTTCGGTTGCATTGCCACACCCGACCACCGCTGGCACGCCGATCTCACGCGCAACGATAGCAGCATGACACGTTCTGCTACCTCTGTTGGTGACAACGGCTGAAGCTTTTTTCATAATAGGTTCCCAATCAGGATTGGTTGTGTCGGCAACCAAAATATCACCTTCTTTAAATAAAGCAAACTCAGAAGTTTTATGGATAATTTTGACCTCACCGCTGCCAATTTTTTCACCTATCGCACGACCAGAAGTGATAAGTTTTATATCTTTGGTGCGATTCAGCGTATATTTTTCGATGGTAATACTGTTTTGAAGCCGGCTCTGAACTGTTTCAGGACGTGCTTGAACGATATAGAGTTTGCCATCTAAACCATCTTTCGCCCACTCAATGTCCATTGGACGTTTATAATACTCTTCAATAATCAGTGCTTGATGCGCTAGAATCAACACTTCCGTATCCGTAATGGAAAAATGATTTTGCTCTTCCTCTGTTGTGGGAACATTGATAGTATGAGCTTCATCGCTGTAAAGCATTTTCTCTTTTTTACTGCCTAAAGAGCGTTTTAAAATGGTATTGATCCCTTTTTTAAGGGTTGGTTTAAAAACAAAAAACTCATCAGCATTGACTTTACCACTAACGACATTTTCACCCAATCCCCAGATAGCATTAATTAAAATAAGATTTTCTGAGCCGCTCTCTGTATCAATGGTAAACATAATACCACTACTAGCAAGATCACTTCGTACCATCTTCTGTATGCCAACAGAAAGGGCAACTTTAAAATGGTCAAACCCTCGACTTGTTCGATAACTAATGGCACGATCTGTAAATAACGAAGCGTAGCACTGTTTCACACTTTGTAAAAGTTTTTCAGATGTATTGATATTGAGAAAGGTCTCTTGTTGCCCTGCAAAACTAGCATCAGGTAGATCTTCGGCTGTTCCAGATGAACGCACAGCAACATCAATATGTTCTGAACCATATTCTTGAGAGAGCATATGATAAGCACTTTCAATCTCTTGGATAAGCTCATTAGGCAGTGTTGAAGCCAAGATAAGCTCTCTGATGGCAAGACCACGCTTTTGAAGTGAAAGCGTATCTGAAATATCTAGGTTTGCTAAAAGCTTTTCGATTTTTTCTTTGATACCGTTTTCTTTAAGTAACAGATGGTAAGCCTCGCTGGTTGTCGCAAAACCATTGGGAACTTTGATGCCTTTGGTAGATAGCTTTTGGTACATTTCACCGAGACTTGCGTTTTTCCCGCCTACAAGGGGAATATCGCTGATATGGAGTTCATTGAAGAAACGAATATAACGCATAATAACCTCCCATAAGAAAAGTTATATCTATGGTAGCACAAAATAGAATCAGGAGTGCTATAAAAAAGAGATTACATGTAAAGTGAAAATGAAGAGTATTTCAAAAGTCCAGAGGACTTTTGAAACGGATAGAAGTAAATAGCAACATCTTTAGAAGCTATACATGATAGACAAGTATCCAGCCACTTGATAATGGTCATCCACAATAGGGCTTTTATAAATTGTGCTGTCAAATCTCTTGTATTCGACATTGGCAATGATCGACCATGTCTCACTAAAGGCAAAGATTTGCGTTAAGCCAATAAAAGGGTTGAGGGCACCATCGGCATGGTAACTTGGACGTGCGAAGGTTGCCTCTTTATCTTTGACACCGTAGTAATAATTGCTTTTCTTATCACTGAGGTATTCTGCGCCCGCATAGAGTGACAGACCTGAATTTCTTGTCTCAAAAAGTGTGTAGTTATACGCTGCATTAAAGGTATAGCCATCTGTGGTACCGCTGACATCACGCGAAACAGTACCGCTTAAAAAACTATTCTCAAAATTGTATTTCATTCTGAGTCCGCCTTCTAAGGACATATTCCGATTGTCCATACCTTTTAACTCATTACTATCTTTGCCTTTATAGCCTGCAAGTACAGGAAGGACTATAACTCCAATTTGAAGTGTTTTGGTATCGTAAAAATTGTATCCCATATTGATACCTTCAATAAAAGCACTTTTGTACGTAAGCTCAATATCGGGTAAGGGCATTGTAACACTTGAAACGCCTTTGTAAGGGCTTGTACTCGTTGTTGCACCCACACCTACTTGTAGCGACAAGTCATCACTAGTTGCACATAGGTGAGTCAGCAAAACACAGGACACTAAAATTAGCTTATTCTTCATCATCGAATCTCCATTGTCGTTTAAATGCTGAAAGTGTATATAAGCGTGATATTTTTTTATAGTAAAAAAGCGAACAAAGAGTTTGGCTATTTAGTATATAATTCGATGATTGTTTTAAGCTTTTTGAAGGAAGAAAATGTTTGTAGATACGGGAATGCCGCCTCATGGCGATTACACAAAAGCATTTCCAAAAACTCCATCTCTGTTACCTTATATTCATTCATATGTCTCTATCATCAGTGCAGTAGAAGATACCCGTGAGCAGTATATTACACGCTTTTTCCCCTCCTTTATGACGCAGTTTGTCTTTGATTTTTATGGAAGTTTGAATGAAGTTATTGAAGAAGGAAGTATACAGCTTGATATTGACAAAGGAACCTATGTAAAAAGCGGCATTGGCACATGGATGGACTTTTTTCAAAAAGAAAGTTTATCGTCTAAACGATTAGTCAAAAGCTTTAAAGTAACGCTCTATCCGCATGTCCTCTACGAAGTATTTGGTATTTCACCTTTTGAAATTCGAAATGAAGATCTGAGTATCAACGATATATGGGGAAAATACGAAGGAGAATTGCTTTTTGAAGAGTTAGAGTCTATGCCCACAGGAGATGGGATGATTGAAGTTTTTGAGCGTTATTTTATGAAGCAATTATCAAAAAAATATTGTTTTCAAAAAAATATTTCAAATTATCTTATGGGTGGACATGATTATCCTTCTTTAAAATTATTATCGCAAGAGTGCGGTTACAGTGAAAGGTGGATCCAGAAACAATATCTTGAAGTCTTTGGAGAATCCTTTAAGCACATTCATAATAATGCACGATTTATCAAAACATTAAGGATGATGAATAGCGCTGTTTTACGAGGTGAAAGTCATCTTAAATTTGTCTCCATAGCGTACGAGTGTGGCTATTTTGATCAGACACATTTTATTAAAGAGTTCAAAAAATTTACAGGACTCACGCCCTCTTATTATTTTCATACATTTAGAGACAAAATTCCACTTTCGTGGCTTTGGTAACTATTTAAAGTGATCGCTTCTGCTTATACCAACTATTTGCACATACCCATGTCGTTCCTAGCAAAATAAGCGATGCAAACCAAAAAGAGGCATAAGGGTGTAAAAATTGGTTCATCCCATATGCGAGCATCGGCCCAAGCGCCGCACCAAAGTCAATGAGTAACGAGTAGGTTGTCATTATTTTAATTCTTGCTCCATTGTTTGATGCCGTATCAGCAGCTAAAGCATCAGCAATAGTTGTAAGTGAAGTTGCCGTAGCTTGGAGTAAAAGAAGTATTCCAATCCATATCCAAAAAGGCAGATCAAAAGAGACCAACGCAAATGAAATACTTGCTAATACTGTTGAGATAAGAAGAAGAGGGTATCGACCCACATTTCCATCCGTCAAACTACCAAATAAGGGAGCTAGAAATGGTTCAAATCCCCAACGAATCGCTTGCAGTATGCCCGCAAGTGAAGAAGCTCCAATGAGACATCCAAAAATTAAGACAACAGAGCCGTTGTGAATTTCAATCAAGTATGAAAGTGTGGATGTTACAATTCCTTGATAAATCAAAGCAAAAAACATCCCAACACCTAAAACGGATAGGACATTACGATGCTTCCACAAAGAGAAGTGTCGCTCACTTTCGACATGCTCAGAAACCATCCCTTGATGGGTTGGCTTAATAACGATAAAAACAATAGGCAAACAACAGAGTGTTACAAGACTAAAAATAATTGATGTGGGCAATAAACCATAAATATCTGCTAAAAATCCTCCAACGAGCATTCCCACTAAACTTCCAAGGCGATACAATCCATTGTAAAGCCCCATACTTTTGCCTCTAGTCGTATCTGTAGCATATTCCAAAATCGTAAAATAAGCTCCCAGTCGCAAAAATCCCCACGCAATTCCCCAAAAGCAGCGTGCAATCAAAAGGGCAATGAAGCCATGCATTAAACCATAAGAGAGGGTTGTTAAAAATGCCAATAGCACAGCGATTAACACGCCCGTACGCGCACTGATTTTGGTGTAAAGCCATCCGATGAGAGGATTGAGAGGAAGTCTGATTAAACGGTTGATGGAGAGTAAAATACCCACTTGCCATAAAGAGGTAAGCCCAGCTTCTTCAAAGTGAGTAGGTAAAACAACGTAGAGCATTGAATCACCCACCAAACAAACAGCTGTAAGCAGGGCAATGATCACGATAGGTTTTTTGTGAAAAGTTTGAAGCGTTTCAGGTTGCATAAAAACCAGCTGTAGGAATGAATTTTAAGTGTATTAACAAAAGAAGCACACAATCAAATGGTCGGAGTGACAGGACTCGAACCTGCGACCTCTACCACCCCAAGGTAGCGCGCTAGCCAGGCTGCGCTACACCCCGACACATTTAAGAATTTTGATTTTAACCAAGATAACCAAAAAGTTTTATTATAATAATAGATCTATACAAAACGGATATACAACCGTTTTTATAAAAAATCAACAATGGCACTTCATGAAAGAAATTCTTTTAACGACCTTTAATGCGCGCTATACACATACATCTATTGCTCAACGCTATCTTTTTGCTAACCTTGAAGAGCTTCAAGAAAAAGCGAAAATTTTAGAGTTTGTCATCAACTCACAAGTCGCCGATGCCGCAGAAGAAATCCTTAGTTATAACCCAAAAATTGTAGGCATTGGTGCGTATATTTGGAACGCTTTGGAAGTACAAGAGCTTATAAGTATCCTCAAAAAAGTAGCACCTCATATTTTCATCGTTTTAGGAGGTCCTGAAGCGAGCCATTTCCCCCATCGTGTTGATTTTAGTGGGGCAGATTACATTATTCAAGGAGAGGGTGACATCGCTTTTTATGAGCTGTGTCAAACGCTTCTTGAGGGTCATAAACCAAATGAGCACGTCATCAAAGCGCCGATGGTTCATTTGAATGCCATAAAACTGCCATATGACTACTACACAGATCACGACATCAAAAACCGTTACTGCTACGTTGAGGCAAGTCGTGGATGCCCGTTTACCTGTGAATTTTGTCTTTCATCTGCTGATAAAAAAGTGCGAGATATCGAAATAGAACGTTTCATTGGCGAACTTGAAAAGCTCTGGCAACGGGGCGTGCGAAATTTTAAATTTATTGACCGTACATTTAATCTTAGCATTGAAAATGCAACAAAGCTTTTGGACTTTTTTCTTGCTAAAACAGAAGCGTATTTTGTCCATTTTGAAGTAATACCTGACCATTTTCCAAGCTCTCTTCGAGAAAAAATAGCACAGTTTCCTCCTGCAGCGTTGCAACTCGAAGTGGGTATTCAAACGCTTGATCCTGAAATCTCTAAAAATATTCATAGACGCCTCAACATTGCTAAAATCGAAGACAACCTTGCCTTTTTACAACAGCAAACGCATGCGCATTTGCATGTGGACCTCATTATCGGTTTACCAGGAGAAAGTTTAGAAGGTTTTGGTCGCAATTTAGACAAGCTTTATTCACTGACACAGTGTGAGATTCAAATCGGCATCCTCAAAAAACTCTCAGGTACAACTATTTCGCGTCACGACGAGATCTACGGTATGAAGTATTGCGATAAGCCACCCTATGATATTTTGCAAAACAACCTTATCCCTTTTAAAGAGATGCAAAAGATGAAGCGTTTTGCTCGCTTTTGGGATATGGTCTATAACAGTGGTAATTTTAAGAAGAGTGCAATACACTTATGGCATGATGGCAAAGTGTATGATGGCTTTTATGCTTTTAGTGAATGGCTTTATACGCAAACAAAGTCTACATGGCAGATTTCATTGGATCGTCTAGCGGAGCTTATTTTTCGCTACCTTTGTGAAGAGCTAGGACATGAACGTGAGTTTATTAAAGGAATGTTGATAGAAGACATTATGACCATACGTGGACGTAAAATGCCTTCTTTTTTACGCGAAAATTACGTTCAAGAGGAAGTGCATAAAGAGGGTACTTCAAAACTTAATAAACGCCAGTTAAAACATGCCACAGTATAATGGCAATTTTTTTAAGGAGAAATAATGAAAATTGATAAGAGTTGGTGGACGGATATTATAAGTGTCAGTTTGATTGGAGTTTCATTTTTGATACCAGCGCCTTATGCGCATTGGTCACTCTTAACAGGACTTTTTGCCTTTTCAGGCGCAGTAACCAATCAAATAGCGATTCATATGTTATTTGAAAAAGTACCTTTTTTATATGGAAGTGGCGTTATACAGTTGCAATTTGAAGCCTTTAAAGCTTCGATCAAAAATTTGATGATGGATCAGTTTTTTACTAAAGAACAGTTGGATGCTTTTTTTGCAAAAGAGGAAAAAACGCTTGATTTAAGCCCAGTGATTGCAGAAGTGGACTTTTCTCCTGCCTTTGATGCACTGACTAAAACGGTGATGGAGTCCTCATTTGGCGGCATGTTGGGTATGTTTGGAGGTGCTGGCGCATTAGAAGGACTTCGAGCGCCTTTTAGTGAGAAACTCAAAGATTCTATCATTGAAATTAGCGAAAGTAATGTATTTCAACAAAAAATAGCACAAACTATACAAAATTCATCACTTACAGATGATATGCTCATTACCATTGAGCAGATGATTGATGCAAGGCTCAATGAATTGACTCCGCAGATGGTGAAAGAGATCGTTCAAAATTTCATCAAAGACCATCTAGGTTGGTTAGTGGTTTGGGGTGGATTTTTTGGTGCGTTGATTGGTCTGCTTTCAACATTGGTTATTTAAGTATTGCTATGCAGATTTACAAAGTTTAAAATACATATAATTATATATAAAATAATACAAATAAAGGGGTCTTATGGAGTGTTCTTATTTTGGGAAATGCGGTAGTTGTACACTTTATACGTTGGACTATAACGCGCAGTGTGCGCATAAACAAGCACATATGCGTATGTTATTTGAACCTTTACATGTAAAAGCATTTGACTTCTTTGATTCTCCTTCTGAACACTACCGTGGGCGCTCTGAATTTCGTATCTGGAAAGAGGGTAATACTCTTCGCTATGCCATGGGAACTATGGATAAAAAAAGCACTGTTTGCATTGATGCGTGTCCGAAAGTGGAAACAAAAATTTATACTTTGATGCCTGAACTCTTGAAAAAAATTGAAAACTCCGCGATGCTTCGTGAAAGACTTTTCGCTATAGAGTTTCTTGCTTCCTCTAAACATCTTTTGGTGACGCTCATCTACCATAAACCTTTACAAGATGAGTGGGACGAGGAAGCCAAAATGCTGGAAAATATGTTTGGAATTTTTATCATTGGGCGCAGTCGTGGTATTAAACGTGTGCTGAGTCAAGATTTTGTGGAAGATCATCTTGAAATCGCAGGAAGAAGCTATTGTTATCACATCATTGAAGGTGGTTTTTCTCAACCTAATCGTTTGATGAATCAAAAAATGATTGGCTGGGTATTAGGTCATCTTGAAAACTGTGAGGATTTGTTGGAACTCTATTGTGGTTATGGTAACTTCACGATTCCAATGGCTCAAAAATTTCGTAAAGTTTTAGCAACCGAGATTTCTAAAACGTCCATCAAATCTGCACTCATAAACTGTGAACTCAACGATGTTCATAACATTGCTTTCTTACGCATGAGTGCAGAAGAGCTGACATCTGCACTGAAAAAAGAGCGCGAATACAACCGCTTAGCGGGTATCAACCTTGAAGACTACAGCTTTAGTCATGTCTTTGTTGATCCACCCCGTTCTGGTATGGATGAAGCCAGCCTAGCGTTTATCTCTCAATTTGAGAACATCATTTACATTTCGTGCAATCCAGAAACGCTTAAGCGTGATTTGGAAGTTTTAACGTCTCAGTACGCCATTCTCCATTTTGCCCTGTTCGATCAATTTCCAAACACTGAGCATTTGGAGTCTGGCGTCATTTTAAAACGACTTTAGCCTTTTACATGTAAAAGGTTAAATCTTAAAGAGCGCAAGTTTAGAAGCAAGTGTATTAGAAAGATTCAGAAGCTCATCTGATGAAGTGTTAAGGTTTTCAACATCACTACTGTTTTGTAAAGATGATTCATAAATCTGACCAATATTTTTAATGATCGTTGCTGTATTTTGAGAAAGACGTTGAGAAACGTCCGAAGCAATTTGTGAAGCATCAGACGCCTCTTTGATGATCGTTTCCGTGTCGCTAATCTTAAGCTCAACCTCTTCAGAATTAATCGCCATTTGCTCAATAAACTTATAATTCTCACTCATCTGACCACTGGCATCCATAATGTTTTGCACAATCACATTAATCGTTGCATTAATTTCCGTCAGACTTCGTTGCGTACGTTCTGCCAGATTTCTAACTTCATCGGCAACAACGGCAAATCCACGACCATGTTCACCTGCTCGTGCCGCTTCAATAGCAGCATTAAGGGCTAGAAGATTGGTCTGATCGGCAATGTCAGCGATCACAGTGAGTACACTTTTAACTTGATTGGCATCCTGACTGAGTTGTTGAAGCCGATCTGACGTGTGCGATTCAACTTCAGAAGCTTGCTGAATATTGGCGACTAAATTTTTAATCTCTTGTGTTGTTGTATAGAGTGTTTGAGACGCATTAAAGATATTTTCACTAGTTTGCGTTGCGTTGAGTGTATTTTGTTCCAAGGTTATTTTCATAGCATCACCCAAATCTTTCGTCTGTTTGACAAAATCACGCTCTGCCACCATTCGTTTATCCACTTCATGCGAAATGGCTGAAAATTGATTTGCCATAGTTGCACTTTCTGTAGACGTTTTTGTTGAAGCAACAATGGTACTATGAATCTTTTCAATAAAGTGATTGATATTTTCAGATAAATCTGCTATCTCATCTTTAGAATTAATTTGAATACGTTTGGTAAGATCGCCACTTCCTTTGGCAAGATCAAGTGTAATGATGGAGAGTGCATCAATAGAATTGGTCATACTGACAACCATAACACGGGTAAAAATGAAGAAAAACACCATTCCACCAACAGATCCAGCAATTAAAATCAATCGCTCTGTCCCTGTAATTAAAAATGAGACTAATATAATATTTGCCATAAAACCACATAAGGTTCCAATTGCTAAAAACCAGCCCTTCGTTTTAATCTTAATCTGATTCAAAAACATTAACTCTCCTTCTAAATATAAACCAATTGATTATAACAAATTCATACAATTAAAGCCATGGATAATCGCGCCAAAAGATTGTGTGTGCTATACTCACGACTTAAATTTTTTTAAAGGAGCAATAATGGAATGCGACATTTCAAATATTAGCATGCCTGGTGATGCAGGCATTAAAGACATTTTTTCGATGTGTAAGAGTATTGCCATTATTGGTTTATCTCCAGATCCAACCAAAGATAGCCATAAAGTAGCACGCTACTTACAAGAACGTGGGTTTAAAATTTATCCGATCTATCCTAAAGAAGAGATGATTTTAGGTGAAAAAGTTTACCGAACTCTTTTAGATATTCCTGAGAGTGTGGATATGGTAGACATGTTCCGCAAGCCTGAAATTGCGGATGGTTTGATCGAAGAAGTTTTAAAAAAAGGTGATGTAAAAGTCTTTTGGTTACAACTGGGCATCGTCAACAATCAAGCGTGTACAAAAGCACATGAAAATGGCTTGATTGCAGTACAAAATCGATGTACCAAAGTAGAATATGAAAGGTTAATGAAATAAAATGATAGCTCTTAGTGAAATAGTCAAAGCAAAACGACAACTTAACAATGTTATTACCCAAACGCCGTGTTCTTTAGCGCCTCATTTAAGTGAGGAAGTAGGAGCGCAAGTCTATCTTAAAAAAGAGAATCTCCAAATTACAGGGGCTTATAAACTCAGAGGTGCTTACAATAAAATAGCCTCTTTAACCAAAGAAGAGCGCAAAAAAGGTGTTATTGCGGCAAGTGCAGGCAATCATGCGCAAGGTGTTGCCTACTCTGCGCGTAGCTTTGGCATTAAAGCAACCATTGTTATGCCTGAAGCGACTCCTCTTTTAAAAGTCACGGGAACTAAAGATTTGGGTGCAGAAGTGATACTCAGTGGTGATAATTACGATGAAGCGTACGCATATGCGCTAACATATGCCAATGAGCATAGCTTAACGTTTATTCATCCTTTTGAAGATGACAAAGTCATAGCAGGTCAAGGCACTGTTGCATTAGAAATGATGGATGAAGTGAATGACCTTGACATTATTGTTATTCCAATAGGCGGAGGAGGACTCATCAGCGGCATGGCTTCGGCTATCAAGCAAATTGATCCTAAAATCAAAGTCATTGGCGTCAATGCTTCGGGCGCTCCTGCGATGTTTGAGTCCTACTGTGCTAAAAAAGCGATTAATTCTAAAAGTGTACGTACCATTGCTGATGGTATCGCAGTACGGGATGTGAGTGAATCCAATTTAGCCCATATTTTAGAGTGTGTGGATGAAGTAGTCACGGTGGATGACGAAGAGATAGCTGCAGCCATTTTATTCTTGCTTGAACGCCAAAAATTAGTCGTTGAAGGCGGAGGTGCTGCGAGTGTCGCCGCCATTATGCATCAAAAATTCGCCTACACGAAAGATATGAAAATAGGCGCGGTTTTAAGTGGTGGAAATATTGATGTACAGATGCTTTCAATCATCATTGAAAAAGGTCTCATCAAATCACACCGCAAAATGAAATTGGTGATTACGCTGATTGATAAACCGGGCTCACTGATGCGCCTGACAGACCTATTTAAAAATGCCAATGCCAATATTATCCAGATTGATTATGACCGATTCTCAACAACACTGTCGTATGGTGATGCACAAATAACCATTATGCTAGAAACTAAAGGACTTGAGCATCAAAAGATGATTCGTACGCTTTTAGAAGAGGCTGGGTATCTCTTTAAGGAAGAGGTTTAAAAGAAGAGAGTGAGGCTATAAAACCTCACTCTTTAGTTCAGTTGTTCGTACGCTTTTAAAAGTCTTTCTCTGAGTTGATCAGAAAGAGCTTCTCCTTCTACACAATACTCTTTGAGAAAATCATCTAAATGACTTAAAAGATCAAAAAGGTCAGCTTCGATCTCTTTTGAGCTCTTTTTCTTGGCCATCATGGTTTCAAAAAAGACCAATTTACGAATAAAATTAGAGAGCAATTCAAGTGCTTCTTCTTCTTTTTTTCCCTCTATCAGTTTAAAGGGACGTTCAATGGGTGATTTGGAACTATCAAGGCTCTGTTTAATTTCACGCACATGTTCTTGAATAATAGCTGAAAATTTTGCATAACGATCATAGGCACTCTCATCCGCAAAAGAATCAAATTTATTGGTTAACTTGCCTATCTGTTTTATCAAAATAAACGCCACCATCGCAACAACCATCACAACAGGAATTAATTGCTCCATCATTTCTTATCCTTACATGTAAAACAAAATCAATGTGATAAGATTTGCTCCAAAAAGAGTTTAAGACGATCGGACTCAGGATTTTGGAAAAACTCTTCAGGTGTGTTCTCTTCAACGATTTGACCGGCATCCATAAAAATGATTCTATCAGCCACTTTTTTTGCAAAGCCCATTTCATGAGTAACACACACCATTGTTTTATCTTCACGTGCTAATTCTATCATAACATCCAAAACTTCAGCAACCATTTCAGGGTCAAGGGCAGAAGTTGGCTCATCAAAGAGCATTATCTTAGGGTTTTTACACAAACTACGTGCTATTGCCACACGTTGTTGTTGTCCTCCTGAGAGTTGATTGGGGAATTTATGGGCTTGGTTAGCAATGCCAACACGCTCTAGGTATTTCATTGCCATGGCTTCTGCTTCTTTACGTGGCATTTTTCTAACCCAAAGAGGTGCTAATGTCAGGTTGTCTAAAATCGTTAAATGAGGGAAGAGGTTGAAGTGTTGAAATACCATAGCCACTTCTTCACGAATCGCTTTGATCTTTTTAACATCGTTAACAAGCTCAATGCCATCAACCAAAATACTACCTTCTTGGAATTGTTCAAGGTAATTAATACAACGAATGAGGGTTGATTTACCTGACCCTGAAGGTCCACAGACAACGATGATTTCACCTTTATTGATGGTAAGGTTAATATCTTTTAAAACGTGAAAATCCCCGTACCATTTGTTTAAGTTTTTAATTTCTATGATTTCTTTTCTATCTTTCATCTTCTATCCTATCTCAAATTGGTATTAAATCGTTTTTCAAGCTTTTGGCTAAAGTTAGACATTGAGTAACAAAAGAACCAAAAGATAAAGGTAACAAACACATAGCCTTCAGTCTCATAACCCAACCAATACGAATCAGCAGCACTTAAACGTACCATGGCGAGGAGATCAAAGAGTCCAATAATAAGTACCAACGTTGTATCTTGGAAAAGAGCAATGGAAACGCCTACAAGGTTAGGAATAGCTACTTTGAGGGCTTGAGGCAATATGACTAAAAACATTTTTTGCCAATAAGAAAGGCCTATCGCATCAGCAGCTTCATACTGTCCTTTCGGAATAGATTGAAGTCCACCGCGGATATTTTCAGCGATATAAGCTGATTCAAACAATGCGATACCAATGAGCGCACGTAGAAGTTTGTCAAAAGAGATACCTTCAGGAAAAAAGAGTGGCAAAATAATCGATGACATAAAGAGAATTGTGATCAGTGGCACACCACGAATAAACTCAATGTAAGTCACACTGATACTTTTTATAATCGGCAAATGAGATGCTCGACCTAGAGCCAAAATAACACCAATGGGGAATGCTGCGACAATACCTACCGCGGCAACCACAATGGTCAGCATTAGTCCACCCCATTTATCGGTTGGGACAACTTGCATGCCAAAAAAGCCACCGTGGACCAAGAAAAAACCGATGATAAAATAGACATGTGCCAACACAATTTTTGCTACTGAGTTTTTAAGGTACTTAAAAGATGCAAGCAAGACGAAAAAAAGTATATAAATACTATTGACTCTCCATCTAAGTTCTGAAGGGTAGAAGCCATACATAAACATATCGATCTTCATGCGTATAAAGACCCAACATGCACCGCCACTGACACAATCTTCACGTGTCGTCCCAGCAAAGTTTGCATTGACGTACGCCCATTTAATAAAAGGAGGAATGATCCAAAAAAGAATCATCACACCTAAAAGCGTCAAGGCGACATTCATTGGTGAAGAGAAAAGGTTTTCTCGAATCCAAAAGGTAGCTCCTTTGGTATTGATAGGAGCTTTACGTTCTTGTTTTTTTTCATAAATTGCCATATTAACGCTCCTGAATCTTCATTTTGTGGTTAAACCAGTTGAGTATTGCTGAGACAATTAAACTGATGATGAGATAAACGAGCATGGTCATCGAAATGATCTCAATCGCTTGCCCCACCTGATTCAGAGATGTGCCTGCAAAAACAGTCACAATTTCAGGATAACCAACGGCTGTTGCCAAAGAGGAGTTCTTAATAAGGTTAAGATACTGATTGATAATTGGAGGAATTGCAATACGGATCGCTTGGGGAAGAATAACCAATTTTAAAGATTGGTATGGACTAAAACCCATCGAAGCTGCTGCTTCTTTTTGACCATGTCCTACGGCCTCAATACCTGAACGAACTGCCTCAGCAATAAATGTTGCCGTATAGATCGTTAATGCAAATGTGAGTGCCAAAAACTCAGGTGAGAGTGTTTTGCCACCTTTGAAGTTAAAGCCTACGAGTTCTGGAAAATTAAAATTAAGATGAGTTCCACCAATAAAATATGCAAGGATAGGGAAAACAATAAACATTCCTATTGCAAAAGGGTAGACCATAAAATCTTGCCCTGTTAGAACTTTACGTTTATTTGCCCATGCGTTAAGTGCAAAAGAGGCACAAAGTGCCAGAAAAAGACTTGCAAGCATGACAAAAAAGGTAGTATTGTACTCAGGTTGGGGGAAATAGAGACCTCTGTTATTAATAAAAATTGTATCAAAAAAGTTGAAACTCTGTTTAGGATTTGGCATAGAGCGAAGAACAACGTTATACCAAAAGAGTATTTGAAGAAGAAGAGGTATATTTCTAAAAAAATCGACATACGATTTTGCAAGTTTTGCAATCAACCAGTTGCGCGATAGTCTCAATATGCCTATAATGAGTCCTACAATGGTTGCACAAAGGATACCAACAAAAGCTATGATAAGTGTATTTAAAAGTCCTACAACAAAAACACGTCCATGGGTACTCTCTTCTGAGTACGCAATAGGAGATTGATCGATACCAAATCCAGCTGTGCCATTCAAAAAGCCAAAGCCTGTTTGAATGCCTCTTTGTTCTATATTGGCGACAGTGTTGGTGCCAATATACCACAAAAAAGCAACCAAGCCAATAACGGTTAATAATTGGAAAAGAATTCCTCGAATCTTTTGATTTCTCAAAAGTGCTAGCATACGTGTCCTTTATACGTTAAGATTAAGGGCAGAATGATCTGCCCTCAGTGTTTTACTGTTTTTTAATCTACTATCTAAAAGGAGGAGCGTATTGTAAGCCGCCTTGATTCCAAAGAGCGTTATAACCTCTTTTAATTTTCAGTGGAGAGCCTTCGCCTACAGTACTTTCAAATGACTCACCGTAGTTACCGACTTGCTTGACGATGTTATAAGCAAAATCTTTTTTAAGACCTAAATTCTCACCCATTTGACCTTCAACACCTAAAAGACGTTTAATGTCTGGATTGTCAGATTTAAGCATTGCATCAACATTTTTGCTCGTTACGCCAGATTCTTCTGCAGTAACCATCGCATAAAATGACCATCTCACGATATCAAACCATTTACCATCACCTTTACGAACAACAGGTCCTAAAGGCTCTTTAGAGATAACTTCAGGAAGTACGATTGAATCTTCAGGTTTTAAAAGTTTGATTCTCAAGCCGTAAAGTTGTGATTGATCAGAAGTTAAAACGTCACATCTACCACTTTCATACGCTTTAACAACTTGATCATTAGTGTCATAAGATACGATTTTATATTTTAATTTATGACTTCTAAAGTAGTCAGCAACATTTAGCTCTGTTGTGGTTCCTGTTTGAAGGCAGATAGAAGCGCCATCAAGCTCTTTAGCACTTTTGACACCCAATTTTTTAGTGACCATAAAGCCTTGACCATCATAGTAGTTAACACCAGCAAAGTTTAAACCCAAAGAAGTATCTCTGGTTTCTGTCCATGTTGTGTTACGTGAAAGCATATCGATCTCGCCTGATTGAAGAGCTGTCAAACGCTCTTTAGCATTAAGAGCAATGTATTTAACTTTTTTAGCATCGCCAAAAACGGCAGCTGCAACAGCACGACAAACGTCAACATCAATACCTTTATAGATACCATCACTTCCTACTTCAGAAAAGCCTGGTAATCCACCATCAACACCACACTTAACAAAACCTTGTTTTTGTACTTCGCCGAGAGTATCCGCACTAAGTGTTGTTGTGCCAAAGCCCAACACAGTAATTGTTGCTAAAGAGATTTTAGCGAGTTTAGATCGTAACATCATTATCTTCCTTTCAAAGTTGATGCAAGAATTCTAACACTAAATTTTATTTTTTGGCGAAAAAACTGCCTATTTATTAATCAGTTACAGGAGGTGAGTAGAATCTACATTCTTTAAAGAAATATTTTATTTTTGCATATTTTATAAGATAAAACCACCTTATACCCTCATAGATTTATGCGTGTTATCTAAACCATTCAATTCTCTTTAAAGCCAATCACATTATAATAAGTAAAAATTCAATTAAGGGTCTTTTATGAGTTCTTGGACACGCGCATCATGGAGAGAAAAACCAATTAAGCAACAACCAACGTATACCAACCAAGAGTTGTAAAAATATTGAACAAGAACTCTGAGCAAATATCCTCCCCTTGTTTTTGCAGGTGAGGTTAGACAGCTCAAAGCCTCATTAGCTGATGTTGTCGCTGGAAAAGCTTTTTTACTTCAAGGTGGAGATTGTGCAGAAAGTTTTAGCGAATTTAACGCAGTTAATATTCGTGATATGTTTAAAGTCATGCTTCAAATGGCGGTTGTTTTAACCTTTGCTGGTGGCTGTCCCATCGTTAAAGTAGGGCGATTAGCGGGTCAATTTGCCAAGCCTAGATCATCTGATTATGAAGAGATGAATGGTGTAAAGCTTCCAAGTTACCGTGGTGACATCATCAATGACATTGAATTTACCGAAGATGCAAGAATCCCAAATCCAAAAAGAATGCTCAAAGCCTACAACCAATCAGCGGCAACGATGAACCTTTTACGTGCCTTTTCACGCGGTGGTTTGGCGGATCTTCACCAAGTCCATAAATGGACGTTAGGCTTTGTATCAGCCAGTCCTTTGGGCAAACGTTACCAACATCTTTGTGATCGCATTTCTGAGACATTAGCCTTTATGGAAGCGTGCGGTATCACCTCTGCTAATACACCAAATATCAACGAAACAGTCGTTTATACTTCCCATGAAGCATTGCTTCTCAACTACGAAGAAGCATTGACACGTCAAGATAGCTTGACGGGTGATTGGTATGATTGTTCAGCTCATATGCTTTGGATAGGCGATCGCACCCGTGATGTCAATGATGCGCATGTAGAATTTCTCACAGGGGTTAAAAACCCTATTGGCATCAAAGCAGGTCCTAGTATGACCGCTGAGGGCTTAATGAAGCTTATCCATAAACTAAACCCTGAAAATGAGCCAGGACGTCTTAATATCATCGTTCGTATGGGTGCAGACAAGATTGAAAAAGAGTTCCCAAAATTAGTTCAAGCAGTAAAAGTAGCAGGAGCACATGTGCTTTGGAGCATCGATCCAATGCACGGTAATACCATCAAAGCATCCAATAATTACAAAACGCGCTCGTTCGATGAAGTGTTGCGCGAAGTTAAAGGCTTCTTTAAAGTCCACGAAGAAGAGGGTACTTTCCCTGGTGGCGTTCACTTAGAAATGACAGGACAAGATGTGACCGAGTGTATCGGTGGAGCCCAAGATATCACCGAAGAGAACCTTGCATGCCGCTATCAAACACAGTGCGACCCACGCCTCAACGCCAACCAAGCCTTAGAGCTTGCATTTCTGATCGCAGACTCCCTTAAAGACGCTCGTCAACGATTTTTAGCACAATAAAACTGCTTTACATGTAAAGGTGAAAATCTTTACATGTAAAATAAAATATCTCACTTTAATTTTATTTTTTGCGATAAGGGAAAAACATGATTTATGAAATGAGAACCTATACTGTGAAAGTTGGAAAACAGCACGCATATATGAAACATTTTGAAGAAGTGGGTCTACCAATTATCAGTAAATATGCAAAACTTGTAGGATATTGGTACAGTGACATTGGAGAGCTCAATCAGGTTGTTCATATTTGGGAATATCCAGATCTCAATACGAGAGAAGAGAGAAGGAGGGCACTTTATCATGATAAAGAATGGCTTGAAAATTTTGTTCCTCTTGGGTTACCTATGCTTGAAAAACAAGAGTCAAAAATAATGTATGCCTCAAATTTTTCACCTATTCAATAGCCCTATTCTTGACTGAGTTTTGAGCTCAGTCATCTTTTTGTTATCTTCCACTCAGCCAATCACTCTTCGAAAACGGATACTGTTTTTTAAACTCTACTTCATCAAAATCAAAACGGTAATTTTCCATATACGTTTTTACTAACTGGTACGCATCGTTGATTGCTTGAAATTTTGCGGTATCGCCATTTGGGGCGTCTGGATGAAATTCTTTGGAGAGGGAAAGGTAAAGTTTGTGAAGGGTCTTTTTATCGGTTTTGGAGACAACGCCCAAGGTTGTGAGTGCTTTTTCAAAATCACTGTACTCTAAACCTTGGAACATCGCTTCTCCTTTTAAAGCTTCTTAGCGCTTCGTTTGCGCTCTTTTTTCTTGTGAAGCCAAATGTAAATAGCAGCAAAGATAACGATGAAAATAATCAAAGCAATCGATATAGTGTGTAAATGCTCATTGAGGAGCGCTTCATTTTGACCGAAAAAATAGCCTAAAAATGTCAAAATACTAACCCAAATACCCGCTCCAAAGCCTGTGTAAAAACAAAAAAGTCCTAAATGCATACGTGCCAATCCCGCAGGAAGCGAGATGTAGTGGCGAATCACAGGAATCAGCCTTGCGGTAAACGTTGAAAATGAACCGTGCGTTTTAAAGAATACTTCCACTTTTTCCAATGTTTCTGGCTTGATAAAAACGTAATGTCCATACTTCAAAATCAACTTTCGACCTAACTTGACTGCCAAATAATAGTTCAAAAGTGCACCTGAAATACTTCCGAGCGTGCCAAGGGCAATAACAATGGCTAAATTCATCTCACCTTTAGCACACAAATACCCAGCGGGTATCATCACTACTTCACTAGGGAGTGGGAAAATACTACTTTCAATCAACATCATGATAAAAATACCAAGGTATCCTAAAACTCCAACGGTTTGAACAATCCAATCAATAATAGCGTGCATAAAACTCCTATTTTTTTTCTTTTAACTCAATCATACGATCACTGCACCACGATGCCAAATCTTTATCGTGCGTGATAAGCAAAATGCCTATTCGATCTAAAAACTGCATCAACAGTTGCATGACATGTAATCCTGTAATGTTATCGAGTGCTGAAGTGGGCTCATCGGCTAAAATGAGGGAAGGCTTCATCAACAGTGCTCTTAAAATAGAGCATCTTTGCAGCTGCCCACCGCTGAGTTGATGCGGTTTTTGAGCCAATACCTCCGTGTCAAGATCAAGTGCATCGCATAACTGATGCAAATCGTGTAAAGGAGCAACATCACTGATCTGATTGACAATGGTATAGGTCGGATGAAACGATGTGTAAGGGTCTTGAAAAATCTGCGAAAGTTTCATCACATGAATCGTGCCACTGTTGGCTTTCAGATTTCCTGCAATGAGTTCAAAAAGTGTACTTTTCCCACTGCCACTTGCCCCCAAAATGGCAACGACTTCTCCAACCTTTACATGTAAAGAAAAATTGTCATATAAAAGCTTGGAATTTGGGTAGGCAAAGCTTAGATTTTCAATGCGTAAAACCTCTTGGCTCATGCGCGAATTTGCCCTTTACCATAAACTTTGAATTTGTAAGTGGTCAGGTCATTAATGCCCATAGGTCCACGTGCATGAAGTTTGTTGGTACTGATGCCCACTTCTGCGCCAAAACCAAACTCACCACCATCTGTAAAACGGGTGGAAGCATTGGCATAAACCGTTGCCGCGTCAACTTCATTTAAAAAGCGTTCAACGGTAGTATAATTTTCACTCAAAATGGCTTCAGAATGCGAAGAGCCAAACTCCGCAATATGGGCTATTGCTTCATCTACGCTTTCAACGATCTTGATATTGAGAGCATTACAAAGGTGTTCGGTATGGTAATCTTCCTCACTGGCAAGCTTTACATGTAAAAGATTTTGAGTCTTATCACATCCTTTTATCTCCGCTCCAGTCAGGTCAAGCGCCTCTTTCATACGGGGTAAAAAACTTTCCGCCACAGATTCATGAACTAAAAGTGTTTCCAGTGAATTACACGCACTTGGGCGTTGGCATTTGGCGTTTAAAACAATTTCGATGGCTTGGTCTAAATTCGCTTCTTTATCCACATAGGTATGACAGACACCTTTGTCATGTTTTACCACAGGAACGGTTGCATTTTCACTCACAAAACGAATCAACGCCTCACCACCGCGAGGGATGATAAGATCAACATATTTGTCCATTTTGATCAGCTTAGCAACGCCTTCACGACTGGAATCGGGCAAAAGCGAAATAATCTCTATAGGGAGGTTGAATTTTTCGAGCACTTCTTGTAAAATGGAAGCAATAACTGCATTGCTGTAAAATGCCTCTTTACCACCTTTTAGCACACATGCATTGCCACTTTTAAAGCAAAGGGCGGCGGTATCGCTGGTCACATTGGGACGACTTTCATAAATGATACCTACCACACCAATAGGAATGCTGACTTTTTCAATTCTGAGTCCACTAGGAACAACCCAACCTTCTAAAATACGCCCTACAGGCTCTTTGAGCGCTGCAATTTCGCGAATGGCATTTGCCATATCTGCTATGCGTTGCGTGTTGAGTAAGAGTCGATCAACAAGTGCTGAACTTAAATTGTTTTTCTTGGCTTCTTCTAAATCTTTTTTATTTTCGGTTATGATAAGCGCACTGTGTCTCTCTAAAGCCTCTGCCATATGTGCTAAAACATCCATTTTTGTTTTAGGATCAAGGGTGGCGATAATTCGACTGGCAGATTTGGCATGTTCTAGAAAAGTTTGCACGTTGATAGTTCCTTACAATGGCATTTGATGGGATTTTACACTTTTTATATTTAATGTGTCATAAGTAAGTTCGGGATATAATAGTTAGCATCAGTAGATAATCATACAAGGACACAAGAATGCAACAAATTTACGATTTAGTCATTATTGGTGGTGGACCTGGCGGTATTGGTGCAGCGGTTGAAGCAAAGGTGCTTGGACTGAAACATATTATGATGATTGAAAAGGGTGATAACCATTCACAAACGATCCGCAAATTTTACAAAGATAATAAACGTGTTGATAAAAACTACAAAGGTCAGGAGATCGAACTTAAAGGCTCTATTGATTTCCGTGATGGCACCAAAGAGAGCACACTGAACTACTTTGACTCACTTTTAGATACGGGCGAGATTGACTCAGCATTTAACAGCGAAGTTGAGAGCATCATCAAAGAAAATAACGAATTTCGTATCGTAACAACCAAAGCGGGATACAGAGCCAAAAATGTTATCGTCGCTATTGGCACGATGGGAAAACCCAATAAACCCGATTACACACTACCTCTCTCACTCAAAGAACGCATCAATTTCAACTTAGACAAATGTTCACAAAATGAAAAACTATTGATTGTGGGTGGTGGAAACTCTGCCATAGAGTATGCGATAGAGCTTTCCAAAACCAATAACGTTACTGTTAATTATCGTCGTGACACCTTTAGTAGGCTCAACGACATCAATCTTAAGATGATTCAAGAGTTCAATGGACAAGAGAAACTTCGTCTTCGCCTTGGTATGGATATTGTATCGGTAGAAAATGAAAATGGTCTTGTCAAAGTTAACTTTACCGATGGCTATTATACGATTTACGATCGTGTAGTGTATGCAATTGGCGGAACAACACCGGTTGATTTTCTACGAAAATGTGGGATTTCACTTGATAGCGAAGGAAAACCCGAGTTTGATGAAAATTATGAAACCAAAACCAAAGGGCTTTATTTAGCAGGTGACATCGCGGTTAAAAGTGGTGGAAGTATCGCTATTGCGCTTAACCATGCGTATTCTATTGTGTCACATATTTTAAATTCAAAATAATTAAGGCTTTTGATTAATGGCAAAAATTGCTCTCTCTTCTTCGCAGATTTTAAATATAGCACTTGGTGCAATTATCGTAGTTGGAAGTTTAGCTTCTGTAAAATATGGTAATTTTGGTGGAGTCTCTTTTGACGAGCTCGGTGAAAAATACATCAGTAAAAGCGATGTTAAATTTAGTGATCTACCGCAAGATATGCAAAAGCATTATATAGACAAAGACGCGACGATTGAGCAGGGCAAAGATGGCAATCTCTATGAAGATGTATACTTTGACGAACAAGGTAAACCCATTCCTGATTCTGAGTTAACACCTCAGGACTTTAAGCGTATGGTCAATAAATTGCAAAAAACACTCCTCTTTATTCAGCACGATAACCTTTTAATGGCCAATGAAAAAAATGAGCTTTCTAAAAAGCTCGAAGAGCAAGACAACGAACTTGAAGAGCAACGCAATCAATTAACCAATAAAAATACCGAACGCCTTAATGAAGCAGAGCAGCAACACTATCGCAACATCAGTGATTTGACGATGAAAATCAATGAGTTGCAAAAGGAAAATGTTGTCATCGCTCAAAAAGCAAACATTGAAGCCAATACCTTAAGAGGTCAAATAGAAGAACTTAAAGCTAAGGCTGTCGATGATGAAGATAAAAAACGTATTGCCATTCAAAAAGCACGCGAAGAAGAGCAAGCAAAACTAACGGATTACAAAGAAAAAATCAAATTTTTGAACGACCAGATTGCGCTTTTAAACGAGCAAATCAATACAAACAACGAAACAGCTAAAAATGCTTTTACACGTAAGCAAGATGAGATCAACAAACTTAAAGAAGAGATCGTACAAGCGGCAAAAGAGAAAAATGAACTCTTAAATAAACAAACACAATCCTTGCTCCTTTCAGACCAAAAGCATAAAGAAGAGATCGGTAAATACAACGCTACCATAGAACAACTCAAAGCGGATACTGAAAAATTGATTGCTAAAAATCGCCAAGATATGGCGCTTCAAGATGACGATCATCTCAAGAAAATGGCACTTGAAGAGGAAAAAATCAAAGGCCTGAATAATGAGATTGCCAGTTCTAAAAAACATATTGATGCACTCATCCTTGAAAACGAGAAGGATTTTAATAAATTTAAAACCTATCTTGAAGATGAGAAAAAACTCAATAAAGAGCTCTCCGCAGCCAATAAAAAACTTGAAGAAAATGCACAAAACAGTGAAAAAAATCTTAACGCATCCATTTTGAAACTTAATGAGGAAATTGCCAAAAGAGAGTCTAAGATCAAAGAGTTAGGCGATAAAATAGTAACAATGAACACAGAAAAGCTTAACGTTGAAGAAGAGGTCAAAAAACGAGTCGATGAAAACGACAAGATTCACAATAAAAACTATAAAGTATTTAATGAAAAAATTGCCAGTTTCGATAATGTTAAAAAAGAGTTAATGGCAAAATTTGACAAACAGTTAAGTGATTACAAAGCAACCGTACAAGAAAACAGTGATCGTATGCAATTTCATACCGATGAACTCACCGCGTCCCATAATGATTTAAAACTCAAATACGACGAAAAAGAGAAAGAGCTACAGGCTCTTAAAAACACAACTCATTGCCTATAAAACAGAGACACAAAAAGGCAAAGAGAGCGATGACGGAAAGATCAAAGAACTTCGCACGGCTTTAGATGAACTCAAAGCAAGTAGCAAGGCTCAAGAAAACGACTACATCGCTAAAATACAGTTACTTCAAACAGATATTAAAGAAAAAGAGACAGCGATTGTTTCCAACCGAAAAGATGAAGTTCTTAAAACTTCTGCTTTAGAAAAAGAGATTAAAAGTAAAGCACAGGAACTCCAAAAAATTCAGACAGAGAATGCACGCAATGAAGGAATGGTTCAAACATTTACATGTAAAGCTCAAAGATGCTGAAGATAACGCAACGAAGGCAACCAACAAAAAAGTCGAAGAGCTTAAAGCGCAACTTGCAACGATTGAAAAAAATCGTGTGAGTGAAGATTCAAAAATGGTTGGACTTAAAGACGAACTTCGCCGTAAAGAGATTGAGTATTTAGATGCGCTCAAAGAGAAAGATAAAGAGATTAAAGCTAAAGAAGCAACAATTCTTGCAACCAAAGAGGGAATGAAAAAAATCGAAGGCCTCAAAGCCTCAACAGATGAAAATCTAACGAAATTTAAAGAAGAGTCTAAACAAAAAGAGCTTCAACATTTAGAAGCCACCAAAGCACTTCAAAACGAGATCAAAGCTAAAGAGTCACAATTAGCAGCTTCCTCTAAAGAAGAAACCCTTAAAAGCATTGCTTTGGACAAAGAACTCAAAGCCAAAGAGGCACAACTCTTAGCCTCTAAAGATGAGATGAAAAAACTAGAAGCGCAAAGAGTTGCAACAGAAGACAAACTCGCAAAACTCAAAGAAGAGTCAAAACAACAACAGCTTCAAAACTTAGAAGCAACCAAAGCATTGCAAGCAGATCTCAAAGCCAAAGAGAGCCAAATTGCCTCATTCAATAAAGAAGAGACACTTAAAAGTATTGCTTTAGAAAAAGAGCTCAAAGCCAAAGAAGCCACGATTGTTGCCAATAAAGAAAACTACAAAAAAACAGAAACACTTAAAGCTTCACTGGAAGAGAATATAACGAAACTCAAGGAAGAGTTCAAGCAAAAAGAGCTTCAATATTTAGAGGCAGCGAAAGCACTCCAAGCCGATATCAAAGCCAAAGAGACACAATTAGGAGCTAGTAAAAAAGATGAAACCCTTAAAATCATCGCACTCGAAAAAGAGCTCAAACAAAAAGAGGGTGTTTTAGCGCAACAACAAGATGACTTTACAAAACGTATTGCCTCTAATGAGCAGACGATCAAAACGCTCAATGAAAAGATTAAATTGTTAGAAACAGCAACGCCGAAGACAGCGGTAGCTACAAAAACTTCTGCACCTACCTCTTCCAAGGGACATAAACCTATTATGGTTGACAAAGTAACTTGTACCGATATGGGAACAGGTGTCAATGCTATCTCAGAAACGTGTAAAAAAGAGGTGCAGACGTTCCTTGCCAAGTATGACAGTTCCTATTTCTTTGAAGTTGCGCCGATTGTTGATAATGGTGGTTTCGCCTCACTCAAACTGATTAAAAATAAAAAAGTGGGTGTTGAAGACACTGAAATTGATCGTATTAGTGGACTTGCCAACATTGGACTTGGAAAAGCCAGAGCAAAAGCGGGTGGAGAGCTTGTTGAAACTTATGTTGGGGAAGGGGCAAAAATTAGCTATGCACTGTCTAACATAGAGCAAGACAAAGCACGAGGCTTCCAGATAAGGGTGTATCAATAACGATGACCTTATTTCAGCCAGAACAGGGGTATCGCTACAACAGTGATACCCTTTTGCTTTATGATTTTATCGCCTCGTTCACACCAAAAGGTGAATTACTGGATGTTGGTTGCGGTTGCGGTATTTTGGGGCTTTTACTCAAACGAGATTTTCCAGCTTTACATGTAAATCTTTTAGACATTCAAGCTCAAAATTGTGAAATTTCCAAAGCCAATGCACACGCGAATAACATAGAGATCGCCAGCTTTACATGTAAAGATTTTTTAGAGGCGAAATTCGAGCATAAATTTGATATGATTGTATCTAATCCACCTTTTTACCATAAAGGCGGTGTTAAAAGTGAAAACGATGCACTCTGTCTTAGTCGTCACAGTAGTGCGCTTCCATTTACTGCATTTGCCACTAAAGTTACCAAAAGCCTTTCCAATCGTGGTTATTTTTTCTTCTGCTATGATGCCAAACAACTGGATAGTTTGATGGCAACACTGCTTGCCAATGGATTGAATGTGGAAGATATTTGTTTTGTACACCCAAAAGAAGAGAAAGAAGCTTCTTTGGTACTAATTCGTGCACGTAAAAACTCAAAAACATTGTGTAAAATTCATCCACCACTTTTTATCTATAGTGGTGAAACATTTAGTCCTCATGTACAAACTATTTTTGATCGATCTCAAACAAAGAGTGTACCATGGAAAGCATGATGAAACATGAAGGCTATCCATACGCTTTTGATCCCAAAGCGTGTCAAAGTTGCTCTGGTAAATGCTGTATTGGAGAAAGTGGATACATTTGGGTTACGCAAGAGGAGATACGTGCTATTGCTTTGAAACTTTCTTTATCAAAAGAGGAATTTATCAATAACTATTTACTAAAAATTCGCTATCGTTTCACGATTAAAGAAATCGCATACGAAGGCGGCTATGGTTGCGTCTTTTTTGATATGGAAAAAAAGATGTGTCGTATCTATGACGTACGTCCACAACAGTGTCGTACATTCCCATTTTGGGAATATTTTAAAGAAAATATTGACGAGGTAGTCACAGAATGTCCCGGTATTATTCGTTTATAATCGTCCTTTTTTTATTGGCTGGTTGCGCCACCAAAGAGGTTGTTGTTACCAAAGAGACAACAAAAAAAGTTTTTGAAGAAGAAGACAACCTTATTTTACAAGCATTAGATTATCAACAAAATGGCGATTATGTCAATGCACGCAAAATTTATCATACACTTTATGAACAGAGCCAAAAGAAAGTTTATCTTACGGAAGATGCAGGTCTTGCCTTTGTCTTAGGTGATCCTGATGCACGTGATCTTATTATGCAAGGGATTCAAAAATATCCTGAGGAAAAAAACTTTAACCGTCTGCTTGTAGGACAGCTTGTTAAAGAGAAACGCTATGAAGAAGCTGAAAAAGAGATTCTTAAACTCATTGAGTACGATAAAACAGTACAACATCTCAGTATCGCTGGCAATCTTTATTTGCAAATGAAAGAGTATGACTTAGCCCTTAAATATTTTGAAAGTGCCTACAAACAAGAGCAGTCAGAAGATCTTTTACTCAATATTGTTGAACTTCTGTACCGTTTTTTGGGGCGTAAAGATGACGCAGTCGCTTATTTGGAAACGTATGCAAATGTAGAAGGCTGCGGAGAACATACATGTTTTAAACTGATTGAGATTTATGGACGTGATCGCAATGTTCAAGGACTTATTGCTACGTATAAAAAACTGTATAAAGAACAACCAACAGATGAGATCGCCAAAAAAATCGTTGAATTAATGCTGTACACGAAAGATATCAAAGGGGCAACGCACTTCTTGGAAAAAACAGGTTTAAACCAAGACATGTTGATTCAAATTTATGCAACACAGAAAAAATTTACAGAAGCCTACGCTCTTGCTGAAAAGCTTTACGAAGAGAGCAAGAACCTTGATTATCTCGGTAAAATGGCTATTTATGAATATGAGCTCAATAAGACAAAACTGACACCTGAAATATTGCAATCCATATCCAAAAAATTTGAAGAAGTCACAGGATTGCTCAAAGATTCCGTGTATATGAATTACTATGGTTATCTATTAATTGACCATGATATTGATGTACCAAAAGGGATTCGTTTAGTACAAGATGCCCTTGCATTAGAGCCAAACTCACCTTATTATTTGGATTCTCTTGCTTGGGGGCTCTTTAAGCAAGGTAAATGCGAAGAAGCGTATGCCATCATGAAATACTTTGGTGACAATGTCATCGAAGAAGAGGTGAATGCCCATATTGAAGCCATTAAAAAATGTTTGAAAGAGAAAAAGCCACAATGATTTTAGATGAAATCATCAAACGAACCCGTGAAGATTTAGAAAAAAAGAAAAAAGAGTATACGATGGATTGGTTAGGCAGAAGTCTTGCCTTTAACCCTTTTATGCCTCGTGATGTAAAGCCTTATCTGAAATCTACGCCAGAAAATCCTTACCGCATTATTGCGGAAGTCAAAAAAGCAAGTCCAAGCAAAGGTATTATCAAAGCTGATTTCGATCCTCTTACCATTGCTAAGGCGTATGAACTCGGTGGGGCTGATGCTATCTCCGTTTTGACAGAACCTCACTATTTTCAAGGTAATTTAGAGTATTTAACCCAGATTCGACGTTATGTACCAACGCCTCTTTTACGCAAAGACTTTATTGTTGATGAATACCAAATATTAGAAGCCCTTGTTTACGGTGCTGACTTTATATTATTGATTGCAAAAGCACTGACAAAAGCTGAATTAAAGCATCTTTTAGAGTACGCATTACGACTTGGACTTGAAGTTTTAGTCGAAATCCATGATAAAGAAGATCTTATAAAAGCCATCTTTGCAGGAGCCAATATTATTGGTATCAATCACCGTAACCTTGAGACTTTCGAGATGGATATGAGTTTAACCGAAAAACTCATGCCACTGATTCCACAAGGTAAAATCATTGTTGCGGAGAGTGGATTAAACGACAAAGAGATCATTAAACATTTAAGTAAGATGGGTGCAGATGCCTTTTTGATTGGCGAATATTTTATGCGTGAGCTTGACATTCAAGCCTCTCTTGAAGCGATTAAAAAGGTCGATTGATGAACTATCTGTATGCTCCATGGCGTGATACTTATTTTAGTGATAAGCCCGAAGGATGTGTCTTTTGCAATATTAGTGCACATTCCGAAAAAGATGAAGAGTATCATGTACTCTATCGCGATAAACTCTGTTTCATTGTTATGAATCGTTACCCTTACTCACCAGGGCACTTTATGGTTATTCCCCATCAGCATACAGACGCCATTGAAGAGCTTGAGCCAGAAGTATGGTTACACATCTCTTTGATCGTGCAGCGTTGTGTACAGATGCTTAAACAGGGTCTTGGAGCACACGGTGTCAACTTAGGTATGAATCTTGGTAAAAGCGGTGGAGCAGGTATTGCTGAGCATATACATTACCATGTTATACCACGTTGGATGGGTGATACTAATTTTATAACGACAATTGCAGACACAAGAGTTTATGGAACTGATTTTGAAAAAATTTACCAACATCTTAAAGGGCTTATTCCTGAGTATATTGCATGTTAAATGATGTCGAGATTGATGCCTTTATTACCCAAAAATCCTCTTTTGATCTTTTGATTGATGCACGTAGTCCCAAAGAATTTAATGAATCACACATTCCAAATGCTCAAAATTTCTATGCGTTAAATGATGCTGAGCATCAAGAAGTGGGTACCATCTATAAACAAGTTTCTCGTAATGATGCAAAAATACTAGGAGCTCGTTATATTTGCCAAAATGTTGCACTCCACCTTCAAGAGATTTCCAAACATTACAAAATTGGTGCAAGAATTGGTATCTATTGTGCAAGAGGAGGGCTAAGATCTAGCTCTATTGCCATTATTCTCTCTCATATTGGCTACCAAGTGTATAGACTAACGGGCGGCTATAAAAACTACCGCCTGCACGTACTCACCTATCTTGAAACGATTCCGCACCACCATTTTATTTTACTTGGGGGCAATACAGGTTGCGGGAAAAGTGAGCTTTTACAAATTCTACAACCGTCCATTGATCTTGAAATGCTTGCCAATCATTTAGGTTCGAGCTTTGGTAGTATTAAAGGAGCTCAACCAAGTCAAAAAGCCTTTGAAAATATTTTATGCGAAATTTTATGTAAAATTAGTCCAAATACCTATATATTCATTGAAGCAGAGAGTAAGCGTATGGGAAAATGTACCATCCCCGCCCTGTTACATGAACGTATGCAACAAGGTTTTCGTGTCGAAATTACTGCCCCTCTTGAACAACGCGTTGAACGAATTCTCAAAGATTATGTGAGCATCACAACCGATTTTTTTAATCAAGCCATGCAAATGATTTCACCTTATATTAAGAAGAGTGTGAAAGAAGCCGCCCAAATAGCATATGAGAGCAATCATCTCGCAGAGGTAGCAAAGATACTTTTAGTAGAGTATTATGATGTAGTCTATAAAAAACCTCGTAAGGTTGATCTGGTCATAGATAATGCCGATCAAAGCCAGAGTATTCAAGCACTTCAAGCTTTACATGTAAAGCTTAGTAACGTCTAGAAATGATGCATATGATAGTGTGAGTGCTGAAAGTCTTTGTGTTTATGGGCATGAAGATGCAGTAAATTTCCCTCAATCAGTATCTTTTTATCTTTCATTAGCGCTTCAATTTCGCCATTATAAATCAATTGATGTTTATCGTTTAAAACGAGTGCTCTATCACCAAGTTCATAGGCTAAAGAGATATTATGGGTTGAAATAAGGGTTGTGATATTCATTTCTGAGAGCATATCAACAAACCATCCTGTTGTTTTTGGATCCATATTGGCAGTGGGTTCATCTAAAAGTAAAAACTGTGGCTCAAGAACCAAAATAGCGCATAACATAACTTTTTGCTTTTCACCACCACTCAGTTTAAGAGGAGAGCTTTGAAGATGGTGCGTTAAATGAAATTTTTCAGCTATCGCATGGACACGTTCGTCGACATTTTCCACATCAAACTCTCTAAGCCCAAAAGCAATCTCATCATACACTGTTGGATTAAACATCATTGTTTCTGGATTTTGGAATAAAATCCCTATCTCTTTACGAAAGGTTTTACCAACGCTTTTTTTTGTTATCAATTGATCTTTATAAAAATAGTTTCCCTTGCCAAAATAAAGTCCTGCAAGAATGCGAAGCAGCGTGCTTTTGCCACTTCCATTATTTCCTAGTAAAACAACTTTTTCACCCGCTTTAACTTCAAATGAGAGTTTATCTAAAACACATTGTGTTTCATACTGATACGCTAAATTGTCAACTTTTATCAAAAAATCCCCTTGCTTTAAGCGCCAAACTTTTTTCTTCACTATCATACAATGCCTTGGTAAAAAAATAACCAAAGACAGAGGTAATAAACTCTTTTTGAGCACGTTCACTCATTTTTTTAATCAATCTACTTTTAAGGGCTAACATGAAATTTTCATAACTCTTCTGGTAGCTGTAAATTTGTGAAAGTGAAATGCTCAAGAGAAAACTCAATGTTTTTGAAAAGGAGAGGGCAAGTGCGATATTGACATAATGGGAAAAAAGCATTGTCGTCAGGGTTAAGTCAAAAACACGTAAGTTAAACAGTAGTAAATAGTCCAACCAAGGTTTTTGCTGAACAAGGGCAATTATCAAATATCCAAGGGTAATGGCTATGTTAAAAAAAACAATCGCTTTAAAAGATTTTTTGAGCATTTTAAGCCACTGAGAACGAGCCAATAGTAACAAGATAAAAGCAAAAAAGAGTAATAGATAAGAAGAATGGCTAGCTAGAATAACAGCTAGCCCTAAAAGATAGAGTCCAAAAAGAGTTCTATCGCGCAAATTTTTTCCCGAGAAAATAGAAAATTCCAAAAATCAAAGCAACTCCCAACATCCCTGAAAGATAGTAAGCGATGACATCGTTTAACCCATCTATCGTATAATCAGGTGCTAGTGCTCTTAAGTGAAAAGCATTTTCAATCCCTCTGGGGATAAAACCTAAAACCTCTTGATAGTATTCATTGTCCCACTCAGCCCACGCAGGATTTTCACTCAATAATCCAAGAGGTATCAGTATAAATAAGATAAGTATGGGATAAAGTATCTTTTTCATGCATTCGCTCCTTTATAAATACGGTTTTTGACAATGTACCGATAGGCAATCGCTGTAAAGATACCTTCCACCACACCAAAAAAGAGTACATGAGAACCCACAACGGCAGGAAAGGTCAAAGCAAAATCAAAAGGAAAATAGAGGGGCTGACCATCGGCGCTTGCGATTAAGGGTTGGACACCAAGGAAAAGCGACAGAATAATTGATGCACAAACAATACCAACCCAACCACTTAAGAAAGAAGCAAAGGCTTTCTGTTTAAAAATATTAAAAATATAATAAGAAGAGAAAGAGGCAGCAAAAGCCATTACAAGGGCATTTGCCCCAAATGTTGTAATACCTCCATCACCAAAGACGAGTGCTTGAATCAATAAAACAAGACTGATACAGACAGATGCAACCCATGGACCGAATAAAATCGCAATGAGTGACGCACCTACAGCATGTCCACTGGTTCCGCCCGGAATAGGGATGTTAAACATCATAATAATAAAACTGAGTGCACTCAAAGAGGCTATGAGGGGAAGTGTTGTTTCATTCAGTTCTTCTTTGAGTTTTTTAAATGCGATAACCCACAGTGGAAATGCAGCAGCATACGTTGCGATACATGTGATAGGAGAGAGATAGCCATCTGGAATATGCATAATACGTGACCTCCAAAGATGTAATATTAAGATAATAATTAGGCAATATTTAAATATTACTTAATTAAATCTAGTATTATTATTACATCTTTAGTCTTAGTATTACTTGAATTAAAATGTCAATAATGTTTTTCCAGTGGCAAGTTTAACGGCCTCTTTGACGGCATTAATATAACTAAGCGTAGAAGGATTTTCATTTTTATAAGCGATGTCAAAAGCCGTTCCATGGTCTACAGATGTGCGAACAATACCTGCATTAAGGCTTACATTAATACTCTCATCAAAGTAAAGTGCTTTAAGAGGAATCAACCCTTGATCGTGGTACATACAGACAAAATAACGAAATTTTGCACGATTGACTTTTGAAAATGCCATATCAGGGACGAAAGGTCCTACAAAGACTTCACGTTCCAAAAAGTTATTTGCTTTTTCAATCGCTCGCTTAATCTCTTCATCTTCATCGCCAATCACACCGTGATCACCTGCATGAGGGTTAAGTCCTAAAACGGCGATACGATCTTCGCCAATCTCTTCATACACTTTCAGCAAAAAAGGTTTGATTTTTTTTGCTTTAATTTCATGCGGAACATCGCGCAGTGGAATGTGATGAGTGTAAAGTATGGTAAACATCTCTTCGCAACCTAACATCATAATGGCTTCACACCCCAAAAGATCGCTCAGTGCATCGGTGTGTCCCTTATACTCAAGACCTGCTAAGGCCCATGACTCTTTGTTAATAGGAAGCGTGACGATACCGCTAACTTCATTGCTTTTAGCCAGTGCAACAGCGGTAATAAACGAATCGTATGAGCTTTCACCCGCTTCAGCGCTACAAACACCCGCTTCAATCTCAAAAACCTTGCCACAATCACGTATTTCAAAGTCACTAGGGACATCTAAATCTAAAAGTGCCGCGCCCCAACCAAGCATATTTTCGTTGATACAATAAATTGGATCGCAGAGCTTTTGCACCTCTTGATGTGCGCGCAGAGCAATCTCTAAACCAATACCATTTAAATCTCCAATGCTAATCGCTATTTTTTTCATCGTATTAATCCTAACAACTCTTTAACGGCAGTCTCAAACCCTACAAAAATGGAACGTGCGATAATACTCTGCCCAATATTAAGCTCGCAAATCTCTTTGATATCTAAAATACGCTTAACATTTTGGTAGTTTAGTCCATGCCCTGCAGCTACCTTAAGCCCTAATTGCTGTGCTTGTTTTGCAGATTTTTCAAGCTCATGGGTTGCTTCAAGGAGCTTTACATGTAAAGATTCACGATCCAGTTCAAGCTCTTTGATACTGTGTCTTGAACGTGATAGATTAGAGTAGAGCATCGCATAAATATTGGCATACAATCCCGTATGTAACTCAATCCACTCAGCGTTGATCTCTTTTGAAGCTTCGATCATAGCACTATTGGGATCAATAAATAACGAAAGTTCAATATGCTCTTTTTTAAGTCTTTTTGCGATCTCTGTAATGATCTCTTTGTTTTTAACAACATCCAGTCCACCTTCTGTTGTCACTTCTTCACGCTTTTCTGGAACAAGCGTAGCTCGATGCGGATGTAATTGAAGCACTTTGTCAATAATTTCGGCATTAATAGAACACTCTAAATTGATAGGAAGTTGAGACGTTTCAATAATTTTTTTAGCATCATCGTCATTAATATGACGTCTATCTTCTCGCAAATGGATGGTAATCTGATCAGCTCCAGCACGTTTAACCAAAGAAACTGCATCAAGTGGATCAGGATCGTTAATCTTTCGTGCCTCTCTAAGCACTGCAATATGATCGATATTTACGCCTAGAAGCATTATGACATCCTTCGTTTTTAGGAATTATTATAGCCAAAATATGATTTCGAAAAAGTTTCATCATTATCTAGGTATATGGATACGTCTATTTTCCAATATCCCATATTCAAAATCTTCATGACAAGCAAAACAATTTGAAGCATTTTTTACATGTAAAGATTGATAGACTTTTTTATCAATATTTTTGTGTGCTTCTCGCCAATAGGGAACTTTACTCATGGAAATAGGACGCATCTCGCCCAGTGATTCTAAGGTTTTAAAAGCAAGTTTATGAGACGAGCTCTCTGCACTATGGCTTAAAAGATACGCTTTAATATTCATTTGCTCGCTTTGAGTAATGTTATTTTCTCTAATCTGTTCACCAAAGTGGTTTTCAAGACCATCCATAAGACGAATCCATGAGTCATGTGGTAACATAAATGGTGGATAGATCTTATGACATTTACTGCATTTTTCATAAAAAGTGCTATTTTCAGCTTTAAAATCTCGCCGCTCAAATAAGCTCTTTGTTAAAAAAGTATCCTGAGGTCGCGCAACAAAAAAGAGCGTCATCATAGATAAAATAATTGCTGAATAGGCAAAAAGATGTCGTACTATCGAAACAGCTGCATCTTGACCTTCCGCTTTTTTATACCCTGTAATCATTGCAAAAAGCATATGTGTCTTATGGTAAAACTGTTCAATTAAAACACCTACAATATGAATCATTGCCCAAGTAAAAAGGAGATAAGAAAGTATTTCATGAAACAATAGCAATGCCGAAGAAAAGCGAAAATAATGCGCATTTAAACGTGAAAAAAGACCGCTTGCTTCTTGTGTCCCTTGCAGTAAAAGTCCACTCAAAACAATCCAACTCCCCAAACCTAAAACAATCAGTGTAAACCAACTTGATGCGGCATTATGTCCTGCATGAATTTTTCGCCATCTGTTTTGCACTTTTTCAATAAAATAGCTTTGAAGCTCACTGTATTTTAATTTGAACGTTTTAAACGTTGCATAATTAGGACCAAAAAATCCCCAAATAATTCTAAAAAGCAACATGATTCCAAAAATAAAACCAAAAGCAAGATGCCATTCAAACAGAGTGCGATCGAAAGATGTCACAAAAGCAAGGAGAAAAGAAGTAGCAATAATCCAATGAATAATACGTGTACACAACGGCCAAACAAAAACTTCATCAGATCTTTTATTCATAAGTAACTTTCAGATGTTTTTGGTGTGTTGTACACCAAAAACATCATATTCAAATTTTATTTAGCAACATAGAACGCATTGTGAAGGTAGTTTGCCATCATTTTAATATCGTAGTCGTAGCCTTTTTCAGCCAGCTTCTTCATATTATGTTCCATAATATCATGCTCACTTGCTGTGGACTGTCCAAGACCACCATTTTTAATATCAAAAAGTGACATTTCAAGTTCTTGAATACTTTGCTTGGTCAGCGCAGGTGCTTTCTTCTCAGCGATACCTTCGCCTTTTGGACCATGACAATGTACGCAAGTCTCAGCATAAACTTGTGCTGGAGTATATTTATAAGTAGCAACATCCGATTTTGGTTTATCACCACACCCGCTTAAAACAACTAAGGCAACTGCTGCTAGAGAAAGTGCTAAATTCATTTTTTTCATAAGTTTTTCCTTTTTATGTATCATCAA
This sequence comes from Sulfurospirillum diekertiae, assembly GCF_011769985.2. NCBI lineage: Bacteria > Pseudomonadati > Campylobacterota > Epsilonproteobacteria > Campylobacterales > Sulfurospirillaceae > Sulfurospirillum > Sulfurospirillum diekertiae. The sequence continues at coordinate 1,411,584 of NZ_CP039734.2, forward strand.
CAAAATTAGGCTCTGCCAGAGAGCATGCCATAAACTGTCATAGGTTTAAGTGCATAGACTTTAAGCAACCACCAAATCCAGCGCTCTTGTGTTGGATCAAGAGGGAAAGAAGGTGTAGGTTTTGCTGTCCAATTAAACTCAGCAAGCATAACCGTTCCAATACTCGTAATCAAAGGACAAACCGTATAACCATCGTAGGCAGCAGGAAGTTTTTCTTGTTTTTCCATAACAGCAATGAGGTTCTCTGCAACAACAGGATATTGTTTACGCGCACTACCACCTGTTTTTCCCATAGGAACAGCAGCAATATCACCAAGGGCAAAAACGTTTTTATAGGTTACATGTTGAAGGGTTTCTTTCACAACAGGAACCCAGCCTTTGCTTGAACCAATAGGCGATTTACCAACAATATCTGATGCTTTTTGTGGAGGAGTAATATGAATAAAATCGTAGTTTTTATCAACTTTTTTACTCATAGAAACCATGGTATATTCTTTAAGGTCTTCGTCATACTCACCTTTTTCAAGCCATTTTTTCTCAAATGTCGCTACTTTTTTCTCTGTATCAATCGCTACTAAATTGGTTTTAAATTCCCATTTAAAGTCTCTTGCTTTAAATTGCTCTAAAATAGCAGCGCTATATTCAGGCACACCAAACATTTTATCACCTGATGGGCAGAAGGTTAATTCTACTTTATCGCGAACACCTGCTTTTTTGAGTAAATCATGTGTGATGTACATAATTTTCTTAGGAGCTCCACCACATTTAATAGCAGTATCAGGATCGGTAAAAATTGCTTGGAGTTTTTCGGATCCCTTATGCGCTTTTGCTTTAGCAATCAGTTCTTCAATACCTTTTTGTGTATCAACAGCACCATCCGCAAAATAGATAGAGTAAACACCATCTTTTCCTACTTTATTACGAACAACGTCATTATTGGCACCAGAAGAAGTAATTTCGCCTTCTAGCCCTTTTATAGCACCAAAATTAAGCATTAATCCTGTTGCGACAACAAGATAATCGTAGCTAATTTCCGTACCATCGGCTGTTTTTACTTTATTATTTTGTGGATCAAACGTTACGACAGAGTCTTTGATCCATTTCACACCTTTAGGAATAAAATTTTCAGTTTCATAGGTAATGTCACTTTTTTTCCACACACCAGCAGCGATCAGTGTTTGCCCAGGCTGATACGAAACTGATTTTGGGTTTGGCTCAATAATTGTAATATCAGGATTAGAGAGTCTATGTGTCAATTTTGCAGCCGTTGCGACACCTGCAAGGCCACCACCCACAATGACTATCTTACCAGTAGCATTGGAATTAGAAGCATGTGCTTCTGTTGCCGTTGCAGCGCCCGCTAAGACACTCGCAGCAATTGGCGATGCTGCTAAAAGTTTCATCGCATTACGGCGAGACATCCCACCTTCATGCTTCTCAATCTCAATGAGTATTTCCTCAATGATTTTGTCTGATTTCATAGTTTGCCCATCCTTTTTGTTTGTATGTTCTCCCCATTCTACTTCCAACATTCTGAGGCTTCCCTTGGTTAAAAAAATTATACCTCATTATTTTAGTTATTTATAATATTCTAAAATTGTCGTTATAATGTTATATTATGCAACCTATTATTAAGTTTTGTTTACATAAAATCATCTATTTATTATTATTGCGAAGGTCTTTATTGAAAAAAGAATTTTTTATATTTATCCTGATTTTTATTGTCTTGTCATTGGGAATGCATATGAATCAATGGCTGACACACCCTATAGAGCATCTAATGCATCTGAGTACACAAAAGATGCCATATCATCCACTTTTGTATACGACGATTGTTTATCTCTTTTTAGGTCTTGTACGCCTTATTATCAGCGCTTTTATGAAGCTCTTTCGAAAAAAATAGGCTGAAGATGATTGGCTGTGATTTAGGTTCCAATACCTTGCGAATTGTACAAATGGATTGTCAAACAAAAGAGCGTATTCATGTTTATGAAAAAATTGTGCGCACAGGTAAAGATTTACATGTAACGGGATTGATTTGTGAATCTTCCAAACAAAATATCTTGAATGCCCTATATGAAGCCTCTCATATCTTTGATTTTAAAAATGAACGCTGTTTCTGTGTAACCACTGAAGCGATGCGCATTGCTTCGAATGCTGGGGAAATTTTAAAAGAAATCGAAACAATTTTTGGCCTTACTTTTCAGATTATAACAGGTGAAAAAGAAGCATATCTCACATCACTTGCTGTTGAAAATGCCCTCAAGCGCGAAGGGTTTAAACATCAAACCTATGCCTTATTTGACCTTGGTGGAGGTTCAACAGAATTTACCTTTTGCAAAGATGGTACAAAACAGTCACAAAGCTTTCCTTTTGGAATTATCAATGTAGCGGAGAGATATTCACTTGATCGTGAATTACATGTAACGCGTATCGTTAATTCCATTGATGATTTTATGACTCAACACGATCCAATTTCTTCCAATTTTTTACAATTAGTAACAACAGCAGGAACACCAACAACGGTTGCCGCATTTTTAAAAGGCTTGGATTATGCTCATTATGATGCGACTATTGTGAATGGAACCGTTTTACATGTAAAGGATTTTGATGAAGCATATGAGCGTTTATCTTTGATGAATGAAGAAGATGCAGAGCGTTATACAGGCACGAATCGTAGGGATTTAGTCATTGTTGGTATCTTAATTGTCAAAGCAATTATGAAAAAACTTGGCTTTGAAAGTTGCATCGTAATTGATGATGGACTCAGAGAAGGTGTCGCACTTGAGCAGTGTTACAATTTGAACAAATCATAACATATGCCCCAAAAATGAGCCTTCTTTAATCTTTATTTGCTATAATAACCCACTTTTTTTACAAGAAGTATCATCAAAAATATGAAAGGAGAGGTCATGGAGTTAAGCGGTTCCCAAATGGTCATAGAAGCACTACGTAAGGAGAATGTCAGCGTCGTCTTTGGCTATCCTGGTGGTGCTATCATGAATGTTTATGATGAAGTTTACAAACAAAACTATTTTAAACATATTTTAACACGACACGAACAAGCAGCTTTACATGCAGCAGATGGTTATGCACGCGCAACGGGTGATGTAGGCGTTGCCTTTGTTACCAGTGGTCCTGGTTTTACCAATGCTGTCACAGGTCTTGCAACAGCCTATATGGATTCTATCCCTATGGTTGTGATTAGCGGTCAAGTTCCTATTAGTATGATTGGAACCGATGCGTTTCAAGAGATTGATGCGGTAGGTATTAGTCGTCCTTGTGTCAAACATAACTACTTAGTTAAAGATGTCAAAGATTTGCCACGTATTTTAAAAGAGGCATTTTACATTGCACGAAGTGGTCGTCCTGGTCCTGTTCATGTCGATATTCCCAAAGATGTCACAGCACAAATTGGCCATTTCGCCTATCCAAGTGAAATTAAAATGCAAACCTATAAGCCAACCTACAAAGGCAATCCAAGACAGATTAAAAAAGCGATTGAAGCTATTGCTTTAGCAAAACGTCCTGTTCTTTATATTGGCGGTGGTGCGATTAACTCAAATGCAAGTGATGAAGTACGTGAATTTGCAAAAATCTGCGGCATTCCTGCGGTTGAGACGTTGATGGCGCGCGGCGTTATGGGCGATGAAAACCCATTACTACTTGGAATGCTTGGAATGCACGGCTGCTATAGCGCCAATATGGCCATGAGCGAAGCAGACCTCATGATTGCTTTTGGACCACGTTTTGATGACAGGGTTACAGGAAAACTGAGCGAATTTGCAAAACATGCTAAAATCATTCATGTTGATATCGATCCAAGTAGTATTGGAAAAATTGTTCCAATTGATTATCCCATCGTAGGTGATCTTAAAAATGTTGTAGAGGCGATGATTCCTTTAGCCAAAGAACAAATTGATGAAAACAAATATAAACCTTGGCGTGATTTGTTAAAGCGTTATGGTGAAATCCATCCATTGAAATATGAAGATTCAAATGAGATTCTTAAACCACAATGGGCGATAGAGCGCGTTGGTGAGATACTTGGTGATAAAGCCATTATCTGTACGGATGTTGGGCAGCACCAAATGTGGGCAGCACAGTTTTATCCTTTCTCTTATCCTCGTCAATGGATTACGAGTGGTGGACTCGGAACGATGGGTTATGGTCTTCCAGCAGCCATTGGTGCCAAAGTGGCGGTGCCTTCAAAAACTGTTATCAATTTTACGGGTGATGGTTCTATTTTGATGAATATTCAAGAGTTGATGACTGCCGTTGAAAATAAAGTAGCTGTGGTTAATATCATCTTAAATAATCAGTTCTTGGGAATGGTTCGTCAATGGCAAACATTCTTTTACAATAAACGCTACTCTTCAACCGATCTTTCAGTACAGCCTGACTTTGTCAAACTGGTTGAGAGCTTTGGAGGACGCGGTTTTAGAGTTAAAACCAAAGATGAGTTTGATAAAGCCCTTAAAGAGGCTGTTGAAAGTAACACTGTCTGTATGATTGACGTTCAAGTTGATCGCTTTGAGAACGTTTTACCAATGGTTCCAGCAGGTGGAACGCTTTACAATATGATGCTTGAGTATAAGGAGTAAGCGATGGAACATATCAGAAGAGTTTTATCGGTTATCGTTTTAAATGAAGACGGTGTTTTGTCACGTATATCAGGTCTTTTTGCAGGACGTGGTTACAATATTGACTCACTTACAGTTGCGCCAATACCTAAAACAAATCTATCACGGTTGACGATTGTGACCTCAGGCAGTGCTCCTGTTTTGGAGCAAATTGTAAAGCAATTGCATAAATTGATACCTACGTACAAAGTCATAGAATCAGGTCAGTTTGTTGAAAAAGAGATGGCGCTGGTCAAGATTCCTCTCAATGAAGACTTTAATGGGCTTGATGCCATGCTTAAAGCGTATAATGGAACGATTGCGAGTAGTGGTGAGGATTTTATCGTTGTCATGGTTGCAGATGATTATGATCGTATCGATAATTTTTTAAAAGCGGTTAAAAAATACAACCCAACAGACATCGTAAGAAGCGGCTCTGTCGCAATGGATATTTAATGAAACTTAGCCTTCTTGCTCAAGCAATTTCGCTTGAATTTTCAGGTATAGATAAGGAAGTTACCTCTTTTGCAACACTCAAGGAGGCAACTTCCTCTCAAATTACTTTCTTTGACAATCCAAAACTTTTAACTGACTTGCAAAATACAAAAGCAGGCGTTGTGATTCTTTCCTCAGCGTATCAAGCATATCTACCCAAAACATCTCAAGCGCTTATCAGTGACAATCCCCATTTAAGTATGGCGTATGCAAGTATATATTTTGCTAAAAAAGCCTTTGATACCTCTTCACCTGCCCATATTTCAGAAAAATGTTTCATTAGTCCAAATGTGGTTATTGGTAGCAATAGTGTGGTTGAGGAAGACACAGAGATTATGCCGAACGTCACCATTGGTGCCAATGTTAAAATTGGTAAAAACGTTAAAATTTTCCCTAATGTTGTTGTGTATGATGATTCAATCATCCAAGATAACTGTATTATTCAAGCAGGGGCGATTATAGGAAGCGATGGTTTTGGCTATGCTCATACAAAAATGGGTGAGCATATTAAAATCTATCATAGTGGCAATGTTATCCTTGAAGAAGATGTTGAAGTGGGATCAAATACAACAATTGATCGTGCTGTTTTTGGATCAACGATTATTCAAAAAGGAACAAAAATAGATAATCTGGTTCAGATTGGACATAATTGTGAAATAGGGCAAGCCTGTATTTTAGTGGCTCAAACAGGTATTTCAGGCTCGACAAAATTGGGACGTAATGTCATTATGGGTGGACAAAGTGCCACAGCTGGACATTTGGAGATTGGTGATTTTGCAACCATCGCAGCACGTGGTGGTGTTTCAAAGTCGATTGAAGGCGGTAAAATTTACGGCGGTTTTCCACTCACATTACAAAATGAGTGGTTGAAAACGCAAGCAAAACTCGCAAAATTTTTTAAAAAGAATTAAAAGGATTACGTCATGGGCGGAAAAAACACGATACTTACTAAATTTCCCTTAGCAGGAACAAAAAATGGAATGATTTCAGTCTCACATTTGGAAGAGCCATATGGAAATGGATCATTCCCTGTTGTAAGTATTGGTATTGCACTGAAAAAAAGTGGGGAAGAACCTGATTGGAAAGCACATATTCCTTATGAGAATCTTGATGAACTTATTAGTGCTCTTCAAGATGCAAAAGCACGTTTTGGAACAGAGACAAAATAATATTTAAGAGTTTTACATGTAAAGCTTTTACATGTAAAACTCATTCTCTCCTAAAGTGTATCAATATACTCTTCGATAGCCACAGCAACGCGTTTTGAAAAGGCAACTGCTTCAACAACCGTTCTAGCTCCTGTGACCACATCACCTGAAGCAAAAACGCCTTCCATAGTAGTCCGCCCACACTCATCCGTCACAACCAAACCTTTACCATCGACTTCAATCTGTTTCGCAGTTTGAACAATGTTATCTTTAGGATTTTGACTAATAGCCACTAAAATAGAATCTGCTTCAAGTAAACCTTCTTCGCCACTTGCATCCGTGCTACTGTAAATAACACCTTTTTCACTAATTTCAATAGGCTGTTTGTAAAGCTCAAACTTAACACCATCAATTTTGGCACATTCAACTTCATGGTGCGATGCGGGAATATCTTCCATACCTTTACGGTACATAATGATCACTTCACGAGCACCGTGTCTGACCGCCGTTCTAGCAACATCCATAGCAACATTTCCCGCACCTAAAACCACAACGGTTTCTCCTAAACGATATACCGAAGGATTTTTGAGATAGTCAATAGCAAAATGGACATGACCTAAACTTTCACCTTTAATACCAAGTTTTTTAGGAGACCAAACCCCTGTACCAATAAAAACAGCTTTAAATTCATCTCTAAAAAGATCACCAATGGTAATGTTTTTACCCACCGTTATATTAGGGCGAATTGTAACATCCAATTGGCGTAATTTCGTTTCAATCGTGTCTAAGATATCTTTATTGAGCCTAAAATCAGGAATACCGTAGCGTAATACTCCACCAATTTTATCGTGAGCATCGTACATTGTAATTTCATAGCCTTTAGCACCTAAAATAACGGCTAAAGAGATTCCCGCAGGACCACTTCCAATAATCGCCACTTTTTTACCATTTTTTACAGGTTTTTCAAACTGAAGATCGTTTATGTAAAGATCAGAAATATAATTTTCAATACTTCCAACACTGACTGCCGTTCCTTTTTTATTGAGAATACAGTGACCTTCACAATGTTTTTCATGTGGACAAACCATAGAACAGATAACAGAAAGAGGATTATTGTCAAAAAGCATTTTTCCTGCTTTTTTAATTTCTCCTGCTAAAAAAAGACGAATCATTTCTGGAATGGGTGTGCCAACAGGACATCCCGTACGACACGATGGTTTTTTACAGCCCAAGCATGTTTTCGCAAGTGTGATGACATATTTATTCATGTCTAACCTTTATAAGAGTGTGTATGTAAAAATAATGTCGGAATTGTACCAAAACCATATTAATATTGAAGAATATTTTTGAAAGAAGAGGGCACTTTTTAAAAAGTGCCCTTCAATAAGAGTTATTTGTAGTTTTCAACAAACGCTTTAATACGTCCTATACCATCTTGAATCGTGGTATCGTCGGTTGCAAAAGAGAGTCTAAAATAACCATCTGATCCAAAACCAAGACCTGGAACCACGGCAACACCTTTTTCTTCTAAGAGTTTTGCACAAAACTTCATTGAATCATTTTCAACAGCTTTGGTATTGACATAAAGGTAAAAAGCACCTTCTGGTTTCATGACTGAAATACCTTTAATATTGTTCAGTAAATCATATGCCATATTTCTACGCCTCTCAAAAGCTGCACGCATATTTTCAATATCATCATCTACAAGGCCATTAAGCGCTGGAATGGCTGCTTTTTGCGTAATAGAATTGATATTAGAGGTACTTTGACCTTGAAGATCAACAATCGCATCTACAATCTCTTTAATAGGGCAGGCTAAATAGCCAAATCGCCATCCTGTCATCGAGACAGATTTACTCAAACCGTTGACAGTAATAGTTCGGTTGAACATATCTTCACTAATCGATGCAACAGAGGTGAATTTCAAATGATCAAATAAAATTTTCTCATACATCTCATCCGAAACCACTAAAACATTGGTTCCCTTAAGAACTTCAGCTAAACCTTCAAGTTCGACTTTTGAATAAACAGCTCCCGTTGGATTGGATGGCGTATTGAACAAAAGCACTTTTGTTTTAGGTGTAATGGCAGATTTCAGTTGTGCTGGTGTTATTTTAAAGCCAGTTGCTTCATCTGTCTCTATAAACACAGGTGTACCACCAGAGTATTTCACAATTTCAGGATAGGTTACCCAATAAGGTGAAGGAATAATCACTTCATCACCCTCATTAAGAATCGCCTGAAAAATGTTAAACAATGAGTGTTTTGCACCAACGTTGACTACAATTTGAGAAGGCTTGTAATCGAGGTTATTTTCACGCTTAAGTTTGCCAGCAATTGCTTTAAGCACTTCGGGCGTACCTGCTACTGCAGTATATTTTGAAAAACCATTTTGAATGGCTTCAATCGCGGCATCTTTGACACGTTGTGGTATGTCAAAATCTGGTTCACCAGCCGAAAAGCTAAGAATATCTCTTCCTTGAGCTTTAAGATCTCTTGCTAAAGCCGTAATAGCCAAAGTTAAAGAGGGTGATAAGACTTGGATTCTTTTTGATAGCATGAAACATTCCTCTATAAAAATATCGTGCAGATTATAGCGAAAATTCAACCGTTTTCTGAAGTTTTCTTTTAATTTTTTAAATAAATTTATCCTAACCAAGGAGCTTCACGGTAAACGATTTTAAAGAGAGGATTTTTCAAGGTATTTTCAAGAATGTAAGCAAATTCTAAAATACCACGGTACCCCACATAATTTTTTTCTTTTGCCTTCTCTATATTGAGAAAGGGGATTTTTGTTTGAACTGCGGCATAGACATTATCACTGTTTGTAATCAAAAGATCAATCTTCTCTTCTTCAATAATATCCATTTGCTCATTTTCTGGCTCATACATAAACATTCCTTTGCCAAGTAGAAGACGAATCGCTTGTTCTTTATCATCCTCTGTTATATTTTCAATAGACGTTGCGACCACATGCATATCTAGCTCTCGTAAAAGAGGAATATACGCCCACGATAGCGTTCCTTGAAGATTAATAAGAACTTTTTTTGCATACAAGCTATCTTTGAAAAGCTCTAATTGCTCTGCCAATTTTTTTTCTTCAAAAGCAATGACCTTTTGTGTATTGCGACTCAATTTTCCATCATTAAAAACTTCAGCAATCGTACGTAAAGCATCGGATGTGGCATATTTTCCAAAAAAAGAAACCTGAACCCAAGGAATGTCCCATATTTCTTCCATTTTTCGTGCCATGGTTGCGAGTGGTTTGGCAGAAATTACAATATTGAGTTTGGCTTTATGTGCGGACAAGATAGGTTCAATAGAATTGCCCCTGCCAAAGGTAGCAAGAACCCGTAAACCTATACTCTCAATCAAATCACAATAAATTTTCATCTCTTCAGAACTGGCATCACAGCTGATTAAATTTACATCATACGCTGTTTCTTTTGCAAGCTCTTTAAGCCCTATAAGATGTTCGCAAAGTGTCATACTTGCAATGCGCGCCCCAAAATTACTCGCACCCAAAAAACCAGCGGCTAAGATGGGGACAATAAGAATACCATGTTCTTGCTGCTTCTGTTGTGCAATGGCATCTACATCTTCACCAATGAGCGAAGTAACACACGTTATATAGATAAAAACAACTTTGGGTTGGCAAAGAGTGACAATGTGATCCAGTTGTAGCTTCAGTTTTGAAGCGCCACCAAAGATAATATCATTGAGGTCTAGGTTACTGCAAAAATAGTTTGAATGTTGTGGTTGGGAAGATTTTTCAATGGATGTGGTTGTAAAGCACGTCGAAGATGAATAGATCAGATGCGCACAATCTTCATATGAACTTAAAAACTTAAAGGCTCCCTCTAAAGCACAATCACTAATCGATGATCCAGGATGAAGTCTTTCACAAATATTTTTTTTCTCTTTATCGCCGCTATGCGAACATGAAGACTCATTATAAAGCTCCTTAATTGAAAAAAAACGTGACATCAGATTTCCTTTAATCGTTCATTACTCCAGATATTCTTGCATGCAAATTTCATATTTTTGAATTTTATAGCCTATTTGGCGATTGGTTATGCCCAATTTCTTGGCTGCTTTTATTTTAATGCCTCTTGATTCTCGTAACACTCTTATAATGGCTTGTCGCTCCAAATCTTCCAAATCTGCCTTAGTTTCAACTTCTTTAGTAGGAATTTTTGTCTTTGCTGGAAGTACGGAAAAAATTACTTGAGCGTTTACATGTAAAGAGGGAGCAAGAAGAACAATACGTTCCATACTGTTTTCCAACTCTCTAATATTACCAGGCCATGTGTACTCTTTGAGCATCATTTGGGCATCAGGCAACAAGGTACGCTCTTTGCCATGACGTCTGCAAAAACGCTCCAAAAAATAGCATGCAAGCAAGATGATATCATCACCTCGATCACGCAAAGGAGGGGAGTGAATGGGAATGACATTGAGCCTGTAGAAAAGGTCTTCTCTAAAGCTTCCTTGGCGTACCATCTCTTTAATATCACGATTTGTGGCCGCCACAATGCGCACGTCAACTTTAATCGTCTTTGTTCCACCAAGTCTTTCAAACTCTTGCTCTTGCAGGACTCTCAGCAGTTTTGCTTGGAGACTTAGACTTAGATCGCCAACCTCATCCAAAAAAAGTGTTCCTTCATGTGCCAGTTCAAAACGACCTTTACGCATCTCTTTGGCATCCGTAAAGGCGCCTCGTTCATGCCCAAAAAGTTCTGTCTCCAAAAGATTTTCAGGAATGGCAGCACAATTGAGTTTGATATAAGGCTTCTCTTTACGATGACTGTAATTATGAATGGCTTTTGCGATAAGCTCTTTGCCCGTTCCCGTCTCACCGCTGATAAAAATCGTTGAATTGGTACACGCTACTTTGCCAATAATCTCTAAAACATCTTGAATTACAGGACTGTAACCTATGATTTCGTTCTGCTTTAATATCTCCTCTTTGTAGTAGAGTTTTTCTTCTTTAAGACGCTTTTTTTCATCATTGATTGTTTGGTAGATTTGTTGTGATTGCGCCATGAGCGAAGCGGTAATGGTTAAGATTGTCACCATCTCTTCAATATTGCAAAGCGACTTTTGAGTTAAACTCACACCTAAAACACCAAAAAGTTTATTTTGAGAAAGGGCTGGTATGGCAAGATAAGAAATCTCACTCTTTTTTAAACTGCAGCTTTTATTGAGAAAGAGAATATTTTGATGGATATTTTCAATCACAACAGGCTCTAAAAATTGTGCACATAATCCCGTTGCACCTTCGCCCACTTTATAGGTAGCTAAGACTTCTTGCCGTTTACTTAGCCCTGCCGAACTTAACACTTCAAGTTCATTACTTTCATCATTAAGCGCATAATAAATACTTTTATCCATATAAAAATGCCTCTTAAGAAGGCTGAGCGTCTTTTCAAATGCTATTTCTATGCCAAGTTCACTCCCTTTTAAAGCGAGTGCAATTTCATATAAAACTCTGAGCTCTTGATAGCGTGGGCAATCTTGGATAGGGCTGATGCAAATCGTATCCACTGTGTATCTCCTCAGATGGGATGAATGTCACCTAAACGTAGTATAGTTATTTATACTACGTTATTTTACTGCTATGTTCTAGTCTCATTCATTCAAAAATGCCTCTTTATTAAACAATTCACTCTCTTGCGCTATATTTTCTTTAGCGGTCAATGTTGTTGGTTCAATTTTAAAAACAGAAACAGCTTTTCCATCATGTGTGGAACGATACTTTTCGATCAAACTTCCTGATAATTGATGTTTGTAGTAATTGGGTGTGTATTTGTCAAGTAATTTTTGAAGAACTAAGGCTGATTCTTCAGCGTCCATTACTTTTTCTGCCTTACCAAAAATGACAACACTACGGTATGCTGTATCTGCATGACACGGAACGGGGTCAACTACGGTACCGTATTCATGAAAAAGAGTAAAACAAACAGAAGGCCTTTGAAGTAATAGACTCTCTTTTTTTCCACTTCCCATACCATGAAAATAGATAGCCCCTTTATGCCAAACATAATTGACAGGTATGGCATAAGGAAAATTCTCTTCATCAACCATCGCCACAATGCCTACGCGTGTCTCTTGCAAAAAGGATTCAATCATCGCTTCATCGGTACAGATTCTCTTGTTATAACGAATTGTGTGCATATTTTTTCCTCATTCATAATGAAGGGATTTTAGCTTTACATGTAAAGAAAAAATCCCTCTTTTTTTCTACCAAACGTTGAGTAACCACTCTTTGTTACGTTTATATTCCATATCACGAAAAAGCGTGTTGGCGATCTCTTCGGCAAGCCAAATCGCCCCTGCATACCCCACAACAGGATGACGGTAAAGACCCGCACGATCAAAGGTAGGAAAGCCCACACGTACCATGGGGACATTATTGTCAATGGAGGTAAATCTCCCTTTGGAGTGCCCCATAATGAGATCTAGCTGTAAGCCTTTGTTTTTGATACGATCTTCAAGTTCCCAAAGATCCGCATTGGTAATAATCTCCATATCAAAGTCCACTTTGGATTGAAGATTTTTAATGCGCGCATCTTTTTTGTACCCTGAGTTGTCATCGCCCAAAAGGAGCAACACAGGTTTCATCTCCATATCGATACAAAATTCCGCCAAACCAATGACAAGATCAGCATTGCCGTAAATCGCCACACGTTTATCGGCTAAGAACATATGCGCAAGATCGGTAATGGCATCTATGGCAATACCCCGCTCTTTGACCAACGCCTCAGGGATGGGCTTGCCCGTCATCTCTTTGAGGCGTTGCAAAAAGGTATCGGTATTGCGAATCCCAATAGGCGTAGGTCCGATGATCGCAGGTACTTGGAAATTTTTCTCCAAGTATTTTGCCGCTTTGCCCCCTTCATAACGATTGAGTGCAATCGTGCCAATCGCATCGGCAGTGCCTATCATATCTTCCACCGTCGTATCACCATGAGAGACTTCGCATTGCCCGCTTGGCATTAAAGGAGAGTCAAAACTCTCGATCTCAAACAGAACCGTCGCATCAATCCCCATCATTTTCAAAAGATGTTTAAGGGCTGTTACATCGCCCGGATTCACCCAGCCCGTGATCAGATTGATCTTGCCATTGGGTGTATCCGTTTTCTTTGCAAACGCTTTGAGCATCGACTCAACGGCAACATCATACCCACTGACCATACTGCCTTTAAAGCTGGGCGTATGCACGGGAACGAGATGTACTTCACGCCCTTCGTATTTGTCTTTTAAAAGTCCGTTATTGAGCTTAGTGATGACACCTTCAATATCATCGCCTATGATCTCTGTCGAACAGGTTGTAATAATCGGGATGACTTTAATATCAGGGTAACGCATCAAAAGGACATCGACGGCGGTTTCAACCCTTCCCGTTGCTCCAAAAACGGCACTGTCTTCATGCAACGAAGAAGAGGCGATGTCAAAGTTATCTTTAAAATGTTGCGCAAACAGCATCCGCACAAACATAACGCACCCTTGTCCACCATGAACGATGGCAATACAATCTTTGATGCCAATACTGACGTATTGTGCGCCACACGGCTGACATGTAAAGATCGGGTTAATAATACCCGTACGCTCTTTTGCTCTGAGTTCACATGACATGGTTTATCCTTTGTTAGTATCGAGCAACTGTCAGCTCTTTGTTGAGCGAACCGCTAATCGTGACGTAGTCAATACGTTCTTTAAGCTTTTCTATCAGCACCTTGATACTCTCTTTATCCATTTCCGCAAACCACGCAAAGCGCGCTCTAAAGGCTTCGGCTAAGGAGAGGGCATCGACCCAGTAGCAACGATCTTCGGGCGTCTCTTTTGCCACTTCTTCATCACACAGAAGTTGCTTTGCTTTGCTTAAAACCCCTTCGTTTTGTCTCTCTCTATCCCAAGACCTAGAGTGAAACTGCCAAAGGCAATGTTTCATAATATAATCTTCCATCTGAGCAATCCGAACGCTTTGTGTCGACTGCATTTGCATATTCACTTTTTCATCGCTCATTGTTTTCTCCTTTAAACTGCTGCTGACTCGTGATTACGAGACAATTCAGGATCGTATACTTTGCCTCTTAGTCGTGTCACACAATCAAAATCGCCCGTATACGGTCTTTCGCCCTCAACATTGGCCTCTTCTGGAGTCAGTTTGACATCAGAGATCATTTTACGGGTCATAAAACCTTTATCGATGGCAATCGGATCTTTACTAATATCAATCCCTGAGAGTTGATGAATCGGAGAGAACGCTGCATTGTAAATATCGCGTGCAAAACGTACCCAACCCTCATACCCTTTGTAGGGTCCATTATGATAGGCATGCGCATTGAGGTATTGAACACGGCGTTTTTTTGCCACTTCTCCTGGGCGCATACCCGTAAAGATGACATCAGGTTTGAGTGTTTCCATCGCTTCGATACCCTCTAATTCATTGGGATCATCAATCGCGAGCGTGCCGGGTTGGGCTCGTGCCACACCTTTTTCCATATCGCCTTGGTGACCAAATTTGGTATACAACGAGACGACTTCAACGCCCATCTCTTCATGAATGACGTTTGCCCAGTGCCAGAGTTTTGATCCTCCTGGCCACAAACAGACTTTCACACCCGTTAGACGTTTTTTGTACCAGTCAAGTTCAGGTTTCCATCTGGCAGTCTCTTCATCAATGATCGCTTGTGCGCGATCTTCCAGTCCAAAAAAGCGTGCCACTTTCATCAATGAATCGGAAAGTGGTTCAAATCCAAATCCATCGATGTCAAGTCGTGGAATGCCATACTTCACACGAAGTTCATTACAGATGTATTCAGCCGAGCGTGCACATTCAAGGACATTGAGATGTGCTCCGTGCATGCTACGTAAATCATCGTATGATCCATTGCCTGTAAAACTTGAAAGCACTTGAATACCCATACGTTTGAAGTAATCGCACATCACTTCACAATCGCCTTGAATGTTATAATCCCCAACATAGTTGATGACATAGTCACTCGTAATTTTGGGTTCAACCGTTCCAACTTTTTCATTGATCCACGCGATGTTGATTTTATGATGGCCTCCTGATTGACTAGGACCAGCAAAGCCTGGAGAGTTACAAACAAAGATATCTTTATCAGGCATTTCTTTAAGAACGTCTCTGGTGATCGCTTCCATATCATCCCCAATCAATGCCGATGCGCAGGTTTGATACACGGTCATTCGGTTGATTTCAGGATGCGCTTTAAAGGCTTCAATGATGTTCTTTTTAAGCAAATCGCCGCCGCCAAACACCACATGGGACTCTTTCATGTCGGTCGCATAGGTGTATTTGAGTTGAAAATTGTCATTGTCACTGATGTAACGTTTGGTATGCCATGTGTCATACGTACATCCAACAGGGCCATGACTCATATGAATCGCATCTTTCATTGGAGTTCCAATAACATGTTTGGCTCCACAATACGCACAACCTCGCTCTGAAATGGTTCCAGGGATGGTGAGAAGATGTCCTTCTGGAAGACAAGAAGTAAGATCCTCGCCTTCACCTTTCACAACCGCATGTGATTTTCTCTCTGGAATGCAGGTACTGCATTCAAATTCATGATGTGGCATAGCGGGTTTCTCCTTTTTAATATAGTCAATCATCCCAGCACTTATTGCATGGAGTATTCCTGAGTTAAAAAGTGAAGAAAAGTGGCTATTAAAGGGCTTTAAAAAGATATGAAAGAAAAATAATTGAGGGCATATATACAAAATTGTAAAACAATAGGTTTACAAAATAGTGAAAATGTAAAGCTTACATTTAAAGAAGTTTAGAGTGTAAAAAGTTAAAAGAAAGGAAGTAAAAAGAGTAAACAAACGTAAACATTTACTCTTTAACGGATTCCAAATAGCATTTATAAATGGCTTCGAGTTCGTCGTCTTTGATTTTAAGATCTTTGTTGGTGGTTAGCACAGCTTCTTCCAAAATCTTAATACGCTTGAACATATAGATAAAAAGCTCTTTGTTAATATCAGGGATTTTATTGTGTGCCATTGGGTTTTTATCGCGTCCTTTGTCTATGATACGCGCAGGAACACCTACAGCAGTGGAGTCGTTGGGAATACTTTTTACCACAACTGAATTGGAACCAATGCGGCAATTTTCACCGATGATAATATCACCCAAGATTTTAGCACCCGAACCAATAACCGTATGATTGCCAATAGTAGGATGGCGTTTCACACCGCGATCTAAGCTAACACCACCCAGCGTGACCCCTTGATAAATCAAAACATCATCTCCCACAATCGCTGTCTCACCGATGACCACCCCAAAGGCATGATCTAAAAAGACACGACGACCAATCGTGCTAGCAGGGTGAATGTCAATGTTGGTAATAATCTGTGAAATGCCCATAATAGCGCGAGCAAGGGTACGAAACCCTTTTACATGTAAAGCATGTGCGATGCGGTAATTTGCCAAAGCCCATACGCCTGGATAGTTGAAAAAAAGCTCTATTTTAGAGTTTATGGCTGGGTCATGCAGAATCGGTTGGGAAAAATCTTCTTTAATTTTTTCCCACAAGGAGACAGAGTTCATTGCACATTATCCTCATTATTAATCGTTTTAAGATAGCCGTTGTCATTTAAGAAGAGATAAATCTCACCTAAGATGTGTTTTTTCTCTTTTTCACTGATATTATCTGAAGCTTCAATACGATCATTGAGATTTTCTTGAACCTCTTTGATATCATAATCAAGATCTTCTAAAATATCACTAATACTTTGGGATTCAAGCATATTCTCAATTTTATAGCCATCATCGTCAATGACAATAGTAGCTTCTGTTGGATGAGTAAAAAGGTTGTGTTTCATACCCAATACTTCCTGATAAGCCCCTACTAAGAAAAAGCCTAAGAAATAGTCACGATTTTTAATGTCTACATCATGCAAGAAGAGGGGTGTTTCGGTATTAAACCCAATTTCGCCATCGCTATCGCAGGTAATATCCCATAAAGAGGCGGAACGCGTTGGGACTTCATCCAAACGATCCAAAGGCATGACAGGAAACGTCTGACCAATCCCCCAAAAATCTGGCAAGCTCTGGAAGAGTGAGAAGTTCACCAAATAGCGCTCTTGAACACGGTCTTGAATGTCTAGAATCTCACTGAGTTTTTTATCTGCAACCAAACCAACGGCTTTTTTGATGATCAGATTGACCAAAATTTCGGTGTTGGAACGATCTTGCAGATCAATATAACCCAAATCAAACAAAGTCAGTAAGGACTCCATATGATCAATACTATCATGTAAAAATTCCAGGGCATTTTTACGGTTCATCGTTCCTAAAAGATCATACAACTCTTGAACAAGAGGAGGGTTAACCTCTTTGGGTCTAAGTTTCATATCGGTATATTCTTGCGAGAAAAGCTCCAAAACAGGGGCAACCAATACTGCATGATGCGCGGCTACAAAACGACCTGATTCGATGAAAATATCGGGTTCATGAACCCCTTTTTGTGTCGCAATATCTTTGAGTAAGTACACAACGTCGTTGGCATACTCGCTTAAGGTATAGTTTTTATGAAGCGTTGTTTTATGTTGTGAATACTCAACGGCTAAACCGCCACCAAGATTAATCGCACGAAGATGCGTTGCACCCATGCGACAGAGTTCTGCATAAATATTCCCCGCTTCTCGAAGGGCTTTTTTCAACGGTGCAATGTCGGTGATTTGAGAACCAATATGAAAGTGAATCATTGTAAATTTATCTAGTAAATTGGCATCACGAATCATGTTAACCGCTTCAAGAAGCTCTGTAGAAGTCAAACCAAACTTGGAATTAATACCGCCACTCTTCGCCCAAATACCAATACCTGAGCTATGAAGGCGAATACGAAGACCAATATTGGGCACGCACCCAAAACGATCTTTGGCAATGGAAATAATGCTCTCAAGCTCATTAAGTCCTTCAATCGTTAGCGTAATGTCATGCCCCATTTCCTCAGCAATAAAGCCTAAAGAGATCATCTCATTGTCTTTGAAGCCATTGACCGTAATAGGCGAATCTGGATTGTTGTACGCCATCGCTAAAATAAGCTCCGCTTTACTGCCAGCTTCGAGCCCATAGTGATATTTTTCTCCTAGAGAGACAAGGTTCTTCACAAAATTAGGAAACTGATTGACCTTAAGAGGATAAACCGCACTAAATTTTCCCTCATAGTTAAACTCTTTTTTCGCATCAGAAAAACTTTTGTAAATCATACGGATCTGCTTTTGAATCAGATGAGGAAATCTTAAAAGAATAGGACCACGGATACCATCTTTGCGTATCTCTTGAATAATCTCTATTAACGAAGGCTCACAGCCTGTGTTAACTTTTACTTTACCATCTTCGATAAAAAAGTTATCGTTTCCCCATGTTTTAATGCCGTAGTCCAATGTCTTGCTCCTTAAAAATGCGCAATATTAATAATTTTTTCTTCTTTACTCACAAGATCTTTGATCCAAACACTCTGCTTTGAAAGCTCATCCTCTCCGATACATACGCAAAATTTTACAAAGTTTTTGTCAGCGATTTTAAGATGATTTTTGAGCGATTTTGCATCATAATCGGTGAGGACTTTTTCTGTTTTCCGTTTGCGATCCACCAATTCAAAAACAACATCTAATGCTTCATCACACAAGGCACCGATATAGTATCCCTCACGTTCGATTTCTGGCATTTTTACCAGTTCCATTAAACGCTCAATACCCATTGCAAAACCAACCGCAGGTGTTGATTTTCCATCTAAAAATTCCACCAGACGATCATAACGTCCACCACCAGCGATAGCACTTTGTGCACCAATTTCAGAGCTTACAAATTCAAAGGCTGTTTTGGAGTAATAATCAAGTCCACGAACCAGCTTTGGATTGACCAAATAAGACACGCCAAATTGATCTAAGATACGTTTCAATGTTGTAAAATCATCTTTACATGTAACGCATAAATTCTCGGTAATTAATGGAGCATCTGCAAGCAATGTTTTACAGTGTTCGTTTTTACAATCCAGTACACGAATAGGATTGGTAAGCTTTCTTCTTTC
The DNA here is from genome assembly GCF_011769985.2 of Sulfurospirillum diekertiae. NCBI lineage: Bacteria > Pseudomonadati > Campylobacterota > Epsilonproteobacteria > Campylobacterales > Sulfurospirillaceae > Sulfurospirillum > Sulfurospirillum diekertiae. Next base: position 1,430,916 of record NZ_CP039734.2, read on the forward strand.
ACAATCTTCGCATAACCCTTCACGAGTCTCTAAAAATTTGACCAGTGTTGTGCGATACTGTGGCATACAAGCAGGGCATCCCAAGGAGTTTATTTCCAAGGTAAAACCAATTCCAAGCGCTTCAAACATCGCTTTTAGCATCAAAATAATCGTTGCATCTTCTCTCACATCACCTTCACCAAAACTCTCCGCCCCAAACTGATGAAATTGTCGTAGTCGTCCTTTTTGAGGTCTCTCATACCGAAACATTGGACCGTGATAGAAAAAGCGTCTGTTACCACCTGCTTTATCAAACTTTTGTTGAATAAAGGCTCTTACAATACCTGCAGTGCCTTCAGGGCGCAAACAGACATCGTTTTCACCTTTGTCAATAAACTGATACATCTCTTTACCAACAATGTCGCTGCTCTCACCTACGCTGCGTTTAAAAAGCGCTGTTTCTTCTAAAATCGGCGTTTCCATAAACGAAAAACCATAATTTTGCGCAATACGAGTGCATGTCGCAATAATATATTGATAAATTTCACTTTGTGGGGATAGGGTATCTTTCATTCCACGTAATGCATTAATCATTTAAAAATTCCTCGATTTGTTTATAAATTGTTTCTATTTCGTGCGAAGCATCCACTTCTAAAACCTGAATTGGTAAGGTTTTAACAACGCGACGCATTATATCTTGAATCTGTAACAAATAGCTTACACCACGTTCTTCAATGGCATCATGTACTTTAGCACTTAGCCTTGTTTTTATCAGTGTTTCATTTGTTAAGAAAAGTACCATTTTTTCAGGATAATTCTCTTCAAGAGCCAAACGGTTCATTTGGAGTAAAAACTCACCATCAACCTCACAATGGTTGGCACAAGCATAGGCAATTCCTGATAAAAAACCACGATCACTAATCACTAAACGCTCATTGCGTACGGGTTTAACAACCGTATCATAATGCAATGCTCGATCAGCTAAAAACAAAAAAAGTTCTGCGTTAAAAGAGCCTTTCAGTGCGCCGCCCAACAACATTTCTCGAAGTTTAATTCCCGTAGGTGTTCCACCGGGTTCTTTGGTGGCTAAAACATTATGATTTCTTTGAGCGAACAATGCCACTTGGGTACTTTTCCCCGTCGTATCAATACCTTCAAAAATCACATACATGTAAATCTACTTTGCAAATAAGGTAAGACCATTGGTGGAACTAAATGAGAAACATCGCCACCATGTTTTACAATGGATCGAACGACTGACGAGCTAATAAATGCATTTTTAAGGCTTGGCATCAAATAAACCGTCTCAATTTCACTCCACAATGAAGCATTCGCATAGCCCATTTGGAGTTCAAATTCAAAATCACTCACCGCTCTAAGTCCACGTATCATAACGCGAATATTTTTTTCTTTGGAAAAGCTCACCAACAGATTATCAAAAGGTTCAACTTCAACACCATCCATATCTTTAATGGCAGCTTGCACCATTTCAACGCGTGTATTTATGTCAAAGACAGGGTGTTTCTCTTCAGAGAGTGCTACCGCAACTAAGACTTTGTCAAAAAGCTTTTGAGCACGCTTAATGACATCCATATGACCATTAGTGATGGGATCAAACGTCCCTGGATAGATGGCTACTCTCATGCTCCCTCCCAACGTTGAAAAAGATTATGTTCAATTCCTAAAAGATCAAACCATTTGCCAATGAGAAAATGCTCCATCTCTTCAAGACTAGAAGCCTTGGCATAATAACCAAGCACAGGAGGTGCAATATGGATGCCAAGCATGGAAAGTTTAAGCATATTTTCTAACGCAATTGCCGAAAAAGGCATCTCACGAGGAGCGAGCAGAAGAGGGCGTTTCTCTTTAATCATCACTGATGCCGTACGAGTAAGGAGATTGTCTGCAATACCATAAGTGATCTTAGCAAGCGTATTCATACTACATGGAATAATCGCCATAGCGTCACATTTAAAAGAGCCAGAAGCCGTCACAGCTCCAATATTCTCATCATCAAGTAAAACAGTATTGGCTTCTTTAGCAAAAACTATTTTGGCATGCTCAGAGATAATAACATACTTTTCAATGTCAGAAGGAAGTGCTTTCAGAAAAGAGAGACCAAGTTCAACACCACTGGCACCACTGATGCCTACAATGATGCGCTTCATTCGAGGATTACCGCTTCTTTAGATGATAGAATTTTTGCATTCAAAATTTTGCCTTGTTCTGTTTTAATCTTAACAACATCCCCAATATCAGCATCTTCTACAAGCGTTGCTGGAACTTCTATCACTAAGCCACCTTCTTTTAGGAGGGCTCTTATACTATCTTTTTTTGAGAGAGTTTTTCTCACATCAAAATGATAATCTGCTATAACCTGTCCCTCTTTAATGCTGGTTTTTGTCATCGCATTTTGTGGTATTTCATTTAGAACAGCTCTTGAAGGAATGCCTTCTAAACTCATCCAAATGCTCTCGTAGTCATCGTTTGTGAGGATTTTACCGTTAAGCAAATTACGTTTTGCTTTAAATACAAGCATCTTAGCGTTCATTTCATAAGAAAAATAGAGTTTTTTTTCTCTGTTTCCTACTTTAAAAATTGCGACAAATGAACCACTGTTTTTTTTGAGTGTATTTTCAGGAATGTGCACATCAACCAATTGATAACGTTTAAAGTCCGCAGGGAGTGAAGATTTGGTTGAAATACGCGGTTTTTCATCAATAAGAACCGAGGGAGAAGCTTCTTGAAATTTTTTCAAAAAAGCATCCTCAATTGCGTCTGCCTTGCCCATTAATGTACAATTATGTTTAAAAATAACAACGCCATCACTGCTATCAATCACAGTCACATTGCGATCTGTTAGAGCGGAAACAAGTACATTAGAGTTAATTGAATACTGCATGCGATCTTTTGGAATTTGGACTAAAACAGTATCATCTTTGCCTTGATAGCCAAAAAATGAAGCTTTAAGTTCATCCTGTTCAATACAATAAGTTTTATCAATATAAATTGGTTCTGATGAAAAAAGTGAAGATAAAAAAAGAAGTGAAAATAGAATGGAGCGGGAAACGAGGTTCGAACTCGCGACCCCGACCTTGGCAAGGTCGTGCTCTACCACTGAGCTATTCCCGCAAAACGGACGGAATTCTACCAAAAAAAACCCTTTATGTCAATCTATTTGGACTACAATTGTAGCACAAATAGATTTTAAAGGGCTTAGAGAGCAATTTTATACCTTAAAAATAGTAATCTCTTTCTCTAGTTCTGCTGTTGAGAGATTGAGGTTAGTTGAGACACTCATTAAATTATCAGCAATCTTTTTATTCTCATGGGCAAGACCTGTTGCTGCTTCCACTCCTTGCGTGAGATTATCAATCTCCTTACTGATACTGAGTGCCTTTTCATAGGCTACATTGGTAATCTCTAAACTTTTTGAAGTCTTCTCTTTTGTTTCATTTGCCATTGATGAAATTTTAATGGCATCTTCATTGAGATTAACCACTTTTTGGCTATTTTCTTTGATATTTTCACTGGCACTTGATACACTTTGAACCACAACACTGATGGTAACATCAATTTCGGAAAGTGATTTTTGGGTACGCTCTGCAAGCTTTCTCACTTCATCTGCAACGACAGCAAAACCACGTCCATGCTCACCTGCACGGGCTGCTTCTATGGCAGCATTCAGTGCCAAAAGGTTCGTTTGATCTGCAATATCTTTGATCATATCCAGTACAGAACGAATCTGGGTTGTCTGCTCTGCCAAATCATGCATCTGAGAGGAGATATGTTGTTCATCTTGACTAACACTATTAATGCTTTCAACAATTTGATCAAGCGTTTTAATCATTTCATCGAGCATGACATAATCTTCCTTCATATACGTTGCTGATGTCTCTGAAATATCTCGTGATTCTTGTAATTCACGATTAATTTTAGAGGTAAGTTTTTTAACATTTTCCACAATACGATCTTGATCTTCAGCAAGATCATTAATTTTTTGAGAAGAATTTTGTACATTTTTATTGATTTCAGAGTTGGTTGTCATCGTTAGTTTAGCTTTAATCAAGGCCTGTTGAAGCGTTGAAAGGAGGGTATTAAGATGTTCGCTGATATGCCCAATTTCATCATGGTTAAGGACTTCTAAAGGACGGTTAAGTGCCAAATCCTGTGTGATGTCAGAGAGATGGTCTCCAATACGTCCAATACGTTTGACAATATAACGGCTAATAGATAGAAGAAGGCTAGAAGTAATGGCTAAAACCGCTAGTGAAATAGCAATGACTAAATAAAGATTTTGTTTGAGTTTTGTGCTTATTTCTACACTAATATCTTTCACTCTTTGATTGGTAAATTTTGAGATATTATCAAAACGTTGTGATATATATTTGCAATCTGCCTCAATCTCAACTGCCATATCGCCTATATCTTCACGATTATCTTTGACATACAATGCATAGATACGTTGATATTGTGGTGCAATTTTTTGACTATAACGGTCATACGCTTCATTAAGGTTTTGCTTTAAAGTAGGATCAGAATAAAAATCACTTTTGAGCGCTTTATCAAAAAACTCTTTCATATTTTTTTCAATCATCGGAATATGATCTTTTGCCTGACCAGTAGGTAGAAATTCACTTGTGACATGAATCAGGTCATTTAAAACCATTTCAAAAGTGCTACGTGCCGCGGTAATTTCACTATCGGGCACTACATTTTTTTCATAAATCGTTTCTAATGAGTTTTTACCAATCACACTAGAGTTAATGCTCACATAAGCGAGAATAATCAAACCAAGAACGGTAACAAACGAAATAAAAAGAAGCTTTGTAGAGATTCTAATTTCAGTAAACATCACATACCTTTATTTGGAACATTTCCTTATTTTCATAGCTGCATAATAGCCAAAAAATATTTAAAAGGTCAAGTTTTTTAAACTATTTTTATAAATAAAAAATATTAAAACTAAAGAATCAGAATAACAAAAGTTTAATCTCTTCTCCCGATTCTACATGCGTTGTTGTCTCATCACTGATCCAAAGCGCATTACTGTTTACAAGGGGTTTAACCATGCCTGAACCGTATCTATTGCCATCAAATGCATAAAAAGCTCCCAAATTGTATGTGCCCAAAACAAGGTTTATACGACCTGATTTAACTTTAAAAGGCTCACTGTTTTGTGCATAAATCACTTCAAAATTAAACTTTTTTTGACCTTGAAATTTTTTGAGTACAGGAATGAGAAACAAAAACGCATTGACATAAGCAGCTAAAGGATTTCCTGGCATAGAAGCCACAATTGTCTCTCCCATCTTGCCCATCATCGTCGGTTTTCCTGGTTTGATGTTAATACCATGAAATGAAGCTTTAAAACCATTTATGAGCAGTGCCCGTTCCACAAAATCCGCTTCGCCCATACTGACACCCCCACTGGTCACCAAAACATCATACTGTTTCATTTGTGCAAAATAGGCGGTTGCAGCTTCTAAATTATCGGGAATAACGCCACAATACTGCGCAGCGAAGCCATGCTCGCGCAAAAGAGCCATTAAAGAGAGCGCATTGATATCGTAAATTTCATCTTCGCTTGCAATTTCCCAAGGAGATTTGAGCTCATCACCTGTTGAAAAAACAGCGATAGCAAGCTTTTTATAGACTTCAACCATACTGATACCCTGCGAGGCAAGCAAAGCGATATCCCGTGAACTTAAACACGTTCCTTCACTGAGTAAAAGAGCACCAACGCGTTCTTCTTCTCCTTTGAAACGAAGGGCATTGCCTTTTTTCACATTTGGAGAGAGAATGATTTTATGCTCATCGTATAAAAGACAATCTTCAAAAGGAATAATAGTATCGGCATCATCAGGGACTTTGGCACCTGTCATGATTTTATAGCACTCATTCTCGCCTAAACTTGGTTCAACCACATTGCCCGCTAAAATCGTTGTTTTAATCAAGAGTTCACTTAGCCCTTCTTGGTGTTTAAAGGCAAACCCATCCAAGGCTGCGTTGTTATAAGAAGGGAGATTTTTTTTACATATAATATCTTTGGCAAGTGTTCGCCCAAGAGCTTCAAAGACACTAACCCATACACAATAAGGTTTAGTCGATACGAGATCTTGACTTAGCGCGACTGCCTCATCAAAACTAACCACTTGCCCTTTATTCATTGATTACTCCTCAAGTCTTTCAATATGCGCACCTAAGTGTGAGAATTTACCTTCAAGATCTTCATAACCACGATCAAGGTGATAAATTCGGTGAATTTTGGTTGTTCCCTCTGCCACGAGTGCCGCTAAAATAAGCGCTGAACTTGCTCGAAGATCGGTTGCCATAACATCAGCAGCATTTAGTTTAGCTTTTCCCTCAACGGTGGCACTATGACCTTTAAGTTTAATATTTGCCCCCATACGTGAAAGTTCACTCACGTGCATAAAACGATTTTCAAATAAGCGCTCATCAATGATACTGGTGCCTTTTGCTTGCGTGCATAGCGCCATGAATTGCGCTTGAAGATCCGTTGGAAAACCTGGATATTCAGTTGTTTCGATGTCAGAAGGTAGAATTTTTTCACAAGGATGAATGGTGAGGGTATCGTCTTTTTCATCGACCTTAAAACCCATTTGTTGAAGCTTCAAAATAACTGCATCTAAATGTCTAGGATTAACTTTTTTCAACGTGATTTTTGAATTCGTAATAGCACCTGCGCACAAATAGGTACCAGCTTCTATACGATCCGGAATCACACGAAAATCTTGAATATCTAAGAGCTTTCCACCACTGCCTTGGATGATCAATTTTGAAGTTCCAATACCTTCAATACTCACACCAGACTCAGCTAAAACTTCACACAATTGCACCACTTCTGGTTCTTTTGCAACATTGACCAGTGTCGTTACACCATGTGCAAGTGCTGCTGCCATGATGATATTTTCACTACCTGTCACTGTCACTTTATCAAAACTGATTGTTGTCCCTTTAAGCCCTTTAGGTGCTTTGGCCAAAACATATCCTTGTTTAATTTCAATGACGGCTCCCATTTTTTCCAATGCTTTTAAGTGCAGATCGATCGGGCGCTGACCAATAGCGCATCCACCTGGAAGAGAAACCTCACAGTGTCCAAAACGCGCTAAGAGTGGTCCTAGTGTTAAGATAGAAGCACGCATTTTTCGAACAATATCATAATTGGCACAGGCTGAATTTACCGTTGAAGCATCTACTTCAACAACATTTTTTTCTTTACATGTAAACGTCGCGCCTAAATTTGTAAGCAGTTGCAACAGTGTTTTCACATCGGCGACTTGAGGCATATTTGAAATTGTGATGGGTCGTTTTGAGAGGAGTGTTAACGCTAAAAGGGGAAGTGCGGCATTTTTTGCCCCAGAAATTGAGACAGAACCACTTAGTTTTTGTTTCCCTTTGATCGCCAAATAATACATCATTCATTGTTTCCTTTTAAAAGATTCAGTTATTGTAGTTAAAAAATGATTAAAATTCCTATGAATTTGGGTAGAATTTGAATTACTATGATTGTGAGGAATTCAGATGCTTTTAGAACAGTTTTTGCATGAAACACGCTATCAATCTATTGCTCATCTCTATTTTGATGAAGTAAAATTAACCATTTTAGATCGCGCTAAAAAAGAACATACCTCTTTTCAATCGTTTGATCTTACCAAAGATATCAAATCTGCCCCTCTTGCAGACATACTTTTCATTGAAATAGGCGATGGCAATAAAGACAAACTCAAACTCCTTGTCAGCCTTTTTGCCAAACGTAAACCAATTATTGCTTATCTTTTTGCCGATGATGTGGAAAATAGACTCTTACTCAAATTTGCATTGCATTTTGGAATTACGGACGTTTTACCGCTTAAAAATGAAGAAAATCTCCTCTTCTCGATCTTTTCTAAAAGTCCCAATAAACTCGATGATAAACTTTTCACGTTTCAAAAAATTGAACTTGAAAAGAAGATAGAACATTTTTTTCCTTTTTTAGTGTTCCAAGGTGAAACCCTGACGTATGCGAATGCCAAAGCAAAAATGCTTTATGAAACCAATGACCTGATGGCACTTCAAACGAAAATCAACCGTGATGAGGAGTTATGTGAAGCGCTGAAGGAAGATGGAGATGCACAAGGGAGCATTGTTATTGAAACAGCTTCCGCTGAAAAAGAGATCTATCTTTGTGTCATCAAATCTTTTCCGCAAAGTAGTGAAAAAATTGTCACCCTCATTAATTACGAACCTGAAAGTGAACCTAAAAACTGCTCATCTATTATGAATCGCTTTGATTTTGTCGATAAACTCAAAGATCGTCTTGCACAGCAAAGTGTCACGCAAACGCCTATTTCTCTTATTTTTATTAATATTTCCAATCTTGATAAGCTCAGTAAAACGTTTACCAGTACAACACTCTATGAGGCATTCAAAAATTTGATGCTTCAACTCTTCAAGCTCAAAGAGGAGGGGCAAGACCTCATCCAATGGAGCCCCAATCTTTATATTTTGATGGGTGAAAAAGAGACCTTTGAACACGCTTGCGATCAAACACGGTATATTCAGCAAGAGCTCATCTCGGCAACGGCCAATGAAAAGATAACACCTATTATTCTCTCCTCAGCCTTTCAGATAGAGATGGATGATCTTAACGAAGTCATTGATTACATTGAAAAGATCAATACCAAAAATCTCTTGTCACATGATATTGAAAAAATAAAATATTATGAGCTTGATTACCTTGATAATGTTATTGAAGAACAAGAACAAATTTCTTATTTAATGCACAACTGTGTTAATAATAAAATTCCTATCAAACTGCTCAATATCTACAAAGGTTTGTGTATTAACACCAATTCAGCCATCATAAAAATAGCCCAAGACAGCTACCAAATGAGCTGCGAAAACCTTCAAGGCTACGCGATGCAACTCGAAGGAGAAACCGTCCTTCAAGCACCTAATTTCCCAAAAGACATCAAAGCCGAAATCTCTTTGGTTGATATTAAACGCTCACTTGTCATCATTAAAAACCTCAAGTTTCTAGCCTCAAGTGCCAATAACAGGCAACATACGCGGGTACAAACCAGTGTACGAACACCTGTTCTTATCAAATACGCCCATCGTTCTTCCGCACAAGGCGAGATTATCGACATCTCAGTCAATTCTATTGCGATGAAAGTCACCAAATCTTTCCGTGAAGAAGAGATGATGAACCAATACGTACGACTCAATTTCTCACTTCCATGCGAAGAGGGTGAAAATGGATACGTCATCATGGATATTGAAGCAAAAGTAACTTATATAGGGCACACCGATAAATATACAAAAATTGTTGTAGCTCTCGAAAATTTACCAAAACCATATGATGACTATTTGCTTCGCTACATGTACTCTCGCCAAAAAGAGCTCATTTCAGAAATCAGAAGAGCAACCAAAGCGTATAACTAAATCTTTACATGTAAAGATTTTTAAAGTGTGAAAAGTTTACATGTAAAAGTCATCTGTTTAACCTTTTTGACTCACAAATTAATAAAAATTATGAAATTTTTAATTTTTAATATATAATCAATTGAGCTATAAAAACATCAGATTAAGGGATAGTATGAAAAAAATATTACTATTAATAGGATTACTCACGAGTATGTATGCAATGCCACCTTGCGAATATGAGACCGAACAAGTATGTATGTATTTGTACAAAAGTCCTATGAGTGCAGAAGTAAACGTTATTAATATGACACAAAAAAGAGTTGTTGTTCAAGCAGAAGCAAGGCTAGATAAAGTCTATCGAAAAATAGATAATCTTGTGCTAGAGCCCAATCAAACAATGACTCTTATCAAGACACGATATAACAATTCGTCAACAAAGCCAAGTTACATTTCTAGAAAATTTGCATTCAAATACATCAATTAAAAATAGTTTTGTATTAAAGAGGCGACTTCAAGACTTTCTATTATTTAAGTTACATGTAAAGCCTCAAACTCTCAATTAGAGATGATTAATAATACTTGCATTATACGCCGCTCCAAAGCCATTGTCGATGTTCACAACACTCACACCACTGGCACAGCTGTTGAGCATGGAAAGAAGCGCTGCAACACCTCCAAAACTCGCACCATAACCAACACTTGTTGGTACAGCGATGACAGGTTTATCGACCAGACCTCCGATAACACTTGCAAGTGCACCCTCCATTCCTGCGATAACGATGACCACTTTGGCATTTTGAATGACATCTAAGTGTGCAAACAAACGGTGAATCCCCGCAACGCCAACATCGACAACCTTTTTAACATGATTGCCTAAAATACGCGCTGTTTCATACGCCTCTTCGACCACATAAAGATCTGACGTTCCTGCGGCTATAATGGCGATGTAACTCTCTGGTGGCGTCATGATTTCTCGCTCGATGGTAATCGTTCTCCCCATCACATTGTACTTTGCTTCGGGGGCAATGCCAAGAACAACTTCATAGGCTTTTTCATTGGCACGGGTGATAAGAATGTTATTTTCTCTATCAAGAAGTTTTTGGGTAATTTGAGCAATCTGTTCAGGTTTTTTACTCTCACCATAGATGACTTCCGGATACCCCAAACGAATGCCACGATGATGATCTATCTTTGCAAAATCCAACTCTTCAAACGGTTCTGCTTTGATCTTTTTGAGTGCATCATGAATGCTAATATCACCATTTTTAACCGCTTCTAAAAGCTTTTCTATTCCTTGTCCACACATATCATACCTTTTCCAAAATACTTAATGACTCTGCAACAGAACCATGTCGATAGCCTTCCAGATCTAACGTTACATGTAAAAATCCAAGCGATTTAAGATGCTCCGTTACCTCGTTTAAATGGCTATCATTCAAAAGGCGAATAGCCTCATTTTGAGGCATTTCAATACGTGCTAAACCCTCTTCATAACGAACGCGCATTTGGGGATACCCTTGCGCGATCATATACGCTTCTGCCTCACTTACCATCATGAGAGCTCCTTCTGCAATAGGCTTATCATACGCAAACCGAGTCAATAAACACGCATAAGAAGGCTTATCCCATGTACTCAGTCCAAGTTCTTGAGAAAGAGCGCGAATCTCTTTTTTACTCAATCCTGCATCTAAAAGAGGTGTTTTAATACCAAGTTCTCCAAGAGCAACACGTCCGGGGCGATACTCCAAAATATCATCCACGTTACTACCCTCAGCGATGGCACTAAAATTGTGTTCCGTTGCAAAAGAACCTAAAGAAGAGAATAGGGCGTGCTTACAAAGATAACATCTGTTTTCAGGATTGTGGCGAATGGCATCAATCCAAGGCTTTTTCATCACCAAATGTGAAACACCAATCTCCTGAGCAACTCGCCTAGCATCATTAATTTCCCATGTGGCAATATACGGAGTCGAAACGGTGATAGCCAAAGCGTTAGATCCTAAAACATCGTATGCAGTTTTAAGTAAAAAGCTACTATCAACACCTCCAGAAAACGCCACAATAAGACGTTCATAGGAAGCAATAATCTCTTTTAAATGTTCATATTTTTGAGTCATCTTTTTTATCTTTCATTGCCATAGTTACACTCTCATAAATCTTTAAAATTGGTACATTATGTTTGAGAGCTGCTTGTTTGCACTCTTCGTATTCCGCTTTATATTTGAGCATTTTCCCCTGTAAAAAAACACATTTCACACTAATTTCACCGAAGGGTGTACCAACACGTTTCATCTCACGCTCTAACATAATTTTGTGAACAAGTGAGCGTCTCAGTCCAATGGAAGAAGTCTCAGCAAAAATAATTTCCATCGCTTTTGCCTCTTTTTGTTGACTAACCAAAACGCTTAACTTCACACCCAAACGATTTTTTTTAGTTGTAATAGCGGTTGTATAGACATCTTTAGCACCCGCTTCAAAAAGTTTTTCTTGTACGTATGCAAGTATTTCAGGGCTCATATCATCAATATTGGTTTCTAGTACCACCTCTTCAAGAAGAGCCGCTTCCTCTTCTTCACCCAAGAAAACACGCAATACATTGGGAATTGAAAAATCTTTATGGCCAATGCCATAGCCGATTTTTTCAATTAGCAAAGAGGGCATCTTCTCATAAACATCCACATTGGCTTTAATGATTGCTGCACCCGTAGGTGTCGTTGTTTCAAATGTCACGCGACCTAACGTTACAGGCACATTTTGTAAAATCTCAAGCGTTGCAGGAGCAGGCACAGGAAGCATGCCATGTGTGCATTGCACAAACCCGCCACCAAGCTCAATTTTTGAAGCCATAATCTTCTTTACATGTAAAGCTTCCAAACAGATCGCAGCGCCTACAATATCGACGATAGAATCAACTGCCCCCACTTCATGAAAGCCTACCTCTTGTGGCTCTTTACCATGGATTTTTCCCTCAGCCATTGCCACCATCCAAAACATTTTAAGACTTCGTTCTTTGATGCTTGGAGAAAGGGTACTGTTGTTAATGATCGCTTCAATGCTTTTAAATGTTCGATGTTCATGATGATGTGCATGTATATGCCATTGAGGTGTGAGTTTGACGGTTACTTTTGTTCCACCAATGCCCATTTTACTAGCTTTTTGAATCACGAGTTCAAAGGCAGAGTCCAAAGAGAGTTTTGAGAGTTCTTGTCTAAGATAGGCTTCTTCCACACCCACATCAAGAAGTGCGCCAAGATTCATATCGCCACTGATACCACTCAAACAGTCATAGTACAAAACTCTCATCATCAATCCTTATTTCTATTCTTGACGTAGGTTGCAAAGCAAAGCTCTAAAACCTACGTTAACACTAGGTAATCTTGCGTAGAAAGCCCATGTGCCTTTAGCCCTCTTTATTATTTAACAATTTTGGAACGGTAATCGAACCAAAAGGAAGCACGATAATGCTGGCATTTTCACCTTTTTCTTTAATGGCATCAGCGAGAGCTACATGTAAATCATGGTATGGCTTTAAGTGTACCGCTTTCATCTCTTCATCACTGAGTTCACTCACCGCCCAACTTTGTGCCCAAAGGTTAATCTCCGCCATTTTAGCCGCTTTGTGGTAACCCAGTTTATAGCCACATTTGATTTTATCCAACACCGCTTGAGCTGAATGTGCGGAACTCATGAGTTTAAAAAATCCTTCTTCGCCAATACCAGTACGGCATTTTGCTACCATGATGAGTATACCTTTGTCTTTAAGCGCCAATTTCCCATTGTCAAGTGCTTTTTGAGACTGATAAAGGTCAATGTCCATAGGATACGGAGCAACAGAGATAACAATATCCGCTTTTTGGGGGATATTTACACAAAAAACTTCATCTGCTTTATCAATACCAGCATAGAAGGAATCACTCAAATCACCCGCAGTAACCGCGCAGATGTCGTGGTCGCTATCTAAAACGGTCATAATGGCAAAGACATCAATATGTTGAAGTACGCTCATCGCATCCATCATATCTTCATGTACAGGGTTACCTTTTAAAGAAAGGGCTTGCGCGTTGGGATGAAGCGCTAAAAGATGGTTTTGCTGGATCGTATCGTATGCTGCAACACCGGGTAAAAACGCTTTTCGTCCACCTGTGTAGCCTGCAAAATAATGTGGTTCAACCGAACCAATGGCACACACTTTTTTAGCTTCCGCTACGATTTTATTGAGATACATCTCTGTCCCATTAGTCGATTTGCCAAGGTAAACCATTGCATCATTGTGCGAATCATGGCTCCAAAGGCGATTTTTTGCTTTGAGATCTTCGTATATCTCTTTACCTAAGATAAAATGCCACTCTTCCTCTGTGGGTGCTCTATGACACCCCGTTGCAACAATAAAATAAATATCTTTATCTTTAATTTTGGGATAGATGCGCGCAAGCACTTTTCGCGTTGGAGTAGGGCGCGTACCATCATTGACAATAAAAACGATACGTTCATTGGTATCACTAAAATGATCAAAACTCTCCTTCCCAAGAGGATTGGCTAAGGCATCATCAATCGCTTTATTGTAATCAATTTTGGGAACACCATTTGGATTATATACACCTACCAACTGTTTATCGTTAATATCCAACTCAAATTTTTCGTCCTTTCCATAGCCCACACTAACTTTCATACATTATCCTTTATCACCGTTTATATATTTTGAAACTCTTCGTATTAAGTCAACTACACACATTATCTAACCAACAAAACAATATAATCTTTAATGTGTGATATTTTATCACCGTTAAAACAAAAAAAAGAAAAATTTATCAAAAAAACTCTGAGACAAAAATTCTAAATAGATTTTGATAAAATTTTAATAGTAAAAGAACACAAGAGAGCCTAGCGGCTCTCATTTTCATAATGAAGGTCTATGAGAACACTTCGTATTGTGCACGACCCATTTTGTAAAGATCTGCACCAAAGGTATCATTAATAACCGTTAAAGGAAAATCAACGACTTCAAGTCTTCTGATGGCTTCAGGGCCAAGTTCTGGATAGGCAATCACTTCGGCTTTTTTAATTTGACGTGCGAGAAGTGCACCCGCACCACCCGTTGCACCAAAATAAATGGCTTTTGATTTAACACATGCATCTAAAACTTCTTGGCTACGTTTACCTTTACCAATCATACCTTTAAGACCTTGCTCATTGATAAGTTTTGGTGAGTATGAGTCCATTCTGTATGACGTTGTAGGACCTGCACTACCGATTGGATCGCCTGGTTTTGGAGGAGTTGGTCCAACAAAATAAATTACTGCACCTTTCATATCGAAAGGAAGTGCTTGTCCTGCATCTAAAAGATCAACTAATTTTTTGTGTGCTGCATCACGTGCTGTATAGACAACACCTGTTAAATAAACAATATCGCCCGCTTTAAGTTGTACTACATCTGCTTCACTAAGTGGTGCTGTTAAATGATAAGTTTTGCTCATAATTTTCTCCTTATAGCTTGATATGCATGTGACGTGAACTGTGGCATTGAACGTTAACGCTCACTGGCAAGCTCGCAATATGGCATGGGTTTTTCTCAATATGAACGCCAAGAACTGTATTTGTCCCACCCATTCCCATAGCACCAATACCTAAGTTATTAAGAAGAACCATTAACTCTTCTTCCATTGACTCCAAAACTGGATCTGGATTTTTGCTTCCAAGTTCTCTAAAGAGAGCATGTTTTGAAGAGATAACCGCTTTTTCAAAGGTTCCACCAATACCAACACCGACAGTTAATGGAGGACAAGGATTTGGACCTGCATCTGAAATGACTTGTTTAACGTATTCAACAATACCTTTTCTTCCTTTTGCAGGAGCAAATACGGTTGCGCGAGAAACGTTTTCAGAACCGCCACCTTTTGCAGCATATTCAATGTCTAATACATCCCCTTCAACAAGGTCAAAGTGAATCACCGCTGGAAGGTTGTAACCGATTTCATCTTTTAAGTTTGCACGGGTGTCCCAATGACAGGTAGACGCTCTTAAGTAACCCTCTTTATAGCCTTGTTCTGTTCCCTCGTTGATCGCTTTTTTCAAACTACCACCAACAACCTTAACATCTTCACCGACTTTGACAAAAAAGACGGCTAAGCCCGTATCTTGGCAAAGAGGTCTTGCTTCATTGGCTGCGATGTCCGCATTGTCCAAAATTTGTTTAAGAACTTGTTTACATACTTCACTTTTTTCAGTTTTGTATGCATCTTCCAACGCTTTGTAAGCATCTTTTGGCAAGTTGGTTGCACTATAAAGGATCATATCCTTTACACTTTTGACGATCTCTTCGTACTTAATTTCTCTCATTTTTCATCTCCGAAAAAGTTAGTTTTTGTCACACACATAGTACTAAGCGTAGAGGTGCAATGTTCAATTTTACATTTAAAAGGAGGGCACCTCTACAGATCTTTACATGTAAAGATCTGTAAAAGTGTACATCCCACAAAGGGGATGTACCTTATAACATTATACAAAAATGAATACGCCTAGAAGTAAAACGGCAAGATAAATCACAGCAAAGAGTGCACCCAATGCCCACCAACGTGCTTGTGAAATATAACCAGCACCGTACCAAATTGGAGATGGACCTGTACCATATGGAGTGATAATACCCATAATACCTAGACTTCCTGCGAAAAGAATCAAAAATGCTGGTAATTGCTCAGGAGCAATAAATTTAACAGCGATCAATGCAAAGACAGGAACCAACGCTGAAACATGTGCTGTAACGCTTGCAAAGAAATAGTGTAGCAAGAAGAATACAACAAGCATAGAAATCATCAATGTCATTGGAGGAAGACCTGTTAGAGAAGATTCTGCTAAGGTACCAATCCATTTAAGGATGCCTACTTTGGCTAAACCACCGGCAAGTGCAACAAGAGTGGAGAACCATACTAAAACGTTCCAAGCACCTTTGTTACCAATAATATCATCCCAAGAGATTACGTTACAAAGAACCATTAAACCAACAATAGAGATCGCTGCGGTTGTAGCATCAATATGCAATTCTTTACCGAAAATCCAAAGAACGAGTGCTAGCACAGCAAACAACAACATCATAATCTCTTTAAATGAGATAGCTCCCATTTTTTTAAGTTCATTAGCAGCCCAAATTGGTGCTTCTGGAGATTTTTTTTGTGTTGGAGGATATACGATGTATGCCAACAATGGAGTTAATAAGAAAAGAGGTAACATCAATGGAATCATGATTTTTGCCCATGCTCCCCATTCAATGGTCACTTTTGCACTTTTAGCAATAAGGTCAATCGCTAAAAGATTTGGAGCAAGTGCTGTCAAGAACATAGAGCTTGTCACACATGTTGCAGCCATTGCTACCCAAGTAATATATGCACCAAGTTTTCTTGGCTCATTTTCGGGAGTAGAGTTAAAGATTTGTGGGATGTTGATCGCGATAGGGAAAATCGTACCACCACTTCTTGCGGTATTTGATGGCATAAATGGAGCAAGAAGGAGGTCAGCAAATGCCACAGCATAGCCAAGACCGAGTGAACTTTTACCCATAAATTTAACCATGATAAGAGAAATTCTTTTACCAAGACCTGTTCTTTGATAACCTGCAGCGAACATAAATGCGGCAAAGATCAACCAAATAATAGAGTTGGAAAAGCCAGAAAGTGCCCACTTAATACCCTCAGCAGGTTTGGGATCAATAATGCCCAGTAAGGCAACTAAACACACACCAATCCAACCAACAAGTGCAGCAGGGACTGGTTCAAGAACAAGACCTACAACAACTCCTAGAAAAATTGCTAAAAAGTGCCATGCATTAACACTCAATCCCTCAGGAGCAGGGATAAACCACACAACTAACACTACCAATACTGGGATCAGCATGGATATTGCTTTTTTCGACATCGCGAAACCTCCATCAATAAATTTTACTCAACATCTCATAATTAAGACTGATGTAATTATATGGCGATAAAAGAGATATAAATGAGACTTTTTTGATAGAATTACAAAAAAACAAGGCATTAAACTTATGAAATACTTAAAAATTCTAATCATATTGTTTTTTTACAGCTCTTTTTTATATAGTGATGAAATTTTATTAATACATTCCTATAATAAAGGACTCAAATGGAGTGATGGAATTTCACGTGGTATTGAAGATATTATGCTTAAACATCCACAATATGAACTTACTACTGAGTATATGGATAGTAAAAAGATCGAATCAGAAAACTATTTTGATGAATTACTGGATCTTTATCGAAAGAAATTTCGTAATCGTCAATATAATGCCATCATCGTTGCCGATAACTACGCCTATGATTTTGTTTTAAAATACCACCGTGAACTTTTTCCAAACACCCCCGTTATTTTTTGTGGTGTGGAGAACTTTAACCCTAAAGAATTAGATACGTATCTCAAAAAATATGTAACGGGGGTTATTGAATACAAAGATATACGTACAAACCTAGAACTGATCTATCAACTCTTCCCTGCGACAAAGATGGTCTATATTATCAGTGATGATGCTTATTCTTCTCTCGCCATTAAAGAACAGATTATTGATGAATCCAATAATTTTCAAGATAAATTCCGTGTGGTCTTTGACAACAAAATTGATTTTAATAAAATTGACGAAAAAATTGACAAACTTCCTAAACATAGTGTCATTCTTTTTACCAGCTTTTACCGTGATATGTATGGGGTTTATATACCTTATCATAGACTCAGATCCTTTTTCCAACGCTCAAAATTTCCTGTTTTTGCACTGAATCATATTCACTTAGGAGAAGGTATCATTGGTGGGTACATGATCAACCCTTATGATCAAGGAGCATTGGCTGCGAAAAAAGCATTTGAGCTTATTAATGGCAAAAAGATTGCTTCAGTTCCTATTGAAACACCTTCGAGCAGTTATTTTTTTGATAATAATATTTTACGTAAATACGGTATACCCCTTAGCGATGTTCCAAGTCCTGCTGAAGTCATTAATGGTGTTGAAAGTTTTTATGAAAAACACCGTAGGTTTGTTGAAAATGCTTTTGCACTTATGCCATTACTCCTTTTACTCACCACTATTTTGGTTTTAAATATTATTAAACGTATCTCATTGGAAAAAGAGCTCTTACGTCAAGGAAAATTGGATTATGTACTTTTAAATAACATCCAAAGTGCCATTTTTTGGAAAGCGAATGATGGTAAGATTTTGGGATGTAATGATCTTCTCTGTGAAATCCTTGAGCGTGATAAAATTGATATCATTGGTAAAAATGTTCAAGAAATCATGCCTGGTTTTTGCGATAAAATTCAAGAGGTTCCCCTTGATTGTCCCACTAGTGCTGAGATTGTTATGAAAATGCCATTTAAAGACAAAATTATTTTTTCGGTTCGAAGGACATACTATACCGATGAAAACAACCAAGAAGCAGGCGTTGTCACCATTTTAACCGATGTCACAGAAAAAAGACGTATTGAAACAGAGCGAAAACGCCATGAACAGTTTGTTATCCAGCGTTCAAAACAATCCGAAGTGGGTGAAATGATCGCCAGTATTGCCCATCAGTGGAAAACGCCTCTAGTCGAAATCTCCGCTATTGCGCAAGAACTCATTTATAAACGCCGTAAAAAAGTTCTTGGGGAAGAAGATACTCAGAAAGTTGTCGATGACATTATGACGCAAGTAAAATATATGTCCAATACGATTGATGATTTTAGACAATTCATTAAGCCTTCATCCACGCAGACAGCCTTTGATGTACGTGAAGCCATCGATACCCTTTTAAGTGTTGTCAATCATAATGTAAAGTACAATTACATTACGATCAATATTGTCCAACCCTCCAAAGAGCCACTCTTAGCTTTTGGTTATCCTAATGAATTTAAACAATGTGTTTTAAACATCATTAATAATGCAAAAGATAGTATTGTGAAAAAGAGAGAGAGTAAGAATACAGATGGTATCATTGAAATTGAGTTAAGCAATGATGACACGCATATCTATCTCTCCATCAGCGATGATGGTTGTGGTATTGAAAAAAGTAAACTTGAATCTATTTTTGACCCTTTTATGAGTACCAAAGAGCATGGAGATGGATTCGGGCTTTACATGGCACGTTTGATTATTGAAGATAAAATGGGTGGAAAAATTATTGCTAAACAAAAAGAGAATGGTGCACAAATCTGCATTACCATTAAAAAAGCCAAGGGAGCTGCATGAAAATATTGATACTTGAAGATAATGAACGACTCGGTAACCTTATGGTTGAAGCACTTGAGCAGAAAAAGTACCGTATTGACCTTTTTAAAGATGGGAAAATAGCGTTAAAGGCCATTGATAATGGCTATGATTGTTTTATTTTAGATATCAATGTCCCTGGTATTGATGGTCTGAGCCTGCTAAAAGAGATCCGTGTTATGGATGCTTCTACACCCGCTATTATCATCAGTGCCAATGTTGAGTTGGATACAATTCAAGAGGCTTACAGTAAAGGGTGCGATGAATATCTCAAAAAACCTTTTTACATGTACGAATTAGAAACTAAAATCGAAAAACTTTGCAAACCAAAAATTTGTCTCGTTTCACTTCCTGAAGGTTTTAGCTACTCTATGGAGCAAGAAATTCTTCTTTATGGAGAAGGAGAAGAGGTGAAGCTTGCCAAAAAAGAGATTTTACTGCTCAATCTTTTTACTAAAAATCTCAATAAAAACATCTCTTTCGAACGCATTGAACAGTATGTTTGGGGCGGAGAACTTACAACGACCGAAAATATAAGGGCACTCGTCAAGCGCCTTCGCAAAAAACTCCCTGAAGATACTATAGAAAATCAAGGTGGTATAGGGTATCGCCTACATTATGAACATTAAATCTTTCTTTGCTACACGTGAGCAACTTCTCTATCTTTTAGCGGCTGCTGTTCCTATTGCTTTTACGACATGGAATGCTCTTTTAAATAACTTTGTGGTTGAAATGGCTAGGTTTGATGGTGAAAAAATTGGTTTACTGCAAAGTATTCGTGAAGTTCCTGGGCTCCTAGCCTTTAGCATTGTCTTTGTTTTGATAATTTTTCGTCAACAAACAGCGGCTTACCTCTCTTTATTACTCTTAGGACTCGGAACACTTTTGACAGGTTTTTTCCCTTCAGTCATCGGACTTTACGTTACAACATTGATTATGTCTGTGGGATTTCACTATCTTGAAACATTACATAGTTCTCTTTCACTGCAATGGATTAGTAAAGATCAAGCGCCTTCTTTTCTTGGTAAAATCTCAGCCCTTCGATCTTTTATAGCACTCTTTACGTTGGCAATACTTTATGTTATGATGAAAATCTTTGATATAGGCTATATCGCTGTTTATGTGCTCAGCGGTGGAATCACTATGCTTTTAGCCATCGTAACATGGATCGGGTTTGAACATTTTAAAGACGATATTGTCCAAGAAACCAAGCTGTTTCTACGCAAAAAATATTGGCTTTTTTATGTACTCACTTTTCTTGCCGGAGCACGCCGTCAGATTGTGGTTGTTTTTGCAGGATTTCTTTTAGTAGAGAAGTTTCATTTTACTGTTGAAAATATGCTTTTACTTCTCATTGTCAATACGATTTTAAATATGGTCTGCGCACCTTACGCAGGAAAACTCATAGAACGCTTTGGTGAAACGCTTTCCTTAAAATTAGAATATATTTCAATTGTTCTCATTTTTATCCTTTATGGTTTGGTACAATCACAAACGATGGCAGTATCGCTTTATATCTTAGATAATCTCTTTTATACTATTGCTATTGCCTTAAAAACGTATTTTCAAAAAATAGCCGACCCTAAAGATATTGCTGTCACATCAGGGGTTGCTTCGGCTATTAACCATATTGCGGCCGTTTTTCTGCCTTTTACCTTAGGAATTGTTTGGATTTATTCTATCAGTGCTGTCTTTTTTATAGGAGCAGCCATTGCGATGATTGCATTTTTATTAACATTTTTACTACCTAAAAAGGAGCGTGTGTGAGTTTACATGTAAAGGAAGATTTTTTACAATTTGATGACTATCAACCCGATAAGAACACCTACAATGAAACCACTTTTTTTGAAGCAGAAGGAAGTGAAAAATTTGATAAAACTTCAGCACCCCAAATGCTCATGATGATGAACCGCGTTGCAGATGATTTACGATTGGATGACTATTCGATGAAAAAACTTGAAATTGTCCTACGAGAAGAACTTCCTTTCTTTGCGGTTAACCGAAGACTCGTCTTAAATTGGATCAATGAGAATTTTTTATTTTAATCTCATCCTTTGTCGTCTATAATAGAGCATACGAAAAAGAGGACATATGAAAAAAATCTATTTAATCAGACATGCCAAGTCAAGCTGGAAAGATGAAACCATAGATGATTTTGAAAGACCCCTTAATAGTAGGGGAAAACGCGATGTTGCGTTTATGGGAAAGCGTCTTAAACTGTTTGATGTGAAGCCTGACATTATCTATACAAGCCCTGCGAAAAGAGCTGAAAAAACAGCTAAAGAGCTTGTGAAAGAGATGAATTACGATAAAAAGAAAATAAAACTTATCGATACTCTTTTTGAGAGTTCATATGAGCAGTATATGGAGCTTATCCATGCTACAGACGATCACTATAGTTCGATATTTATTATTGCACACAACCCAACCATCACCGAAGTGGGTGAGCGTTTAAGTGGTGCTATTTTAAGTAATATTCCTACCTGTGCCATCGTTTGTATTAGTTTTGAGGTGGAGAGCTTTAAAGAAATTACCGAAGAGAGCGGACACATTCTCTTTTTTGATTATCCCAAAAAGCACCTCAAAGATTAAACTTTTTTACCAAAATATAAAATAACTCCCGCCATTAACATGGCACAACATCCCAATAAAAATGCAACAATTGTTGATCCATTAGCGATGCCATCTAGGGGCAATCCATGTGTATTCATACCAAAATAACCAACAATGAGATTTAAGGGAAGAAAAATTCCAGAGAAAATTGTCAAAAGGTAGATGGTTTTGTTCATGCGTTCATTATTGCGACTGGTGTAAAAATTATAAAGGTTATTTAACTTGTCGATTGCCAGTAAAGAGGAGCGATTGGTACGACTTAAATGTTCGTGAATATCTTTAAAATGAATGGATAAAAAATTTTCTTCTTTGAGATAGCTTTCAATAAAACTCTCCAAAACTTCAACACTCAGTGTTAGAAGGCGGTTAATTCGACTGAGATCTTTTTTTGTGTTAAGCCAATAGCGCATAAATGAACTCAACTGAGCATTGTCATATAACTGCTCTTCCATCCAATCAATACTTTCATGCAAAGAAGTTAACATTTTCATTGCAATATTTGTTTTTTCATTCAGTAATTCATAGACTTTTTCCATCGTTTTAAAATCTATAAATTCTTGCACGTTTTTATCGTACCAATAGCATGAAGTTCCATCGAACACAAAAGCATACGAGTCAATTTTAAGCTCTTTGTCGCGTGAGGTGGGTAGCGCTAAGATTAAAATATCATAGTTGGATTCTTCCACAAACATGGAAGGATGAGTTGCATTTTTAATATCTAAAAGGTGGAAACGATCGATCTGGTCGTATAAATGTATCATTGTACGTCATCCATAGTATTAGCTGCAATTTTTAAACGCTCTTTATCGAAATGGGTATAAATGCGGGAAGTATTCAAATCAGAGTGTCCGAGTGCTTCTTGCACCAAAATCAGGTCTCTATTTTTTTGATAAAGCAGTGTTGCAAAGGTATGGCGCAACATGTGCGCACCGTTTTTTTCTTTTCTAATCCCCGCCGTCATGAGGATTTTATCCATGATATAACTGACATACGCTTGCGTCAAAGGTTTACCCGTACGGCTTTGAAACAAAAGGGGATTTTCAGAACTTCGGTAACTCATCCATTCGCTCAAATCATGCTCAATCTGTTCCACTTTAATCATCGCCGTGCGAGGTTTATTGCCTTTACCTCGAATCTGAAAGATGTAATAATCCTCATCTTTTACCATATCTTTTAGTTTTAAGTCCAAAGCCTCACTGACACGCATACCTGTAAAAATAATCATCTTAATCAAAAGTCTATTTTTTGCCTGAACATAGGGTTTAAACTCCGTCTCCTCGATCGCTTTGAAAAAGCGTGAGAGCTCTTCTTTATACATGTGAGCCGGAAGTTTCTCACCTTTTTTACCACCAAGACCGCCCCAGTTCTTAAGCTCAATGCGAAATTGATGTGAATTACCTTTAGCGTCTTCGTTCTGTTTGTCAATAAATTTAAAGAGTGAAACAACCGCCATACGGTAATTTTTCTTTGTGGCATCGGAGAGTGAGCCTGTTTGAGAGGCAAGAAATTCACTCAAAAGTTCTTCATCAATCTCTTTAAGAGACGTCAACCCCATAGGTACAATGTAATAGTAAAATTTCTCCAGCGGATTGATAAAAAGATTGATGCCAATTAGCCCAATATTACGTGCCTCTTTAGCAAGATTTTTTAGCTCATCCATCGTTGTACTACCATGATTGAGCGCGCCAATAATGGCGGAGAGCTTGGCATTTTCTTCGACATGGCGGTTGGAAAGAGAGGTCAGTTTCGACTTAATAAACCGATCAAGCCAAAAGAGCAAACTTAACTCAAAACGCTCTTTCGCATCCACCGTGTAGCGCATTTTATTTGGCTCGTTTCGCGTAAAATTCTGCTTTAAAAGCAGCAAAGCGTCCTTCAAGGATCGCTTGACGCATCTGTTTCATTAAAGTCAAGTAGTAATGAAGATTGTGAATAGACGCAAGTCTAAAGTAGGTCAGCTCTTTTGAGCGGAAAAGATGGTGCAAATAACCTCTCGAGTAATGTTTACATGTAAAGCAGTCACACTCAGGATCAAGCGGTGCTTCATCTCTTTGAAACTTAGCATTTTTGATGCTGATTTTTCCAAATGAGGTGAAGAGTGAACCGTTACGCGCGTTACGCGTTGGCATGACACAATCAAACATATCCACCCCTCGCTCCACGTTTTCCACCAAATCCTCAGGCGTTCCAACTCCCATTAAATAACGTGGCTTATCCGTTGGCATCAGAGGCGTGACGTATTCAACAATGTCATACATCTCCGCATTGCTTTCACCCACGCTGAGCCCTCCAATAGCAAAACCATCAAAGGGTAGGGCACACAGCTCATTCGCGCTGATACGACGAAATTCCTTATCGGTTCCACCTTGAATGATCGCAAAAATGTTTTGATGAAGTCCTATACCCTCAGATTGTTTTTGTTTATGGTAGATAATCGCACGTTGAGCCCAATCGGTTGTGCGCTTAATGGACAGAGCAACACGCTCTTTGGTTGCAGGAAGGGCAACAAGATCATCTAGGATCATCATAATGTCAGAATTAAAGTTGTACTGAATATCAAGCACCTTCTCAGGCGTAAAGTAGTGCGATGAGCCATCAATATGGCTTTTAAACATAATACCATTGACATCGGCTTTGGAAATATCACTTAAACTAAAGGCTTGAAATCCACCACTATCGGTTAGAAAACTGTTTGGAAATTTGGTAAAGCCATGAAGCCCACCAAAATGTTTAATCACTTCATCATTGGGACGCAAATAAAGATGGTACGTATTACCTAAGATTATCTTAGCTCCAAGCATTTCACTCATATCAACAGCGTCTAAGCTTTTGACACTGCCTACGGTTCCAACAGGCATAAATACGGGGGTTTGTATGGTACTGTGTGCTGTTTTTATCGTACATGCGCGAGCACGTCCATCGGTTTTATCTATCTGAAATTCCATTTTAGTTACAATATCCTCTTTAGTTTATAGGGAGTCTTTTACAATGAAAAAAATTTTGATCATCGCTGATGGCATTCTAGCAAAACAATTTTTAGAAAAGGTTATGGAAACCGAAGCTGGAGAAAATAACTACACTATCGTGACCTATAAAGAAGAGACTATACCTAAAAAACGCCCTGAAAATTTTAAATTTTTCGAATTTGATCCTACAAGTTACGAAAAGCTTGCGATCATTCTCAATGAGCAGTTTTTTCAAATCATGATTATTATGTCCAATGAACTGGATGTTAAAGCCACCTACACCAACATTAGACGCGTGGACAGTAAAGTGCGCATCGTCATCATGGACAGATGGGATTTAAAAATTGAAGATAAACGTCTTTTGATGCTCAACTCCCGTGAAATTCTCGCTTCTCGTTTCACCGACCATCTTCCAAACACGCCGATTGTCGCTCAAAATATTGGACTTGGCATTGGTGAAATCATGGAAGTTTCTGTGCCTGTGGGAAGCTCTTACGCCTACCGACATCTCGCTTCTATTGAGCAGAGTAAATGGAAAATTGCAGCCATCTACCGCTCAAATACACTTATTTTACCGCGTCCTGCATTGATGCTTCTTCCGAATGATCTTTTGCTGATGATTGGTGATCCTAAAGTGTTGCAAAGTGTCTTTAAAAGTATCAAACGAGAATTGGGACAATTCCCTTCACCCTTTGGAAGCAGTATTTACTGTATCATTGACATGCTAAGGATGGATGATACAGAGATTGATACACTCATCAATGATGCCTTGTTATTGCACTCCAAACTTAATAGCAACAAATTACATGTAAAGATCATCAACCCGACGTACTCCAAGACACTCGAAAAGATCAAAGGCTACAGCAATCACCATATACACGTTATGATTGACTATTTTGAGACCAGCCCACGTAAAGTCTTGCGTGAAGATACAGAAAAAATGGACATCGGTTTGATTGTCGTAATGAACAACTTTTTCCAAAAAAACAAACGTACACTCTATAAAACAAAATTGCCGATTTTTAAGATGGGTAAACGTGGCTTTGGTGGTCTAAACCAAGGGGTAGTTCTAAGCAATGACGCCCATGAAATTGAGCAAGAATCTTCGGTGATTTTTGATGTGGCAACCCAACTCTCACTTGAACTCAAACTCTACAGCTATAACCCTGATCATGAAAATGCAAAAAATAGCTTGATTGAGCATTTTGACAACCTTTCAAAGATCTTTGGGCGTGAAGTGGATGTGGTGCAAAGTGATAAAAATCCATTGGTAAAACTTCGCAATAAAAACAATATTTTGCAATTTATACCTTTTAGTTCCAAAATTTTGGAAGCTAATTTTTTCTCTATTTTCTCTACAGATATGGAAAAACTTCACTTTAAACTTGCCAATAATTATCAGCTATTTATCCCAATCAATGCATAATTAAGTGCTTTTTGAGTATGATAAATAAAAAAAGATGGATAGATAATGCAAGTCAATGTTGTCTTAAATAAAACCACTTCAAAAGATTATAGCGTCACAATAGACTCTTTAAAAGAGCTTATTTTTGATACAAAAGTTTTAATCGTAACCAATACCACGGTAGCAGCTCTTCACCTTGAAGCACTCCAAAAAAAACTTTTTGCCAAAGAACTTTATACGGTTATTTTACCCGATGGCGAAATGTATAAAAACTTTGAGAGTCTCAATCTTATTTTAGACGCATGTTTTGAACATCGCTTAGATCGTCAATCTCTTTTAATTGCCTTTGGAGGAGGGGTTATTGGCGATATGACAGGCTTTGCTGCTTCAATTTATCAACGTGGTATTAGCTTTATTCAAATTCCTACGACACTTTTAGCGCAGGTCGATGCGAGTGTGGGTGGTAAAACAGGTATCAACAACCGTTATGGCAAAAACCTCATTGGCTCTTTCTGGCAACCATGCGCCGTTTATTGTGATAGTGCGTTTCTTAAAACTTTGCCAAAGCGTGAATTTGCCGCAGGCGTTGCTGAAATTATCAAAATGGCAGTCACGTTTGATAAAGATTTTTTTGAGTGGCTTGAAACACACGATCTTCACAATGAAACTCATCTTACAACGGCCATTCATAAAAGCATCGCTATCAAAGCCGATGTTGTTTCACAAGACGAAACAGAAAGAGGCATACGCGCCATTTTAAACTATGGACATACGTTTGCGCATGTAATCGAAAACCAAACTCAATACAGCACCTATTTACACGGTGAAGCTGTTGCCATTGGTATTGTGATGGCAAACGCTTTAGCACAAAAACTGGGGCTGTTAAGCAAAGAAGAGGGCAACCGCATCAAAGCTCTCTTAGAGCATTACGCGTTACCAACACATTACGACATCAGTGATCCAGAAGCTTTTTACGATGCTTTTTTCTTAGATAAAAAAAGTGCTCATGACAAAATAACATTTATTTTAGCCAATGGAATTGGTGGCAATGATATGCGTAACAACATTACCAAAGAGGTTGTTTTAGAAGCATTAAAGGACGTCAATGTGTAAAAAAATTCTTTGGCTGATTTTCTTTACATGTAATCTTCTTTTAGCAGAAACAAACAGCACTTTAAAACTTGAAGACGCCATGAAAACGGAAGTTCTCCATCAAAAAGTGGCTGCCATTGATGAAACCATCCAAAACAATCTCTGGTATAAGCGTTATGGCAATTACCTAAGTTATCAAAAATTGATCGAAGAGTTATCGACAGTCGATGCCGAACTTAAAAAAGTAAAAACGGCCAAAGACAAAGTTTCTGTTGAAAAACGTGAGAGATTGACCAGTAAGCAAGAGTCGCTTGAAAAACAGATCGAACTTTTGCAAGAGTTTAAAAACTCTCCTTTTAGCAAAATAATTGAGTCAACTGATTTGGAAACGTACCCAAAAATCACGAATCCGCTTGCTATTATTTCAGCACTTTCGTACATCAAAAAGATCAAACAAGATAGTATGGATTATAAGGCACAAATTGATCGTTTAGACTTACTGGTTACAAAACTCAAAGAAAAACTGGCTCTAATCGAAGAAATTTACCAAATTGAGCCTATGATTACCAATGAAGACATGATCTATGACGCACAAAAAGAGCTCAATGCCTTTATCGTTGCACAAGAGATTGCGAGTACCAGTTACTCTTTACATGTAAAGAAAGTGGAAGAGGCAACGATTCGTATCACGCAAGACATTACGTTACAAATGAAGCGTGCCTTCAACATCGGTATATTCATTGTTGTTGTCATTGTTTTTACGCTTTTACTCAAATTTTTTGCTAAACGTTATATCAAAGACAATGAACGTTTTTATACTGCCAATAAAATTATCAATTTTGCCAACGTCACACTGATTATTCTTATTTTACTTTTTTCCTACATCGAAAATGTCTCCTACCTTGTAACTGTTTTAGGTTTTGCCTCTGCGGGTATTGCGATTGCGATGAAAGACTGGTTTATGAGCATCTTAGGATGGATGGTCATCATTTTTGGGGGCAGTTTCCACGTTGGAGATCGTATCAAAGTTAAAAAAGATGGTCTGCCTTATGTTGGCGATATTATCGATATTTCACTCCTGCGTATGACGGTACTTGAAGACATTACCTTAACATCGTATATGGAAAACACGCGCTCAGGAAGAATTTTCTTTGTGCCTAACAATCTCATTTTCTCTGCGGTTATTTCAAACTATACACATGGTACAATGCGCACTGTTTGGGATGGCATTAACATCTACATCACCTTTGGTTCAAACCATAAAAAAGCGGTTCATATAGCACGAGAAATTACCAAAAAATATTCAAAAGGTTACACAGACATTGCACGCAAACAGCTCAATTTACTCCGCAATCAGTACAGCCTTAAAAACACAAACGTTGAACCTCGCATATTTTCATTCGTTGAGCCACAAGGATTTTGTATCAACTGCTGGTATATGACAAACTCGTATGCAGCACTCTCACTTCGTGGAACGATTGGCTGTGAAATTATTGATGCTTTTATGCAAGAAGATGACATTACGATTGCTTACCAAACACATAATATCAATATTGGGAAGCAAGAGCGACCCTCATTTCCACCCGATGAACTAAAGAGTCCTGATGAAAAAAGTCTTTTTTAAAACGTTCGGATGTCGCACCAACATCTATGACACCCAAGTGATGATGGAAAACCTTACTGATTTTGAAGTGACCGAAGTCGAGCAAGAAGCCCAGATCATTGTTGTCAACTCCTGCACGGTCACCAATGGTGCGGACACAGGCGTGCGAAGTTACATCAACCACGTCACCAAAGAGGGTAAAAAAGTCATTTTAGCAGGCTGTGGAGCGATCAGCAAAGGCGAGAGTCTTTTTAGCCAAAACAAAGTTTTTGGAGTCATGGGTCACTCAGAAAAAGGGCAGATCAATACGCTTCTCAAACAAGAGATACCGTTTTATCAAATCGGTGATCTCACCTCTTTAGATGAGACAATTGTTCACGAATACACGGGCAAAACCAAAGCGTTTATCAAAATTCAAGAAGGGTGCAATTTTAGGTGTTCCTACTGCATCATTCCTTACGTCAGAGGCAATGCGAGAAGCCAAGATGAAAGTAAAATCATTGAACAAGTGCAAAAACTAGCTCTCAATGGCTATGGTGAATTTGTACTGACAGGCACAAATATCGGCAGTTACGGCAAAGACAAAGGTAGTTCTCTGGGAAAACTCGTTCAACGTTTAGGCGCTATCAGGGGAGTTAGACGCATTCGTTTGGGGAGTATTGAACCTGTGCAGATCGATGAGAGTTTTAGAGAAATTCTAGGCGAACCGTGGTTGGAGCGACATTTACATGTAGCGCTTCAACACACCTCTGAGCGTATGCTAGAGCTTATGCGAAGACGCAACAATGTCAAACGCGACTTGGAACTTTTCCAAGAGCTCAGTGAGCGTGGCTTTGCGCTAGGAACGGATTACATCACAGGACATCCGGGCGAGAGTGAAGAGATTTGGCATGAAGCGTTCACGACTTTAGAACAATTTCCCCTCACACATCTACACGCTTTTACTTACTCAAAACGTGATGGCACGCCTTCAAGTACGATGAAACCCGAAGTCAAAGGTGATGTTGCCAAAGAGCGACTTAAGAGTATAGAAGCCCTTGTAGAGTCGAAAAACATTACTTTTAGGCAAAAAAATAGTGCAATACCTTTAAACGTCTTAGTCGAAGAGTATAAAGATGACCACTACGTCGGATACGACCAATTTTTCAATAAAGTCATCATTCAAAGTAATCGTGACATTCTAAAAGAGTGGGTGACTATTGAAAACTATGCCATCAAACAGGAGGCTAATTATGCGCATTTTTAAATCCCAAAAACTGATGCTTGCCATCATGGCACTGAGCATATTTGCTGTGCTACTCGCATTTGGGTATTTACGTATAACGCCTAAAATCATTGATCTACCCACCTATCATGCACTATTAGAAAGTGGTGGGATCAAAAAAGCCAAAGTCGAAGACAACGAAGTATGGCTATACGGTCTTAACGATCAATTTGTCATCATCAAAGATGGTATTGACATTGGAGAACTTCTTAAAAAAGTACCCATTGAAGTCCAAAAATCCAATCCTTTTTTTGAAGACCTTGTTATTTTAGGTATGCTCGGAAGTCTTCTATTTGCACTGTTTTTTTATGCACGTAAAAAGAGGGCTGAAGATATTAAAAAAGAGCAAGAAACCAACCAAAAAGCCTATGCAAGCTACGATCCATTTATGAGTAGCATCATCAGACCTGTCAGGGCACACGTCAGCTTTAAAGATGTCGCAGGAATTCAAGATGTCAAGGAAGAGCTTGAAGAGATCGTGGATTTTCTCAAAAATCCCGCACGCTACAAACGTTATGGCATTACCCTTCCCAAAGGTGTGCTTTTAGTTGGTCCTCCGGGCGTGGGTAAAACGATGATCGCCAAAGCCGTTGCAGGCGAGGCGAGTGTGCCTTTCTTCTACCAAAGCGGTGCGACCTTTGTACAAATCTACGTAGGAATGGGTGCAAAGAGGGTTAAAGAGCTCTTTTCTCAAGCGAAGGCTCATGCACCATCTATCATCTTTATCGATGAAATTGATGCCGTGGGGCGCGCGCGTGGTGGTATGCGAAACGATGAGCGCGAATCAACACTCAACCAACTTCTTACAGAAATGGACGGCTTTGAAGACAGCAGTGGCGTCATCGTCATTGCCGCGACCAATAAAATTGACATTATCGACGAGGCACTGCTTCGCTCAGGTCGTTTTGACAGACGTATTTTCATCTCTCTTCCTGATAAAAACGATCGTTTAGAGATCATCAAAGCGTATATGCGCAACAAACCAACCGAAATCAATTTGGAAGAACTCGCCAATATGAGTGTCGGCTTTAGTGGCGCAGCACTGGCAACGTTTGTCAATGAAGCCGCCATTAACGCGCTTCGCCGAGGCTCTACCATCTTAGAACTCAGCGACTTTGTAGCCGTACGTCAAAAAGTGTTGATGGGTAAGAAAAAAGTGCTCAGCTTCTCCGATGAAGAGAAGAAAATCCAAGCGCTCTACCAAGCCGCAAAAGCACTGTGTGCTTACTGGTTTGAAATCGATTTTGACAAAATCAGCATTGTCAATGATCGCCTTAAAGATATGGATAGAGAGATCGAATCTAAAACACAAATGCTCTCTCGGATCAAAGTCTATCTTGCAGGCATGGTTGCAACAAAACTCGCGTACAATGAAAAATTTACCAACGCCACAGAAGATCTCAGTCGTGCGACCGCGATTGCCAAAGAGATGGTTGAAGTGTATGGCATGGGTGAAAAACTCATTCCCTATGAGAACGACGTCTTACTTATTTTGGAAAATTCGCAAACAGAACTTGAGCACTTTTTAGAAGGTATGAATACCATTCTCACCAAAATTTCAGATGAGCTTTACAGTGTAGAGAGCATCTCCAAAGTGCGTTTAAAAGCCATTATCGATGAAGTTCTTTAGTGGTTTTTGCCTTGCAAACGAGCAAGAACTCTTTTCACCGTACCTAAACCAAAGCGATTTCACCGTCGCTGGGTTTAGTTACGGAGCGATTAAAGCGTTTGAATACGCCTTTACATGTAAAGAGCGTATCGACACCCTCCAACTCTTCTCACCTGCCTTTTTCGGGAATAAAGACGCTAAATTCAAAAAACTTCAAACCCTTTCCTTTTCTAAAAACAGCGATCTTTATACACAAAATTTTATGCAAAATTGTGTGTATCCATCCACGTTTGACATCCAACCTTTTTTGAAACAAGGAAGTTTGGAAGAGTTAAACGAGCTTTTACACTACACGTGGGATGAGGAGCGTTTACGCGCTTTGAAAGAACGAGGCGTGAATATCGAAGTCTATGTGGGCGAGTGTGACACTATCATCAATTCAATAAGCGTAAAAGATTTTTTTGTCCCATACGCAAGCGTTTACTACCTCAAACGCGTCGGGCACATTTTAAAATGATGCAACCTTTAGATGAAGCCGCCGTTTTCACACGCTTAGACAAACCATCTCCTCGTGCCTTTTTTCTTCTATTTTACACCACCCAATGCAGTCAATGCAAAATCGCCCACGCACGAATAGAACGTGTCATACAAAATGGAACTTTTGAAGTGGACTTTTTTACATGTAATCTTGATGATGCCCCCAAAGTGAGTGAGCATTTTGGCATTCGCTCTGTACCCGTGTGTATGACTTACAATAAAAAAGGCGAGCAACAAAGGGTCGAATACGCCCTCAAATCCGAAGCGGTTTATGAGAGTATGGTACTGGGAGTGAATACGCAAAAAGGTGATCCAAAGTCGCGATTGTTGGGGTTTTGATGCTTTTACATGTAAAGAAAGTTAAAAATTAATCCATCCTGTTTTTAATATGTTTTAACCTAACTGTGTTATACTCAGTTCACATAATACCTTTATAAGGAAGCGATATGATAGAAATCTTAAAATATGGAGAGCAAGGAATAACAAGATGGATCGACAATCTTATCAAAGAGATAACTGAAAATCCCAAAGAGTTTATTTCTATTGCGAGAGTTCATGATGGAGATAAAAATTACTCTTTTATTGCGCTATTCAAGAATAAATGCACTATTGGAAAATATACAGCATTGATACATGAGTGGGGTACTAATGATGGTATGAGTGGCGAAGGAGGGAGAGGCTTTATTCGAATGAATGACTTTTTATCAGATAATAATATCGAAGCTATTGATTTAGAACTAGATGCGAAAGATGCAAAACAGATAGGTTATATGTCAAAAGGCTCAATTCAAGACTGGGAAAAGAGAAAAGAAATTTGGAAACGATATGTTGATAAACTAAGTTACCAGTTACTCTAAAGAAGGATAAAAGAGAAGGCTACTTTTGATGCTTTGATGCAGTGCAAATATAAAAAGTAGCCTCTTATCACTCAAACCAAACCCCCGAAATCAACTCATACGATTTTATCCTATCCTCTGGGTTGTGTATCATGGAGTTTATCATCACTTCATTCGCACCCGTTCGCGATATAAGGCTTTCTAGTCTTTCTTTGACAAAGTCGGGCGTTCCCCAGATGGACTCTCTGGTTTTATGGCGTATGCTCTTTTCTTCCCACGGTTGCCATAAATGACTCATATCGTGTGTGGGTTTACTTAATGGAGCATTATCGCCACGTTGGAGATGCAAGAACTTTTGAAGTTCGCTGGTCGCTAGGTATTGGGCTTGCTCTGTTGTTTCGGCACAGATGACATTGATGCAGATGATGATATACGGCTCTTGTAACGCTGAGGAGGGCTTAAAATTGGCACGATAGAGTCTTATGGCATCTTCCATGTCATCGGGCGCAAAGTGGGAGGCAAACGCAAATGGAAGTCCTTTTTCTGCCGCTAATTGCGCGCTAAACGTACTTGAGCCAAGCAACCAGATGGGAATGTCGAGTCCATAGCCCGGAACGGCTTTGATGCCTTTAGTACCCGCACGATTGGATAAAAAGTATTGCAACTGTTCCAGCATACTAGGAAAGTCTGAGCCGTCATTAGTGGTGTCTCGTCTGAGGGCTAGCATGGTTTGCCTATCCGTTCCCGGAGCTCTTCCTAAACCCAAATCAATTCTTTTAGGATACAAAGACTCTAAGGTTCCAAATTGCTCAGCGATGACGAGTGGTGCATGGTTGGGGAGCATAATTCCCCCTGAACCTATTCTAATCGTGTGCGTTTGTGAGCCAATATAACTTAAAATAACCGATGTTGCGGCACTGGCAATTCCGCTAAAATTGTGATGTTCTGCTACCCAATAACGCGTATAACCAAACGCTTCAACCTCTTGGGCTAGTTTTGTGCTGTTTTCTATGGCTTGCGCTATGGTGAAGCCTTCGCCTACGGGAATTAAATCTAAAACCGATAGTGGTATTTTTGGACTATTCATGTTTTTCTCCATTTAAGCAGCGTGTATAAACATTTCTCTCACTATAGTCAAATAAAATTATAATAACATTACCTAAAAATCTAACGTTGAAAATTTCAGCTATTTCGATCTTAGAGGAGGGCAACTTTAGATGGCTATTTCAGGCTATTGTTTATATAATGTTTAGTTAAAAATGATCGAAAACACGAAGGAATCCTCTTCATGAATAAAACACCAAACGATTCAAAAGAACTGTTTGCCCTCAATAAACCTAAAGGGTATCTGGTTACATGCTCGGATGATCTTGGGCGCAAAACCGTTTATGATCTTTTGCCTGAGTGGGCGTTTAGCGAGGGTTGGATGCCCATCGGACGGCTTGATCTGGAATCGAAGGGGCTTTTACTCTTTACGACCAACAACAAAATCAACCATGCATTGACCACACCTCAAAACTGCATCAAGGTCTATGAGATTTGGGTCAGAGGTCATGTGAGCGACGAGCATATCGCAGAGGCGTTAAAAGGGGTACAAAGCCCACATGGACTGCTCAAAGCGCTCGAAGTCGAAAAAGTGGGCACTGGTGGCGCTAAAACAAAACTTAGGGTCAAAATTGACGAGGGGAAAAATAGGCATATCCGAAGGCTTTTTGGAGCGCTGAAAGATTCAAAATTTGGCACACCTTTAAAAGTTTTAGAGCTAAAACGTGTCAGCATTGGGAGTTTCAACCTCGACATCAAAAGCGCTGAGTGGCGTTTTCTCTCCGTTGAAGAGGAAAAAATGCTTATTACAAACCTTTACATGTAACCTTTTTTAGAATTAAAATACAATGGAAGTTTAAAATGAAAAAAATAGTATTGCTACTGCTGATAAGCCTCGAGATATTTGCTGGCTCACCCATGTGCGACTCGGGAAATGTAACGAAACTCTTAAGCGATGACATGACAGGGAATCGTCATCAACGGTTTATCGTCAAATTGTCATCAGGAAAAACGCTACTCGTTGCTCACAATATTGATATAGCGCCGAAAGTATCTTCGCTTACCGAAGGTAGTTTTATAAAATTTTGTGGCGAATATGAAAGTAATGCCAAAGGTGGCGTAGTGCATTGGACACATCACGATCCACACAATCGTCATGTGAATGGTTGGATAGAATACAACGGACACAAATATGAGTAGTCAAAACTAAACGCTTAACGTTTTACATGTAAAGATTGAACGACTCAAAAATCTTTACATGTAAAGATAAAAATAGCTTTCTCCACCCACCCTTATTTTCCAAAATCACACTCAATATTTTATTTTAATACAGCATAAAAGGATTAAAATACAGCTATGTCAAAAGATAGAAAGGATTTTTCATGAATGACAACATTGCGATGTACTTTGCGAAGCTTTTAGCCGAGGTAGGCATCAAACGCATATGGGGAATTACAGGTGATTCGCTCAATGGATTAAGTGATAGTTTGCAAAAATTAGGAAAAATTGAGTGGGTTGGAACACGCCATGAAGAAACGGCGGCGTTTGCAGCAGGGGCTGACGCAAAAATCAGTGGAAAACTTGCCGTTTGCGCAGGTTCATCGGGACCTGGAAATCTGCATCTGATTAACGGTCTGTTTGATTGCCACCGAAAAGGGGTTCCTGTTTTGGCGATTGCTTCGCACATTCCTTCGAGTGAAATTGGGAGTAATTATTTTCAAGAGACACATCCCGAAAATTTATTTAAAGAGTGCAGTGTTTATTGTGAGTTGGTCACCAATCCTGATCAGATGCCGCATATTTTAGAGACTGCCATCAGACAAGCCATCTTGAAAAAAGGGGTGAGCGTCATCGTTATACCGGGCGATCTTTTACTCAAACCGATGCCCAAAGATGCTAAGTATCTGTGGAGCGAACCGCATTTACCCAAGGTATTGCCATGCATGGATGACATTGATCTGCTTGCGAAAATTTTAAATGAAAACAAAAACATAACGTTTCTGTGTGGAGCAGGGTGCAGTAATGCGCACGATGACGTGGTTGAACTTGCAAAACTCCTTCATGCGCCCGTTGTTCATGCGCTTGGAGGCAAAGAGTCGATGGAGGGAAACAACCCAAACAGTGTTGGCATGACAGGGCTCATCGGCTATGAATCGGGTTACTACGCAATGGAAAACTCCGATGTCTTGCTCATCTTAGGCTCAGCGTTTCCGTACAAAGCGTTTTACCCTCAAAAGGCTAAAATCGTGCAAATCGACATCAAACCTGAAGCGCTCGGAAGACACACCCAAATCAGTTTAGGCATCGTGGGCGATGTCAAATCCAGTCTAGAACTCTTAACGCCTAAGATCAAACAAAAAGAGAACGATACCTTCTTAAAAAGTGCCCTCAAACACTACCAATCAACGGTCGAGACCTTTGACAAACTCGCCAGTGGCACCAGCAAAGAGGGCTTGATTCACCCACAATACTTAACCAAATTGATCGATAAATACGCCAGCGAGGACGCGATCTTTACGTGCGATGTGGGCACACCCACCGTCTGGGCGGCGCGCTATGTGAACATGAATGGAAAGCGAAAACTCATCGGCTCGTTTAATCACGGTTCGATGGCCAGTGCCCTTCCACAAGCCATCGGCGCAAAAGTAAGTGCTCCTGATAAAGAAGTCATTGCTCTATGTGGTGATGGCGGTTTTGCAATGCTCATGGGCGATCTGCTCACACTGGTTCAGCACACCATCAAAGCCAAAATCGTGATTTATAACAATAGCTCCTTAGGCTTTGTCGCCATCGAGATGAAAGCGGGCGGCTATTTGTCAGACAATACCGAATTAACCAACCCCGACTTTTCAGCCATTGCCAAAGCCGTTGGCATCAAAAGTTTCAGGGTTGAAAAACCTGAGGAGTTAGAAAAAAGTGTCATCGAGTTCCTTGCCTTTGATGGAGCGGCACTGTTAGATGTCACCACCGCCAAACAAGAGCTAACCATGCCACCCAAAATCTCTTTTGAAAATGCAAAAGGGTTCAGCATTTACATGTTAAGAGCCATCATTAACGGCAAAGGCGATGAATTGGTCGAAGTGGCAAGAGAGAATTTAATACGCTAAAAAGGGTACAAGGTGGCAGGCTCTTTTTATCCAAAGGAGCTCACCACCGTTTTTTAATTTTTGTTCAAAAGTATTGACATGTTTTTAGTGATAATGCTCATCGAACACTTTCAATTTGCATTAATCTAAGTAAAGATAAAATTTCGCTCGAAAAGTTTTTAGATAACTCATTGCTCACTCTATAACTTAACATTATCTTGGGGTGTCGCCAAGCGGTAAGGCTCTGGTTTCTGGTACCAGCATTCAGGGGTTCGAATCCCTTCACCCCATCCATCTCTTTACTCTAAAATAAAATCACTCAAAACCTTTTACATGTAAAGCCATTCTCCGCTTGCTAAAATCAAAAGTTTAGCCCTGATTCTCTTTATGCAAATTCAGACTGCGTACTATATAATAACAGACACAACTATAATCAGTGAAGGAGGGCACAATGGAACTGTTAGAAAATGTCAGTAAGGACATACGAAAACTACTTGGGGAATTAGACATTATCTTAAAAAATGTAGATATGAACAAGGTAGCAACAAAAACAAATTCGCAAAATAGAACCATCAGACAAATTGTAGGTCACCTGTGCGATTCAGCATCCAACAACACCCACAGAATCATCCATTTGCAGTATCAAAAAAGCCCCTTAATCTTCCCCGATTATGCCAATCTTGGCGTAAATGACATCTGGATAAAAATTCAAAACTACAACAACTACGAGTGGGATGATTTAATTCATTTACTCAAATACACAACCATGCATGTCGCACATG
This sequence comes from Sulfurospirillum diekertiae, assembly GCF_011769985.2. Taxonomy (NCBI): domain Bacteria; kingdom Pseudomonadati; phylum Campylobacterota; class Epsilonproteobacteria; order Campylobacterales; family Sulfurospirillaceae; genus Sulfurospirillum; species Sulfurospirillum diekertiae. The sequence goes on from NZ_CP039734.2 coordinate 1,469,398, forward strand.
TCATCCAAAATGTTGACCGCTCAAAATTGCAACATCAATGGATAAGCGCTTTAAATGAGCACATTACATTAGAAGAGATGATTGTTGATTATCCTCGCCATTTTAAACTCCATTATGATGAGATCGTCGACCTTATTGCTCAATAGATAATAAAGCAGCTTCTTCTTATCTGATTATTTCATGAACAAAATGGTTCAGGATTTTAAATGTGGAGTCATTCTATTGAACGATTAATTTTTTGTTGCGATAATTCGTATAGAATAAGCAGAGAAAATCGTACCGTACTTTAGGAGTTTAACATGACACTCTCCAATAAAATCAGAATTGACATCATCTCTGACGTCGTTTGTCCTTGGTGTATCATCGGTTATAAACGTTTAGAGCACGCCATGAAAGAACTCGGTGTGGAAGATAAGTTTGAACTTGTGTGGAATCCCTTTGAGCTCAATCCAACGATGTCGCTTGATGGCGAAGATGCCGTTTCCTATTTGGCGCATAAATACACGATGAGCGTAGAACAAGTGAAATCTACTCAAGCAACTATCACAAAAAATGGAGCGGAACTAGGGTTTACGTTTAATTACTATGATGGAATGAAGACGGTCAATACGCGCAATGCTCACATCTTGCTCGATGTTGCAAAAGAATTTGGAAAGCAAACGGAACTTAAAATGCGACTCTTTAGCGCTCATTTTACAGAGAAAAAAGATATATCAAACCGCCATACGTTAGGAGAGCTTGTACAAAGCATTGGATTAGACAAAGATCTCTTTTTGGCAAAACTGGATGATGAAAGTGCGAGAATGAAAGTGCAAGAGGCAGAAGAGTATTGGCATAAACAAAACATATCTGCAGTTCCCACAATGATCTTCAATAACGAACTGATCATGAACGGCGCCTATCCTATTGAAACGTATCAAAAAGTTTTAACAGAATTACTGGAAAAGAGGCTTAAAAAGAGTTACATGTAAACGTTTAACTCTTTACATGTAAACCCAACCACACCTTTGGACTCACGCCATACCACTTCTTAAATGCCCGTAAAAAGGGACTTGGTTCGACGTAGCCTAGGTAGGAAGCAATCGTGGGAGTCGTCAGACCTTTTTGCAGATAATGCGTTGCTAATTTTTGGCGTACTTCACCCAAGAGTGTCACAAAACTTACCCCTTCTTCTTTGAGCTTTTTTTGAAGGGTTCGTGGGTGCATGCCCACTTTGTGAGCCACACTTTCCAAGGAAACATCTAACTCACCCGTAGCAATGAGTATACAGCCTAAAACCTGTTCTTTAAGGCTTCCATGAACACTCATGCCCAAGCTTTGTTCTGCCTCTTTTTCAAAGACACTAAGCAGATACGGATTGTCATAGCTTGTTTGCATTGCCAGTTGCGTTTTGTCGAAGAAGAGGGCGTTTTCAACCTCATCGAAGTAGATATGCTCTCCAAAAACATCTTTGTACGCGTTTACATGTAAAGGTTTGGCGTGCCTAAACGTTGTGCGTTTGGGGAAGATGGATTGGGGAATGATTTTGTTGATGAGATGCAGAAGCGCACTTAAGTGAATCTCGGCGCTGTACTTTTCAAGGTGCTCAACTTCGCCATCTTTGTGAATGAGCAGGGTGAGTTTGCACTCGGTTGCATCAAAGATGGGCTTCAGTGTCTTGCCTATTAAAAGATAATACCGACACAGCTTGATGATGGCATCTTCTACCGTGCTGGAATGCAACATCAAGTAGCCCAAAACCCCTAGATTGTTCGGTGTCACAGATGCTGCAAATTTGAATAAAAGCGCTGTATCACCCAAAAGCGCAATGGCTTCATCAATGAGCTCGCTGATATAATGCGCGGGGATTTTTGCCCCTTTTTGCAGAACCTTCTCCATGCTGATGTCCCGTTTTGCCATAAAGGGTTGGGCATCAAACCGATGGTTTTTTTCTAAATAAGAGAGAATAAATAAAAAGGCTTCGGCGGGTGCTTCTTTTGAAGGAGTAAGTCGCAAAATGTCATACCTTGAGTCGTAAAATGTCATAAAAAAATCGTGTTTGAATTATATACTAGCGCTTATTAAGACTCATTGAGGAGCCACATCATGAATACCTACAGTGTCGTACTTGCCTTTCATATTCTCTCCATTGCCACATGGATGATCATGCTCGTTTACCTGCCCAAACTCTTTGTATATCATATCGCTACACCACAGCATGCACAAGCGACTATTGCACTGCAAGAGAGCAGTCTTTATAAAGCAGGAACGGTGGCTATGCTCTTTTCGATCAAATTTGGGCTTATCTTGCTTTACCTCAATCCTTATCTGCTAAAAAGTGGAGGGTGGTTACATGTAAAGTTGTTTCTTGTCGTACTGATGGTGGTGTATCACTTTACATGTAAAAAATTTATACGCCAATTTGCGAGCGAGGGTGTTTCTCAAAACCTACGATTTTTCAGACTCTTTCGCGTGATTCCTGAGATCACGACTTCTATCATTATTCTTCTTACGATTATCAAGCCATTTTAACTTTTGGCTTGAAAGTCTATTGACAATCTGAGCCTAAAAATGTACTATTTCACAAAATGAATGACCGTCAGTCATTTAAAAAGGTGCGAAATGGCTCGAATTATCGATAAAGAAGAAAAACGGTGTGACATTGCAGGTGCATCTATCAAATTGTTTGCCAATAAAGGTATTGCGCAGACCAGCATGGATGAGATCGCTAAGAGTGCAGGGGTTGCAAAAGGGACGATCTATCTCTATTTTAAAAATAAAGAGGAGATTATTTTTGCCATTTGGGACATGTTAGCCGCGCGTCACCATGAGGCATTTCAAGCACGCATTACAGAAACGATGAGTGCCAAAGAGAAAATCTTGGAGCTTTTCAATTTTAGTGAATGCCAAGAAGATCACGATAAAGAAGAGCTTCTCACCCTTTATCAGAACTTCCTTAGCACAATGCTCATCGACAAAACAGGGCTTTATACCTCTTATTTTGCAATGATTTCCCAAAGAGATTATGACATTATCACGGCATCTATTGAACAAGGCATTGCAAAAGGTGAACTTGAAGTACACGATGTCGACAAACTCACCAACACGATTATTGTTTTTATGGAAGGTGTCATCATTCAATCCAAAATGAACAATCTCAATTTTGAACAAACCCAATCACGCCTAACCCAATACATCATCTTTTTACTGGATCAATATATGAGGAAAGCATCATGAAAAAGTTAAGCCTTTTATGCCTCTTTCCACTGTTTGCTTTCGCAGGAAACTTACCACAACTCTTAAATCTTGCCGAACAAAACAAACACGTGGAAGCGTCACGCTACAGCTTAGAGGCGGCGAAAGAACAAGAGTACGCAACCAAAAGTGGCTATATGCCAACCTTAAGTCTTTCCGGCAATCAGTCGTTCAATAAAAATGAGTCGATGTTAATGATGGCACCTGAGAAGAGCCGTACCGGTTCGGCAACGCTTTCCTTGACACTCTACGATGGTGGAAAACGAGAAGCGCTGTTTGACCAACAACAAGCCCTTGTCAAAGCGGCAACATTCTCACTTGCTTCTGTTCAAAACAATGTTTCGCTTAACGTCATCTACTACTATTACAACTACATCAGCACACTGGCCAGCAAAGAATCAACCCTGCAAAAGATGGAACAGTTAGAAGCGGAACGTTACCGACTTGAAAAGTACCTCTCCGTAGGCTCAGCAACCGCAGATGAACTCCAAAAAATCATCTCAACCATCGAGCAAACCAAGGTCGATCTTTTAACTTTAGAGAATACCCTCAACAACATCTCCAACACCCTTGAATACCTCACAGGACAAGAGGTCAGTGTCGAGTCTGGCTCTTCGGTTCTATTTCAAGAAGAAAAAGCAAATGACACAAAACGTTTTGACATCTTAGCGCTGGAAGAGAGTGTTCAAAGTGCACGTGCGGAAGCCGAAATGGCCAAAGCACCGTATCTTCCAACGATTAAGATCGAAGATAACTACTCACGTTTTAAATACGACTTTTCGAATGCCGCGCCTGAATCAACGATGAACAACCAAAACACCGTTCAACTGACGATGCAGTGGAAAATTTTTGACTTTGGTTCAACCTCAGCCAGCTACCAAGCGGCACAAAAAATGTATCTTGCTAAAAACAGCGAACTGACGTACGAAAAAGACAAAGCCAAAGCAAGTTTTAAAAGCGCTCAAAACAGTTATAAAACAGCACTCGCAAAGATAGAAGCCGCCAAAGCAAGGCTTAGCGCGTCTGAGACAACGTATGAATACGTCAAAAAGAAATTTCAACAAGGCATCGTCAACAATGTCACCTATCTTGACGCCCTTAGCGATAAATTTAATGCCCGCTCACAGCTTCAAACAGCCTTGAATGAAGTGGAATACCAAAAAGCCGTCCTACTCTACGAAATGGGTAAAGAGATAAAAGGAGCCATCCAATGAAAAAATTTTTAATCACGACCTTATTGATGTTTCAAGCCCTCATCGCAGGGGAAGTTTACGCCACGTTTGACGTTGTCAGCGAAAAAAGCTCCGAACTGGGACTTTCCATTTCAGGCGTTGTTGGATCTTTACATGTAAACGTTGGCGACCGTGTCAAAAAAGGCGATTTACTCCTTGCACTCAGCAATGCGCAAGAAAAAAATGAGTACGAAATTGCGCGTAAAAATGCTGAACATTCGGTAAAAACCTATGAGCGTTACGCCAAAATATCCGATGTCATCGACAAAGAGAAGATGGAAAACTACCTCTACGATAGAGACATTCAACTCTTAAACGCTCAAAACAGAGAGATTATCTTTAAAAAAACAGAACTTCGCGCACCCTATGATTTGGTTGTGAGCAAGAAAAGTACGGAACTTGGCAACATTGTTCTAGGTTCACAAACCAAACTCCTAACGGTTGAAAGTACCCATGATGTCAAACTGGTGCTCAAAATGGATGAAAAATACTGGAGCAAAGTGAAAGTAGGGCAAAAATTTACCTATAAAGTCGATGGTAGCGATAAAAAGTACGAAGGGGTGATCAGTAAAATCTATCCGACCATTCTTTCCAGTACCCGTGAAATGCAAGCCGAAGTCAAAGCCGTCGATCTCATGCCGGGCCTTTTTGGCAATGGCACGATCAGTGTGGAATAAACCATGTATAAATTAGCCATTAACCGTCCCATCACCACCCTTATGGGCGTTTTAACGTTTATCGTCTTTGGTTTGATGTCCTATAACACCATGCCGATCAACCTCTACCCAAACATTGACTTTCCCGTCGTGACGATTCAAACAAACTACAATGGCGCTGATCCTTCCACCGTCGAGACCAAAGTCACCGATAAGATTGAAGAAGCTGTTTCGGGGGTTGATGGCATCGACAAACTGATGTCAACCAGTTATGAGGGCATGAGTTCTGTGGTGATTCAGTTCAAACTGACGAAAAATATCGATGTCGCGACCAATGACGTCCGCGATAAAATCGGCGCCCTAAACCTACCAACCGAAGTCGATAAACCCGTGGTGAAAAAGCTTGGAGCTTCAGGTGGTGTCATCAAGCTGTTTGTCGCCAGTGACGGTCAAAACGACATTGCGTTGATGCGCCTTGCCGATGAAAAGCTCAAACCAAAACTCCAAAGGGTAAAAGGAGTGGGCGAAGTTAACATCATCGGGTACCAAGACCGTGAAATTCGCATCTTTCTTGATCCCTTTTTGCTCAATAAGTACAACCTAAGCGCTTCTGATCTCAGTGGTATCATCTCCAAGCAAAACATCAAACAGGGTGCGGGAAAGATGATCAATCAAAACCAAGAGATCATCATCAAAGCCGAAGGAGATGCGGCGAACATTCAAGAGGTTGAAGATCTTTTAATCAAACCGGGTGTGCGCCTTAAAGATGTGGCAACGGTGGTTGATGGGCTGAGTGATCCTAAAAGCTTTTCATCCTACAACGGACAAAGAGGCGTCACGCTTGAAGTGAAAAAAATTGCGGGTGAGAATGTTTTGAACATCATTCAAGGGGTTAAAAAAGTCATGCCAGACATGCAACTCCTTGCCGGTAAAAACAACGAAATCAAAATCTTGCAAGACCAGTCTGAAAAAATCATGGTCAACATCGACAATGTCCGCTTTGACCTGATTTTTGGTGCGTTTTTATCCATCATCATCGTGTTTGCCTTTTTACGCAATGTCACCGCGACGATTGTCTCAGCGCTAGCTATTCCAACGTCGGTTATTGGTACGTTTGCGATAATGAATGCGCTTGGGTACGACCTTAACCGCCTCACACTCATTGGTCTGACCCTTGCTATTGGTATTTTCATCGATGACGCGATTGTGGTTATCGAAAATATTATGAAAAAGATGGAAGAGGGCATGAGACCCTTTAAAGCCTCATTTGAAGGAATTAAAGAAGTGGCATTCTCCATTTTGGCGATCTCTTCGGTTCTCTTAGCCGTCTTTGTTCCCGTTGCCTTCATGGACGGTATCGTAGGTATGTTCTTTAACTCCTTTGCGATGACAGTAGCTTCAGGTATTGTCATTTCGTACCTTGTGGCGGTTATGTTTGTTCCATCCATTGGAGCGCGTCTTCTCAGTGCCAAAGAGAGTAAGTTCTACTACGCAACCGAGCCCATTTTAAAAGCGGTTGATAGAGCGTATGTGAGCATTTTAAAGCCGCTGATTCGCTTTAAAACCATCACGGTCTTGGTGACTTTTGCCCTTTTGTTTGCCTCGTTGACCCTTAAAGTTGGTATGGATTTCCTTCCGATGCAAGACAACAGTGAATTTCAAGTCACCATCAAAGGACCTGTGGGCATCAATCTTGAAACCATGAAACAAAAGGTCATCCCCGTGGATGAGATGCTTAAGGGTGATCCATCGATTACTTATTCCATCATTTCAATCGGCTATGATTCTGCCAAAAGTCTTCATAAAGCACGTATTTACGTTAAGTTAAAACCCGTCAAAGAGCGAACGGTTTCCCAACTTACCTTGATTCAACAGTACCGTGAAAAGATAAAAGGGATGGAAGGGTTGACTGTTTCTGTTGAAAAAGTGGATGATTTTGACACGGGTGATACAACAGCACCTTTGCAAGTGGTTATCACGGGGGATCAATTTGATACTTTAGATCAAACGTCTATGAAACTCATGGAGTTCTTAAAAGCAACGCCTGGTCTTGTGGATGTGGATAGAGACTATGAGAGTGGTAAACCTGAGATGAAAATCACCATTCTTCGTGAAAATGCGCAAAGAGTAGGGGTGAGTGTTAAAGAGATCGCCGCCGTTTTAGGCTCTGCGTACTCCAGTGATAGTGCTATCTCCTACTACGAAGACAATGGTAAGCAATTTGACATTACGATTCGTTATAGAGATGATTTTAGAGCCTCTTTGGAAGATATGAAAAAACTGCAAGTCCGAAATGCCAATGGCGATTTTGTCGCACTGGAAGGTTTGATTGCTTTTGAAAACAATTTAGGAACAGCGTCCATCAACCGTTTTGATCGTGAGCGAAAAATCTTAGTGACGGCTAACATCGTTGGCACATCCCTTGATAAAGTGGTCGTCCAAGTCAATGACAAAATGAAAGAAATTTTACCAGAAGGGTATCATTACCGTTTTACAGGTGACGTTGAAAATATGAACGACACCGCCAAAGCCTTTGGTGCAGCGGTTCTTTTGGCGGTTATTTTGATCTACTTGATTTTGGCCGCGCTTTATGAGTCACTGATTCAGCCTTTTATCATCATGATTTCGATGCCGCTTTCGCTAACGGGTATCATGGTGGCGCTTTATTTAAGCGGGTATACGTTCAGTCTGTTTGTTATGATCGGTATTATCTTGCTCTTAGGAATGGTTGGAAAGAACGCCATTTTGGTCGTTGACTTTGCCAACCGTGCAGTCAAAGAGGGCAAAGAAATTGATGCTGCACTCCTTGAAGCAGGTGAGAAGCGTTTAAGACCTATCTTAATGACCACCTTTGCGATGATAGGCGCAATGATGCCTCTTGCCTTTGGCAGTGGAGCAGGGCACGAAGCGAATGCTCCAATGGCACTTGCGATCATTGGCGGACTTTTAAGCTCGACTGTTTTAACGTTGCTGGTTGTTCCTGCCATTTATAAATTTATGTACCCCATGGATCGATGGCTCCGTAAATGGTATGAAAAAGGTACAATTTAATCTTTACATGTAAAAAGGCTGTAATACCCATACAGCCTTTTTATTTCCTTCAACGCTCCACACATTTCTCAAAATCGGCACACTATTTGCTTTTTAGTTACTCGGATTAAGGTTCTCCTCTATGGAGCTGATATAAGAGCACCGCTCTTCAAAACGTGATGACGCTTGATGCTTTCACGTTAAAGTCCGTTTTTCGGATAGGTAAATGCTTTAAGGACACGTGTGATGAAAAAAATGGTATGTCTCATTTCAGTAGCAGCAGTGCTTGGAATGAATGCTTACGCAAGAGATTATGTTGAAGATGTTCATGGTGGCATCTCCCATGCAAGTATCGATGGAGAGCACAAGGCTGCTTACGATATCGGTTATGGCATTACAAAAACATTAGACAATAAAGTGCTTTTTGGTGTTGCTTTTAATGGCGAATATGCCAATCTAAGTGATGGCTCAATGTATGGCGCTGGTACAGATTTTAAACTCGGTTACAATGTCTGGGAAAAACTGAACGCTTATGGTATCGTTGGTGCAAAACTTCAGTCTGTTGATGGTAACGCTGGCTATGGTTTAGGTTACGGGTTAGGGGTTGATTATCCTATTACAAGGGCTATTTCTGCGGCAGTGGAGTATAAAAGCTATAACATGAATGCAAGCAATATTCCTGATTATGACTACAAAACATTAGGGCTTAATCTCAAATACGCGTTCTAAAATACTTTGCAGGGAAACAATCCCTGCACATTGTTACTTATTTCTTTTTCGATCTTTTTTAGCTTGTTTGGCTTTAGCTTTGGCTTGCGCTTTACGAGCATCACTCATTTTTGCTTTATCAGAGTTCACCTCACCCACATTTGTTTGTTTTCCAATATAGGGAACCGTATGTTTTTGCTGTGTTGAAAGTGCTGCTAGTTTATAACCTTTTTCCATTTTAACGCTATTGTTAAGTAATCCGCCCATGTTATGTCCTTCTTGCGATATTAAATGTCATTGGAGAAAAATCGTTGAGAGTTTTGTAACGATATGTAGAGTTATTATACTTTATCCTTGCTTCAACCCATGTAAAAATCTTTACATGTAAAGATAATTTGCTTTTCTTTCAGACTAATTGATTAAAATAGCGCGTAATGTTTTTACATGTAAAAGGAAAAATATGGTAGAGCAAAACCTCATAACCGCCCAACAATACGCTATCAAGCATAAAATGAGTACCTTAGTAACACTACCATTCAAAATGAGGCAACAACTAAGCCAGACAAAAATGAAACAATAGACTATGAGGTCGAATTTCATAAACTTTTGAGCAAATACATCGAACTACAAGAAAAATACACCCGACTGATTGAGGAAAAAAGCCATGCGACGAAATGAATTTGAAATCACCGATAAAGAGATAATTCATACTTTACTGAGTGAATGTGAATACGGAACCCTCTCACTGATTGACAATAATGTTCCATACGGAATACCGCTTAATTTTGTTTGGTGGGAAGAGGGTATAGCATTTCATGGAGCAAAAGAGGGTAAAAAGATAGAACTGATTGCGCAAAATCCCAATGCTTCATTGAGTATTGTGAAACCCTATTCGTTACTTCCATCATACTTTAGTGAAACAACTTCGGCATGTCCAGCATCGCAGCTTTATGCGAGCATCATCATGCAAGGAGTCATCACGATCATTGAAAGTAATGAACACAAAGCCAGTGCACTAAACGCTTTAATGGAAAAGCTCCAACCTGAAAAAAGGTATGAAACCATTACTGCTGAAAATCCTATGTACAAAAAGCGCATTGAAGAGATCATGATCTTAAAACTTATACCAAAGAGTATTTCATGTAAATTAAAAATGGGACAAAACCTTCCTCCTGAGCGAAAGAAACTTTTGTTAAAACACTTGGAAGAGCGTGGCACACCCCTAGATCTTTTAAGTGCAAATGCCATACGTCAGTTAAGTTAAAAGCTTTACATGTAAAGAAAGAGGGCATTTTACAATGCCCTTAGAATGGAGTCGTTTAGTGATTTAAAATATCGAGTGTTTTTTCATAAACACCCAGTTTGCTAAGCTCATTATTGAGCTCTTCAGTCAATTTGGATTGAGACTTTAATTCACCAGAGATGAGCTGACTCTTCTCGGCCAAATTTTCCATATCTGAAGAGAGAGCATTGCTTTTGGAAGAAACGGCTAAAAGCCCACTGCTCACATTACCCATTGTTTTGCTAATACTCTCTACCGCCTGAATGATCGTACTTACCGATACATTGGTCTCTGAGAGGCTTTTTTGGGTACGTTCTGCCAATTTGCGCACTTCATCTGCGACAACAGCAAAACCGCGTCCATGTTCTCCTGCCCGTGCCGCTTCTATGGCTGCATTAAGGGCTAAAAGATTGGTCTGGTCTGCAATGTCTGCAATAACACTTAAAACAACACGAATATCGCGGACATTATTCGTAAGATTATCGACCTCAATAGAAAGACTTGCATTGTCCGAGCTTCCTTGCTCCATACTAGAGGAGAAGAGGTTAAATTCACCTTTGACCTGCCCCAGTTGTGATTCTATCGCATCAATGGCCGTTACAGCATCTTGCAATGTACTACCAATGGTTCGAAGTAATGGCATGCTTTGTTTCATCTGCTCAAGCATTGCTTTGTTAAGGTTATTGATGATCGTTTGGCGATTGATTTTTCGTAGTAAAAAATAACTTTTAAATCCTGCGTATTTTTGAACAAAATTATCAATGTAGTCATCTTCAAAATTACCTCCATCAACCTGATAGAAAAAGATTGCGGTTAATGTTTGGTTGATATTGACGCCAAGGAGCTCACCAAAGGTCGAAAAACCTACAACAGGAATCTCTTTAAAGGTATCCAGTCGATTGAGCACCTCGGCATTACAGAGACGTCTTAGAATACAATCATTAAAGATTGCACCAATTGCCTTAGGCTTATTGCGGCTAAAATCAGCAAAATCATGGCTTGTTGTCTGCACAAAGTCAGTTTTTTCTAGTAAAACAAGCTCTTCACCCGCTTCAATATCACAATAAAAATGAATCGTATCGTTTGCAATATCAATAGAAGCAATGGAGCGAATATAAATCTCTCCATCAATGGCAATACCAAAAGTATAATTTGCAAGTTTAAAGTTGAGTTCACTGGCAGAGCAATGAAAATGGCTGGTTAACGCTTCTATCACACTGACATTTACATTGGTTTTACGATCCAAAAATGCTGTGACCGTGCGAGTGATAGGGTTGGCTGCCAAAACAGTAAATACCGTGGCCGTTGGTCTAAAATTTTGACTTTTAAAGACACCAAAACGGTATTTTGGAGCAAGCTTTATAAACGTAATAACCGCATGATGGCGAAGTGTACGAGTTCCATCATAAATATAAGTGTTTTGAAAATCTAATTTACCACCAGCACTACCTCCTATCAGCAAACAGGGGAATTTCCCTATATGATAGACCGCTTCCATAAAAAAGCTCTCACTTGCGCTCAATCCGTCAATAAGTGTATATCCAAGGGTATCATCTGAGCGCATTTTAAAAGGAACACGCACTTTTTTAACCTCTTCAGCAATCAAAGCGGAACGTTCAGCCGCTGTTTTTTTACTGGTTGCCATATCTTCGCTTTTGAGCGGAATTGAAGCCACATAAATATCGCTCACCATATCAGGAGAAAAGAGCATCAAAACAATATTATCGCCTTCGCCAGCATTGGCAGAAGAATAAAGGGAAGGAAGGGGATTAGAGCGATCCAAACTGCATAATTCACCTGCAGTCGTTGAAAGAATTAATGTTGTATCGTTAGGAAGCAGCTGTTTAATTTTTGAAGAGATAGCACTAAAATCAAGAGCAGGGGAAACAAACCCTAAAACAATTTTTGGATTAAAAGGAAGCTTTTCAAGAGCGGTTGTCATCGTTTTTTCTTGAAGCGTTAAAGTTAAAATAGCTTGATTGGGTAGTCCACTTGACGATGAACTGCTAGATTGATGCGATGATTCGGTTGATGAGCGAAAGAAACTTAACATGAGATACTTTCCTTAAAATAAATTTTTTGTTATTTCTAATTATTAATTAAATACTTGCTTAATTGGCATCATTCATTCATCAAAGTGCTATACCAGTAAAGCCAAAAAAACACTTGACAAAAAACCAATTTCTGCATCTTTGTTCATGCTAACGCACAAAAAATAAAGGTGTACTTAAAAAGCCTTTGAATGAAGCCTCCTTGTATGGGAGCCGAAAATATGGTAACTTCTTTTATTTATTAATTATTGAAAACTTAAATTTTCATAGTTAATTATCAAATTCTAACGTAACAAATATTACATTAAGTTCGTAGCATGAAAATAGCTTCTATGGAGTTAAAAAATAAAAACTCCCCTTATATAAGAGGTTTTGAGCTTTTGTTGATACATGGAGATAAAACAATCTTGAGAGATTTTGAAACAATAACTATACTATTATGGACAACAGCAGAAATATTCTCGCATCACAAAAGTAAGCAATATTTCTGCCGTTGTTTTTTTAACTTAGATGCCTAATGATTGTCTTTTAAAGTACTCTTTACCCACTTTACACAATGGACATGCATTGGGTGCTTTTTTACCTCTATGAATATGTCCACATACTTCACATACCCAAATTTCTTCTTCAGCATCCGCAAAGAAGCCATCTTCTTTCATCGCATCTTGAAGAGCTTTGTATTCACGCTCATGTTCAACTTCGACTTTACCAATGGCATTAAAAAGACGTGCAAGCTCTTTATGACCCTCATCTTCTGCTATTTTTGCAAAGCCTGGGTACATGGTTGTATGCTCATAGTTTTCACCCGCCATCGCAGCATCAAGATTTTTGAGTGTGATCTCAGTTTCAGCGCCGTCAACAAGCTTGTGATAGGCTTTAAATTCAGCTCTTGCATGCCATTTTTCATTTTCTGCCGCTTCTCTAAAGTGACGAGAAACTGCATGCCAGCCCTCTTCTAATGCAATGTCTGCAAATAGGTCATATTTATTACGCGCTTGTGACTCTCCCGCAAATGCTTTCATCAGATTAACTGCTGTTAGGTCTTTTGTAATACATTCCATCTCTTGACCACAGCAGGTAAGTTTACCACCACCTACATTTTGAACTTCAACTTCGTTACCACATTTACTACATTTATATGTCTCATACTGTTTCATTCATACTCCTTTATATTTGTGCTGAAATTCTAATACACACTTACTTAAATTGTAATTAATTGTAATTAATAATTTTTATTATCTATAAAATCCCTTTTTTGGTAAAAAAATCTTCGATAACTTTAGGTGCAAACGCTTTATCGTACATGTAAAGCTCCTGCCATGTTTTTCCTTCTAAAAAACTCTTTGTCTCAATCTGATATTTTTGCTTCATCACGGATACAAACTCTAAAACAGCACTAAATAAAAGTGCGTACTGTGCAGCGGTAAATTTTTTGAGAAGATCAAACAATCGGTAATAATTGACCATCTTTTTACTCGACTCTTCACTCATGCGAAGCGACCAAATACGCCCTGCAAAATCATGTTGGTACTCAACACCACTGCGAATTTCCAGAGAAAACTCTCTAAGTCCTTTTAAAAATGTCTCTTTGGGTAAAAAATTTGCGGTATTGTGAAAGAAAAGATAGATACTAAAAAGGAAAAGATCCTCAACACAGGGTGCGTAGTTTTTGATTTCGTCGTACGTCTCTTTTTCAACGCTTAACTGCATTCGAAGATACGCTAGATGTTTGACGCGCCAGTTATCTTTTTGCTCCGCCCTCTTCTGCCACTCGATCAATGTAGGTCTCGGTATATCGTAACGCTCAACTAAAGGCTTGTAAGATGTCTGCATCGCTTACTCCCAAGTCAGAATAAACTATTCTATTACATTTTTTAAAATATTTCAATATATAAGGTTTTGAAGAAGATTAAAAGGAGAAATGTATACCATTTGTTCACATTAAAAACAGATGGTATACATCAAAATAAGATTAGATATGAAAGTGTTTTAGAAACGCTGGGTTATTTTCAACCAAACCAAGCTCTATAAGGTGTTGTATCGTACGTTGGTCACAGTCAGTGTCTTTTGGCCACTCTCTCGTGTAGCCATCCAGATCATTTTTAGTCGTTGCATCAATGCCGATAAACTCCTCTTCGATAAAAATATCGCGGAGCGCATCAATGTTATTGACCACGCGCCAGATGAGCATATAGGCATTATCCACACTATTGCCCTCTTTATCCACTACGATCAAAAGTTTCATATACTCACTTAAAGGCTTAAGTGCTTCATACACCTCTTTACCTGCCCTCTTTTTGTCAATGGTCATGACGGTAATCGGTGTTTTTGTTTCTGTTTTATACTGTTTAAGGGCACTGACTTCTGGAACCAAGGTTGTCACTTTAAACAGAAGGTCTCGATCACTTAAAATGGTTTTAGAAGGTGCATCGATCACACCACCGGTACAATCCACCCCCAGTTTTCCGCCAAATAAGGCATTGGGAGAGGCATGATCAAGCGCGTCGCACACACCTTCACTGATGAGTAAACGTTTGGCATTGATGCGATTGAGAATGTAATCACTCAATTTGTCATAATCATGAAGTTCAGGAGCATTTTCATCCACAAAAATTGCATGTTTGACAAAGCTCATCTGCCCAACACCCCAAAACGCGTGCATAAACTGTTTGGCATGTCCTGGGTAAAGTACATTCATCTTGGCTAAAATAAAGTTATGAAACACACCGTTTTCAGGCATATTATAATCAATCAAATCGGGTGCAGTCGTTTTTAACAGTGGTAAAAAAATACGCTCTGTCGCCCAGCCCATGTATTTATCTTCAAGTGGCGGTTTGCCCACAACAGTGGCTTGATAGACTGGTTTTTCTTTACATGTAATGCACGTCACGTCCATCACGGGATACGGCTCTTTAAGGGTGTAATAGCCCGTATGATCGCCAAAAGGTCCTTCGATCTCCATTTGGCTAGGATCAACCCACCCCTCGATAACAATATCTACATCTTCAGGCACGTAAATGGGATTGGTCAAGGATTTTACCAAGCGTGCGTTTTTATCTTTGATAAAACCATAGAGTAGGAGTTCAAACATCCCAATCGGCATTGGCGCTTGTCCGCACCAAATGTAGAGAGGATCACCACCAATTCCAACGCTCACAGGCATTTTTTTACCCGCTTTTTGGTACTCATGGAAAAAATGCGCACTATCTTTGTGAATTTGCCAGTGCATACCCAAACGGTTTTTATCGTACACTTGCAAACGGTACATGCCTAGATTTTGTTTGGTGCCATCCAAACTTTGTGTATAGACTTGCCCCATTGTGATAAACGGGCCGCCATCTTCACTCCATGTGGTTAAAATCGGAAAATCATACAGATTTGGCGCATCATACACCTTCGTTTGACAAATACCTTTTCCTTTTAGACGCTTTGGAAGCGCATTTTTAAGATTGAACAGTGTGCCAAGCATGCCCATCTTGTCCATAAACGATGTAGGCGGTTTCATGTGCATCAATGCTTCGATCTGCTTTGCCACAACATTGGGATTTTTACCAAAAATAAGCTCGGTTGCTTTGGTGGAACCAAATACATTCATTAAAACGGGAATATCAAATGATTTTCCAAGTCTCTTACTGACAGGATTGGTAAATAAAAGCGCTTTGGAGTCCTCTTTTTTAACCTCAATATAGGCTAAATGCGGGATTTCTAAGTCAATATCAAGCTCGTCATCGATAACACGTAAAAGATCGTTTTGGCGTAAAAGCTCAATGATTCTCTGCATTATTCACCTTTAAAAAATTTCATTCAATGCAATGTGCTCGGCACGTTCCAAAAGCGCTTTAGCCCCACGATCAAGCACTTTTTGCGCTAAAGCTTTACCGACAGTTGCATACTCTGCGCGTGTTGTTGTAATCTCTTCTTTAAGCATTTCCGAACCATCAGGAAGGCCAATAATCGCTTTTACATGTAAAGCATCGCCACGTAGTTCTGCATTCACACCAATAGGCACTTGACAGCCACCTTCAAGGATCGTCACAAAGTCGCGCTCAACGCGGGTTTCGATGATGGCATCTTCGTCGTTAAGTACCGAAACCAAACGTTCCACTTCGGCATCACAGACAATTTCAATACCAAGCGCCGCTTGACCCGAAGCAGGGATCATCACCTCTTTTGAAATCGGTGCAAAGTGTGTGACTTCACTGGCAAGCCCCAAACGGTTTATACCAGCACTTGCCAAGATAATCGCATCAAATTCGCCCTCTTTGAGCTTGCGAATCCGTGTATTGACATTACCTCGTAGATTTTTAATCACAAAATCAGGACGAAGTTTTAACAGTTGCATTCGACGTCTTAAACTCGTTGTTCCAACCACAGCACCTTGAGGCAATTCCTCTAATGAAGCATATTTTTCAGAAAGCATAGCATCACGGACATCTTCACGTTTGGTAATGACACCCAGTTTAAGCCCTTGTGGAAACTCCATCGGAACATCTTTCAGACTATGAACGGCAATGTGCGCTTCACCCCTCAGCATCGCCTCTTCAAGCTCTTTCGTGAAAAGTCCTTTGCCTCCTATTTTTGCTAAAGCAACATCTAAAATTTTATCGCCTTTGGTCATCATAATAGAGAGTTCGACCTCAAGCCCAGGGTGCGCTTTTTCAAGTTCCGCTTTGACATGTTCGGATTGCCAAAGGGCAAGTTTACTTCCACGGGTTGCAATAATTAGTTTTTTCATTTAGACTCTTTTATAAATTTTCTATAACTTCGTTTTGTATCATCTTTTTTGCCATCAAGGTAAATGGTTGGAGTGCCATTAACCATCAAAGCATTGGCTAATTCTTGATCGCTATTGAGTTGTTTTAGAATATGGGGTTGATTAATTTGCTCAATCGTAAAATTTTTATTTAACGCTTTGTTGAAAATATCTAAAATTGCTTTTTCATCCGTCTCTTTAATATCAAAAAATTCTTTATAGACTTTTTTGACAATTTCATGATCACCCTTCTCTTCTGCAAAGATCATTGCTTTGACGAGTGTTGGAGATGCTGGATGGATATTCAGTGGAAAATGATAATAAAAAAGTGCAAATGTTTCAGGATATTTCTGTACATCGGCAAGAACTTCTGGGACAAAATCCATACAGAAAGGACACGATGGATCACTAAATACAACGATTTTATGAGGTGCATTAAGATTGCCTTCTAAAAGATGCTCTTTATTGTAAGCAGAGGCATCCATATCAAGCGAATAACTCCCCTTGACGCTTCGACCGTTGTTCAGATTTGTAAAATCCTTACTCAAGATTTTTCCATTGGTAAAGACCATATCATTGACGGAGAGTTTTTTACCCTCTTGCTTGACTAAATTAAGATCAATACGCACAAAATAGACCATCCAGTCAGGCATCTCTTTCATCGCTTCTTTTTTGAGAATAACAACTTTATCAAACGTATAATTTTCATTCGGAACAATGGCTTTTTGTAAAAATGTCGTGACTTTTGTGTCAAGATCAGCATTTGCATCTGCGGCAAAAAGTGAAAGACTACTTAAGGTGATTAGTGTCGTCAATAATTTCAACATCAATGATCTCATCTTTTTTTCCTTCCGTAAAATATTCAGTAGAACTGTTCTCATCTTTTACATGTAAAAATTTTGAAGCAATCAGTGTCACAATAGAGCTAAATTGCAACAAAAGTCCTACAATGTCGCCTAAAAAACCTGGCAAAATTAGCAAAATTGCACCTACAATGGTCCAAAGATTCAGTCGTTGAAAAGATTCAATGCTAATCTCTCCTTGCATCAGGGCATTAAGATTTTGCATCAGTGTAATACGCATATTTGCAAGTAAAATAAACCCGAGTACAGCAGATACGACAAGCTCAATAAACGTTGCAAATGCGCCTATAGCAGAAGCAATATTGACACTTACCATGACCTCTAAGAAGAGATAGATTAAAAAATATTTCACGCTAAAAGTTCCTTAAGTTTAAAAAGAGCTTCCTCTTTTTTAACAACGGTTTTTTCCAATGTCTTACGCTCAACAATTTCAACAAAACCCTCTTCAAGCTCTTTACCAACAATCAGTGCATACGGAAGACCAATGAGTTCATAATCTTTCATTTTAAAACCAAAACGTTCATTTCGATCATCTAAAAGAACACTGTAACGCTCTTTTTTCAAGGCATTATACAGTTCTTCTGCATAGTTATTTTGTGCTTCATCTTTGACATTGGAAACAATAATATCGAGCAGATAAGGCGCCGTTTGTTTATTCCAAATACACCCTTTTTCATCATGGCTTGCTTCAATCATCACCGCGACCAAACGACTCACCCCGATACCGTAGCATCCCATATAAAACGGTTGTGCTTTACCATTTTTATCTAAGAATGTCGCACCCATCGCTTTAGCATATTTTTGTCCCAGTTGGAAAATGTGCCCTACTTCAATGCCTTTGGTAACGCCTAGTTCACCGCCACAACAAGCGCATTTGTCACCCGCTTTGACACTCGCAAGATCTTTGTAGCGATCTTCGTTGAAATTAAACATGGAGACACCTACCATGTGAAAGTCTGTTTCATTGGCACCACAGATAATATTTTTAGCCTCTTTAAGTTCTAAATCTATGTAAAATTTTACACATTCTAGTCCGACAGGTCCAATAAAACCTGCTTTGAGCCCTGCACGTTCAACCTCTTCTAAAGAAGCGTCTAAAAGATCAAGTGCACCACAGGCATTTTGGGCTTTGGTCTCTTGAAGCTCATCATTGCCTCTAACAAAGAAAACAATCACCTCTTCTTTATCCACATAGACCGCTTTTTTTACTACCGCTTTAATGCTGTAAAACGGATCGACTTTAAAGAAATTACAGACATCTTCAATGGTTTTCATATCAGGCGTTTTAAATTTGGAAAGATTCGCTTCAGGAGCT
The DNA here is from genome assembly GCF_011769985.2 of Sulfurospirillum diekertiae. NCBI lineage: Bacteria > Pseudomonadati > Campylobacterota > Epsilonproteobacteria > Campylobacterales > Sulfurospirillaceae > Sulfurospirillum > Sulfurospirillum diekertiae. The sequence goes on from NZ_CP039734.2 coordinate 1,488,522, forward strand.
TCAGATGGGGCAAGTCTAGGAGCACGTTTTGCCGCTTCGATATTGGCAGCATAGGAGCATTTTTGACAGACAACAATGTCATCTTCGCCATTTTGCGCCAGTACCATAAACTCTTTACTACCACTTCCCCCAATAGCACCACTATCAGCATCTACCGCTCTAAAATCAAGTCCTAAACGCGTAAAGATTTTGGTGTAGGTCTTCTCCATCACATCAAACTCTTTTTTCATACACGCTTCATCTTCATGGAAACTATAACCATCTTTCATCGTAAACTCACGACCTCGTAGAAGTCCAAAACGAGGACGTGCTTCATCACGGAATTTGGTGGTAATTTGGTACAAATGCAATGGTAATTGTTTATAGCTATTGATGCGGTTGCGAACAATATCCACCACTACCTCTTCATGGGTTGGTCCTAAAACAAATTCATTTTCTTTTCGATCTTTAAAGCGACACAACTCTTTGCCAAAAACATCATAACGTCCACTTTGTTTCCACAGTTCTGCAGGAGTGACCACATCCATTTGGATCTCTTGCGCACCCGTTTCATCCATCTCTTCTTTAACAACATTTTTAATTTTATCAAAAACGATTTTTCCCATCGGCAAAAAGTTATACAATCCGCTACCTACTTGAGAGATAAAACCGCCACGCACCAAAAATTGATGGCTTGGAAGTGTTGCATCTTTAGGCGCATCTTTGGTTGTTGGTGCATATAATTTTGAAAACTTCATTACTTAACTCCCATTTGGTATTCACATTTATACATATTCATTCGTTTGGTTTGATCTTCATTAATGTTAAAAATATATTGAACCGCTTGTACAATCGTATCGGCTTCAGGTTTTTCCGCGACTTCTTTGAGGTTTTTAGTGGGTGAGTGTAAAAAAGAGTTAAATGCATGATGCAAGAGTTTTTCTACCTGCTCTTGCAACTCTTCAGGAATATACCCTTTTTTAACTGCTTTTTCTAACTCTTGCAAGGAGCACTCTTTGGCGTGATCGCGAATCTCTTTGATGATAGGGTCGACACACATACTTTGCAACCATTTAAAAAAGTCCATCGTAGCTCGACCCACAATAGAATAAGCAATTTTGGCTTGCTCTTCACGAAGAGACATGTTTTGATTTACAATCTCTTCCAAATCATCAACCGCAAAAATATGGAGATCCTTATGCTCACTCACGTCAATATCACGAGGTACCGCTATATCAAACCAATACCGTGAGAACTCACGCTCTTCAACCATATCATCGGTAATAACACTATGAGGCGCTCCCGTAGCTGTAAAAACGAGGCGGTAACGATTAATAAATTCTGTCAATTTTGAGTAAGGTGCAATCGTTGCCAATTCACCTAATTCTGTGGCTAAAGCTTGGGCATGTTCCAAATTACGGTTGATAATAATAATGTTAACGCCACTGGAAATTAAATGTTTTGCTGCTAATTGACTCATCTCACCAGCCCCCACAACCAAAGCGGTTAAGCCTCCAATATTGCCTAGTAAATCTTTGGCTTTACTCACCGCAACACTTGAAACCGAAACAGGACTTTTTGAAATATCGGTTCGACTACGTACTTCAGCGGCACAGCGAAAAGCATGGTGCATCGCACGTCCTAGTTTTTGTGCGCAGTAGTTATTTTCAAAAGCAAATTTAAATGCTTCTTTAAGCTGACCCGCAATTTGAGTCTCACCAATGACTAAACTATCAAGAGAAGAACAAACGGTAAAGAGATGATGGATCGCACCATTATCCTCATAAACATCTGCCCTATCCTCTAATTCTTCACGCGGAATGCTCGAAACGCGACTGACAAGATCAAACATATCGTTCAGTGCTGATTCACACTCTGACACACTCGCAATCACTTCAACACGATTACATGTAGAGAGTAAGATCACTTCGTTCACTGCGGCACAACTTGTCAATGTTCCCATAAACGTACGGCATTTTTCTTCTGAATTAAAAGCCAATTTCTCACGAATACTAATATCTGTGTTCTTATGTGTAAAACTCATAGTGAGGTAATGCATTAAAAATTCCTCTCAATCATCTCTTTAATAATAGTGTTCAAACCCACATCTTCTTCTTTTTCAATGACCTCTAACGCTTCCAAGCCTAACTTCCGTGCATACGAAATGGAGTCTTCCAATGCTTTTGTTTCATTCATTTTTGTTTTAATCCACACTTTTTGTGTTTCATCGAGTTCTTGCTGGAACAAAGAGAGCAGTTTTGTCTGATCAGAGGAAGAGAGTTTACGGTACATGTAAAGATAAGGCAAGGTTGTTTTTCCCTCTTTAAAATCATTTAATGAAGGTTTTCCAAGCGTTTCACTGCTTTGAGTAATATCTAAAATATCATCGATTATCTGAAAAGCAAGCCCTAAATTTTTGCCATACAGAGCATAAATAGTAGCATCTTTGCCAGCAAGTAATGCCGCAGCTTTAGCGGAAGCTTCGATTAGGGAAGCTGTTTTTTTATAAATCATATCAAAATAACGCTCTTCACTGTCATTAAAAGCATGGGAAAGTTCAACATCTAATAGTTCACCAACAGAAAGAAGTGCAACAGCGTGAGAAACACTATAAGCCACATCATTAGGCATAAATGTCAATTCGCTAAAGCCTTTTGAGTAGAGTATATCGCCTAGCATTATGGCTGTTTTATTGCCAAAAAGCGCATTAATGGAGTCTTCCCCTCGTCTCGTGAAAGCATCATCAATGACATCATCATGTAACAAGCTTGCCGCATGAATAAGCTCAACAATAGCAGCGAGCTTAAGAGAGTTATCTGTAACTCCAGCAATCTTTAAAATGAGTTTTGCGCGTAAACGTTTACCTTTCGGAACTCTATGAAAGAGTTCAACACTGCGTGCGTCGCCTAAAGAAGCGACCATTTCTACCATCAAATTTTCAACTTTTCCTAACACCTGTGCGATCCTACGGTTTCTTTTTGGGTTTAAATTCAACTTCTATACGTTGTAAATTATCTTCTATAAATATATCTAAAATTGCCTCTTTATTTCTTTGATCGAAGTCATTAAAAACAATCTTCAGATACGTTTGGGCAAGCATTTTGTTGTCACCATCAGGTAACAATGGAATAATCACTGTCTCTAGAGGATGTTTCTTCTGCATTATATATTGCATGGGATAGCCTCTATAGTTGACTAATACTGTCAACATATTATTCGTATACAGTGTCCAACGTAAGCGTAAAATGTACTCATTGTTGGGATTATCTGCTGTAGGTTTTTTTGTAACCTCTTTATGGTTAATTAAAACCAACCCTATTTCATCTTTTTTAAGAATAAATTGATGGGTGTATTCGTAATTAATCCCTGCTGAGAGAGCATATGTGCACGCTACTACCCAACAAACAAATCCTAGCCCTATTTTACTCATTTTGAGTTAATATTTCTCCCATTGTGCTAATAAAAAGATCATTATTGTGCTCAACAACAGAATCTGTCTCATCCATTAACACCGTAGAAATCAATCCTTCAAGAGCATCGATTCCAAACTGTTTTTCAAGTAAAATCTCCATGGCACTGTAACGATCTACGATTTGTAGAAGCTTCATTTTGACTAAATCTTGGTTAGCATGAAAGAGAATATCAAAAAATTTACTTTTGGGGCTTCCCATAAAAAAGTCATCTTCATCTTCGTACAACATCAAATTCTCCTGTGCTTTTAAAAAGATACGATTATAGCACACTAAAACTTGTCTCATCTAAAATAGCTACTTTCATAGATCATTTTAACAATGAATATTGACTAACAAAGTGTTAGTCATTGTCGTATTTTCTCCATTAAATATCCTCATTAAACACACCATAAAATAGATATTTACATATAATTATATGTAAAATAATCTGTTAAATTTGTACTGTTAGTATATACAATATAAATAGAAATTTACGTATTATTTGTTACATTTACATCTTTACATGTAAAACATATAAACACTCTTTATTGGTATATGCCCTACCGTTTTCTTGATATGCCAATCTCTACTTTTTTAATCATTAGTTGCTTGATAGAGTTACTTGACATTTAAAAATATTTAGTCTATACTTTCATCAACACAACATCAAAAGGATGAAAGATGAATCAAGAAACCCTCGCCTTACATTACGGATATGATAAGCAACACTTTGGAACAATGTCAGTACCAATCTATCAAACCACTGCCTATGACTTTGGAAGTGCAGAGACTGCTGCCAATCGTTTTGCCCTTCGCGAACTGGGACCTATTTACACACGTCTAAACAATCCAACAACAGACGTCCTTGAAAATAGAATTGCCGCTGTTGAAAATGGTGAAGCAGCGATTGCAACTGCAACGGGACAAGCGGCTATCTTTTTCGCTATTGCAAACTTGGCAGAAGCTGGAGATAACATCATTGTTGCTAAAAAAATCTATGGTGGGGCAACGACATTACTCACACACACGATTAAACGTTTTGGTATCCAAGCAAAACTCTTTGAGAGCGATGATGCCAATGATTTGGAAGCATTGATTGATGACAAAACTAAAGCAATCTTTTTTGAATCACTGTCAAATCCACAAATTGCAATTCCAAACATTGAAAAAATCGTTGCTGTAGCTCAAAAATACAACATTATTACCGTATGTGATAACACCGTTGCAACACCAATTCTCTTCCAACCACTCAATCATGGCATAGATGTCAGTGTTCACAGTGCAAGTAAATACATCTGCGGTCAGGGCAGTGCAATGGGCGGATTGGTTGTTGAAGCCAAAGGACTTAATGCTAAACTTATCGGTAATCCACGCTATCCACAATTCAATGAACCCGATGAAAGTTACCATGGCTTAGTTTATGCAACATTACCATTCCCTATTTTTTCACTTAGGATTCGCCTCTCACTCATCCGTGATATTGGAGCAACTATTGCGCCATTTAACTCTTGGTTATTGATTCAAGGGTTAGAGACGTTATCACTACGTGTGAAAGAGCATTCACGGAATGCTTATAAAGTAGCTAGTTTTTTAAAAGCGCACCCTAAAGTAAAAAAAGTCTCTTACCCTGCTTTAGAGAGTGACCCTTTACACAGTAGAGCGAAACAGTATTTTAAAGAGGGCCAAACATCTGGACTGTTAAGTTTTGAAGTTGATGATTTTGAATTTGCAAAACACATTCTTAATTCCACAAAAATATTTTCCGTTGTTGTGAATATTGGTGATTCAAAATCGATCATTACCCATCCTGCAAGTACAACCCATCAACAACTTTCTGTTGAAGAATTAGAGCTTACGGGTGTTAAAGCTGGACTTATTCGACTCAGCATTGGACTTGAAAATGCAGATGATCTTATTGAAGATCTTAAAATTGCTTTAGGTTAAGGAAGCAATATGTCATTACTCTCAACCAAAGGAATGTATGGTTTAAGTGCCATGTACCAACTCTTTTTATCAAAGAGTGTGAAACCTTTGCAAATTAAAGAGATCTCTGCACGTGCTGAGATTCCACAAAACTACTTGGAGCAACTTTTGATTCTATTGCGTCAAGCAGGTTTAGTCAGTAGTGTTAGAGGTGCCTATGGCGGTTATCTTCTAGCCAAGAATGCTCAAGATATTTTGATTAAAGATATTTTGATCGCCCTTGAGGGAAATCTTGTCGTTACAGAAGGAGAAGTAAAAGACCCTGTACTTCGCATTTTCTATGAAGAAAGCAATGCCAAGATACAAGAGATTTTTAATTTACCGCTTTCTGAGTTTGACGTTTATGCACAACGTCTTAACAATCAATTAAATTATAACATCTAAGGAGATTATTATGTATGCACACAATGTAACTGAACTAATTGGCAACACTCCTCTTGTCAAACTAACCCGTGCCTCAGAAGCTTCCAATGCTTTGGTACTAGGAAAATGTGAATTTCTAAACCCTTCACATTCGGTGAAAGATCGTATCGGATTCAATATGATTAAAACAGCACTTGATAAAGGATTAATTGATCTCAATTCAATTATCATCGAGCCAACAAGTGGTAACACGGGTATTGGACTTGCGACCGTATGTGCAAGTTTAGGGCTTAAACTGATACTTACAATGCCTAGTTCCATGAGTTTAGAAAGACGTAAACTTCTAGCAGCATTAGGTGCAGAACTTGTACTAACAGAACCTGCATTAGGAATGAAAGGTGCTGTCGAGAAAGCAACTGAACTCTCAAAAGAGATACCAAATTCATTTGTGCCACAACAATTTTCCAATGAATCAAACCCAGCCATTCACTATGCGACCACCGCTGAGGAGATTTGGAAAGATACCGATGGTAAAGTCGATATTTTTATAGCGGCTGTTGGTACCGGTGGAACCATTACGGGTACAGGGAAAAGACTAAAAGAGCTAAATCCTAATATCCAAATTATTGCAGTTGAACCAGAAACATCTCCTGTTCTTTCAGGTGGAAACCCAGGACCGCACAAAATCCAAGGAATTGGTGCTGGATTTATTCCTTCAGTCCTTGATACAAAATTGTATAATGAAGTGGTTAAAGTCAGCTATGAAAATGCTATTGAGACTTCTCGCAATCTTGCAAAACAAGAAGGCTTATTGGTAGGTATTTCAGCAGGTGCAAACGTTTATGTTTCATCCCAAATAGCACTTAAACCTGAGAATAAAGGTAAAACAATTGTTACTATTTTATGTGACACTGGCGAGCGTTACTTAAGTGCAGGATTATATGAGTATAAAGAGTCGTAAAACGACTCTTTATTTTATTTCTTCCTCTTTTATTCATTTTTATGGTACTATTTTCTCAACATAAAAGGGGTACAGGTACGTTATGAAACGAATCCCACGCATTCTTCTTAAAAAGCCTATTTTACTTGGTTCAATAACATTTGTTGTGAATCTTGTCATTAGTATGTCACCTGTTCTATACCTTCATGGGAAACATGTAGAACACTACAAAAGTATCCCTTCTTTCAATACGCAACTCCTTATCGAAGAGCAGGACATTGTTTACAGTGCCCTGCTCTATTCCTTTATTTTTGCATTTATTATTTCCATTCTTATCACACTTCTAGCCTTTTTTTTAAAAAAATCTTACCTTGAAGTTGAAAACTTATCACATTTTGATGGTCTAACAGGACTGTATAATCGTCTGATGTTTATGAATGTCTTTCAAAAAGAAATACAAAAAGTAAAACGTAACCGTGATTATCTTTTTTTAGTCATCTTGGATATAGATGATTTTAAGCCTATTAATGACACTTATGGACATCTTATAGGGGATGAGGCAATTAAAATAACGGCTAGTACGTTACAGCAACTTCTTCGTGCCTCTGAATCCATTGCACGTTTTGGTGGAGATGAATTCATTATCTCCATTGTTGATCAAGACAAAAACGCTGCTTCAACGATTGTCAATCGTATTTTAAATGAATTTAACAACAAAACAATTCCCGTTTCTCGTAATCACGATCATCAAGAACTTCAAATCAATCTCAGTATTGGATACACACTTTATAGAAGTGATGATGATTTTAAAACAATGCTACAACGTGCCGATCAAGCCCTGTATATCTCTAAAGAGGCCGGTAAAAACACCGCGACATTCCTAGCTTAAACCAAGTCTTACTCCTATTTTTGTATAATCTAACAAAAATTTATAAGGTATAGATGACTATGAGTGAAAAAAGCACCGTTTATAACCCAAAAGAAATAGAAGAGAATTATTACAAAATTTGGGAAGATAGAGGCTATTTTGAAATTGACGGCAATAAAGCCATTCAAGAGCAAGGCAAAAACTTCTGTATCATGATGCCACCTCCCAATGTTACGGGAAGTCTCCATATCGGACATGCACTTACGTTTACACTTCAAGATATTATCACCCGCTTTAAACGCATGGATGGATTTAAAACACTTTGGCAACCAGGAACTGATCATGCGGGAATTGCCACACAAAATGTGGTTGAAAAACAACTCCTTGCTCAAGGTATTAAAAAAGAAGAGTTGGGACGTGAGAAGTTTCTAGAGAAAGTTTGGGAGTGGAAAGCGTACAGTGGCGGACAGATCGTTCACCAAATGCGTAAACTTGGTGTCTCTCCTGCATGGAGCAGAGAACGTTTTACGATGGATGATGGACTTAAAAATTCTGTTAAAAAAGCGTTTGTTAAATACTATAAAGAGGGACTTATTGTTCGGGGTAACTACATGGTAAACTGGTGTACTCATGATGGTGCGCTGAGTGACATTGAAGTAGAGTATGAAACCAACAAAGGCAAACTGTATCATTTAAAATATTTTCTCAAAGATTCTAAAGAGTTTTTAGTCGTAGCGACCACTCGTCCTGAAACCTATTTTGGGGATACTGCTGTTATGGTTCACCCTGAAGATGAACGTTATAAGCACCTTGTAGGTCAAAAAGTGATTCTTCCACTCATTGGTCGTGAAATTGAGATCATTGCTGATGAACATGTCGATATGAGCTTTGGAACAGGCTGTGTTAAAGTTACACCTGCGCATGACATTAATGACTATGAAGTCGGTAAACGTCATGATTTGGAGTTTATCACGATTTTTGATAGCAATGGTATTCTTAACAATTACTGTGGTGAATTTAAAGGGTTAGAACGCCTTGAAGCACGTGCGCCTATTATGGCAAAACTACAAAGTGAAGGGTTTGTCGATAAAGTCGAAGATTATGAAAACCAAGTGGGTCACTGCTATCGTTGTAAAAATGTGGTGGAACCTTACATTTCCAAACAGTGGTTTGTTAAAAAAGAGATTGCGGAAGGTGCTATTGCAAAGGTCAATGAGCACCTAGCCGAATTTTACCCAAGCCACTGGCTTAATTCCTACAATGCATGGATGAAAGAGCTTCGTGATTGGTGTATTTCGCGTCAGCTTTGGTGGGGACATCAAATTCCTGTTTTTTATTGTAATGCGTGTGGACATGAATGGGCAAGTGAAGCGGAGAGTGAGTCAGAATGTCCTAAGTGCTACAGCAACAAGCTTCACCAAGACCCTGATGTCCTTGATACATGGTTTAGCTCAGGTCTTTGGCCTTTTTCAACACTCGGCTGGGGAAATGGCGATGCTTACAAAGATGAAAAATGGGATGAAAGCGACTTAAAAGATTTTTATCCTAATACCCTGCTCATTACAGGCTTTGATATCCTCTTCTTCTGGGTAGCACGTATGATGTTTTCGGGTGAACACACCCTTGGAAAACTTCCCTTTAAAGATATTTATCTCCACGCTCTTGTCAAAGATGAACACGGTCAGAAAATGAGCAAAAGCAAAGGAAACGTGATCGATCCACTGGATACTATTAACGAATACAGTGCAGATACTTTGCGCTTTACCCTCGCCATTCTTGCAGTTCAAGGTCGTGACATCAAACTGAGCGGTGAAAAATTAGAGCAAATTCGTAACTTCACCAACAAACTTTACAACGCTTCACGCTTTTTGTTGATGAATGCAAACTCATTTGAAGATTTAGACAAGATCGAAATTAAAACCGCTCTTGGTTTATACATGAAAAGCCGTTTAGCTGTGGCAACGGAAGAAGTACGTGCTCACTTTAGCGATTACCGCTTTAATGACGCAGCCACCACACTGTACCGCTTCTTGTGGGGTGAATTTTGTGATTGGGGTATTGAGCTGAGTAAAGCAGACAAACCTGCTATTTTGGAGCTTGGAGCTATCTTTAAAGAGGCAATGAAGCTTATTCATCCCTTTATGCCATTTATCTCTGAATTCCTCTACCAAGAACTTTCCGATAAAACACTGGAAGACAATGAATCCATTATGGTCAAACGCTATCCTCATGCACTCAAACAAGACGAAAAAATTGAGAAGACCTTTGAACTTGTTATCGAAGCGATTGTAGGCATTCGACGTGCCAAGGCCAATATTGATCTTGGAAACAAAAAAATAGAGCACGCTTTTATCAAAGTTTCTGATGCTACAAACCTAAAAGATGCGTTGAAATACATTAGCTTATTGGCAAAAGTTGAAAATATCGACTTTACTGAGGTTAAGATCGCTAACTCAGCCACCGACGTGGGCGATAACGTTGAGGTGTTTATTCCACTCGATGGTGTTGATTTGGGCCCCATCATTGAGCGCCTGAACAATCAAAAAATCAAGCTTGAAAAAGAAATCATGAAACTCTCAAGTATGCTCTCTAACGAGCGCTTTGTTGCCAATGCGCCAAAAGAAGTTATAGCAGAAAATCAAAAAGGGTTGGATGATGCTAAAGCTAAAATGGTCAAAATTGAAGCGGAACTCATTTCACTCGGTATTTAATCTTTACATGTAAAGCAGTTGGAGCTTTCAAGCTTCAACTGCTTTGCCTCTTTTTACGCCTTTGGACGAAAAAGTTTGATCACATCCTCATTACATGTAAGAAAAGGTCCTTCTAAAAGATCAATGCAATACGGCACAGCAGGAAAGACTGCATCTAAACATTCACGTATGGATTTAGGTTTTCCAGGAAGATTGATAATCAAACTACGACCACGAATACCTGCCGTTTGTCGTGATAAAATGGCGGTAGGTACATACTTAAGACTCACTTGACGCATCAATTCTCCAAAGCCTGGCATCATCTTCTCGCAGACAGCCTCCGTAGCTTCAGGCGTTACATCTCGAATAGCTGGGCCTGTGCCTCCTGTAGTGACGATTAAACAGCATTCATCATGATCTGCCATGTGTTCAAGGGCTGCTTCAATGAGTGGCTGTTCATCAGGAATCACTTTGTACACGCTCTCCCACTCACAGCTTAGATACTCACTTAAGACTTGAATAATTGCTTTGCCTGAAAGGTCCTCATAAATACCTGCGCTGGCACGATCAGAGATCGTAAGAATACCAATTTTAATCTGTCTCATATTATTGCTCCATGTTAAATTCGAGTAACGCTTTAATCGTTTTGGTATAAGGAGCATCGACGCCTATTTGATGAAGAGCTCGAATGACAACACCACAAATTTCTTCTATTTCTAACGTTCTACCATGTTCTAAATCAACCAACATAGATGGCTTAATCGAATCAAACTGCTTAATTAAGGCAAACATGGCATCCACATCTTCTTGCGAAATCTTTACATGTAAACTACGTGCAGCATAGGCGGTTTCTTGCATAAGTCCATAAACCACTTCGCTAAGAGGACTTTTCTCAAACAAAACACCTGTTTTAACACGCAGTAACGCGCAAAGTGCATTAACCCCATTGTTAATAATCAGTTTTTTCCACAGTTCTTGTTTGATGTCATATGTCGTTTGGGTTGGAATCCCTGCATGATTTAAAACAAGCGACAATGCTTCCAAAAAACGCTCATTTTCCATCGTTGTATGCATCATACCTAAAATAGTTTCCGCACTGCCAACCGCTTCTACATATCCAGGAGAAACCACATGTGCCCCAATTTTTCGTGTCAATCCGCCCATAATATACTCTTCGGCAAAATAGTCACATAAGATAGCTTCATTTTCAACACCATTTTGCAAAGAGAGAATATACGGTGGTTTCATTTGAGCTCGAAGCCATTGCGCAAGTTGAATGGAGACTTCACGTGTTGCAATTGATTTAGTTGCAAGAATAATAAGATCAAATGAAGTAGCATCTAATTCAGATAAACTCGGTAAATCAAGTGCTTGAATTTTTTGATCAAATTCTAAACTCGGATGCTTTACATGTAAACCCTCAGTTTGAAGCGCTTCAAGGTGTGCCCCTCGTGCAATAAAGACGACGTGATGACCATCTTGGAGAAGTTTGGCACCAAAATAGCTTCCAACTCCTCCTGCACCAAGAATGATAATATTCATTTTTTTGATTGAGAAAGACGCACACGAACACTCGCTTCATGCGCACCCAGACCTTCAGTGTGAGCAAGCAATGCGCACGCTTCACCAATTTCATCAATGCCTTGTTTGCTCATACTGATGATAGAAGAACGCTTCAAGAAATTTTCAACGCCAAGCGGCGAGTAAAACTTAGCTGTTCCACCCGTTGGAAGGGTATGATTGGGTCCTGCGATATAATCTCCAATCGGTTCAGGCGTATACGAACCCATAAAAATAGCACCTGCATGGTGAATCTTTGGCAGGAGATCAAAAGGATGAGACGTAACCACTTCTAAGTGTTCAGGCGCAATTTGGTTCATCAAATTCACCGCTTCATCCATATCACGCGTCACAATAATCGCCCCACGCTCTTTGATCGAAACTTCGGCAATCGCTTTGCGGTCTAATGTCTCAAGCCACATATAAATTTCGGTACGTGTTTTTTCCGCAATTTCAAGCGAAGGTGTAATCAAAATAGAACTTGCCATTTCATCGTGCTCCGCTTGTGAAAGCAAATCAATCGCTAAGAGGTGTGGGTTGGCAGTTGTATCGGCTAAAACACCAATTTCACTTGGTCCTGCAATCATGTCAATGTTCACTTCACCAAAAACGAGTTTTTTTGCCGTTGCTACGAAGATATTACCCGGTCCCGTGATCACATCGACTTTTGGAATACTCTGCGTGCCGTATGCCATTGCCGCAATCGCGCTCGCACCACCTACTTTAAAAGCCTTTTTGATGCCACATAAATGCATCGCCGCCAAAAGCAATGGATTGAGTTCATTATTAGGAGCAGGCGTACAAACAACAACCTCTTTCACCCCTGCGACAAGTGCGGGAATTGCATTCATCAAAAGACTACTGGGGTACGCCGCTTTTCCACCCGGTATATAAAGCCCTGCACGATCCACTGGCGTTACTTTTTGCCCCAAGACAGTGCCATTCTCTTCAAAATCAAGCCACGATTTTGGCATGAGCTTTTCATGGTATGTATAAATGCGTTTATACGCTAGCTCTAATGCCTCTTTGAGTTTAACATCAAGAGCATCGTACGCTTTTTTCATATCACTTGTTTTGACTTCAAGTGCTTCATCGTTTGCAACATGCCATTTATCAAATTTTTCAATATGATTTTTTAAAGCACCATTACCATCGGCTTTAATCTCTGCAATTATAGTCGAAACAATTTTTGAAACATTGTCCATATCCATATTTCCACGACGCAAAAGTGCATCGAACTGGACTTGAAAATTTTGTTCGCTGGTTTTTAAAAGCAACATCGTTAATCCTCTTTATAAGTGCTTTATTATAGCATATTTGCCTTACGCACATACCGAGCAATCATGGAGCTATTGCCCAAAATCCCTCCTTGATGCAAGTAAATAGGCGTTCCATCCAGTGAAGCGATATGTTCCAATAGCACTTTCCAACCCACAGGATCGTACACCAAATCAAATGTTACACCCATCTCATCTTTTAAAGATTTCCATAACTCAAAAAGCTCTGGGTACAATTTGCCATAGTGATATTTTTTCTTGGTCTCTAGAATGGTGGGGACACATGTCAGATCAGGTTCAACCATCTTCCACTGCTTTTGTAAATACATACTATCTCCCACGGTATTACATGTAAAGACAGGAAAGGGAAGATGCTTTTGTAAAAACAGTGCTGTTGTACCTGTTCCTGAGGGTAAAAAAAGATAAGGGTTTTGAATGGAATGTGTTTGTATGTCCGATAGAAGCTCATTGGCTAAAATTTTCATTCCCTCTTCTGCTTCAAGCTGCCTGCCCCCTTCCTTTACATGTAAACTTGTTTCATCAAGCCACTTTTTAGCTTCTTCTTCGCGCAGATGTGATTCGATGATGTTCATTCCATTCACAAGTGCCTCTTTATAATTACCGATAGGATTTTCTTTAAGAAAGTGTGGAATATGATCGCATACATAGATGAACTCCCACCCTTTAAGGCGGGCTAAAACAGAGAGAGAATACATCGCGTTGGACTGATTTGATCCAGAACTTACCACACGCTTAATATGAGGAAAATCATGCGTTAAAAAGTAGTAAAATTTACGTGCTTTATTACCAGAAAAATCTTTATCCAACAGATCATCGCGTTTAATATAAAAAATATGGTTCTTAAAAGTTTGTTTTTCAAAAGGAGAAGGAGGAAAAAACATCGTTACATGTAAAAAGAAGGAGACCTCAAAAGAGGTCTCTTAAGGATTATAAGCGATTGAGACAATTAAGATCTTCAAAGGCTTTAAGTAAGCGGCTTTTAATAGCCTCTTCACCTGAGCGAAGCCATTTGCGTGGATCATAATATTTTTTATTCGGTTTATCGTCACCCTCTGGATTACCAATTTGACCTTGAAGATACGGTGCATATTTTTCAACATACCCTTTGACGCCTTCCCAAAATGCCCATTGCGTATCCGTATCGATGTTCATTTTAATGACACCGTACCCTACCGCTTCACGAATGTCGGAGAGTTCACTGCCACTGCCACCGTGAAATACAAAATTGACAGGTTTGGCATTGGTTTTAAACTTCTCTTGAATGTATTTTTGAGAATTATCTAAGATTTTTGGTGTCAAGTTGACGTTGCCTGGTTTATACACACCATGTACATTGCCAAAAGAGGCAGCAATGGTAAAATTAGGGCTAATTTTTAAAAGCTCTTCGTAGGCATAAGCGACATCTTGGGGCTGCGTATAAAGAGCTGAATTATCCATACTGGTATTGTCCACACCATCCTCTTCGCCACCCGTACAACCAAGCTCAATTTCCAATGTCATGCCCATTTTACTCATGCGTTTGAGGTAAGAGACACACGTGTGTACATTTTGCTCTAGTGGCTCTTCTGAGAGATCCAACATATGAGAACTAAAAAGTGGTTTGTGTGTTTTAGCAAAATGCATCTCGCTAGCGCTTAAGAGCTCATCAATCCACGGAAGAAGTTTACGTGCAGCATGATCCGTATGCAAAATCACGGCTACACCATAGTATTCAGCAAGTGTATGGACATGTAAAGCACCACTAATGGCGCCAAGAACTCCTGCTTTAAGACCATTTACACCTTTACCTGCATAAAATTCAGCCCCACCACTGGAAAACTGAATAATAACTGGTGAATTAGCCGTTTTGGCTGCCTCTAAAACAGCATTAATAGAATTTGTTCCCACAACATTGACAGCAGGGATTGCAAATTGATTGGCTTTTGCAATTGCAAAAACTTTCTGCACATCATTACCCGTAACAACACCCGGTTTTACAAAATCAAAAATTTTCGCATTCAACATGAAAACGCCCTTTATTTCAATTTTTACATACTTTTATAGGCAAAGCTCAAAAAGATTACATTACGCTATGCTCTAAAGCTTAACTCTTGAAGTAAATGTAACATAATTTTATAGTGTAAGGCTTTTAGCCTCTATTTTAAAAAACAAGATTTTTGTGAAAAGCCTTACCTTTTTTGGGGTAAGGCTCTCTTTTTTTGGGGTTATTTAATGGTTACTTTTGCGTTTTTTCTAAGTGTTTGTGCTTTATCTTGTACTTGAATACGGAATTTTTCCATTTTCAAGCCATTTTCAATTTGTGGTTTTACTGTTTCAAATGTTGCTTTCTCAGCTGGTTTTGTATCTTCAACTAAGATAACATGGTAACCAAATTGTGTTTGAACAGGCGTTTTAGTAATTTCACCTTTTTTAAGTGCAAATGCTGCATCTGAGAAAGGTTTTACCATTTGATTTGCAGCAAACCAACCAAGTTCACCGCCACCTTGACCGCTAGGTCCTGTAGATTTTTGTAGTTGCAAGCTCAACAAATTTATCATTGAGTTTTTGACCTGTCAATCCATCAAGTTCTTTGATAACATCTTTAGCTTCTTGCTCTGTTTTTACAAGCACGTGTCTTGCTTTAACGGTTGCTGGTTGCATAAATTTGTCAGCATTTTTGTCATAATAGTCTTTAACATCTTTTGGATCAACTTTAACAGCATCAAAGATTTTTTTCATCCAGACTTCAAGAGCAAGATCTGCTTTGATTTTTTTCAAAGCTTCCGTATAATCTTTCTCTTTTTCTACACCACTTTTCATTGCTTCCGTAGTCAAAAGTTTACGCTCAACTGCTTGCTCAACAATTTTTTGTTTTGCATCAGCAGGAAGTTCTTCAAACTTTGCGCCTTGCATAGCACGCATAAGAACAGCAATGTCTTGTTCATTGACATCTTCACCATTAACGGTTGCATATGTTGTCGCATTTAAACTTACACCTAGTACTGCAGCTGCAATACTACTTAGAATAACTTTTTTCACTAAAATCCTTTATTGAAGTAATTCGCGTATTGTACCCCAAATCTTATTACTATTTCTTAAATGAAATGTTAATTTTAAGGATTGTCGGTATAATTTTCAAAAAAATAAGGTAGATGATGAAAAAGGCCACACAAAAAGAGGTTGTAATTATTAAAGCTCTTTTTTTGGAACATTACCCCAAAGCGGTTACTGAACTAAAATATAGCTCTTTGTATGAGCTTCTTGTCTGTGTCATGCTCTCAGCCCAATGCACCGATAAACGCGTCAACCTTATTACGCCTGCCCTATTTGAACGTTATCCTCATGCAAAAGAGCTTGCAGAGGCGAATCTCGATGAGGTCAAATCATTCATTGCTTCGTGCTCTTTTTTCAACAATAAAGCCGTGAATCTTCTTAAAATGGCACAAAAAGTCGTTGAACTGTACGATGGAGAGATTCCTTTGGATGAGCAAAAACTCATGGGACTCGCAGGTGTGGGACAAAAAACCGCTCATGTGGTGATGATCGAATATGCTTCTGCCAACCTCATGGCAGTCGATACTCATGTTTTTCGAGTCGCACACCGTCTAGGACTTTCGAGTGCTAAAACAGCCATTAAAACGGAAGAAGAGTTAACCAAAATTTTTAAAAATGATCTTGCTACGCTACACCAAGCGATGGTACTTTTTGGCAGATATACCTGTAAAGCAGTCAATCCCTTGTGTGAAACGTGCTTTTTAACAGAACATTGCAAAACAAAACAGACATTTAAAGTTTAACTTAGCCCGTAACGGTATCAATCCATTTAATGGAACATCCTTGTGAAGGATGCTGAATTTTAGGTGCATCTTGCTTACTAAACAGTAACATGATTGCCTCTCTTAAATCTTCCTCTTTCACACTACGCGCATCTTGCCAATTATCATCCAATCTTCCATGATAATAAAGTTTCTCTTCACTATCAAATAAAAAAATATCAGGAGTGCAGACAGCACCAAGATGTTTTGCCACACTTTGATTTTCATCAATAAGATAAGGAAACTCTAGGCCCATCTCTTTGATTTTATCGAGCATATGAGCGGGTGAATCTTCTGGGTAGTTAGGATGAATGTTTGGGTTGATCGCAACCGTGGTGATGTCAAGTTTTTTGGCAAACTCCGCAACGGCATTCAACCTCTTCCAAATAGCATTAGAGTAAGGGCAGTGGTTGCACATTACAGCAATCATAAATCCACCTTTACCAAACAGTTCTTTGCTTTTAAAAATTTTTCCATTTGGATCTTCAAGTTCAAAATGTTCCAGTTTATGACCTAGTTCCACTAAAGAGGAATGTATTAATGACATGACTTACTCCTTATAGGTATTAATGATATTTTGAACAATGAACGCTGTATTTGAAACAGAATTCATGTCACACTCTTCTCTTTGAGAATGAGGATAGCGAATCGTCGGTCCAATAGAAACTGCTTCTATTTTTTTAGCTTGACGCATGATCAACTCACCACACTCAAGTCCTGCATGAATCGCTTTAAAGGTGGCATGAGGATAAAACTCTTTCATCACACCTTGAACGCGTTGTGCGAAAAGTGTCATTTCAGGCTTCCACGCTCCATGCCATCCTTCTTGTACGGCATCAAAACCAAGCGCTTTAAAGAAGGCAACAGTTTCATGTGCCAGTATAGCCAAATTTTCATCATCCATTGCACGTGCTGCACAGTCAAATCGAAGCACACCTTCAAAATCGGAAACAATACCAAGGTTGATACTCATAGAAGGAATATCAAGCTCTCGATCCCATTCACGAACACCTTGGGCAAAGGCACCCAAAGCCTTTATAATAGAGCTTGATTGAGCAATATACTTTGTGTGTGAGCCCTTCTCCAAACTCTTTACATGTAAACGTGTATCTTCTACATGTAACGGTGTTTTGGATGCGACAATGGCTGTTGCACTTTTAGGAATGGCATTGCGCCTCTCCCCTCCATGCAATGAGACTAAAAGAACCTCGTGTTTCAAAAGCTCATACCCTAAAGCTTTAATTGCCGAAGGGATTTTTTTATCAATATCGACCCCTGAATGTCCCCCCGTAAAGTTAAACGCACTGATTTCATAGAGTTTAATCTCTTCATCCAATGGCATATACTGTAGTTTTAAAGAGGCAATGACATCCATGCCACCTGCACAGCCAATGTAAATTTCACCCTCTTCTTCTGCATCAAGATTGAGTAGATAGGAAGATTTTAAAGGAAGACGAAACTGCATAGCACCAATAAGCCCAACTTCTTCATCAACCGTAAAAAGGCACTCTAAATTTTCATTATGCTCCATGGCCCAAAACATAATGGCCATGCCCATGCCATTATCAGCTCCCAGTGTAGAGTTCTTAGCTTTGACAAGCGTACCTTCCATGACAATCTCTATGGGATGGGTATTGCCAATACAGACCATATCGTAGTGCGCTTGTAAGCAGACTTGAGGTGCCCCTTTATGGCATAAAATATTTCCTACATGATCTTCATGTACACCAAAACCAAGGGAATGGGCAAACTCACAGATATACTCTTTCATCTTTGTCGTATGATAGCTGCAACGCGGAATGGCAGTAATTGCTTTAAAATGCTCTAATATTGACTCCATCTAAACCCTTGAAAATTTAATAAACGAAATGCTATTATACAACCCATGAAAACAATATTAATTTTACTCACTGCCATACTTTTACAAGGCTGCGTCTATTTTAATGACCGAGGCGTATCGGGACGCTATTATAATGATTGCACAGAATATTACGATGGTATGGGTATTTACCATAAAGATTGTGATGAAAATATTGTCGACTATAAAACCGTAACAGATGGTGTTTCAAAAGGGGTCGATAAGAGTGTTAATGCTACCAAAAGCCTTTTTGAATAATCAGCGATGAGTTTAGCAACAATCCGCCAAGAGCGTCTTGCTTGGCTAGAATGGAAAGATATTAAGCCGATGCGAGAGGCACTTACCTCTCTTCCTATGCTTGAAAATATCTCTTTTTCACTGGGCGATACTATCACAATAAAAGCTTTACATGTAAAGTTTTTTGATCAAGAAAAAATTAGACAGTGTGCCCTCGCTCTCAGACCATGGCGCAAAGGTCCTTTTGAAATTCTTGATACTTTTATTGATACTGAATGGCAAAGCTTCATCAAATACAATCTTTTAGAGCCTTACTTTAATCTCGAAGGAAAAGTCGTTGGTGATATTGGTTGTAACAACGGCTACTATCTCTTTCGGATGCTTTCACAACGTCCTAAAAAACTCGTTGGTTTTGACCCTTCAGCCCTCTATAAAACACAATTTGATTTTATCAACCATTTCATTCAAAGTGATATTGTCTATGAGATGCTTGGCGTTGAGCATCTGCCAGAGTATGAGCATAGATTTGACACGCTTTTTTGCTTAGGCGTTTTGTACCATCGAAGCGATCCGATACAAACACTCAAAGCGCTCTACCAAGGTCTTAATCCTAACGGTGAGCTGATTTTAGATACCTTTATGATTGATGGAGACACACCTGTGGCACTGTGCCCCTCAAAAACCTATTCAAAAATTCCTAATGTCTATTTTGTACCAACCATTCCAGCCCTTTATAACTGGCTAGAACGTGCAAAAATTCAGAGATATTGAACTCTTGGAAATCAAAAAAACCGATGCCAATGAGCAGCGGAAAACAGAGTGGATTTATGGTGAAAGCTTGGAAGATTTTTTAGACCCAAATAACCCAGAACTCACTATCGAAGGATTTCCAGCACCCAAACGGGTTTATATTAAAGCAAAACGTTAAATCCGTCGATTTGTTATCAATTATAAGTTTATTGTGGAAAATAATTATAGCGCCTAGGTGCGCAGGCTCTCTGCCAAAGAGAACTCAATGTTAACGCAATTTTTAAAGCTTTGCATTAAAAGCGTGTCAAAAAAATAAAAATAATAGCAAGGATGCTAAATGGTAAAGAGTAAAGCGGGTTTAGTTCAAGAGATGCTTGACAACACCACTAATTTTGATGATGAGTCAGACAATCAGGATGAAAGTTCGCTCGATTCTACCAATTTTTTAAATGATGATCTCAAAACTCACATTAAAATTAAAAGTACTCTTGTGGGAAACCTCACAGAACTGAGTAAAAATAGCTCCAAAGTCCTTTTGCAAACAACCCATGAAATGAGTGTCGATGAATTTGGTTTGATTCACAGTGGTTTTCTTTTTGGTTCAGCAGAATATGCGGCTGTTGCGGCTGTTAATGAACCCAATGTTGTCGTCATTGGATGCCGTTCTAAATTTTTTGCACCTGCCAAAGTGGGCGATATTGTCAACTTTGAGGCTAAAGGTCGTTTTGAAGATGCCCGTAAAAGAGAGATCAAAGTTATCGGTACCATTAATGAAATAAAGGTTTTTGAAGGTATTTTTCAAGCCGTTTTATTAGAACACCATATTCTTGAAACCAAAATTGAAGAGCTTCAAGCAAGCTTCAGTCCCAAAGAGTTTTCATAGAAAATTAAACCAATACGGCACGTTTTGTTGCTCAATTTTAAGTGTCGTACTTTCTCCATGCCCTGGAAAAATTTTCCAATCAGCATCAATTTTTAAAAATTTTTCCAGACTTTGACGCATTTGGTCAGCATTGCTGTACGGAAAATCATATCGACCAATCGAATTTTTAAAAATAAAATCTCCACTAAAAAGAGTATTATCAATTAAAATGGCACTGCAACCGGGTGTATGCCCTGGAAAATGAAAAAATTTGACACATATACCTTCAATATCAAAACTCTCATCACCCACAACTTTTACATTTGCATAACTAGGAGGCGTTCCTTGTCCAAAGGGATCATCTTCAAGCATAAAACAATCATCTACAGGCGCATAAATTGGGATGTTTAATTGAGCTGAAAGTTCAGCATTACTCCATACGTGATCAAAATGACCATGCGTATTTAAAATAGCGATAGGATGATGCACATTGCGTAAAACCCAACTTGTTGCTTCCATTCCCGGGTCAATAATAAGCTCTTTGTCATAAATAGTAATGATATAACAATTGGTTCCGTATGCCCCACATGCTCTACTTTTGATTTGCATTAGCTACTTCTTTTATGAATTTCTAAAATTTTAACACATCTCATCTTATTTTGCTTTAGAAGCTTAAAAGATTGCATTAATTTTAAGTTTAGTATAATTAATCTATTGCTTAAATTGATTACGAGGTTACTGCTATGAATAAATACCAATCTATCGAAAATTATTTAGTTAAGTTTCTTCAAGATGAGGTGCGAAAAGCTGGTTTTTCCAAAGTCGTTTTAGGAATTAGTGGTGGCGTAGATTCGGCTGTTGTTGCCATTCTTGCCCACAAAGCTTTTAAAGATAATCTTTTAGGCATCATGCTTCCAGCCTCTACTTCAAGTAGTGCAAGCTTTGAACATGCAAGCGAACTTACTCAGAAATTTGGTATCAAAACTGAAAAAATCCCTGTTGGTCCTCTTGTTGATACCTACTTCCACGATAAAAAAGATGCTTCAAAACTTCGCATTGGTAATTTTAGTGCACGCATGCGTATGGCAGTTCTTTACGATATTTCTGCACGTGAAAATGCTCTCGTGTTGGGAACAGGAAACAAAAGTGAAATCTTACTTGGATACGGCACTATTTTTGGTGACCTTGCCTGCGCAATCAACCCCATTGGCGAACTTTATAAAACAGAAATATTTGAATTTGCAGCACACCTTGGTGTACCAAACTCTATTCTTACCAAGGCACCATCGGCTGATCTTTGGGAAGACCAAAGTGATGAGGGAGAGTTTGGATTTAGTTACGCACAAATTGACAAAGTGCTTTACGCTCACATAGAAGAACACAAAGATAAAGAAGCTCTCCTTGCTGCTGGCTTTGAAAAAGAGCTTGTTGAAATGGCATTAGAGCGTATTGCAAGCAATCTTTTTAAAGGAAAACTTCCAACCATTGCTGATTTATCAGCGGTAAAATAAAGGATAAACATGAAAGAAATACCATTTTATAAACCATTTATCGATCAAAGAGAAAAAACACTTATCAATGAAGTTTTGGATTTGGAAAAAGCTAACAAAGTCGAAACACTCGAGAAAGAGTTTATAAAATATACTAACTGTGGCGATGCCATCTCAACGGTGAATGGAACAGCTGCCATGCATCTTGCTATGTGTGCCTTAGATCTTAAACGCGGTGATAAAATTATCTGTTCGGTCAATGCTTTTCCTTCCGTTGCAGAAGTGGTTCGTCACTTTGACGCTGAACCTATTTTTGTGGACATTGATAAAGATGATTTCAACATCGATATTGAACAATTAGAGAGTGTCCTTAAAAACAATAAAGCTAAAAAACTTAAAGGTGCATTCATCAGCCATATTGCTGGGCAACCTGCTGAACTTTCAAAAATCTATGAGTTAGCGAAGCAATATGACATTAAAATTGTCGAAGATGCAACAGCAGCACTAGGTGCTACGTATAAGGGGCAAAAAATAGGCGCTCTTGACGCCGACATTACCGTTTTTCGTTTCAATCCACAATCTAATAATTCTGTATCCAGTGCGGGTATTATGACGACTAAAGATCCTGAACTTTCAGAACGTGCACGCCTTCTTCGTAACCATGCCCTTGTAGGAGACGGTTGGGACAAATTTGGTAACCTTGGTTATGTCTATGATGTGGTTGATATTGGATTAAAATATGACCTCAATGAACTTAATGCAGCTTTTGCAATCGGTCAATTGGAAAAAAATGAAAGCTTTATTGAGCGAAGACTCGAAATTGCTGATATTTATAACCGTGAGCTTGCCTCATGTCCACATGTTTCTACGCCGATTAAAAAACGTGATCATACTTATGCACAGTACATCATCAAAATTGATAAAAATAGAGATAATTTTGCAAAAGAGCTTAAAGAGCGAGGTATTTACACAGGGCTTCACTACATTCCATTACACCTTTTAAGCTACTATAAGCATAAATACAACTTGCGTGTCAATGATTTTCCAAAAGCACTCAGCAATTATCAACAAATTTTATCACTACCAATCTACTCAAGCCTCAGTGATAAAGATGTTCTTCACATTTGTGAACAAATCAAAGAGATTGCTAAGAACCGTGTTTAACCGTTCACGTTTTGTTCTATGGGTAGAAGCCTATCTCTTCTACCCAACTTCTTTATTTCAACGATTTTTATCTTATCTGTTCCTACCATTAAGTGCCCTTTACTGCGCTATTGTTTTATCAAAGCGTTTCTTTGGCAGAAGAAGAAAGCTTTTTTTTACAATTCCTATCATCAGTATAGGCAATCTTACCGTTGGTGGCAATGGTAAAACACCTTTTTGTATCGCCTTAGCCAAAAATCGTGACCATGTTGCTATTGTTCTTAGGGGATATGGGCGTAAATCACATGGACTCATTCTTGTCTCAGATAATGGTCAAATTATGTGCGATGCACCAGCTAGTGGTGATGAAGCAATGCTGTATGCCAAATCTTTACCAAAATCAACCGTTATTGTGAGTGAAGATCGTGTGGAAGCCATTCGCTTTGCAAAGAAAAAAGGTGCAAAAATTGTCTTTTTGGATGACGGTTTTTCCAAAAGTTTTATTCATAAAATTGATATTTTAGTCAAACCAAATCCCGAACCAGCAAACAATTTTTGTCTCCCCAGTGGACCATATCGTGAACCAAGATTTCTTTACCAATATGCTGATCTTGTTATCTCAGAAGATATGGATTTTAAACGTCATGTTGAGGTCATTAATCCTAGTGAAAGAATGCTTCTCGTAACAGCTATCTCCAAACCTAGTCGTTTGGATGCTTATCTGCCCGACAATGTTGTTGGAAAAGTTAGTTTTGAAGACCATTATATGTACTCAGAAAAAGAGCTTGAAATTCTCCTTCATGAACATAAAGCGACGACCATTTTAACCACACAAAAAGATGCCGTTAAAATGGCTACCTTTGACATCCCACTCTCTCTTCTTAAACTTGAAGTCGAAATCTTCCCTGAAACACTCGCAAAAATAAACACACTTTTAGCTCCTAAACGCTAAAATAAGGCTTTAACCTTTATACAAGGATTTGCTGTGCAACATAAAATACACCAAGCACAAATCTTGATGGACGCATTGCCGTACATTAAACTTTTTAATAAAAAAACCATCGTCATTAAATACGGTGGCGCCGCACAAATCAACCCCGAACTCAAAGAGCAGTTTGCAAAAGATATTGTCCTACTTTATCTTGTGGGAATCAAGCCTATCATTATCCATGGCGGCGGTAAAAAAATCAATGCCCTACTCGATAAACTTGAAGTCAAAAGTAGCTTTGTGGATGGACTTCGTGTGACAGATGACCAAGTGATGGAAGTGGTCGAAATGGTGCTCAGTGGAAGTATCAATAAAGAAATCACGACCCTACTTAATCATCATGGCGCCAAAGCCATTGGCATTACGGGCAAAGATGCCAATTTTATCCATGCGCGCCCCATGGACGATGGTAAATACGGACTTGTAGGCGATATTACAAAGATCGACAAGAAAGTGCTCAAGCATCTTATGCGTGAAAAATTCATCCCTGTCATCGCCCCCATTGCAGCGGGTGATGATATCAATCATCCCGGTTATAACATTAACGCAGATTTAGCCGCCAGTAAAATTGCTGTGGCAATGCAAGCCAAAAAAATCATCTTCCTCACAGACACCCCCGGTGTTTTAGATAAAGAGGGAAATCTCATCTCCAGCCTTGATAAAACCAAAATCAAAGCCCTTAAAAAAGATGGTACGATCAGTGGCGGAATGATCCCAAAACTAGACGCGTGTTTAGAAACTGTGCGTGGAGGGGTTGAATGCGCACACATCATTGATGGAAGAGTTCAACACTCCATTTTATTAGAGCTCTTTACCAAAGATGGTATTGGCACGATTATTAAAGAATAAAATTAAATTCTGTCAACATTGTTGGCAAGTTTCAGTGCCGAGAGGCTAACGTAGCTAAAAGAGCGTTGCTTTTTTAGTGTATAGAAATTAGTAAGGATGAGTATGTTTATTGAAACCCGTGGAAATGATGGTATTAAACCAAACAAAGTTCCCTTTTCATTTGCTATTTTAAACCCAAGTGCAAGCTTTGGCGGACTTTATGTGCCAGAGAACCTCCCTAAAATTGACACAGACTTTTTAGAGAAGGCTTCAAAAAAAAGCTATAAAGAGATCACGCTTGATATTTTAAGACTCTTTAAAATTGACATTGAAGAAGAGGTCATGCAAAAAGCTGTTGCATTGTATGATGCCTTTGATGATGCTAGCGAGCCTACACCACTGGTTCAAATTGAAGATGACTTGTTTGTCAATGAACTTTACCATGGTCCAACACGTGCCTTTAAAGATATGGCATTGCAACCTTTTGGCTACATTCTTTCGCACCTTGCGCAAAAGTTAAACGAGCAGTATCTCATTCTTGCAGCAACCAGCGGCGATACGGGACCTGCCACATTAGATACGTTTGCCAATAAACCAAATATTAAGGTCGTATGTCTCTATCCTGATGGTGGAACAAGTGATGTCCAACGCCTTCAAATGACCACACAAAAGAGCCCAAATCTCAAAATCATTGGTATTCATGGCAATTTTGACGATGCCCAAAATGCGCTCAAACGCTTGCTCGCATCGTCTAGCTTTAAAGAAGCATTGAGTACCAAAAATATTAAACTCAGCGCTGCTAACTCGGTCAATTTTGGACGTATTATTTTCCAAATCATTTACCATATCTACGCTTATGTCGCCTTGCTCAAACAAAAGAAAGTAGAACTTGGAAAGCCCTTTTATACGATCATTCCTAGTGGAAACTTTGGTAATGCCTTAGGTGCGTATTATGCGAAAAAAATGGGACTGCCGATTGAGAAAATTTTAATTGCTTCCAACATTAACAACATTCTTACCGACCTTATCACCACAGGTGTTTATGATCTTCGAAATCGAAGCCTCCTTCAAACAACTTCCCCTGCAATGGACATTTTGATCTCATCCAACGTAGAGCGTGTTTTGTTTGATAAATTTGGAGCCATTCGTACCAAAGAGCTTATGGAAGACCTTAAAGAAAACAAACTCTATATATTAAGCAAAGAAGAGTTAGCAAGCTTGCAATCAGATTTTGAAGCCGTTTACTCCGATGATACCTTTGGCAAAGATCAAATCAAACATTATGCCAACCAAGGCTACATCATGGATCCTCACACAGCAACGTGTCTTAAAGCCTATCAAGAACTCAAAGCCAAACCCCTTCCATGTGTCCTTTGCTCCACAGCTGAATGGACTAAATTTGCTCCAACGATGCTGAATGCTATTAACCAAAACAGCGTAAAATACAACGATAAAGAGGCACTTGAGGGCATCAGCAATGCTTTACATGTAAAGATTCCAAATTGCATCAGCACTCTCTTTAATGAGCCCGTCATTCACGATAAAGTCGTTGCAAAAGAAGGCATTGAGGCAGAAATTTTTAATTTTTTAAATCATAAGGCAAGTAAATGATCATCATCCCTGCTCGCCTTGCTTCCACACGTTTTCCAGGTAAAATATTAGCCAATATCCATGGGCTTCCGATGGTCATTGCAACCGCAAAACGTGTACAAAATCTTGATGATGTTGCCATCGCCGCAGATACGGAAGAAGTCGTTCAACTCGCTTCTGATTATGGGTTTAAAGCCATCCTCACCTCACAAGATCACCAAAGCGGAACAGATCGTATTAATGAAGCAGCTTCTAAACTCAATCTTTCAGAGAATGAAATTATTGTCAACGTACAAGCCGATGAGCCATTTATTGAAGAAGCTGTTGTCAAAAGTGTCATTGAGCGAGCGAAAAATACCGACGCGATGATTACTAGCGCGTGTAAGAAGATTGATCTTAACCATGTAAAAGATCCAAACCTCGTTAAAGTCATTTTAGATATTAACAAAAATGCTATTTATTTTTCCAGAAGTGTGATTCCCTATGACCGTGAAGGTGGATTTGAGGGCTATTTTGGGCATATTGGTCTTTATGCGTTTCGTAAAAAAGCACTTCAAACCTTTTGTACCCTACCCTATGCACCTCTTGAACATATTGAAAAACTAGAACAGTTGCGTGCTATTTACCATGGTTACACAATTGCAATGGTGGAAGTGGAAAGTCAAAGTTTCGGAATTGATACGCAAGAAGATTTAGAGCGAGCACTACACTTTTTTCAATAAACAATAAAGAGAGCTATGAATCTCTCTTTATTGTTTAAACGGCTACTTGCTCGAAAGTATCTTTTTCGTGGTCGAAAAGATACGCTTCCATTGGGTTTTCACCCACTTGAAAAATAATCCTACATGACTCAAAACCCGATTTTTTAAGCCCTTTTTCAACCACTTCTAAGATAAAGGCACGTGTACTAAACATATGGGTAGTTGTGTTGCCTTCATAGGCAAATACTTCGTTAGGAATAGGTGTAAAGCCCTCTTTATTGAGATGTTTTTCAAAAACAGTTTTTTCATTTAAGCCTTCGACTTCGACAATCAAAATAACGTTCATTTAAATTCCTATTTTTTCAAGATGCGCTAAAAATTCATCAGCATTTTTAAACCCAACCAGACGAAACTCTGCACTCTCTTTACCCTCTTTAAAAAACAAAATGGCAGGAGGACCGTAAATCGTAAAAGCTTTTTGCAAAGCTTTATCTTCTTCACTATTTTTTGTCACATCCACCTTTAAAAGCGTGAATTTTTCAAGTTTTTCTTTTACACTAGCGTCACTAAAGGTAAACTTTTCGAATTCAACACAATTCACACACCAATCAGCATAAAAATCTACCATCACTGGTTTTGGGCTATTTTTAATGGCATTTTCAAGCTCATTTAGATTTTTAACCTTCGTAAAAGAGGAAGAAGATAATGATGAAGGCACAGTCAAACTCTCTTTAGCTATAAATTTTTCAAAAGGTGCTAAAGGATTGCTTGCCCCACTTAAAAAGCCAATGAAAAGGGCTACACCATATACAAGTATTATAAAGAGAAGGCTTTTAAATATTTTTTGCCACCCTTTTGTATGCTCGTTTAAAGGTTCAAGTGCACCAAAGTAAATCGTAGCGCTAATAATCAATACTGCCCACAGAGCCATACTAACAAAGCTTGGGATAATGCGCGAAAGCATCCAGATAGCAACACCTAACAGCATCACACCAAAGAAGACACTCACATTTCGCATCCACATGCCAGGACGTGGCATATATTTACCCGCCGTTGTACCCAACAGAAGCAGAGGAATTCCCATGCCAAGACTCATGACAAATAAAGCACTTCCACCAAGCAAGGCATCACCACTTTGCGAGATGTATATGAGAGCACCAGCAAGAGGTGCTGCCACACAAGGCCCTACAATGAGTGCGGATAAAAAACCCATAACCGCAATGCCAATAATTCCTTTAGCTTGCGCCTTTCCAGTTTTTTGACTTACTCTATTTTGAATAAAATTTGGCATCTTAATCTCATAAAAACCAAACATTGAAAGCGCCAAGATAACAAAAACTGCACTAAAAGCACCAATCACCCAAGGGTTCTGCATTGAAACTTGTATGTTCGCACCAAAAAGTGCTGCAAGGACACCCGCAATCGTGTAAGCCAAAGACATGGCTAAGACATACACTAAAGAGAGTAAAAAACCCTTTTTAGCGTTCATTGACATACTAGGCTGTGAGACAATAATGGAAGAGAGTATAGGCACCATCGGAAAGACACAGGGTGTTAATGAAAGTAAGAGTCCAAAACCAAAAAAGCTGAGTAAGACAAAAATGATATTGTTATTCATAAAACTTTGTGCAATTTCATCTTGTTCTGAGAGAACCGTCTTATTTTGTGCGACAATAAGAGAGGAACCCATAAGATTAAATGTAAATTCTTTGGTAAGGGGTTGATAGCAAATACCAAGTTCTGAACAACCTTGATAGGAAAGTTTGAGCGTAAAATTGCCTTTTTTGACCTGATCTTCCAATAAGCTTTGTGGGACAAAAAGCTCAAAAGACTTTCGTTGCGTTACATAGTCGTGAAAGTTCTCTGATTTAGGTCGTTCAATCCATCCGGTTATATCAACCACTTTAGGTTGAGTAAGTTCTAATTTGATCTTATCATCGTACATATAAATTTTATCGCCTAAAGCAATACTGATAATAGCACCATGAAGAGTGTGTGTTGCAGTGACTTTAAAAGCTTCTTCTGGCGTTAAAACCTTTGGCTTTTCGACACCAAAAAGAGAGACCATTAACAAAAAGAACAAAGCAGAATACCGTAAAATATGTTGCACAAAAGCACCTTTTCTAAAATAATTGTTTATTGTATCAAAGAACTCTAAATGTTTTTTAAATTACAACGATTTTAAGAGTATTATAAAGCATTACATGTAAAAGCAGGAGCAGAATATGGGTAAAAAGAAAAAAGAAAAAATAGTCCTCCAAAATGAAGAACTGATCATGGATAAAGAACCCATAAAAGAGAAAGATGACAAAGTCCAAATTTGGGTTAAAAAAAGCGAACTCAAATACGAAAAAGATTTAAAGAGACTTCAAATTGAACTGCTCAAATTCCAAAATCACGTCAAAGATAAAGGGCTCAAAGTGCTTATTATTATTGAAGGGCGTGATGCTGCGGGGAAAGGTGGAACGATTAAACGTATTACAGAGCACTTAAACCCTAGAGGAGCTAGAATTGTCGCACTCTCTAAGCCTTCCGATACTGAACGCTCACAATGGTATTTCCAGCGTTATACAGAGCACCTACCTTCTGCTGGAGAAATCGTACTGTTTGATAGATCATGGTATAACAGGGCTGGTGTTGAGCCTGTCATGGGATTTTGTACCCAAGAAGAGCATAAAGAATTTTTGCGTGAAGTTCCCAAATTTGAAACCATGATCGCAAATGCAGGCATCATCTTTTTCAAATTCTATTTTTCAGTGGGTAAAGAAGAGCAAGCCAAACGTTTTAAAGAGCGCAAAACAGACCCTCTCAAACAGTTTAAACTCTCTCCCGTAGATGAGAAATCACAAGAACTATGGGATCAATATACGGTTGCAAAATACTCCATGCTTTTAGCTTCTAACAATCCTAAATGCCCATGGACCATTATTCTCTCTGACGATAAGAAAAAAGCGAGGATTAACACCATTCGACATATCTTGCAAAATGTTGATTACCCCGATAAAATCAAGAAAAAACACTTAGCAACCGACAACTCTATTGTACGTTCAGGTAAGCAAGAGATAGAGATTATGGAAAAAAGCTTACCAAGCGAAAACTTGTCTCACTTGAATGGATAAGCTTTACATGTAAAAAGGTTTGAGCTAGCGTAAGTGTTTGATGAGGAGTTTAATATAGTCTATATCAAGCTTATTTTTAGACTCTTCTTGAATTAAGGATAAAGCATTGTAGGTACTGTAAGCACCTCTGTAAGGTTTTAGTGTAATCAAGGCATCAAATATATCGCAAATAGCAATAATTTTTTCAAATGAACTGATACGAGAACTATCAATTCCACGAGGATAACCACTTCCATCTAACCTCTCATGATGCTCTTTGATTGCATTAATGACAATTCTATCTTTTAAGCCACTGCGTTTGACTAATGTGACACTCGCGTCAACATGTGTCTGAATTTTTTTAATTTCACTCTCACTCAAAAAATCAGGCTTATTCAACAATTCATCATCTATCTCATATTTACCAATGTCGTGTAAAATTGCACCTAATACTAATTTTTTCTGATCCGTCATATCAATGCCAATTTGGCTTCCAAGAATCGAAGCAAAAAAAGCAACTTTAATGCAATGCGCGGATAAGGAATCTTTTTCATCTAAAAAGTCATTGAATTTTGAGAGTGTCACACGTTCTTGATTGACGACAAACACCAACTCTTCTGCTAAAATATCAATTGCTTCTATCGGGAGATATTTTTCTTCTTTATCCTTGATCCAGGCATCAAAAAGAGATTTAGAATGTGTATATATCAGTTTTAATTTTTCAGTGATAGCTTGAGTTTTTAATACAATCTTATGAATATCAATACAATTTTTGACAGCTTCATCAAAACTATACAGCGTATCTTCTTCGGATACATTCCCTATTTTATGAATAGTTTCATCATGATATACCTTGTACTTTGGATAACTCTTATTTTCTACATAAATTTGCAAATCGGGGTTACTTAGCTTTTGATATATCTCTTCGTTTAAAAAAGTCCCACTTTCGATTAAAATGACAAAGCCATTGAATCGTTGAATGTAGCAATCAAAAGCCAAGACCGTTCCACGTCTAAAAGCCCTATTATCTATCGGAGTAAATCCATGATTTAAAAATATTTTAACTACTTTGCTCATAACACGATACCTTAACCATTCACTCTTCAGCGCATTTCTATTTTTTGATGGCAGCTATTATATCATGCAAAAATGAAATAAATAGGATTATTTGTTTTGTTGAAAATAATGAAAGGGAAAGAACTTCTCCTAGCCGCATTTACTTACGTATAAATACGGCTAAGATAGTAAAAAAAGAGGTTATTATTCTACTTCAGCGTCGATGACATCGTCATCTTTTTTAGCTTTTGGTTTTTCACCGCCAGCGGCACCCGCTTCACCTTGATCTTTTTTGTACATTGCTTCCGCAAGTTTATGGCTCGCTTCGCTTAGAGATTTGACTTTTGCATCGATTTGCTCTTTTGTTGCACTCTCGTTTGCAAGAACTTCTTTAAGTGCTTTAAGCTCTGCTTCGATTTTTGTTTTCTCCTCAGCACTGATGGCATCGCCCATTTCGCCTAACGATTTTTCTGTTTGGTGAGCAAGTGCATCGGCTTGATTTCTAGCATCAACCGCTTCTTTACGTTTTTTGTCTTCTTCTTTGTGAAGTTCAGCATCTTTAACCATTTTCTCGATTTCAGCGTCATCCAATCCTGAACTACCAGAGATTTTGATCTCTTGTGCTTTTCCTGTTGCTTTATCTTTAGCAGAAACCGTCAAAATACCATTTGCATCGATGTCAAACGCAACTTCGATTTGTGGTACACCACGAGGGGCTGGTGGAATGCTTTCAAGATTGAACTGACCGAGTGACTTGTTATCTCTTGCAAACTCACGCTCACCTTGAAGCGCATGAATGGTAACCGCAGGTTGGTTATCTTCCGCAGTTGAGAACACTTGAGATTTTTTAACAGGAATCGTTGTACCTTTTTCAATGAGTTTCGTCATGACACCACCCAAAGTCTCAATACCAAGGCTTAGAGGCGTAACATCTAAAAGAAGAATATCTTTGACATCACCCTTAATAACGGCACCTTGAATTGCTGCACCAATGGCGACAACTTCATCAGGGTTCACAGATTTATTAAGATCTTTTTCAAAGAATTCTTTGACTTTTTGTTGAACCAAAGGAACACGCGTTGAACCACCGACCATAACGATCTCTTTAATTTCAGCTTTTTTTAAATCAGAGTCATTAACAACTTCTTTGATTTTTTTAATCGTAAGTGCAACTAAATCTTCAATCATAGATTCAAATTTAGCACGAGTCAATTTTTTAACCAAGTGTTTAGGACCGGTTGCATCCGCTGTGATAAATGGTAAGTTAACTTCTGTCTCATTGGAAGATGAAAGCTCTTTTTTCGCATTTTCAGCTGCTTCTTTAAGACGTTGAAGTGCCATAACATCTGATTTAAGATCAATACCATTGTCGTTTTTAAATTCAGAAACCAACCAGTCAATCAATCTATTATCAAAGTCATCACCACCTAAGAAGGCGTCACCACCAGTTGCTAAAACTTCAACAACATTATCACCTGTTTCAAGTACCGTAACGTCAAATGTTCCACCACCCAAGTCATAAACAACAATTTTCTCAGCTTCTTTTTTATCCAATCCGTAAGACAAAGCCGCTGCTGTTGGCTCGTTGATAATACGAAGAACGTTCAAGCCTGCAATCGTACCTGCTTCTTTGGTTGCTTTTCTTTGGCTATCATTAAAGTACGCAGGAACAGTGATGACCGCGTCTGTTACTTCTTCACCAAGATACGCCTCAGCATCTTCTTTAAGTTTCATCAACACTTTTGCGCTGATCTCTTGTGGCGTGTACACTTTACCATCGATTTCAATCGCACATGCGCCGTTTCTATCAACAATAGCATACGGAAGACGTTTTTTAGCTTCAATCGTTTTCTCTTCATTACTCATAAGACCCATAATTCTTTTAATAGAATAAATGGTTCTCTTTGGATTGGTGACTGCTTGACGTTTTGCTGTATCACCAACTAAAACCTCTTCTTTATCGGTAAATGCAACAACAGATGGGGTTGTGTTTTTACCCTCTTTATTAGGAATAACTTTACTCTCACCGCGCTCATAGACAGAGACACATGAGTTTGTGGTTCCTAGATCAATACCAATTACTTTTCCCATTTTTTATCCTTTGATTTTTATTTTTACTATTTTTTAAATGCGAACAGAGTCCATCTTCAATTCATTACACTAAAGCACAACCTAACGGTCGTATTTTAATTTTATTTGACGATACTCACCATTGCTGGTCTTAAAATACGATCTTTAATCTTGTAACCCTTTTGGAAAACCTGTAAAATCTCGCCACTATTTTTCTCCGCGCTTTCTAATTGCATAACGGCTTCATGGAAATTTGGATCAAATGTTCCATCAATCGCAACCAATTCAACACCGTGTTTTTCAAACGCTTTGCGAAATTGATCAATCGTAAGGCCTAAACCCTCTTTAACTTTTTCTAAAAGCTCACCACTCTCAATCTCTGTGTTACTTCCTGCCAAAATTGCCATTTCTAAAGAGTCAATGACAGGTAAAAGGTCCCGTGCAAACACCTCGTGTGCATACGAAATGGCTTGCATTTTCTCTTTTTCCAAACGTCGTTTCATATTGTCGAAATCAGCATTTGCTCGTAAATATCTATCTTCAAGTTCGGCAACTTTAGATTGGAGTTCTTCGAGTTCACTTTTTTGCTCACATTCGCATTCGTCGTCTTCTTGAGGCTCTGAACACTCAGGAACGATCTCAGCAGAAACATCAGAGACACCCTGTTCCTCTTTTAATTTTTCATCCACGTTTTACTCCTTCACTTGATTAAAGAACTCTTCGAAATCACTCTCAATGCGACCAAAGCAGAAAAAATCTACTGTTGTATCTTCATCTTTGAGTTGTGCTTTTTGTTTGATTGCCATGCATCCTTGAGGAACAAAGCCATCAAAGTAGAGTCCATCGGTAATAGATTCTACAAAATGAAGCGTTTGAAACCGTTGGATAAACGCCTCATTTTGGAGTTCTTGTGCAATAGAGTACATTTCTTTCTCCCCTTCTCTCAAAATGGGTGCTTGGGAAAAAATAGCTGAGAGTTTTTCATGCAACTCATACAATCCTACTTGTGCTGAGATATCTTTGAGTTCGCGCATTTGACAGCCAACGAGTCGTTGTAAAAACTGCTCCACTTTAGCGTTAAACTTTAAAACAACCTCATGTTCATCAAAGACTAAAATCAAAAAACGATTCTGCACCGTTACTAACTCCTTAAAAGGAGAATTGGCAGTTTTTTCAACAATACAAAAAAGATTGTGTTCGTGAGATGAGCGTTTAATTTTATCAATATTTTTAATTTCTAAAGGATGCGTTGGATCCAATTTTTCTTGCCAATATCCCATTAAAGCACGATGTGTTGGCACGCGGCCACCGCTTACATGTAATTGCTCAAGTGAACCCACATCAGAGAGCTTTTTAAAATAAATACGTATGGTTGAAGGAGAGATACCTAATGTCATCTTCATCTGTAATTCTAAAGATCCAATAGGCATTCTTGATTTAAGATAAGTTTGAATAATAGCATCTAAAATCAACTCTTGCTTCGAAAGTTTTTTCATTTTTAGCACTCTTAATGTTTAATTGCTGAAGAAATTATACAACATTGAGTGTATTGATGTCAAGTAGTAACTAAAAAGAGCATGGGTATAGGGTTTACATGTAAGGGCAAAGCCCTCTAAAAGGGAATAGTGATTTAATATGGAAAAGTTTAAAAGAAGTAGAAATTAGCGAATGGGATGTTTAAGACGTTTTTTATTGCGCATTAAGAGAAGTTTGATGAAATGTTTGATTTCGCCTTTACTCTCTTTGAGCTTGGAGAAAAAAGTTTCTTTTTCAGTAATAGTAGTGAAGATGTCATTTAAAGCTTGTCTTTCATTTTGGGACAACGTACTCACTTTTCATCCTTTAGTTCATGTGCTATGCGTTGAATTAAACGCAAGGCATCGCCCTCTTCCAGTTCACCAAGCATTTTAAAAATAGCTGATGCTGCTTGAGGTTGTGAATTACCAAGTTTCCAGTCTTGGTATGTTCGCATCGATACACCCAATTTATCTGCCATCTCACGCTGAGAAATCTTCTTGCCTAAAAATTTAGACTCAACAGCATTATGAAGGAGATTAAAAATATCGTTTGTTTTCATGTATAGGATTCTAGCTAAGGCTGGTTTAATTATACATAAATACGATTATTTTATAAGTTATTATATCTAAAAAATATCATTTTAGTGTATTTTTACTACATAAATTTGTTAAAAAATACTTTTATTTAAGTTTTTTACTCATTTAATGTTTATTTTTATACAGTTTTACGTATATTATATAGAAAAATATTGAAAGAGTAAAGCATAAGAGTTAATTTAGATACTTAGATGTTAATGTGGTTAAAGCAATTTTACATGTAAAGAGGGGAAAGAAATGAAGGGTAAAAAGAAGAAAAGTAGGATGGAAATTCCATCCTACTGTAAAGCACTGACTATTTTTTATTATCTCTAATAGAAAGCTCTTTAATGATTTTGCTGTATGTTACAAAATCTTTACGTTTAAGATATTGCATCAATCGTTTGCGTTGACCGACGAGTTTAAGAAGTCCTAGTCTTGAAGAGTGATCTTTTTTATTACTCTGAAGATGTTCTGTTAAATCAACAATTCTTTTAGAAAGAAGCGCGATTTGTACCTCTGGAGAACCTGTGTCTCCCTCTTTTCTGCCAAACTGACTAACAATTACTTGTTTTTCCGCCGAACCTAAAGCCATAATGACCTCCTGATTGGTATTTTATTTTTTGCTTTTAAACAAAAGCTTGAAATTGTAGCTAAAAAAATTAAAATTGTCTATGGGCATTCTGCCATCACCTTCTATCTTCAAAAAAGCATCTGAGACAACTTCAAGTCTATCAAGGATTTAGGAGTTATTTTCCTAATTAAAGCTAAATATAACGTTTATTTAGTACAATATTTATCTTATTTAACCAATAAATATGTTCGAGGGAAAACTATGTTATTAACTAAAGCGAGTGAGTATGCACTGCTATCATTGATTATTATTTCTCAAAAGAATAGCCCACAAGATGTTGATACCCTCTCCAATCAACTCGGTATTTCCAAGAGCTTTTTAGCTAAAATCCTTCAAGCGCTTGCAAAAGAAAACATTCTCAGCTCTTTTAAAGGTGCTCATGGTGGTTTTATGCTTGCACAAAAGCCAGAAAACCTCACACTCAAAGTGATCGTCGAATGTGCTGAAAAAAAGCAAACGATGGTTTTTGAATGTTCTCCTTCAACACAAAAATGCCCTGGTGGCAAAGGGACATACTGTCGTGTTTGGCCAATTCTTAATAAGCTACAAACGAAAATTGATCTATTTTTGGATAATATGACACTTAAAGATATTATTGAAATTTAAGGGTGTTGATTGGCTAAAAATCAAAATGCGCTCTTCGCTAGGGTTATTCCTTACTTAGAGCCTCTTGTCAAAGCAAAAGATCTTACTGTTGTTGTTTTTATCGTCTCTATTATGGCGATTATTATTGTTCCTCTTCCAAGTGCCATACTCGATTTTTTCCTAGTTATTTCACTCTCTATTTCCGTTTTGATTATTCTGATTTCGCTTTATATTCCAAGGCCAACCGATCTTTCAACTTTTCCAACACTTATTTTGATCATCACGCTCTTCCGACTTTCTTTGAACATTGCAACCACGAGAATGATTCTTACCAATGGACATTTAGGGCCTGATGCTGTGAGTGAAATTGTCTCTAGTTTTGGGCAGTTCGTTGTCGGTGGTAATTATGTCATCGGTGTTGTTGTCTTTACCATTCTTGTTTTAATTAACTTTATGGTCATTACTAAAGGTTCTACAAGGGTTGCAGAAGTTGCAGCACGTTTTACACTCGATGCGATGCCTGGCAAGCAAATGGCGATTGATGCTGACTTGAATGCTGGCTTGATTGATGAAAAAACGGCACGTAAACGTCGCGAAGATATTATTCAAGAAGCCAATTTTTATGGAGCCATGGACGGTTCGAGTAAGTTTGTTAAAGGTGACGCTGTTGCGGGTATCATCATCACTATTATTAACATTATTGGTGGTTTTTTAATTGGTTCATTCCAACATGGACTTGATCTTGGAACCAGTGCACAAACCTATACCATTCTTACGATTGGTGATGGTTTGGTTTCACAGCTTCCTGCCCTCATTACTTCAACCGCTACAGGTATTTTAATTACGCGTGCCAATAAAGCAGATGATGTAAGCTTCTCTGATGGTGCTGTTCAACAACTTTTTGGTGAGCACAAAACACTACTGATTGTAGGTTTTATTTTGGTCTTATTTTCTCTTGTTCCAGGACTTCCAACGCTTTCGCTTATGTTTGTTGGAGCTATCTTTTTGGGACTTGGTTATCTTGTCAAACAAACCAATGATGGAAGCTTCTCATTTCAAAAATTCTTTGCTTCTACTCCTGTTGCTATGCAAAAAGCAAAACAAGAAGCCGACAGTAAAGCACAAGCCAGTGCAGCACCCAAGAAAAGCCCAGAAGAACTACGTAAAGAAGAAGAAACAACGCTTAATGATATTCTTAAATTGGAAATCTTGGAGCTTGATTTGGGTTATCAACTCATCAAATTGGCTGATCCTGCGCAAGGCGGTGATCTTCTTGACCGCGTTAAAAGTATGCGTCGTAAAATTGCCTCTGATTTTGGCTATCTCATTCCACAAGTCAGAATTCGTGATAACTTGCATCTAAGCCCAAATCATTACCAGCTCTTACTAAAAGGTATTGAAATTGGCAATGGGGAAATTTATCCTGATAAATTTATGGCAATGGATAGTGGATTAACGATCGACAAAGTGCAAGGAATTCCAACTAAAGAGCCTGCATTTGGGCTGGATGCCATCTGGATTGAAGCGGCATTAAAAGAAGATGCCATCATTAAAGGTTACACAACGGTTGATCCAGCAACCGTAATTTCAACCCACTTAAGCGAATTAATCAAAAAATATGCCGAAGAGCTTCTTACCCGTCAAGAAGTTCAAAGTCTTATTGATAAATTGCAAAAAGATTATCCTGTGGTGGTCAATGACTGTCTCAAAGTGGCCAATGTTGGGCTTATTCAAAAGGTACTTAAAGCGCTTCTTCATGAGAAGATACCTATTAAAGATCTTCTTACCATTGTTGAGACCATCAGTGATGTCGCCGAAGTGACCAAAAATGTTTCAATCATTGTTGAGCAAGTACGTGCTAAACTTTCTCGTGTTATCACAAAGCAATATAAAGATGACAATGGTGTTTTAAAGCTTCTTACATTTAATGCAGGAACTGAACAAAAGCTTTTGGATGCTCTTAGAGAGCGTGATGGCGTACGTGATCTTGTCCTTAACATTGGTCAAATCAATACACTGGTTAAAGAGTGCAGCGATGAAGCAAGCAAACTACTGCATAAAGGCGTTGCTCCCGTTGTCATTATTGTTGACCCACTGCTTCGAAAGTCACTTTCTGATATTTTCGAAAAATTTGGACTTGATATCGTCGTTCTCTCCCATGCGGAGATTGATTCAAGTTCTAAATTTGAAGTCATGGGTTCTATCGAAATAGAAAAGCTCTAAAACAACCAATACACACATCACTAAGCATTAAGGACTTTTATGAACCACAAAATACATCACCTTTCACACACCGATTTAGATGGCTATGGCTGTCAAATGGTAAGTGCCCATTATTTTAATTCAATCGCTTTTTATAACTCAAACTATGGTAAAGAGATCAATGAATGTTTTAATCAAATCTTAAATAACATTCAAACCTCTCCACTACAAAAACATGTCATTCTTATTACCGACCTTAATCTTACTATGGATCAGGCAAAAGAGTTTGAGTCCAAAGTCAGTATCTGTGATAAAGAGATTATGCTATTTGTTCTGGATCATCACAAAACAGGTCAAGAATGTGCGGATGCTTTTGAATGGTACTTTTTAGATTCTAGCCGTTGTGCAACTAAAATCACTTATGACTTTTTCAGCGCCCTCTACGGTGCAGATGAGAAGCTAAGCAAATTTGTTGATGTCGTCAATGCTGTGGATATTTGGCTTGAAAATGAACCAGAGTTTGAACTAGGAAAAGTATGTATGGGACTCGTTAGTGGCGCTAAAGAGGTGAACAAAGTGATGTTCCCTGAAGAGAATAGCCACTACATCTTTTCACTCCTAACAAAAGCGCAAGAATACTTTACATGTAAAGATGCTCATATTGCCTTAGATGATGCCATTCATAACATTAAAAAGCAGTTTTTTGTAACAACCACGAACAATACGCTCAGCAATTTAGTCTCTGCATACAATGTCATTTTACTCACAAAAAATAGAGAGAGAATGCAAATTATGTATAAAGAAGCCAAGGGAATTTTAACGTACAATATTGGGAATGTTTCTGTTATTGGCAATGACTTTTTAACCGCCAATCCCGATCTTGACTTTTTTATGGATATTACCTCAAAAAAGACCATCAGCCTGCGTTCAAATGGTAAAGTAGATGTCAGTAAAATTGCCGCACAAATCGCTAATGGTGGTGGTCACCACAATGCTAGCGGCGGACTTCTCAGCAATTTTAAAGATGCTTTTATCTATG
Source organism: Sulfurospirillum diekertiae (assembly GCF_011769985.2). Lineage (NCBI taxonomy): Bacteria > Pseudomonadati > Campylobacterota > Epsilonproteobacteria > Campylobacterales > Sulfurospirillaceae > Sulfurospirillum > Sulfurospirillum diekertiae. The sequence continues at coordinate 1,528,673 of NZ_CP039734.2, forward strand.
ATACTATCAAATCACAAGTGATGAGCATCATCGCGAATAAAGGATAATCATGGAAGCCAACAAACTCAAACAAGAGCTCGAGCGTGCGGAAATTGAGATCGAGGAGATGTCAATGCAACTGGCTGACATGCTTGGCGCTGCACTCTACTTTGCAGGCGCAAAAAAAGAAGATTTACCCAAAGCCATTGATCTTTACCTTAAAGGACTGGATGAAGTGTTTGAGGATGAAGACGAAGATAGTGAGATGGGTTTTGAAGAAGTTGTTGAAGTCATTGAATATATCAAAGCTAAAAACCCTAAACTTTTTCAACACTAAGCTGTGTAGAGAACTTTTCTCTACACTCTATACCTTTTTTTTAGCGATAAATGTCGCAAAATTCCCCCATTTAAAAATTGTTTCTATCGTTGAAAATCCCGCATTTTTGAGCATAGCTTTGTTTTCTTCTTCCGTATAAGGAATCAGTACATTTTCTAATGCTTCACGTTTTTGAGCAATTTCAAATTCGCTATAACCTTGCTGACGTTTAAAATCATAGTAAAGATCTATCATCTGTTTGTTGAGTTCTTTATCTTCAAATACAATTTTTTCACTAAAAACAAACAGTCCATTGGGATTGAGCGCTTGATAAATTTTAGCCACAAAATCTGCACGTTGAAGTGGACGAATAAACTGAAGCATGTAATTGGCAATAACTGCATCCTTGGAGCCTAAATCAACTTGTGTCATATCTGCTTGTATAAACTCCACTGTTGCCCCATACGCATGCACCTTTTGACGTGCCAAATTGAGCATTGCTTCGGCATTATCAATGCCTAAGAGATGGTAGCTTTTATCGCTTTTTTTATGGAGAGCCAAGAGTGTATTGGCTGTTGAACAGCCAAGATCGACAATCTGTGCTCCCTCCTTTACATGTAAACAAATCGTTTTACATGTAAGATCAACGACCTCTTTATAAAAGGGAATTGAGCGCTCAAGCATATCGTCAAAAACGACGGCAACATCTTCATCAAACTCAAATTGTTTGGTAATTGGTTTGGTAAATACTTTATCCATTACAATCCATATCCATAGCATTAAATTCTTTTAAATTATAACAAAATATTAGTTAGTATTAAGCATTCACTTCTTATACTGTCACTACTTTCGCACAGGTACACCAATGAACAAACAGCTCCAAGAACTTACCGATTTAACGATTAAAGAGATACTTAACCTTGAAATTGTTTTGCCTGAAATTTACCGTGACATTTTTTATACCAAAGCCAAAGAACTTGGTATCAAAGTGAGTGACATTGATAAAGAAGCCGCTTTGATCTACGCTTTGCAAAAAATTCAATATATTCAAAATGAGACTGAACGTTCAACATCAGCGCTCAAAGAAAATGTTGTCAATGCACGTATTGCCATTGAAAATAAAGACAATATGGCATTGCAATTTATTGAAAACAATATGATTGAGTTAGAATTCAAAATTGCTTCCTTGCAAGAGGAGCTTTATGTGGACGAGCTCACACGACTTTACAATCGAAGATGGCTTTTTGAAAAATTCCTCAAAGACGATCACTTTATCAGTAATGGTCTTTTAGCATTTATTGACATCAACGCCTTTAAAGCCGTCAATGACAAATTTGGACATCTTGTGGGTGATAAAGTCTTACATGTCATGGGAAAAGTGCTTAAAAAAGTACACAATACAACTGCTATTCGTTTTGCAGGAGATGAATTTTTGATACTTCACAACAGCGAAAATGAAGAAGAAATACATAAAATTTTACATACTGTCAATCTTAACCTCAAAAAAACACCTTTTAAACACAATCAAGAAATCTTTTATATTGATTTTTCATTTGGTGTTGCACCTTTTAAAGCCAAAGACTCTTTTAAAAGTGTGCTTGAAACAGCTGATCTTAAAATGTACGATTATAAGAAGTCATTTAAGTAAACTTTGCACGTTCCCAGCTGTTTTCTAGCATCTTTGATGTCTTTTTCGATCTGAAGTTTGAGATCAGCAAGCGTATTGAATTTTTGATTATCGCGTAAAAACTCTACAAAAAAGAGTTCAATCGTTCCATGAATTTCCACAAGATTGTGATCTAAGATATGCGTCTCAACCGAAAACTGACTATCCGTACTGGTTCGCACACCAATAAACGAAACGGAATCATAAATGCTCTGGGCGATACGTGTACGTGTTGCGTATACACCTTCATGAGGGATGAGATACTCTAAGACTTTCATATTCAGTGTCGGAACCAGCTCTTTTTTTCCAAGTCCCTGCCCTGTAATCACATCGCCAGAGATAGCATATTCACGCCCTAAAAAGCGGTTCGCTTCTTCTAAACGTCCCTCTTGTAAATAAGTACGGATCAAGCTTGAATGCACCGAAATACCGTGGTAACAAAACTCATCGACAATCACCACTTCGCCATCAAAAAATGTTTTGAGATCTTTTGCGGTGCATGAACGATGTTGTCCAAAGCAAAAATCATAACCGACAACAATCTTTTTAAGATTTTTAAATTCATGCTTTAAGAGCGCTACAAATTCAGCTCCACTGAGATGTTTTACTTTGAGAAAATGAAAAAACATGCACGGATACCCTGCATATTCGCTACGCTTAATCCCCGGTGTTAAATTTGCTTGGTCTTTGTCTATGACAAACAGTGCACCATTTTCACCCAATTGATTAAGAAGCTGCCTATGCCCTACATGAATACCATCAAAACTACCGATGGCAAGGGTGTCAACACTCTCTTTTTTTAAAATAGTAGAACGTCTCAACATTCCCCTCTTTCCCTTTTACAAGTGATTCTCTTTTTTCGATAAGTGTCCACCCAAGGCTCACGGCTTGTGACTCAAATAGATAATGTGCGCGCATAATAGCCGAGCCATCTTTAACGACACCTTTCGTGCTACGTTTGACATCTTTGCCTACTTCAAATTGTGGTTTAAACAAAATAATAATAGCAGAATTTGCTAACGTATCGATTACATCTAAAAGAGCACCGATGCCAATAAATGAGACGTCACAACTAACCATATCATAGGTTCGCTCGGGCTTAAAAAGTCGTATATCACTATTTTCATGCAAAATAATTCGAGAATCGACTTTTAGCGTAGGATGGAGCTGTTCACTGCCTACATCCACAGCGGTCACACTCTTTACCTCTTCTTCAAGCCACACCTGCACAAATCCACCTGTGCTACTGCCAATATCAAGGACATCAGCCCCTTTTACATGTAAATCTAATTCATTGATAAATCCACGCAGTTTAAGCCCCGCACGACTGACATATTGCATCATTTTTGTCACATCAACCGTGTCATTCTCTCCAACTTCTACAGAGCTCTTACGCTCCACTTTGTCATTGAGCCATACACTGCCCTCTTTAATGAGTTCCGCCGCTTTATTGCGACTTTGGGCGAACCCTTTTTCAAACACATAACTATCCAGTCTCATTCCACCATCCCATTGAGTTCACTCTCTGAGAGTGTTTTGACACCAAGTTCTTCTGCTTTAGAGAGCTTACTGCCTGCGTCTTCGCCATAAATGACAAAGTCAGTCTTTTTAGAGACACTTCCACTCACTTTTGCGCCCAATTTCTCAAGCATCACTTTAATCTCATCACGTGGTTTACTCATCGAACCTGTCAAAACCACTGTTTTGCCCGTAAAAGCAGACTCGGTTATTTCAAGTTTTGAGGCGACAGGCTGAATCACGGCCATTAATTCATTGGTTTCGGTGCGGTTCACATGAATAAACTCGACCAAACTCTTCGCCATCTCTTCGCCAAACCCTTCAAGCGCGATGATCTGCTCATAGCTTGCTTCCAACCACTCCAACCCAAAGGCTCGTGCGATCTTTTTAGCCGCCACTTCGCCGATATGCTCAATGCCAAGGGCGTTAATAAACTTCTCTAAACTCACCCCTTTGCTCTGCTCAATCGCCGCTAAAAGATTGTCTGCTTTTTTTGCTTTAAAGCCCTCTAATGCGAGAAGTTGCTCAACCGTTAAAGTGTAAAGATCTTTTACATGTAAAACCAATTTTTGCGCATAAAGTTGCTCAATAATTTTATCGCCAAGCCCGTCAATATTGAGCGCTTTTTTTGATGCAAAGTGAATCATCGCCCCCACAACTCTCGCAACGCACGAGAGATTTTGGCATTTGATGAGTGCGCCATCATCCAAAAGTTCACTGCCACACACAGGACAAGTAAGTGGTCGCTCGACTACTTTTTCGCTTCCATTTCGTCGTTCAATCAGCACTTTAATAATCTTAGGAATCACATCGCCACTTCGGATGATAATGACACTGTCTCCTATGCGCACATCTTTTCGCTCAATCTCATCAAAATTGTGCAGTGTGGCGCGCTCGACGATAACCCCTTCGATATTCACCGCTTCCACTTCCGCTACAGGTGTCACGACACCCGTTCGCCCTACTTGTAGGGTAATATCTTTAAGTCGTGTCACTTTCTCAATCGCAGGAAATTTAAACGCCACCATCCATTTGGGGTACTTTACCGTATAGCCTAGCTCTTCTTGCAAACTTACATCATCAATTTTGACGACCATACCGTCCATCATCATCTCAATCTCATCGCGCTTGGCAATGAGTTCTGCGTAAAGTGCATGCACATCATCCACGCTTTGAGTGACGACGATGCGAGGTGGTTTTAAAAAGCCAAGGCTGTAAACGAAATTCATTTTTTGACTCAAAAAGCTCTGTGTTAAGCTATTGATCCCAATGCCCCATGGGTAAAACATCAGTTTTCGCTTTGCGGTGATGCTCGTATCAAGCTGTCTAAGGCTCCCTGCGGCGGCATTGCGTGGGTTGGCAAACAACGCCTCACCAAGACTTAGACGTTCTTGGTTAAGTCTTTCAAAGTCCGCTTTTTTAATGACCACTTCACCACGAATTTCGATAGGTTCTAGGTAATCAATGCGCAAAGGAATGGAGCCGATGGTTTTAACATTTTCGGTGACATCTTCGCCGATGCTTCCATCGCCTCTGGTGATGGCTTGCTTGAGCACACCATTTTCGTAGATAAGGTTTAGACTTGCCCCATCAAATTTAGGCTCACAGTAGAAAGTAAAACTCTCTTTGACTTTTTTAACACGCTCTATCCATGCATCCAAATCAGCTTCATCAAAGACATCTTCCATGCTCCACATGCGCGCTTTATGTTCTGCTTTATTAAATCCTTCCAATACCATGCCGCCTACTCGTTTAGTAGGACTATTGACATCTGTAAAAAGTGGATTTTCTTGCTCATATTTTAAAATTTCATGATAGAGTGTGTCGTACTCTTCATCACTAGCCAAAGGTGCATCATCAACGTAATACGCCTTTGCCCAAGCATTGGCAAGCTCAATTTTGGCTAAATACTCTTCGTGGCTCATGCGATATAACTGCTATAAATAAGTTTTAGAAGGGTAAGTCCAACCATGATGAGAAAAAAGGTACGGATAAACTTTACCTCTTTTTTAATGACCATATTAGAGCCAATATACGCTCCAATAATCTGTCCAAAGCCCATCATTAAACCGACTAAAATCAGCACATTACCACTCCAGAGAAAGACAGCCAAGGAGACAATATTGCTCGTAAAGTTCATCACCTTTGTTTGTGCAGTTGCTTTTTTAAGATTAAAACCAAGCAGTGTCACAAGAGCAATTGTCCAAAAGGTTCCCGTTCCTGGACCAAAGAAACCATCGTAAAAGCCAAGTCCGATACCAAAGACAAGAAAAAAGAGATGAGAGCCTAGGTACGCATGACGATCATTCTCTCCCATTTTAGGCGATAAAAGTGTATAAATAAAAATACCCACCAGCATAGCAGGAATAATCTTTGCCAAAATGCTTGCATCCATCAATAAAATGGCATACGTTCCAAGAGCAGCACCAATAAACGTGTAAATGACTCCAATAAAGACTTCAGACCATGTAATGAAGCCTTTACGGATAAAATTGATCGAAGCCATACCGCTACCAAAGGTACCTTGAAGTTTGTTGGTCGCTAAAGCAATGTGAGGAGGCAGACCTGAAGCCAAAAGTACAGGAATCGTGATAATACCCCCTCCTCCTGCAATGGCGTCAATAAAACCTGCAATAACACCCGTTGCGAGGAAAATAGCATAATAATAAAACTCAAATTCCATCTTTTTTGATCTCCTCAGTCTGAATGCTTGCTTGTATTGTATCAGGCTCTTCTATCAGCTTGGGTACTGTTTCCATCATTTCAGGGGCATTTACATGTAAAGATGTTTCTTCTTGCTCTTCAGCTTTATGTGAACTCTCTTGCGTACTCTCATTGACATCATTGATTTCACTGCTTGGTAACGTACTGCTCTCTTCTGAGATGACCGGTATTTCATCACTTTGAATGTTGGTTTCTTCAAATTGCGCATAAAGTTCTAGCGCACCTTTGGTTGCAGCGGAAACTTCGTTGTAACTGCCATCACGGATATGTCGCCAAATATCGCGCCTTACCAAACTTAACACATAACGTCTGTCACCTCCGATAACGCGTCCAAGCTCATTACCACCACATTCATGGCATACAAAATAAGTAATTTTATGTTGTAACGTCTCTTCAGAACGACAATTTTCATCATCAACCATCAGCATACTTTGACATTTTGGGCAATAGCACCAAAGTCCAACAACATCACCTTTTTTATACTTCCAACGCCAAAGCACTTTAAATAAAATGAGTTCACGAAATTTAAAATATTTTGGGCGCATTAAATAACGAGCGACAAAAGGAAAGGCAACTAAAATAATACAAATGGTAATGGCACCGCTATTGACAATCCACTGCGGTATGGCGTAAAGTTCACTAATACGTGTTAAAAGGCTCAGTATTTTTTCCAAAAAAGATTCCTAAATAGTTGTTTGATTCAGTGCTTGAAGCACGCTTAGCGCTTGTACATGCGCTTTCACGTCATGGGCACGTATAATACTTGCGCCATGCTCATACGCTTTAAGATGAAGCGCAAGCGTTCCTGGTAAACGCTCATCAATCGGTGTGGGTATGATCTTATCGATCATCGATTTGCGACTCGCTCCCACAAGAAGGGGATAGCCAAAATGTAAAAAGTGTTCATGGTGTTTGAGAAGTTGTAGATTATGTTCTAAGCTTTTTCCAAATCCAATGCCCACATCCAGAACAATCTTCTTAATACCAAATTGCTGTGCTTTTGCAATACGTTCTTCAAAAAAAGCATCGACTTCTAGCATAACATTATCATAGACAGGCTCATGTTGCATACTTTTAGGATCACCTTGCATATGCATTAAAATGACGGTTGCATCGTATTTTGCTGTAACACGAGCAACATCATCATTCGCAAGCGCTGTAATGTCATTAACAATACTAAAACCATGCGTCAAAGCATACTCCAAACACAATGGCGAATAGCTATCAAGTGAAAATTGTGCCTTTTCAAACAGCTTATGCATGAAAATCAGATCAATGATAGGCTTCACGCGCGAAAGCTCTTCTTCATCACTCACACCAAGACTTCCAGGACGGCTTGAAACACCGCCTAAATCAATCATGGTAGCACCCTCTTCTATCATGGTTTCAATATGTTTGAGTGCCGCTTCATCTTTAAAACGACTGCCTTGAAAAAAGCTGTCTTCATTGGTGTTGATGATTCCCATCACTGTAAAATCATCTTTACATGTAAAGATAAATTCACTCAATTTTTGAGCAACCTCTTTTAAGCCAAAAGGTTGCATTTTCTCTTTACGTGCCAACTCTTTGAGCTGTTTATCATTCGCAATTAAAACCGCATCCACCAAAGGGACTTTACATGTAATGGTATCTTTGGGAACGGCAAGATCTGCCCCAATGGACAGCGCATCTTGTTTGAGAATATTGGCAGCAGGTGCTTTTAAATCTTTGATGTAAATAAGATTCAGATGTGTTTTAGGGGTTAAAAGAGCACTCCCTTCATGCGTAACACCAACCATTTGAAACAATGCTTTAGCATCCAACTGGGATGAAAGTTTATACAGTTTCATCGATATTTTCTCAGCATGATTGAAAGCAAAAGTGAAGTTAAAATTGTTTGTCCTCGTGTATTGAGCTCAACAAGATGCAAAAGCTTTTGAAAATGTTCCAATTCTTTTTCGCTAAATCGCAAATGGTGCTCGTTGATCGCTTCAAATACAATCGCTTGCACCAAATCTTTCAAAAAGTTTTTCTCTGCATTTTGGTGTTTCTGAATAAAAGGATAGATATCACCAAGATCAAGTTGTTTCAGGTTGAGTCCACTATGCGTTATCTCTTGTTCAATCACAAGCTCTTTTTGAAGTAAACGTGAACGAATCGTTGGTAAAAACGCTGTTTTAGAAGGAGCCACTACGATAAAAATAATGTGGCGAGGAGGCTCTTCCAAAATTTTAAGCAGTGCATTTTGTGCTTCTACGCGATACCCTTTTGCCACTAAAATAAGATATTTGTTAGCAGATTCTGCGATATACGCTTCTTTGATGACTTCTTTGGCATCATCAATCAAAAACTCATCTTTACAAAAGAAGAGATGGCGCTCTTTGGCGTATTGTTCTTGCAAACTCTCTTTTGCTTTTTCCACATTTTTACAGATTAAAATATGGCTTAAGACCCCTTCGTCACTCATTTTCAAAGGTAACCTCGGCAAAAAGCACGGCATCGATACTTTTATCGAGAAGTCTAAAAAGCTGAATTAATTTGATATCCAAACTATCATCATCACTTAAAAGATAAAAGCTATTTTGGACATGTTCATCCATAATCCAAAGGAAGCTATCGTCTTTACGTTTGGCAATTTGCATCTTGATGTCACTGTTTTTACCTACATAAAAGAAGGTATATCCACTCGGAAAGGCTTGGGAAAGCATATTTTCTAAAAGTTCAATATCTTCTTTGGTTTTGACTTGATATAAATTGGGATAGAGCGTCTGCAGCGATAAAAATGGCAGAAGTGGTCTATTTTTTCGATGATTGTTGATGGCTCGCAACATATAGTGACAAAACCATGCCCGATCATCATCGGTAATCACGATAAAGGTATGGCCATCAAGAAGATTTTTAAGCATGGAAGCAGCAAGAGGAACCCATTCGAACCTCTTCTCTTCCATCCAACTCATCGAAGAGCCATCTTTGCGTATCTCTTCAAGTGTCCATTTTAAAAATTGTTGCATAAATTATTTATCCAATTGGTATGCGCTGTGCAATGCACGTACGGCTAATTCACCGTATTTTGCTTGAATAACCATAGAAATCTTAATTTCACTGGTACTGATCATCTCAATATTGATACCCTCTTTTGCCATCACATCAAATGCTTTACAGGCAACGCCACTGTGTGATTTCATACCCACGCCTACAATAGAAACTTTAACAATTTCACTATCGTATTCCATGACATCACTGGCTCTAAGCTCGCTCATAGCAGCTTTTGTTATATCAAGCTCATTTTGAGGAACCGTAAAACCGAGATTGGTGGTACCATCATGTCCCACATTTTGGATAATCATATCAACGTTAACGTTACAATCAGAAAGTTTTTTGAAAATTTCAGCTGCAATACCAGGTTTGTCCGTAACACCACGAAGAGTGACTCTAGCTTGATTTTTATCGAGTGCAATACCGCTAACTAATGGTTGTTCCATACTATTATCTTCCTTTGTAATAAGTGTTCCTTCATGGTTGTTAAAACTACTGCGTGTTACAAGATTGACATTCAATTTTTTAGCCATCTCAACCGAGCGGCTTTGAAGCACTTTCGCTCCAAGACTTGCAAGTTCTAACATCTCATCGTAACTGATTTTATCCAGTTTTTTTGCTTTAGGTTCAATGCGAGGATCGGTGGTATAAACACCATCAACATCGGTGTAAATTTCACAAAGATCCGCCTCAAGTGCACCCGCAATAGCCACAGCAGAAAGGTCACTGCCTCCACGTCCCAAGGTTGAAACCTCACCCGCTTCCGTGACACCTTGAAAACCAGCCACCACGACAATTTTACCTGCTTTGAGTTCTTCTTGCATTTTGCTTGTATCAATGTATTCAATGTGTGCTTTGGTATGGATTTCATCGGTTACAATGCCAGCGCGTCTACCACTCATCGAAACGGCAGCATAACCTTCTGCTTCAAGGGCAATAGCAAGAAGCGCACTCGTTACGCGCTCTCCAGAGCTGAGTAACATATCGACTTCACGATGGTTAGGCGTTTTACTAAAATAGCCCGCATAGTCTAATAGCTTATTGGTTTCACCACTCATCGCCGAAACGACAACGACAAGATCATGCCCTGCTTGTTTACTCTCAATAACTCTTTTAGCAACAGCTTCAATGCGTTCGACATTACCAACACTTGTGCCGCCATACTTTTGAACGATCAACATTTTAAAGATACCCTTCTTTTTTGAAATATTCTAACACCTGTTTATAGACGGGACGCTTGAAATAAGTAATAAAATCAAATACCTCTTCCAAACTAACAAATCGGTAGTCACAAAACTCTGGTTCTTTGGTAGCTATATTAATCTTTGCATCTTTTTTGAGTCTCACTAAAAAATACTTTTGGCTTTGTCCATCAAAAGGATACATTTTCTGAGCAATTTTTTGAGGGAAGTCGTATTGTAACCAGTGCGGATACTCTGCTATAATTTCGACATCACCTGTACCAATTTCTTCTTCAAGCTCTCGATAAAGAGCCTCTTGTGGTGTTTCTCCCTCATCAATTCCCCCTTGAGGAAATTGCCAAGCACCCTCTATATCGCTACGACTGGCAATAAAAAGTTGGCATTGAAAAGGGTATTTTGCAGAGACAATCACAGCAGCAACATTAGGTCTGTATCGTTTTGGTGATTCCATAATTGCGCATTACCTCTATATTTTTGTTAAAATAGTATCTAAAAAGTCATTAAACTTGCTTGATATAAGGAATTTCGTGTTAGCTTATCTGCATATCCCTTTTTGCGATAGTAAATGCCACTACTGCGCCTTTAACTCTTATGAGAACAAGGGTACACTGAAGCAAAACTATATGCACCATATCACCACCCAACTTCGTTTTGAACTTGAAAAGTTTAATGCCCAAAAAGAGAGTATTACCTCACTTTTTATTGGTGGAGGAACTCCTTCAACCATTCCAGCTTCGTGGTATGAATCATTTTTTAAGATGATAACGCCCTATTTAAGCCACGATGCCGAAGTCACTTCCGAGGCAAACCCTCACTCTGCAACCCAAGAGTGGATAGCAGAAATGAAAACATTGGGCATCAATCGTCTTAGCTTTGGTGTACAGAGTTTCAATGAGCAAAAACTTACTTTTTTAGGTCGTAACCATTCACCCAAAATTGCACTTCAGGCCATTCATAACGCTTCAAAAGTTGGTATTCAAAATATTTCACTTGACCTTATTTACGGCACAGCGTTGGACACACCTTCTTTACTTGAAAGAGACCTACATATTGCATCATCTTTGCCAATCAACCATTTAAGTGCTTATGCGCTTACACTAGAAGAAGCAACACCTTTTTACAAGAGAAATGATGTGACAAATGATTCAGAAGAACTGGCTAAAACGTTTGTGCAAGCAATTATTCAAGCAGGATTCCCACAATATGAAATCTCTAATTTTGGAAGATACCAAAGCATTCATAACAAAGGATATTGGGAGCATCAAGATTATCTAGGTATTGGGGCAGGAGCAGTAGGATTTTTAAAAAATAGGCGTTTTTACCCAAGCAAAGAGATTGAAACCTATATACAAAATCCTCTTTTTCAAGAAGTTGAGACATTAAGGAGAGAAGACTTACACAATGAAACACTTTTTCTTGGCCTTCGAAGCAATATTGGTATTGTTTTAGACGAATTTAGCCCAAAAGAGCGAGAAAGAGTCAACCTTTTGATAAGAGAAAACAAGCTTACATGTAAAGATAATCGCGTCTTCAATAATGACTATTTTTTAAGCGATGAAATAGCCCTTTTTATTACTCAGTAGGATTTTCTTCGAGTGCGACATGGAGAAGTGCTTTGGCCGCTTCTCTTCCTTCATTCACGATATGTTTAACTTCTAAAGCTTTCAGTAGTTTTTTCTCATCATAATCACTTGCTTTTGCAACAATCTTAATCGGTGCATCAAATGACTTTAAGACCTCACACAGCAAGATCAATTTTTTTTCATTATTGATTGCAATAATGACCGATTTTGCATTTTCCACAAAAGCATTTTGCAGAATACTTTTTTCGGCAGCATTGCCAAAATAAACAGGCTCACCCCTATTTTGTCCTAGCTTAACCAGATTAATATCATGTTCTAAAACAAGGTAATTCACATTCATCTTCTTAAGGCGATAAACAATTTCTTGTCCAAGTTTTCCATAACCACATACAATAATGTGATCTTTAATACCAGAGGAATGAATTTTAAAATCGCCATTGTCTGGCTCTTTAGTAATTGAATTTACAATCTTTTTCATATTTTTAAGAATAAAAGGTGTCATAACCATGGACAGCACAACTGTCACAATGAGAACTTGAGATGTATTGGTGCTTATCAAATGCGATGAGCTGGCTAGGGCTAAAATCGCTAAAGAGAACTCGCCTCCTTGACAGAGTGCCAATCCGGTTTTAAGCGCAACTCTCCCACCTACTGAGAAAAATAAAATAGTAAAAACTACCAATGTTTTAAATGCCATCATGACACCTAAAAACAGTAAAATCGTAGCGTAATTTTGTGCAATCAAACTAAGATCAATCTGCATTCCAACGGTGATAAAAAAAAGACCCAGGAGGATATCTCGGAAGGGGACAAGATCGGCTTCGATTTGATGCTTGTACTGTGTTTCAGACATCATCATACCTGCCAAAAAAGCCCCTAACGAGTATGAAAAGCCTAAAGAGTGAGATAAAAAAGAAGCACCCACAACCAGTAATAACACTGATGCAATAAAAATTTCTTGGGTATCCGCCCAAACAACAAGCGATAAAAAGCGATTGAGTAGATATTTCCCAATAATAAACATCAAGCCTAAAATAATCACTGCGCTGTAAAACGTTTGTAAAAGCAAAGAAGAAATAGAGCTGTTTTGATTGGAAAAGATATTAATCATCAATAAAATAGGAATGACCGCAATATCTTGAAACAAAAGAATTCCCAGTGCTTTACGTCCATAAATTGTGTGTATTGTTCCACTATCATTCAAAATTTTTAGAACAATGGCCGTTGATGAAAGTGCGAGGGCATAACCAATAATAATGGCACTTTTTTTCTCAATTCCAAAGAAATACTCAGCACCTAACGCAATGACACCTCCTACAAGTAAAACTTGTAAAAAACCATAAAAGAAAACATCCTTTTTCATACTCAAAAGATGTTTGATCGAAAACTCCAACCCAATGGTGAACATTAAAAAGACAATCCCAAACTCGGCGATCTGTGTCAAAGAATCATTATTGCGACCTAATTTATACATGTAGGCAATGGCAAATCCCGTAATGATATACCCAATAATCGTTGGAATATTAAAACGCTTTAACAAAATATTAAAAATCGTTGCTATGGCCGTTGCGCTTAAAATAATCGCTAATATATTATCCACACCTATTCCCCAAATAAAATGATCTCATAACTATTTTTATGTTTAACTAACGGATTTTTGGTTTGTGTACTTTTTTTAGTCAGCCCACTCAGCTCTAGTCGTAAATTTTCAACCAACAATTCAAAATCATCAATTTTGTCTTTCAACTGCATGATAATATCAACACCTGCAAGATTCACACCAAGATCACGTGTGAGTCGTTGAATCATTTTGATCTTATCAATATCGCGTTGTGAATAAAGACGCATTTTCCCATCGGTTCTTGAAGGTCTAACCAATCCTTCCCTTTCATACTGACGAAGCGTTTGAGGATGAATCGTTAAAACTTTTGCGACTACACTAATCAAATAAACAGGTTCTTCATAATCATGGTGCATAAGAGGCTCCTCTTTTTTATTCCTAAATTCTTAACACGCTTTTAAAGCAAAGCTTCTCAAGCTACGCTAACGCTGAGTTTTCTTCGGCAGAAAGCCCACGCACCTTTGGCGCTTAGATTTTTTACAAATCGAGTTTTGCAAGCAGTCTAAGCATTACACACATTTATCACACAAAATTTATTGCGGTAGTTTTGCTTCCATCATTGCTTTAAGATCACTGTCTAATGAAGCAAGCGGAGGTAAAACAATGTTGGCAACAAGGTACAAATCGCCTTTTGATTGATTTTTGCGATTGAGTGCGCCATACTCTTTAACTCTAAATTTTTGTCCGTTTTTCGTATCTTCTTTGACTTTTAATGTAATCTCTTTATAGAGCGTATCAACTGCTATTTTACCGCCAAAAAGTGCTGTTTTAAGAGGAATATCAATGCTCTTAACCAAATCATCTCCATCGCGTGTGTATTCAGGACTATCAGCAACTTCCACACTTAAGATTAAATCACCTTTTTGACCTTGATACGATTTACCTTTATCTTTAACACGCATCTTTTCACCATTTTTAATGCCTGCAGGAATCTTCACATCAAAGCTGTCATTGTTGTAGGAGAGTGAGTGCTTTCCACCCAAAATAGCAACATTAAAAGGAATAATAATTTTGGCGCTTACATCCAAATCAGGTTCACTATAACCTCCAAATCCACCGCCGAAACCTGCATTTCCAAAACCACCGAATCCACCTTGTCCAGCACGTCCACCGCTACTAAAACCACCAAATCCGCCGCCACCGCCGAAGATACTGCGCAAGATATCGTCTAAATTAGCACCGCCACCTTGTGAATTGGCAAAATCATGGAAATTTTGGCCGCCAAACATGTTATCGCCATATTGATCGTATTGTTGGCGTTTTTGAGCATCACTCAAAATTTCATACGCAGCGTTAATCTCTTTAAATTTTTCTTCTGCCCCTGCATCTTTATTAATGTCTGGGTGATATTTGCGAGCTAAACGTCGATAGGCTTTTTTGATCTCTTCCGCACTTGCGTCTTGAGAGACGTCTAAGGTCTCATATAAACTCTTACTCATGACTTTAACCTTGTATAAATATTTATAGTGATTATAACACAAAACTTTAGTCTAGGTCAATCAACTTACTCTCTGTTTTCTTAATATTTACTTTATATTTACCTCTCTCCTTTATAATGCTTACTAAGAAACTATTAAGGAGTTTATCCATGAAAAAGATTGTTTTTTTATCAATAATCGCATCGCTTTCTCTTTTTGGAGCGACCATAGAAATTGCTCAAATGCCTAAAGATTCTCAGCATGTTGATGCTACATCTCCTAATGTTATACTCTCATACAATAATGCTATTAAAGAGATCAAGAAGAGTGTTGTTAACATCGCAACAACGAAAAAAAGTAAACAAAATGACCAACTCAATGAACTTATGCAAAATCCGTTCTTTAAAGACTTTTTTGGAAATCGTATCCCTGAACTGAAACAGCAGGAACGTAAATCACATTCACTGGGTTCTGGTGTTGTGATCTCTTCTAATGGTTATATCGTTACCAATTATCATGTTGTTGAAGGAGCAGAGGAGATTCTTATCACGCTTCCCGATGATGAAAAAGAGTACAAAGCAAAAGTAATTGGGGAAGATTCTAAAACCGATCTTGCCGTTGTAAAAATTGATGCCAAAGATTTACATGTCGCTCAATTTGGTAACTCATCAAATCTACTTGAAGGAGATGTAGTTTTTGCCATTGGTAACCCATTTGGTGTAGGTGAGACCATAACGCATGGTATTATCTCTGCACTTAACAAAAATAACGTTGGACTGAATCAATACGAAAATTTTATCCAAACAGATGCCTCTATTAATCCTGGAAACTCTGGTGGAGCATTAGTCGATAGTAGAGGTGCTCTTATTGGTATTAACAGTGCCATTCTTTCTAAAAGTGGAGGCAATAATGGTATCGGTTTTGCCATTCCTTCTAACATGGTGCAAAAAATTGCAACAACACTGATCGAAACGGGGAAAATCGAACGAGGGTTCATGGGTATATCAATCGCTGATCTCACCAATGATCTGAAAGAATTGTATGACAATAAACAAGGTGCACTGATCTTAATGATCGAGAAAAACTCACCTGCTGAAAAAGGTGGACTTCAAGTCTCTGACCTTATTATTGAAGTTGATGGTATAAAAATCAAAAACGCTAATGAACTTAAAAACACTGTTGCTGCTATCGCTCCTGATAAAACCATTACAATTACCTATGAACGTGATAAAAAAGAGAAATCAACTAAAATCAAACTAGCAAAAATGGAAGCAGACCAAACGACCAATAGTAATGGCGATGCTAAATCAACCACGTCTAGCCCAGTTGAGGGACTAAGCCTTTTAGAAATAAACGATAAAACAAGAGCCCAATATCAAATACCCAAAGAGATAGAAGGTGTACTTATCTTGGATGTCAAAGAAGATTCCAAAGCAGAAAAAATAGGCTTTCGAGAAGGTGATATCATCATTCAAGTAGAACAAATGCACATCACATCTCTTAAAGATTTCAATAATGCTCTTAAAGAGTATAAAAACAGTAAAAAACGCGTTGTCATTAACCGTCAGAATTACCGTGCCATCCTTGTTATGCCCTAATATTTAGGAGGCATTTGCCTCCTAAATCAGCTATAATATCCTTTACATGTAAGGAGTGGGCGTATGACACATATTTTGATGATCGAAGATGATTTGGAACTTGCTGAAATTTTAATGGAGTATTTAGAGCAATTTGATATCGCTATTACGATTGCAGATGATCCCTACTTAGGTCTTTCAATACTTGACACCCAAAAATTTGATCTTATTATCTTAGACCTTACCCTTCCAGGAATTGATGGACTTGAAGTATGCAAAGAAATTCGAAAACGTCACACCATTCCTATTATTATTTCATCAGCACGGACAGATATTACTGATAAAGTCACTGCTCTTGAAAATGGAGCTGATGACTACTTGCCAAAACCCTATAACCCAAGAGAGCTACAAGCACGTATTATGAGCTTATTACGTAGGCAAAAGGGAGTTGTTGCTACCGAACAAAGCATTCAAAAAATCAAAGATCTGATTTTGAATGAAGAACAAATGATTATCATCTTACAAGGAAAGACACTTCATTTGACAGCTGCAGAGTACGGCATACTTGGTTATTTAATGAAAAAAGAAGGCGGTGTTGTCTCACGTGAAGAACTTATCTATAATATTGAGGCCATTAGCGAAGAGACAACCAACAAAAGTATTGATGTTATTATTGGACGTATTCGTCAAAAACTTGGTGAAAACCCCAAAGAGCCCAAATACATTCATGCCGTTCGTGGCGTAGGATATAAGTTTTTACAATGACTAAATCTTCCATTTTTTACAGCATTACCTTTATTTTTGCCATCAGTATCGTGAGTATTTTTTTAGCATTACTCTTTTTATTGGAATATGACAAACAAAGCTATACCGATAAGCTCAATGCAAAATATTCTATTATCGCGCGTGCAACACTCTTTCATCTCAATAATTTTATTACCAATGATGAACTGAAAAGGCAGGTACAAGGGTACCAAATGCGTGAAATTACGGATAAAGAGACACAAACACTCATCATTCAAAATGCGCAAGTAATCCAAAAAATTTCTGATCGTATTGGTACCAGTGCCATTTTGCGCTACGATAATAACCACTATCTACATATTGAAACAAAATACTCTTCACTACTCCTGAAAGATGAAGATTTTCAACCTTATCGTTATGATCTCATTAAAACAATCTTTGGCGTTGTTTTTGCCATTATTATTGTTGCTTATATTTTAACCATTCGTAAACTAAAGCCTCTGCGTAAGCTTAAGCGTCAAATGGACCGTTTTGCAAAAGGGGATCTTGATATTAATTGTAAAACGGATGGTGAAGATGAAATTTCTCAGGTCGCCAATTCATTTCATAATGCGGTTGAACAAATCAATAAGCTTAACCACTCAAGACAGCTTTTCTTACGTAACATTATGCATGAGCTCAAAACACCTATTACGAAAGGACGGATTAGTGCTGAAATGCTTGAAAATGGGAAGCAACGCGATCGTTTAATCGGTACATTTGAAAAACTTGAACTGCTTATCAATGAGTTTGCATCAATTGAGCAGATTACTTCAGGCGAAGGTCTCAAAAACATCAAACCTTATCGCTTGGTTGATATGCTTGATGAAGCTATTGATCTTGCAATGATTAATCCAAAACAGATCGAAATTGATATGATTGATGATGAAATTATTTTACATGTAGACTTTAGACTTTTCACCACTGCTATGAAAAATGTCATTGACAATGGTATTAAGTACTCTATTGATCAAAAGATAAGAATTATGGCAACTAAAGAAAAAATATCTTTCATCAGTCAAGGCAAACCTCTTACTTACGACCTTGAACATTATCTTGAGCCTTTTGTACAAGAAAAAAATTCACATCAAAGTTTTGGCCTAGGGCTTTACATTGTGCATCATATTGTCAAGGCGCACCACGTTAACTTTACCTATGAACACAAAGATGGCTATAATTATTTTAATTTTGAACAAATCGAAACGCTTGCATAAATTTTAGAGTACAATTAAAATAAATCAGAATAATCAAAGGAGTTATCATGTCTGGAATTGCTTTTTCGAAAATCAATCTAACAAATCTTATTGACCATCATATAGCACTATTAGAACGTTTTGGTATTAAAGATGAAGTTCCTTTCTCCTTGATTTTCTTTTCTCTTGAAGACCGTAAAGAGATTGATAGTTTAGAGATGTTCCAACGGATTTTAAGAAGAACAGATGCTATCTTTAATCATAGTAATCATTATGTCGTTATGCTGACAGGAACTGACTGGAATGGTGCAACAGAAGTACTTTCTGGTATTCAAAGCTTTTTAGATCAAAAACCGTATGATAATGTGGTTACTTACCCAGACGATGGGCTAGATGCTAAAACGCTTTTACATAAACTCAATAATATCGTTGAAGAGAACTGCAATATTACAACGGATTTATTTCAGTAGGCTTTTTAAGCCTACTGAACATCTCATTTTACTCGTTTCTTAAGGTATCAAGTACATTAATTTGAGTTGCTTTATGCGCGGGATAATAGGAAGAGAGCGTTACAATAAAACTAGTTCCAATGACGATAAGCACAAAATCAAGCATTGAAAGATCTAATGGTAATTTAGCTGTTCCATAGACATCTGCTGGTAAAGAGATAATATCAAACGAACCTAGCACAAAAAGTGCCAACCCGCCAAGCAAAATACCAAACAGCATTCCTCCACCTCCAATCACAAGTCCTAAATAGAAAAAGGTATTTTTGATCTCTTTTTTATACGCACCCAAGGAGAGTAATAAAGCAATTTCTTTACGCCTATTCATAACTGTCATTAAAAGCGAGCTAATAATATTTAAAGAAGCAATTAAAATAATAAGCATCAAAACAATAAATAAAGCCCTTTTCTCAAGCGCTAAAGCTGCAAAAAAGTTACCATTCATCTGCCACCAACCCACAATGCCTAGATCATCAGGGAGAACTTTACGAATTTTTTCAATATCCACAAATGGTTCGTCCGAATAAATATGAATCCCATCAAATTGACCAACTTCATACTGCATCACTTGCGCTAATGAATCAAGTGTTGTATACATATAAGCTTTATCATACGCCATTAAGCCAGAACGAAATGAGCCCTGAAAATTAAAACGTTTCATTTTAGGAATGAGGCTCATACCACCAGGATCATTTTTGGTAAAGATAAGTGTTGCTTTTTCATCTTGTGCAAAAAGATGTGTTTTAGCAATTTCACTCCCTGTAATCAGATCATATTTATCGAGCGTCTTTCCTTTAATAGCTTCAGCAACAATTGCATTAATTTTTGCTTCTTGTTCAAAATTAACACCAAAGAGCATGCCGCCTTCCAAACGATTACCTTTTTTGATAATCACTTGTGTCGAGATATAAGGACTAAATTTAAGTTTTGGAAACTGCTCTTGCAGTGCATTGAGTTGAGTTTGATCGACAGGAGAAAAACTTCGTGAATAGATAGAGAGTGGATAATTCATGGTAAAGAGTTTTTTTTCAAACTCTTTATCAAATCCATTCATAATCGCCATAGCAACCATAAGGACTGTCAATCCAATAGCTACGCCAAAAAAAGCAAGAAGTGAAATAACCGTAATAAAAGGTTGTGACTTGTCAAAACGTAAATACTTTTTGACAAGGTAAAAACTAAGATTTTTTTGCACGCTAGGCCCTTATGCTAAAAGCCCTTTTTTAGGACCACTCTTACCACAACATTGTTTATATTTTTTACCACTTCCACACGGACATGGCTCATTACGTGCTGCTTTTTTATCTTTGTCATCTTCTTCATCTGCATAGGGGCTTTGATGTTGAAGTGTAGCATTGGCATTTGCCTCTTCCATTCTTCGGATCATCTCATCCATAGCACGCTTTTCTTCTTCTTCTTTGTTGTCACGAAGTTGAACAATATGCAATGTTCTAAAACATTCATATTTGATTTGTTCTACAAGCTCCATGAAAAGATTATAACTCTCTTTTTTATACTCAGTCAAAGGATCTTTTTGATTATACCCACGAAGACCAATACCTGTTTTTAAAATATCCATTTGGTATAAATGTGCTCTCCATGTATTGTCAAGAACCTGAAGGTATAAAATACGTTCAATTTCTTTACGTTGAGTCTCATCAACAACAGACATTTTGGCATCAAAACTCTCTTGAAGTTCTGCAACAATCACATCTTTCAGTTTTGTAAACTCTAAATTTTGTAAGTGTTGTGCATCAAATGAAGCATTTAATTCATCTTGAAGAATGGACACAAGGTGTTCAATGTTATATTCTGTTTCTGCAATTCCTTCGTAAATCTCAGCTTTATAAAGTAAATTTGTCACAAAATCCACGCGAATCTCTTTAATGCGTGTTTCAATATCAAAGTTAGGGTTTAAAAGATCATTTCTAAAGTTATAAATTGCTTTACGTTGTTTGTTCGCAACATCATCATATTCCAAAAGGTGTTTACGAGATTCAAAGTGAAGTGCTTCGACTTTTTTCTGTGCATTTTCAACGGCACGTGTCACCATTTTAGATTCAATATGTTCACCTTCTTCAATCCCTAGGCGCTCCATAATTGCTTTAATACGATCACTTCCAAAAATTCGCAAAAGGTTATCTTCCAAACTTAAATAAAAACGGCTTTTACCATTATCGCCTTGACGACCTGAACGTCCACGAAGCTGGTTATCGATACGTCTACTTTCATGACGCTCTGTACCGATGATATAAAGACCTCCAAGGGCTTTAATTTCATCCTCAAGCTTAATATCAACACCACGTCCAGCCATATTGGTTGCAATCGTTACAGCGCCTTTGACACCTGCATCTTTAATAATTTGAGCTTCTTTTTCATGGTTTTTAGCATTCAAAACAGAGTGTGGTACTTTCTCTTTTTTCAACAGTGAATGGAGTAACTCACTTTTTTCAATGGATGCAGTACCTACAAGAACAGGTTGCCCTTTTTCATGGCATAGTTTGATATCTTTAATCACGGCTTCAAACTTTTCACGTTCCGTTTTATAGATAAGATCATTCATATCTTCTCTGCGCATTGGGACATTTGTAGGAATTGAGATTACATCAAGATTATAAATCTGCGCAAACTCGGTTGCTTCTGTTTGTGCAGTTCCTGTCATACCTGCGAGTTTATTGTAAAGTCTAAAATAATTTTGGAAGGTGATGTCTGCGAGTGTTTGAGACTCTTCTTTAATCATCACGCCTTCTTTTGCTTCTAACGCTTGGTGCAATCCTTCACTAAAACGTCGTCCTTCGCTTAAACGCCCCGTAAACTCATCGACAATAATAATTTCCCCATCACGTACCACATAATCAACATCAGCAACAAACAGATACCGTGCTTTAAGGGCTTGATCAAGATGATGCGATAGAACAGCATTGTCAAGGCTATAAAGGTTATCGACACCAAAAAGTTTTTCAGCATTACTGATGCCATCTTCAGTCATCAAAACAGTTCTATTTTTTTCATCAACCGTAAAATCTGCTTCTTTCGTAAGCTTTTGGGCAACACCATCTGCAATTTTATAGCCATCTAATGTACGATTGGCTGGACCAGAAATAATTAAAGGTGTTCTTGCTTCATCAATAAGAATTGAGTCCACTTCATCCACAATAACAAAATTATGGACACGTTGAACTTTTTCATCCACTGCATAACGCATATTGTCACGTAAATAATCAAATCCAAACTCGTTGTTCGTTCCATACGTAATATCTGCATCATATTGTGCTTTACGTTTAGCGTCATTGTCCAAATCATTGGTGACAATACCGACAGTTAAACCTAAAAAGTTATAGATACGGGACATATCAGCAGCATCTCTTTTTGCAAGGTAATCATTAACCGTTACAACATGAACACCTTCGCCAGACATTGCATTTAAAACAACAGGAAGCGTTGCCACAAGCGTTTTACCCTCACCTGTTTTCATCTCTGCGATATTTCCACCATGAAGCACTAAACCACCTACCATTTGTACATCAAAATGACGCATACCCGTTGTTCGTTTACTGGCTTCTCTCGTAATAGCAAAGACATCATTTAAAATAGTCTCAAGTGTTTTTGTTCCTGATCGAACGTCTGCTTTAAAAGCATTAAAGGCATCTTTTAAGGCTTCATCGCTTAATTTTTCATACACTGGCTCTAAGGCATTAATCTTTTGAACGCGTGCTTGAAGTTCTTTCACAACACGATCGTTTTTAGTGCCAAAAATTTTACGAACAATATTACTCAATAGCATCTGATTCCACCTCTATTTTCATTACTTTTATACTATTAACTTTTCTTAAAACTTGGGATTTTATCATACTTTTACTATCTATTTGATAAAACTCCATATCTTATTATCTTTATGAGGAGTAATTTATGCGATTTTTTTGGATGTTTCTCTGTTTGACAACACTCCTTTTTGCCAAAATTGATCACTTTAAAACCATTCAAAGTGATTTCACACAAAAAGTGACTAATGATCAAAATAAAACAATAACCTATGAGGGGATGTTTTACGCCACAAATGATAAAAAGGCACTTTGGATTTACGAAAAACCTGTGGCTAAAAAAATTTACTTCAACAATACACATGTTTTGATTATTGAGCCAGAATTAGAGCAAGCAATTATTACGACACTTGACAATACTCCCAATATTGCACAATTACTACAAGATGCCAAAGAGATCGCTCCCAATAAATATGTAACAAAATTTATGGACACAACGTATACGATCTTTGCACATAAAGAGAGTATTGACAAGGTTGTCTATCGTGATAAGTTAGATAATGCTGTTGAAATTAGTTTTTCAAACCAAACAACAAATCTTTTTTTAGATGAAGAGCTGTTCCGTGCCGAAATTCCAAGAGGATATGATGTCGTACGCGAATAATTTTTTTTAAAGATAAACGATTTAAATCTTTACATGTAAAGATTTAAATCGCATCAGAAGCTGCTGGTTTCCCAAAGAAATAGCCTTGAAAAAAGTGACATCCCATCTCTTTGAGCCGTTCAAACTGTTCTTTGGTTTCAACACCCTCCGCAATAACTTCCATATTGAAACTTTTACCAATAGAGATAATGGTCTCGACAATCAAAGCATCACTTCTATTGAGGATAAAATCTCGTACAAAAGATTGATCAATTTTTAGTTCATCAACATTTAAATGCTTCAAATACTGCAAACTAGAATACCCTGTCCCAAAATCGTCAACGGACAGAGAAACTCCTAACATTTTTAACTCACGAATCTTTGCCAATGCTTTAGCACTATCTCGAATCAAAAGACTTTCTGTCAATTCTAAACGAATTAATGACGGATTGATCTGAATTAATGCTAGTGTATTATGAACAATTTCTACAAAATCTTCACGCTCAAACTGTTTTGTGCTTACATTAATCGAAACACGCCATGTCGATTTTTTGACATCATTTTGCCAATATTTTACTTGCGCCATAGCCTCTTTTAAAACCCAATCACCTAAAGGAATAATCAAGCCAGATTCTTCACATAAAGGAATAAACTGCATAGGAGAAATCAACTCACCATTGACTGTCTTGAGGCGTATCAGGGCTTCAACACCTGTTATATTTGCATTAATATCAACTTGTGGTTGGTAAAATAAAACAAATTGTTCAGAATCAATTGCATCTCGAAGGTGTTGCAACATCGAAGATTTTTCTTCCATTATTTTTTGAATACGTGGATCAAAAAAACGAATGGTGTTACGACCATCCGTCTTTGCAGTATACATTGCGCTATCAGCATGACTTAATAATGTCGCGGCGTCCTCATCTCCATCAAAAAGACTAATGCCAATGCTTACGGTAATGTAACAAAGATAGGCATCAATCAAAAAAGGCTCTTTCGTTGCAAGGAGAATTTGCATTGCAGTATGTTCAGCTATTTTGGCAGCTTCTTCGATACTATTTGCAAGATTTGGCAATAAAAGAGCAAATTCATCACCCCCAAATCTAGCAACAATATCATGCTCTTTGGTAAAGTTTTCAAGGCGGCGTGCCATCATTATCAACAATTTATCTCCGGCAGTATGCCCTTTGAGATCATTAATGG
Source organism: Sulfurospirillum diekertiae (assembly GCF_011769985.2). Lineage (NCBI taxonomy): Bacteria > Pseudomonadati > Campylobacterota > Epsilonproteobacteria > Campylobacterales > Sulfurospirillaceae > Sulfurospirillum > Sulfurospirillum diekertiae. Next base: position 1,553,381 of record NZ_CP039734.2, read on the forward strand.
ATTTAAAATTATCCAGATCCATAAAAAGTAATGCACCATAAGTTTGTTTATGCTTGTTGGCACTAATACAAAGTTTAATTTGTTCTGTTAGTAGGATTTTATTGGCAAGATTCGTTAAAGAATCATAATATGAAAGTTTTAAGATATTCTCTTTTTGCAAAAATGAATTAATTGCAAAACCGATATCTCCCGCTAACTCTTCAATCATAGCACGTTCTTCAATACTAAACCCCTCTGGCATCGTTGTACAAATACTCATAATACCTAACGATTTTTGTGCAAATTTGTCACTTTGAAGTACTGTAATATAAGCTTCACTTACGTTATAGCGTACTATTGTTAGTTGACAACTGTGAGGTAAATTTTCACTCGTAGGAGTAAGAATACGAAATCCTCCTTGTGCAAAAATTTCTTTTTCGATTGGATTGATATCGTGTTCTTCATCAAAACCAAAAGACTCTTTTACATGTAAAGCTCCATTCTCATAGAGTGAAATCTTGACATGGGCAAAAGATTTATTTGCAAAAAGACATTTCGCTGTTTCAGATAACAACTCTTCTAATGTTTGAGTCGTAATTAAAATTTGATTACTATCAGCAACCGTACGAAGAACTGCGTAAAGGTGTTTTTGTTGAGCATACGATTTTTCAAGCTCACTACTTTTTTGAGTAAGCATTTTAGTTCGCTGCAACACCAATGTTTCAAGTTCTTTTTTCTGTTCAACATCACGCTTAGTCAACTCTTTAATTGCCATATACATTAAAACCAATAAACCAATCACCACCATTGAGCTAAATATGGTTTCTTTCCAAAAAAGTCCTATTACATCATCAAATAAAGTCTTTTTAGGAATTTTAATGCTGGTTAAACCTCGTACTTCACCTAATTTATAGCCATATGCATTATTATAACGTTTAGCAATATAAGGTAAAACTTCATTTTTTTCTCCATGGCAAACTAAACAATATGCCTGTATACGCAAAGGAGAAGCAAAAAAGAAAAACTCTTTTCCCCCTTTGTTAACCAGTTCAATTGTTTCATTTTGATCAGGGTTTTGGTTAAAGTACGTAATTGCCTTCATTTCGAGATCATCGGCTTGATTAACGGGATTGCGTGGACGATCAGAAACATTGTGAATCGTAATTCCTTGCATAGAACGCTTCAAAAACTCATCACTGATATGGGTTGAAGCATGAGCGGGAAGGAAACCTATTGTAGAGTCATTGAGATCAATGCCACTCTCTAAAAATTGCTGATGATAGACTAAACGCATTGCCATAAAGTAGTCTTGAAGCGTCTTGGCTTTGGAATAGGCACGAATTTTTGCTAGATCTTCGGCTTGCTGATATAAATAAGTGATGACAAAGGCATTGGCACATAAAACTAAAAAAGCCACTATCCAAAAAAGGCGTTTAGTTAAATTAAGTTGTCTCACTTAGCGGCTCCTTTTTTAATGTTCAGAGTCAGTTAAAGATTGTAATCAATTATAACTTAGATTGGTGTTATAAAGATTTGGGAATACTTTTTAAAAATAAATATCCAATGAGTCCAGAGAGAAAAGAGCCCAATAAAATCGCTAATTTATCCGAATAATGAAACAAATCCGTATCATTATAGGCTAACGTATTGACAAAAAGGCTCATGGTAAAACCAATACCTGTAAGAATTGCAACACCATAAAGCTGTTTATAACTGCTTCCACTTGGTAAAGATGCTAATCCACATTTAATGGCTAAAATACTCAAACCAAAAACACCTAACTGCTTACCTAAAAAAAGACCAAGCATAATACCTAAGGAAACATCTGAAAAAAGTGCATTCAGAGACACATCTTTAAGATCAACCCCAGCGTTCACAAAAGCAAACAGTGGAAGAATAATAAAAGCGACCCAAGAGTGAAGACTATGTTCCATCTCCTTGAGCATTGAAAAGCGTTTACCCTCTTTAGTCTGAGAATAAAGAGGAATACAAAAAGCAAGTAAAACACCTGCAATGGTTGCATGAACACCTGATTTTAATACACTCACCCACAAAACAACCCCAATTAAAATATATGCAGCTTTTTTGATAACGCGTAGGTAATTCATCATAGCTAATATAATAATAGCACATAAAGCTATAATAATGGATACTAATGATAAATTGCTGGTATAAAATAATGCAATGATAACAATGGCTCCAAGATCATCAATAATAGCCAAAGCCATTAAAAAAATCTTTAGTGATGAGGGAATACGAGAGCCCAAAAGTGAAAGAATCCCTAAGGCAAAAGCAATATCAGTCGCTGTAGGAATTGCCCAACCTTTCATAGAAAAAGAATCTGTATGATTAAAAAAAGTAAAAATAAGGGCAGGCATGACCATACCGCCAAAAGCGGCAATAGCTGGTAATGCTATTTGACTCTTGGAAGAAAGCTCACCTTCAAGAACTTCTCGCTTAATTTCAAGCCCAACAAGAAAAAAGAAAATAGCCATCAATCCATCATTGACCCATAGTAATAATGGTTTAGCAAGACCCAAAGAACCTATGCTAATTTGAACAGGCGTATGAAGAAAATGCGTATAAAAATCTGTTAAAAAGCTATTTTGACACAAAAGAGCAAGAAGTGTTACGATGATTAAAATAACTCCCGAAGAAGACTCTTTTTTAATGAACTCTTCTATCGTTGTAAACATAAAATCCCCTTTCTGATAGTATTTTTATACTAACATATTGAGGTAAATAGTTTATAAATACTGCTTATTTACCAAGGCAAAAACTGCTAAACATCTTCTCCAAAATCTCATCACGTTCAAAGGCAGTTGTGATCGATGATATACTATGAATGGCTTCATTGATATGAAAAGCAAAGAGCTCAAGTTCCCCTTCTCCAAGCAATTTGTAAGAGTTTAAAACATTTTCATGGGCTCTTTTAACAGCTTCAATTTGGCGTGCAGATGTAAGCATAATACTGTCATCAATTGTTGTTTGGTCTAAAAGTATTTCGAGTTTTTGAGTAAGCTCATAACTGTCATTTTGACATGAAAGTGCTATAAAATTTGATCCTAAATGTTGAGTATCAAATTGGTTTGGCAAATCAATTTTATTGAGGACCGTTAAAATTTGTTTTGACTCTACATAGTTTTGAAGTAATGTTAATATCTCTTTATCTTCGTTATCACATGGCATACTATTATCAAACAGAGCAATGACAATCTCGGACTCTTCAATCGCTGCGATGGAACGCTCAATGCCTATTTTTTCAATCACATCATGGGCTTGTCTGATACCTGCAGTATCTACAATACGCACTAAATGTGTGCCAATGCGTAGTTCTTCTTCAATCGTATCACGTGTTGTCCCGGCGATATCACTAATAATGGCACGATCATAACTAAGAAGGGTATTCAGCAGTGAGCTTTTGCCTACATTAGGTTTGCCTACAATGGCGATCTTAAAGCCTTGTATCAATCCTTGTCGGCGCTTACTACTCTCATAAGTTTTCAAAAGCTCTTTAGCGAGTATATCTAACTTTGCTCTGATATTTTCGATCATATTCAGAGGTAAATCTTCTTCGGCATAGTCAATATTTACTTCAACAAATGCAAGAATTTCAATCAATAACTCTCTTACATGTAAAACAAAATCTCGAAGTTCACCTTTGAGTTGGCGGGTAAGCATTTTAGCAGCATCCACACTTTTCGTTTCGATCAATGCCGCAATGGCTTCTGCTTCAGAAAGATCAATTCTGCCATTTAAAAAAGCGCGTTTCGAAAATTCGCCTGGATTGGCCAATCGTGCGCCATGATAAATGAGCGCTTCTAAAACAATCCCTGCAACAATACTGCCCCCATGGCATTGAAATTCAACTACATCTTCAGCAGTAAAGCTGTGAGGTGCTTTAAAATAGATCACAATGGCCTGATCAATCGCATCGTCGTGTGCATCGTATAAAAATGTGAGTGTGGCAAGACGTGGATCAAAGGTTTTTTTGTGAGAAAGTTTTTGAGCCAAAGCAAGGGCATCGGGACCACTGACACGAACAATCGCGATGGAACCAACCCCTGCACTTGTGGCAATAGCAGCAATAGTATCTATGCGGTTTTCCTATTAAAATCATTGACTACGATAAATTTACCACCGTCTTTGCCGGATTTAATACCGACATATTTTTCAGGAAACTGGGCGCGAAGTGCTTCAAGGGCAATTTTAATGAGAACACCATCTAAAATTTTTGTTTGGCCTTTGCCACTGTTTCGAATACGCTCAATAACTGGGGCGAGGTATTTATCAATCATTTCTTCTTGATTCTTCAAAAATTCTGCAATTTCAAGACGGATATTTAGACCATATTTAAGATTGATCCAGTTATAGAGCAAATAAGAAAGTGCTTTATAGCGATACCCTTCTTTACCAATGAGTAATGCTGCATCTTCACCACTGAATTCAATCAAGATTGTATCATCACTGTATTTTGAAATAATAGGACTTTCAAGGGTAAAACAACTGTATTTGAAAAGGTTTTTAATCTGCATACGAACTTCATCAATTACATCATTAATTTCTCGTTTTTCATGATGAAAATTTTGGTCAATTGCAGTAGAAACTATCGTATGCCTTGGCTCTTTTACAGACGTTTTGGCAACTTCAATTTTAGGCTCGATAATAAGAGCGGCTGTCTCTTTTAATGGAACAACAATAGCCGTTTCTGGTTCAACTTTTTTCTCCCCAGACTCACTTCTTGGAAACTCTTTTTTGCCTTTATTACGTCTATTTTTATTACGTCTATTACGGTCTCTTCTCTCATCATTAAAAGAGGAATCGGCTTCGTTATTGTTACTACTCTCTTCTTTACGTGGAGGAACAAATTCTTTACGATCGCGCTCTTCTCTCACCGGCTTCGTGCCTTTACGTTGCACTTCAATAATGGCACTTTTTTTAAAAAGCCCAAGAAATCCACTTGAGCCATTTTGAACAATATTAATATCTAAATCTACGACCGAACAAGACAACTCACTTGCAGCTTTAGAGTAAGCTTCTTGAAGTGTTGCTGCTTCTACTTTGATCATTTCTCGACCTTTTGCTCTTCATGTTTTTTTGCGAAAAGTTTATTGACATAAAACTGTTGTACGATAGATGCTACGTTGTTGGTAAACCAGTAAAGTGTTAAACCTGCCGGGAAAGTTACAAAGAAAAAAGTAAAGATAAGTGGTAAAAACTTCATAATTTTCTCTTGCATTGGATCAGTAAAGGTGGTTGGCGTAATGCGTTGATGTAAAAACATCGTGATACCCATAAGCACTGGAAGAATAAAATAAGGATCTTTAATCGCTAAGTCATGTACCCAGAAAATCCAAGGTGCCCCTTTAAGCTCAATGGCATTTTGAAGAACACGATATACGGCAAAGAAAACAGGAATTTGCAAAATAATTGGCAAACATCCGCCCATTGGATTTGCACCATTTTTCTTGTAAAGTTCCATCATATGCGTATTGAGCTTTTGCTTATCATCAGCATATTTTTTCTGCAACTCTTTCACTTTTGGTGCAAGCTCTTTAAGCTTATTCATAGAGACCATACCTTTATAGGTTAAAGGATAAAGCACTAAACGAACGGTAATGGTCATAGCAACAATCGCCCAACCCCAGTTACCAAAAATACCATGCAAAAAGGCAAGAAGTGCAAAAAGTGGTTTAGAAATAAACGTAAAGAAACCGTATTCAATAACATCTGTAAGTTCAGGACTAATCGCTTTGAGTTTAACATGCTCTTTAGGTCCGATGTAACCGCTGAGTTTAAAATCTTCTTCACCTTTAACAAATAAAAGTGGATTTTTATTTTGACCAACAGAAACAACACTCTCTAAGCCTTTATCAAGTTCATAAAAAAATGTCGTGTAGTATTTATCGGCCCCTGCTACAATTTTTGCATTTGCGAAGTGATCATCACTTTTAGCATCACCATCTGCAATCGTTTTAATGCTACCATCAGATTTTTTAATCAACACTCCATGAAAGGTATAACTGTCAACTGCCATGTTTGGTCTAACACCGGGAGAGAGGAAGTATTCATAAGGAGATGAAAGCTTTACATGTAAATCATATTTGCCTGAAGGGAAAAAAGTAATTGTTTTGGTAACAACAACACTGCTGAGGGTCTGTGTTAAAACAACACTACTCCCATTTTCACTAACATCAATTTTATCTTTGTCAGCGCTGTACGACATAACAAATGCATCTTCATTAATGGCTTTATCACTAAATCGAATTTCAAGGGGTAAAAGAGATTGAGAAGCATCGATAAGCTGAAAACGCTCACCCTTGTCGTCTTTATATTTGCCCTCTTCTAGATAAAACTTTGCAATTCTGCCAAGTCTGTCGATCTGAACTTCGTAGCCAGCCGCTTTAATTGTTGCAATAATTTCACCTACATTGGATGAACTCTTAGGAGCTCCAGCAACATCTACGCTACTCGCAGACTTTACGTCAGCAGGTGCACTGGCAGTTGTGGATGGCGTTGCATTTTGTTCAAGTGTTGTGGTTTCAGTAAGCGGAGGATTTTTGGGGATAAAAAAATGATCATACAGAGCAAAAAATAAAAATGATAATACAGTGGCAATAATAATGCGCATCTGAGGAGTGAGTTTATCTGTCACGAGATTCCCTTTATTTCGTTGTTTTAAAAGATTTTACCACGTAAAAACTTTGCATATCTTTTGGTACAAACCAAAAAGTGATACGATGAGTGCATGGTTGCTTGAGAGAAAGAGGAAGAGGAGACACAAATTTTTTAGTCACGACTGGATAGTCGATTCCTCCAGCAAAAAGCTGATTGCATCTCAAAATGCGTATAAAACTGTAAAAGATAGCTTTTAAAAAACTATTGTGTAGAAGCTGCTCTTTGGCATATTGCGAACATGTCGGATAATACCTACAACTTCCATAGCCAATCAGTGTAAAAAACTTCTGATAAAGCTTTATCAACAACAATGCTAAAGACTTCATTCTTTAACACAGTTTAATTTTTTCAAAGACCATATAATCCCTTTTTTCAAAGCATCATACGATATGTGATTAATCTTCTCTTTTGCTACAAAAACATACACGCCATCATGTAAAGTGTGTTGAATTTCTAAAAATATAGCCCTAAATCGTCTTTTGGCTAAATTTCGCTTGATAGCATTACCGACTTTTTTACTTGCCGTAAAGCCAACTCTTTTTGCTGTATCGTTATTGTAAAAGACTAAGGCACCTTCATAATGCCATTTTTTTGCATGGTTATAAACGTATGAATACTCTCTCGTCGCCTTGAGAGTTTCATAATCTTTTAAGCGGCCAATCTGCTTCTACCTTTAGCACGACGTGCTGCAATAACTTTACGTCCACCCTTAGTTTTCATTCTAAGTCTGAAACCATGTGTACGCTTTTTAGGGGTACTATGTGGCTGATACGTTCTTTTCATCAAAATTTCCTTTAATAAAAAATAATTTAAGGTACGGATTTTACCTTAGCTTTACTTAAAATTGCATGAGCTTCGATTAAGCATCGCTTTACATGTAAGCCTTTAGTGCAACTCCATAACCATTTTTTTCAAAGATTCCTTGTCAATTTTAGCTTCACTTAGACTGGTTTGTGGAAGCTTTTCTTTATAGACAACAATGGAAGGAATCATATGATTTGGGAGATGTTTTTTAAGCTCAAATAAAATCTCATTTTTAGACATTTCACGTGATGCACTGTAGACCATCACAATCTCTTCTTCTGTTTTTTCATTTTCGATGGAAAAAACAGCACATTGGCTGATTTGAGGCAATTTATCGTGAACAACGCTCTCAATTTCATAAGGACTGATTCTAAAACCACTGACTTTAATCATATCATCCTTGCGTGAAACAAAGTAGAGATAGCCCTCTTCATCTCTATACACAAAATCGCCACTTGCGACGACAATTTCATCGGTCAGATCACCTTCTAAATTGACCACCTTGTCTAAGATTGCAATGCTTTTATACCGTTTTTGCGTATCTTCTTTTGATTTCCAATAGCCTTTGTAAATGTAGCCACCACGATGGATCAATTCACCAATTTCACGTGGTTGACACTCAAAACCTTGCTCATTGATAACATGAATCTCCACACCAGGAATTGGCTTTCCAATGGAATTAGGACGGATTTTAAGTTGTGCTGGGTCAAGGTACGTTGAGCGAAAGGCTTCGGTAAGACCATGCATCGAATAAAACTTAGCATTGGGGTAACGCTCTTCAATATCCGCAATCATTTTAGGGGTAATTTTTCCACCTGAAGAGGTCACAATACGCACATTACCCAAAAGCTTTGCATTGGGAATTCGCTTAGGATCACTTTCAAACATCTGCGTAATATGCGGAGGCATAATCGGTAAAACTGTGACATTATCATTAATAAGGTGATTAAAAAAATCTGCTGGAAGCGCTAAGGAGTGTAGCGCCAACGTTGCATGGTTGTAAATGGAGCAAAAAAGCTGATTAAGGCCGTAATCCAAAATAAAAGGCAATGTTCCAGAAAGGACATCACTCTCTTTAAGTTCAAGATAATTTGAAGCAACTCTGGCACTATCGATGAGATTGCGGTGCGTGATAACAATACCACGAGGGAAACCCGTCAGTCCAAAGCTATAGGTGATCGCCGCATTTTTATAGTCGCCAATATTACATGTAAAAATATCACTGCAGCATTTATAGATCTCTTCAAAGGAGACAATATTACGCTCACTCGCTTCATAAGTGATAATTTTACCTTGAAAATTAATCTCATCAATGCTTTTAATCTTTGATTTATCGGTAATAATACAAGTAATACTGCAATCATTGATAATATGTTCTACTTGCTCAGGTTTCAATAGACGTGAAATAGGAACAAAAATATGCTCTGTTGAGAGAAGTGCTAAAATCGCAATAATTTGCTCGCTACTTTTGTGTGAATAAATACCGATACGTGAACCACTTGGAAGTGCAAGCTCACTCAAGTAACGTGCTATTTGATTGACCTTACGAAACAGATCAGCATAGGTTAATTTTTTAGCACCATCAATGATAGCCACTTTATCAGGGCATGTTACAGCAGCTTTTTCAATGAGTGCACGAATACAATTAATAGACATATTAACTCCTTATATCAGTATTGTTTTCCATTCCTAACGTCCAGATTGCATAATTATAATCCATGACGATATTGGGAATAGCATGTAAATTCATTACTTTTTTATAGAAAAACTGCATAATAGTCTCGACCTCTTCATAGGAGAGCACTTTGGTAATGCCTCCTGTTAAAACAATCGTTTTTAGAAGTTCTAACTGCAGTGTTATATACAAAGGATGCAGTCTTGAAACTTTGTAAAGTACTAAAAAGATGGAAAGTTGCATCAAAATACGTAAAGCCTTCTCACTCTCCTCTTCCAAGATATTCTCTGTCACATTCAGATACGCTAACAACTCATACACAAATTCATTGTTTTTCGCTGCAAAAATAAGCGTTTCGCGTGACTTAAAGACACCCAATTTTTTAAACACCAAACGATCATAACCACTTTCACTCACAATGTTATCGCGCACTAAATCGCGACTGTAATGGATATCTGTCGTAGCACCTCCAATATCCACCACAATGAAGGGATTGACCACTTCAAAATTTGCATCAATGAATGGTAAAGAGCGATTGACAATGTACGGCGTTGAATAGATTTGATTCGCCGTAATTTCATAGAGATGTTTGATATCTTCTTTACCCACAATGTCCGCTTGATAAAGGTTTGTCAAATACTCTTTCAGCTCACCACCGTTTACATGTAATTTATCTGTGATGATATTTCCAAGCACTTTCAGTTGAGGAATTTGTTTGCTTAGCAATGACGCATCTTGTTTAGTACCCACATAGACAATATTGCTATACTGCACGTTTTGAAGGTAATCAAATAGTTTTTCATCAAACACGTTGCCAATACCATCAATTCCACCGACAATAATAACCACATCAATGAGTTCACTAGGTGACTTACTCTCTTCAATTTTACTGTACAAAATCGTATCGATGATGTTAATGCCTGAATTAAACGCTATATTTTTGGCAAACTTCAAACTAAAAGAGTTAGTCAACCCAATAATCAGCGTACTTAACCCACCATTCGCCGAAGAACAGATAAAAATATCCTCTTTTTGATAGTTTGCAAAGATATTGCCGCACTTGGTGATCAAATCATCATAAATATCTTTCTTAAAATCCCTAAAATATTGGCTGATACCACTTTCTTGGCAGACTTTAAAGTAGGTACTTCCTACATCAATGAGAAGTTTACTCATAGCATTGCCCCTATATCATGGATAATTTTATTGATGACTTCGGTTTTGCTCTCAGGCAGATTGACCTTTGATTTTTCATACGCAAAACAGCGATCAGGTAGTGGAAGTTTGCCTTTTTCAATAATGCGAATATTGCCAGACTCATCACGAATCGTTATGACTTCATTGTGATTGATAATGTGCGGTGAAAAAGGGACATCAATCAAACCATTTTTAATCGTATTGAACACTTTGCGCCACAACGTATCGGCAGGGTCGTTAAAAACCGCGTCCATGATAGCTCGCACTTCCAGTTCCAAATTCTCTTCTTCTTCTGCGTCATGTACGACGGGCAGTCCTTTAAGCGTGCGAAGCGTGTATTTGGTATTGGCAACCGATTGGGCGTTGCACTGCATAGTGGGAATGCCAAAAGCTTCATCACGGGTTTTGATGATGATTTTATCGGCTCGTACCATCGCTGCGATGACCGTATTGGTGTTGATGAGTGAGTCAGAGAGGTTTTTATCACGTGGAAATGCACCCATCCATTGATGATAGACAAGGTTGATGATAGCATCACTTCCACTAAACATATCGGCATATTCACGTGCCAGTTTTTTCAAAACATGCGACGTAACAATATCTTGCATCATTGAGCCATTTTGGGAAAAACTGACTGAAAAAGATTTCACACCTTCTTCGATGGAGAGAAGCATCTCGATGAGCTGAATGACGATGACGATACACGGCGGAACGAGTGTCGCAGTCAACGGTCCAAAGGATTCACGGTTGATGGGTTCATTGAGCGTTGAGTACAACGCGCATACTTTATCGACGTATTTCCAGTATAAAAAGGCTTTATCAAGAGGGAAATTTTTGGAATACGGGAGCATATAGGTAATCGGACCACCTTCGATTTCAAAAATGCCTGAAGCCAATGCCGTTTCCACCAAAAGCCTCGCATCGGGTGTTCCGTGGCGAAGGCTGACAGGTTTATTAAAATGGGTCATCATTTTACGTGTAGTACGATAGCCGTGATTGACTAGCGGATAACCGTTGAGCATATCCATCTCGTTTTCTTCCGAAAGAGTGAGCATCTTTTGTGCCATCGCGTAGTCGTTGAGCCTTGTGTTACTATCGATGGTAAGCGGCAGAACATCGATGTCCGCTTTCATAAACTCTTCATAGAGTTCAAACATCTTTTTGTAGGTCGGAAAACCGCCACGAGGTTGAACCAAAAGACGGTCACGTTTTTTAAAATGATGGGAAATAAACATCTCTTTGTTCGCATTGCGAATAAAATCTTCAATCTCATCAAAATCAAAATTATCGGCATACTCGTTACGGGTAATGACATCACGCTCTTTTTGGAGTAAACTCATGCTCGCTCCTTTACAAATCGCTCGATTTCATCAAGTCCCGTATTGAGATCAATTTGATGAAAGACAAGGTCAAACCCATACGATTTATATTTGGGAATAATGTCGCTTTGAGCAGCTTCACCCACCGCTAAATTGCCACCGATCACAAAAACAACCTCTTTGAGATCATACTCAGAGCGCAAAAATTGCAAGTCACGACACCATCCCTCCGCTTCGCCATTAAGGGAAGAGATCAGTAGAATATCTGCATCTGTTTCAACAACAGCGTCAATAAACTCTTCCAAAGAGGTATTGACCCCTAGGTTAAACACCTCAAAACCTCTCGCTTGCAATGATATATCGATGAGTCTGTTTGCGACCACATGGATGTCATTACCCACTACACCTGTAACTACTTTCATGGACTGACCTAAAAATTTAATAATGTTGCATTCTATCTTAACCTTTGTAAAGGTATAATTAACACAAATTTTCTAAAGTGGGTCCATGTCAAAAAAAGCCTTTTTGTTTCTTATTCTTCTCGTTATGAGCTTACAGAGCTTGTTAGTTGCCTGTGGTGGAAGTTGTTTGGAGTGTCATTCTAAGCTTAGACCTTACATCAACGACCAAAATCATGCCATTTTAAATGAATGCATCACCTGTCACAATCAGCCATCAAAAAATGGTCAATGCGGCAGAGATTGTTTTGATTGCCATTCACAAGAGAAAGTCTATGCTCAAAAAGATGTGAATGCCCATCAAGAGCTCAAAACCTGTGGAACATGTCATAAGGGAAAAGTGGACTTTACCACGCCTAAACAATCGATTATTTCCAATCAACAAAATTTAATACACCTATTTAAATAAACAAGGAGTCACTATGAAATTTTACACGGCAGATCTTTGCGATAAGTTTCCAGAATACACCCAAGTGCTTGAACCTATTATGAAATCGTACGGTGGCGCTAAGCGTATGATGGGGCAAATTGTTACGGTCAAACTTTCAGGCAGTAACAAAACACTCATTGAACTACTTAAAAGCGAAGGTTATGGCCAAATCGCTGTGGTAGATGTTGATGCAAACTATACAGCCGTTGTCGGGGACAACCTCATGAAATTTGCTTATGAAAATAATTGGGCTGGAATTGTGATCAACGGTTATGTACGTGATACTAAAAATACCAAAGAAATTGACGTAGGACTTTTTGCCCTCGGAACTTGTCCCAAAAAGACGATGGAAGTATGTGAGGGATTTTTACATGTAACGGTAAATTTTGGAGGAATTAGCTTTAACGAAGGCGATTATCTTTATGCAGATCGTGATGGTATTATTGTGAGTTCTCTGCCTTTGGAGATGTAACCAAACATTTTTGCATTATCTTTTTCCACTCCACATCAAAGTGTTTGTTTATGTAAGCTTTGGTGTGAGGGACACTGCATGCTGAACAATCTAAATGGCTCACATTTTCATATACAAACACCCCACTTTTTTTGGAATGAATTGAACATTGACTTTTACATGTAATGTTTTTTTCGACACTCAATCCTTCATCATTAAAGCGAAAATTCGGACAAGCACATAAATAACAATTGAGTTCTTTAAGAGGATGACATTTTTGTTTGGTAGCATACAAAAGGCAAAAATCAGGCTCTTTTTCAACCATATTATCGAAAAGAAAATAATCAATCATCATCTCTTTTGTATACTTTTGTGCACCCAATTTTTGAACAATGCGATGATGTTTGTTAGCATGTGTTTCAAACCACTCTAAATAACTCATAAAATTTGCATTTCCTTTCAAAAATTGGCATCTAACTTAATGATTTTATTGTAAAATTCCGACAAAGGAATGATATGAAAAGATTATTGATTATTTTAGCACTTATTTCGAGACTCATTGCTGAAGATTCAAGCGACTTAGATGAAATAAAAGAAGAAGATATCCCAAAAATTCTTTCCATTATCAAAGATGGCACGAAAGAACATCTGCCGATGATGTTAGATGACTACACAACCCTCGTAGACATTGTCAGTGTCAACAATGCCATTGAATACCGAAACCGCATCAATTCCGCTAATGAACACGTCAAAACAATTCTGAAAGCCGATAAAGGCACACTCATTAAAACAACCTTTGACAACAATAAAAGCTATTTATGTAGCGATTATGAGACACGCTCATTGCTCAAAAAAGGGGCTGTTTTTATCTATGTTTTTTACGATATGAATAACGCAGAATTGTTTAAATTTTCGATTCAAGAAAAAGACTGTCAGTAACTTCTTACATGTAAAAAGATTTACATGTAAGAAGTGTTGAATTTTAGTGTTGTTGGATAACGATTTCACCATTTTTTGCATCAATGACGATGTTTTCGCCCTCGTGCAACTTCTCTTCCAAAATCAGTTCCGCCAGTTTATCTTCCACGAGTTCATACAGAGCACGTTTAAGTGGACGTGCACCATACACAGGATCAAACCCTGCTTCTGCTATCAAAGCTTTTGCCGCAACGGTAAGTTCTGCTTTAATCTCTTTGGCAGCCAGTTTGGTTTCAATGTCTTTGAACATAATAGTTACGATCTCACGTAATCCATCTTCGGTTAAAGGATTGAAGATAATAATGTCATCCAAACGGTTCAAAAACTCAGGTTTAAAGTGTGTACGAAGCTCCTTCATGACCTCTTCGGTACGTTTTTCGCCCTCATATGCCATGATTTTATCGCTAGCAATGTTAGACGTGAGTATGATAATCGTGTTTTTAAAATCAACCGTAATGCCTTTATTGTCCGTCAAACGACCTTCATCCAGTACTTGGAGCAAAATATTAAAGACATCAGGATGTGCTTTTTCAATTTCATCAAACAGCACAACACTGTATGGTTTTCGACGCACCGCTTCGGTGAGTTGTCCACCTTCGTCGTACCCAACATAGCCTGGAGGCGCACCGACCAAACGACTGACAGAATGTTTTTCCATGTATTCGCTCATATCAAAACGAATCAATGCTTTTGTCGTATCGAACAAAAAGTTAGCAAGCGCTTTAGCACTTTGCGTCTTACCCACACCCGTTGGTCCTAAAAAGAGGAAGCTACCGATGGGTTTATTTTGCTCACTGAGCCCCGCTTTGTTACGCTTAATTGCTCGACCGATTGCATGAATGGCCGCATCTTGTCCGACAACCTCTTTTTTAAGATGTTCTTCCACCGCTAACACTTTGGCTTTTTCGCCTTGGAGCATTTTGTTCACCGGAATGCCTGTCCATTTGCTCACAATGGTTGCGATCATCTCTTCATCCACACTGTTTTTCAAAAGTGTGCCGCTCTCCACCATCTTTTCCCATCTAGCTTTTAGTTCTTCTTCTTGTTTAAGAAGCTCAGGCAATTTGCCATACTCAATTTCAGCAGCTTTGTTAAAATCGCTGTTCTTTTTAGCATTTTCGGCTTCACGACGCAATGCTTCGGATTTTGTTTTAATGGAAGCAATATCATTAAAGACATTTTTTTCCGTTTCAAATTGAACTTCAAGCGCATTGCGTTTTTCTTTGGCATCGCCTAGCTCTTTTTCAATCATCCCAATGCGTTCTTCATTCTTTTTATTTTTTTCCATCAAAAGCGCTTCTTTTTCAACCATCAATGTGCTTATCAGACGTTTAATACGACTCAATTCCGTGGGTTCACTCTCAATTTGCATTTTAAGCTCTGCGGCTGCTTCATCAATAAGATCAATTGCTTTATCCGGTAAATAACGGTCGCTAATGTAACGAGAACTAAGCTTTGCCGCCGCCACAAGCGCTGAGTCCATAATCGTGACGTGATGGTGCGCTTCAAGACTCTCTTTAATACCCCGTAAAATTTGAAGTGCTTCGTTAATGCTAGGTTCATTGACCGTAACAGGTTGAAAACGACGTTGCAAAGCCACATCTTTTTCAAAATATTTACGGTACTCTTTGAGTGTCGTAGCACCAATCGTATGAAGCTCACCACGCGCTAGAGCTGGTTTTAAAATATTGGCAGCATCCATACTGCCTTCACTCGCCCCTGCTCCCACAATCGTATGAATCTCATCGATAAATAAAATGATATTGCCGCTTTTCTTCACTTCATCAATAACCGCTTTAAGTCTGTCTTCAAACTCACCACGGTACTTTGCACCTGCAATGAGCGCGCTCATATCTAAAGCAATCACGCTTTTATTTTGAAGACTAAGAGGCACATCGTTATGCGAAATTTTTAGTGCCAACCCTTCTGCAATCGCTGTTTTACCCGTTCCTGGTTCCCCAATTAAAATTGGGTTATTTTTGGTTTTACGAATTAAAATTTGCATCATTCGATGGATCTCTTCATCACGCCCAATCACAGGATTGAGTTTGCCCTCAGCGGCAAGTTTTGTTAAATTAATACCATATTTATCAAGCGATTCCAAATTTTCATCGCTGCTTTGTTTGTCAATCTTTTTACCACCACGCAGTGCTTCAAGATTTTTCTTAAACTGTAAAAGATCAAGATATTTTCCTAAAATCTTTTTGAGTGGATCACTGTCGATGTTTGCAAGTAACCATGTATCCACTGAAAGATAGCTGTCGCCTTTTTTTTTCATTAAACCTTCGGCTTTTTGTAATGTTTCAACAAGGCTGCGAGAAATTGAGATGCTTTCCTTTGTTACATGAGATGCTGTTGGAAGTTTTTGAACTTCGCTCTTTACTTCAAGCTCTATAGCACTCTTATCAATATTCATTTTATTGAAAACCTGATTGAGAATAGAAGCTGAATTCGTAATGAGCCCCCACGTTACATGTAAAGGGGTTGCTTCAGAATTTTTTGAATGCAGTGCAAGGCTAATAGCACTCTCGATTGCTTCTCGCATTTGATTGGTGAGTTGTTCAAAAAGTGAGTCCATTAAGTACCTCCTAAGGTGTTATTGTATTTCTATAATTTTACAACTTTAGTCTATTGATGTCAAGTTTATTTAGTAATAGAGCATTACTTTTGTTTCACTACGACTATAATTTAAAGCCTAAAACTACTGAAAATATTTATAATTGCATCCGTGCATTCATACAAAATTTAGGGAAACTCCACTATAATCTTCACCACAAATAATATGCATATCATGCTAGGAGCATACACACGCTATGAAACACTTACCATTTGCTACCGTTGGCTTTTTTGCCACGTTTTTGGGTATTGCCACCCTGTTTTCTTCAACTCTCTTTGCGGCTGACAATGCTGAAGGCGAAAAAAGTCGTCTTGCCTCTTTAGCAAAGTTTACACGCGTTGTAGCGACGATTGAAAAATATTATGTTGATGACATCAAAATTGATGACATTATTAAAAAGTCTATTGAAGGGCTTTTAACCAACCTTGATGCGCACTCCTCTTACCTCGATGAAAAACATTTTAAAGACCTTAAAATCCAAACCGATGGCGAATTTGGTGGACTTGGAATCACCGTGGGTCAAAAAGATGGTGCACTGACCGTTATTGCCCCAATGGAAGGCACACCTGCAGATAAAGCTGGTGTAAAAGCGGGGGATATCATCCTCAAAATCAATAAACAAGCAACCCTCAATATGACCATTGATGAAGCCGTCAATATTATGCGTGGTAAACCCGGTACGGGCATTGAGCTTACATTAGTACGTGAAGGTGAGAGCAAACCTCTTACAATTGCTATTGTTCGTGACATCATTAAAATCGAATCAGTCTATTCTAAAACAATTGAAAATGAAAATATTCTCTATGTACGTGTTGTAAACTTTGACAAAAATATTGTAGGTGACGTACAAGACGCCTTGAATAAAAACAAAAACACTAAAGGTATTATTCTTGATCTTAGAAACAATCCTGGCGGACTTTTAAATCAGGCCGTAGGTCTTGTAGATCTTTTTGTTGATGACGGAATTATTGTTTCACAAAAAGGTCGTGTAGAATCAGAAAATGCAGAGTATCGCGCTACCAAAGCAGGTAGCAATACCAAAACTCCTCTTGTCGTTCTCGTCAACGGCGGTAGTGCCAGTGCGAGTGAAATTGTAAGTGGATCCCTTCAAGATCATAAACGTGCCATCATCATTGGTGAAAAAACTTTTGGTAAAGGAAGTGTTCAAGCGGTTCTTCCTGTCGTTGATAATGAAGCAATTCGTTTAACCATTGCCCGTTACTACCTTCCAAGTGGTCGCACAATCCAAGCAGAAGGTGTTATTCCTGATATTACTGTTTATCCTGGTGATGTGCCGCATAAAAGTAATGAACAATCCCTTAAAGAGAAAGATCTTAAAAAACATTTAGAGAGTGAACTTAAAAAAGTAGATGATAATAAAACGGCAGAGACAAAAGAGAAACCAAAAACCAAAACAAAAGATCAAACGAAAGCAGATAAAGAGATCGTAAGTCAAGAAAATCTTTTCAAAGACCTACAACTAAAAAGTGCTGTTGATACGATCAAAGTACTTTCTATTAAAAAATAATTGAGGAGCAATCAGTGAACAAAGGTGAAATGTTATACGAAGGTAAAGGTAAAAAACTTTTTTTAACAGATGATGAGAATCTTTTAATTTCAGAGTTTAAAGATGATTTGACAGCATTTAATGCAGAAAAAAGAGGCAATGAAGCAGGAAAAGGCGCACTGAATTGTAAAATTAGTACACAACTATTTCACCTTCTTGAAAAACACGGTATTAAAACACATTTGGTCAAAACACTTAATGATACAGAGCAACTGATTAAAAGAGTTAAAATTATTCCTATTGAAGTCGTTGTTAGAAATATAGCAACAGGCTCTTTGGCAAAACGTCTTGCGATTAAAGATGGTACGGTTCTTCCTTTTACACTCGTAGAATTTTATTATAAAGATGATGCTCTTGGTGACCCTATCATCAATGATGAGCACTGCTTACTTCTTAATTTGGTTAAAAGTGAATCAGACCTTGAAGAGCTCAAACGTCTTGGTCGCGAAATCAACTCTATTATGAAAAGCTTTTTTGCTGAGCGTAAACTCAAACTCGTTGACTTTAAAGTTGAATTTGGTGTTGATAAAGACGGTAATATCCTTCTTTCTGATGAAATTAGCCCTGATAGCTGCCGTTTTTGGGATATGGATACTAATGAAAAGCTTGATAAAGACAGATTTAGACAAGGGATAGGTGATGTAAAAGTTGCTTACGAAGAGGTCTTAAAACGTATCTTGTCGCACTAAAATCAAAGGAAAAAGTATACTATGAAAGTTATTGTCAATATTCAACTCAAGAATGGCGTTTTAGATCCACAAGGTAAAGCAGTTCATCATGCACTCTCTTCTTTAAAATTTGATGAAGTAAATGATGTACGTATAGGAAAACAAATTATTCTTGATATTGAACAAAGTGATAAAGCAAGTGCTGAAAAGAGAGTCAAAATTATGTGTGAAGAGCTTTTAGCCAATACCGTTATTGATGACTATACGATTGAGTTTCCAACATGCTAGTTGCTGTCGCCGTATTTCCAGGAACAAACTGCGAAATCGATACTAAATATGCTTTTGAAAAACTGGGACAAAAGGTTGTCCTTGTTTTTCATAAAGAAGAGAAGCTACCAGAGGGAACCGATTTAGTCGTTCTTCCTGGTGGTTTTAGTTATGGAGATTACTTAAGAAGTGCTGCCATTGCTAAATTTTCTCCTATTATGAAAGCTGTTATTGAGTTTGCAAATCACGGCGGCAAAGTTCTTGGCATTTGCAATGGTTTTCAAATGCTTGTAGAAGCACGCTTGCTTCCAGGTGCTATGAAGCGTAATGAAAATGTTCATTTTATCTCACAGTTTCATCATCTCAAAGTGGTAAACAACGATAATACTTTTCTACGTCAATGCAAAATAGGTGAACTTTTAAATATTCCCATTGCTCATGGTGAAGGTAGCTTCTATATTGATGAAGCTGGACTCAAAGAACTTTATGATAACCACCAAGTTCTTCTTACCTATTGTGATGAAAAAGGAAATGTACAAAATCCAAATGGCTCTGTGGATTCCATTGCTGGTATTTGTAATAAAGCTAAAAATGTTTTTGGACTTATGCCTCATCCAGAGCGTGCGATTGAGCAGATACTTGGTTCTGACGATGGCGTCAAAATGCTTAATGGTTTTATAAATTAAATTAATGAAAAAAATCTTAACACTCTTTGTACTCTCTTTTGCATTACTTTACTCTTCATTATTAGCAGAAGAGAGTACATTTTCCGGACAAGCTAAATCCCTTTTTCTCACAATCGAAGAGATTCCTCAAAAAGTTTATGTAGGACAAGTTTTTCCTATTAAAATTAAAGCTATTGTCGCGAATAACAAAATTGATGCGATGAACACGACATTTTTAGGTGCATCAGGTGTTGATGTTATCAACCCACAAAATCCTTGGGAACGCTCTGTTGATAACACCTATTACAATACCTTTTATTTCAAAATAAACTCTAAAACGGCTATTATGCCACGCCTCAATGTTGCTTTGATTCAACAGCAAGAACCCGTTGAAAGTGAAGCACTTGCATTAACACTGCCTTCTCAGCTTATTCAACTCAAAATGGATCCTTTTTTCAGCAATGTCATTGCACAAAGCTTAACCATCAACAAATACAAAACGACAACTTTTGATGGTAAAAATGTCATTGTTGTTCTCGAAATCGAGACAACAGGGGCTAACTTAAAGGACTTTAAACTCAGCGGTATTGCAAAAAGTGGCATTGATTCTTTTTCAGAAACAGGCACAAGCCAAAAAATCTACTACTATGCTATCGTTCCAAATTATCAAAAAAGCTTTGATTTTACCTATTTTGACTTGCCAACAAATAAATTTAATAAAATCACTCTCCCAATGGTGATAGAAAGTGATGAAGTCAGTACCCAACTAGGACTTAACCCCAAAGAGAGTATTTTTGAGTTTTATAAAAGTGTTGCGTATGGCGCACTCTCCTTTATTTTCTTTATTGTTTTAATCAAACGTCGAAAATGGTACTATTTGATCATTTCTCTCGTATTTTTGGGACTCTATTTCTTTGACCAAAATCCTCTCAATAACGTTAAACTTAAGAATAATAGTAGCGTTATGATTCTTCCAACAGAAAGATCAACAGTCTTTTTTACAAGCAGCAAAATCTTAGATGTTGAAAAATTAGGAGAGCGAGAAAATTACATTAAAATCTTACTTCCTGATGGAAAAATTGGATGGACAACGCGTGAAAATATTAGCAAAAATTAGAGGCTTTTATGTGATGATAGAATTTGTCATCACCGTTCTTATGATCATTATTTTAATGTATGCTTTTCGTAACCATACACACGCAATAAGACGTACATGGGGACGATTACAAACCTTTTTAATGGGCTTTAGCATCAAACAAATAGGTGAAGCATCGCCGTTGACCACACTTTTAGTCATGAACCATCAAAGCCTTGTCGATATTGTCGCTCTTGAAACTATTTATCCTAAAAATCTTTGTTGGATTGCAAAAAAAGAGATTGAAGACATTCCCCTTTTTGGGCATATTATTCCTGCACCGCGTATGATTTCCATTGACCGTAGTGATAAACGCTCTATCATCAAAATGATTAAAGAGGGAAAAGAGCGCATCAGTGAAGGACGTGTTCTTGCCATGTTTCCTGAAGGTACACGTGGACATGGAGATAAACTTCTAAAGTTCCAAAGTGGCGCGAAAGTTTTGGCTGAAAAGTTAGACTTGATTGTACAGCCTACCATCATTGTGGGAGCTCGACATATTCTTGATTCCAAAAGCATTGATGCCCATGGTGGTGAGGTTAAAGTGATCTATCTTGACCCAATTAATCCTAAAGAAGATGAACAGTGGTTTGAGAAAATGTACCACGCAATGGAAGAGAGATTAGCTCTCGAATTGGCTTCTTAATATCAACGTTTAAAAGCCACAAAAGTGGCTTTTAAACTCTTACATTTTTGCTAAAATTACGCAATTTTTTGGATTTATCAAAAAACTTTTTTACATGTAAAGCTCTTTGATAAATCCAAATTACACACATCATAAAGGATAGATTATGTCAAAACATCAATTTCAAACCGAAGTCACTCAGCTTTTAGACCTGATGATTCACTCCCTCTACTCCAACAAAGAGATTTTTTTACGTGAGCTTGTTTCCAATGCTTCCGATGCACTTGATAAACTGAGTTACCTCACATTAACGGATGAAAAATATAAAGCACTTTCCTACATACCACGCATTGATATTGCGATCAATAAAGAAGCTAAAACACTCACCATCAGCGATAGTGGTATCGGTATGAACCAAGAAGAGTTGGTCGAAAATCTTGGTACCATTGCGAAAAGTGGAACCAAATCCTTTTTAGCAAATCTCAGCGGTGACAAAAAGAAAGACTCAAGTCTCATTGGTCAATTTGGTGTTGGTTTTTACTCCGCGTTTATGGTTGCCAACAAAATTGAAGTGGTAAGCCGCAAAGCAGGTGAAGACAAAGCGTACATGTGGAGTTCTATGGCAGGCGCGGATTACGAAATCACCGAAATTGCTAAAGAGAGTCATGGAACATCCATTACCCTTTACCTTAAAGACGATGAAGATGAATTTTTAGAGTTTTACCGCATTCAAGAGGTCATCAAAAAATACTCCAACCACATTCAATTCCCTATTTTTATGGACAAAGAAGTCAAAGAGTATGACGACGAAGGCAAAGAAAAAAGCACCGAGATCAAAAACGAGCAAATCAACAAAGCCAGTGCGCTTTGGACAGTAGCCAAAAGCCAAATCAAGCCCGAAGAGTATAAAGATTTTTACAAACAAATCTCTCACGATAGTAGCGATCCATTGTTATGGAGTCATACCAAAGCAGAAGGTACGTTTGAGTATACCACTCTCTTCTACATTCCTTCAACACCGCCAATGGATCTGTTTAGAATGGACTACAAGCCAGGTGTTAAACTCTACGTTAAACGCGTGTTTATTACCGATGATGAGAAAGAGTTGCTGCCAACTTACCTTCGTTTTGTCAAAGGTATCATCGATGCGGAAGACCTACCACTTAACGTAAGCCGTGAGATTTTACAACAAAACAGAATCCTAGAAACCATCAAAAAAGCTTCCGTGAAAAAAATCTTGAGCGAACTTAAATCACTCAAAGAAAAAGATGTAGAAAAATACCTTGAGTTTTACAAAAACTTTGGTCGTGTCATCAAAGAAGGCTTGTACAACGACTGGGACAATAAAGAAGCACTTTTAGACCTCGTACTGTTCAAATCTTCAAAACGCGATGGACTTGTCAGCCTTAAAGAGTACAAAGAGAGTATGAAAGAGGATCAAAAAAGCATCTACTACATCACAGGCGAAAACGAGAGAATCCTTCGCAATTCCCCGCTCATTGAGCAATTTAAAGCCAAAGATATTGAAGTCTTGTTGCTCGATGAAGAAGTGGATGCCATCGTCTTCCCAATGGTAGGCGAATACGATAAAACTCCAATCAAACCTGTCAATAACTCCGACATCGATGAAGAGATCAAAGAAGACAAAGCCAAAGTCGAAGAAGATGAAAAAACCTATAAAGAGATTTTGGTTAAGATGAAAGAAATCCTCAAAGACGATGCGAAAGATGTCAAAATCTCCAGCCGTTTGAGTGACTCTCCATCATGCCTTGTGTACGATAAAAACGACCCCGATTTCCAAATGCAACAGATGCTCAAACAGATGGGACAAGACAATCTCCCAACCGTTAAACCTATCTTAGAGATCAACCCTGAGCATGAAATTTTCAAAAAACTTAGCAGCAAATCTGATCTTTTAGAACTCAACGATGTGGCTTTCTTACTTCTAGATCAAGCCAAACTTCAAGAGGGAATGAAGATCGAAGATACCGCTGCTTTTGCAAAACGTTTAAATAAATTTATCGCTAAAGCACTTTAAAAATAGTTTTACATGTAAGGATTTTTCCTTACATGTAAAGACGACTAACCTTACCCTTCATAAGCTACATCAAATCTCCATTTTCATAAAATATCACACACGACGTCCAATATTCGAAACATGTGTACAGAAAGTTAAAAGTTTAGCCCTCGTATAATGAAAAAAGCCAAAAAGTTATAAAGTTACCAAGAGAGTTTGAGATGTTAATATACTGAGTTTAGCCCAAAGTGGTTCTTTTATCTTAAAAAATAGAATTAGCTTGAGGGTCAGTTAAGTAATTGCACTAAAAACTTGAGTGGTAACAAAGTCAACTTTGAGGTTAGACTGTATTGTACGAGGCGAAGTTAATGTGCAATAAGATTGAATCATCAGCAAGAGGAATTATCCTCTTGCCTACCAAACTCTCCAATCATGTCATGGAGGTTTATCATGGACAATTTTATCGGATTGGACATCTCTAAGTCAACCGTGAGTGTGTTTATACCCCAAGGTGAGCTAGAGATAGAAATAGCCAATACCGTTAAAGGCTTTACGCAGTTATGTTCCAAATTGAAAAAACGTTATAAAAAAGAATACGATTCCCTCGTGTTTGTTTATGAACCAACATCAAGTTATAGCAGTACTCTAGAACTCTTTTGTGCGCATAAGCAGATTCGAGTCTTTAAGATCAATCCAAAGGCTTCGCATAACTTTGCCAAAGCTCTATCCATTCGTCATAAAACCGATAAGGTAGATGCAAGAATGCTCTGCCAAGCAGGGATGTTGGCAAAAGAAGAAGAGATTCATATTCCTGTGGTTGATGTGATTGTAGAGCAAATCAATGACTTGATGAGTTACTATCAACTGTTGGTCAAACAAAGAGTTCAAACAAGCAATCACTTAGAAAAGTTGCAGCATAAAGAGAGTACTACAACTTTAAAAAAAGCCTTGGAAAAAGAGATTTTTGCCTTTAAGCAAAAAGAACAGCATACAATCAATGAAATAAAAAGACTGATCATGGAAAATAGTATGTTGGCTTTGAAATACCAAAGTATCCAAACCATTAAAGGACTTGGGGATATTGCAACTATTGCGTTAATCCATCTTTTTTTAAAATATCCCAATGCCAATCAAAAACAAATCATCTCTTTATCAGGACTTGACCCAATTGAGCGAACCTCTGGTGTATCCGTTCGAGGCAAAACACGCATCTCAAAAGCGGGTAATAAACTCTACAGGAGAGCTTTGTTTATGAGTACAATGGTAGCTATTCGTTTTAATGAAGAGATGAAATGCTTTTATGATAGGCTCAAAGAAAAAGGTAAACATACTACTGTGGCACAAATTGCTGTTATGAAAAAACTTATTATTATTGCTAGGGCACTCTTTCATTCCAATCAAGGTTATTCAAGTGAAATCTATCAGGCTCATTGTGGCATAGTGGCTCAAAAGAGCAATGTTGCTTAAAGGAGAAAATACAAAACAAGGGTTATGATTTATTAAGGTTTTTAGGGTGTTTTAAGGTGGTAACTGACTCCATTTTTATAGAGTCGGCTTGCCGGCGGAGTGTTTCGCTTAACCAAAAGGTTAGGTTGCAGCAGCATGAAGTCCCAACGAGCTGACTAGTAGCCAGAATACTCATAGACCTTGTTTTGAATGTTCTGGTAATTGGCACTGTAGTTACAGGGGTGCACTGGTAGCTTGATTGGAAGCAGTTGATCTTGTGGTTTTGCGAACTTCGAATTAGCACAAGACTGGTCAATTTTCCACTGCCGTCTGTCAGCGTTCGGAGATTCAGCAATCGTGTCATTGAAGAGGCTCAAGTCATTGTTACCTTCGGTATCCTCGAGAACAAATGTCACACCTGTCATATCGGTATTTTTGAGAGATTTCGCAAGAATGACTGCAATATCTACCTTGGCAAATGACAAGCGAGCCGATGTAAGACTCGCTTCATCAAACATGACACCGCCAAGATTACTGTTGTAGAGTTTGACTCCATCCAGATTTGCGCCGGAAAGATTTGCACCCTGAAGATTTGCACCAGTGAGGTTAGCGCCACTAAGGTTGGCAGCACGCATTGAAACGCCCTTCAAATTCGCTCCAACAAGATATGTGTTTCTCAAATCAATTTTGTCAAGCGAAATACCATTCTTCACCAAGATCTGAATGGCATTGACTTGACCTCCATTACTCCCTTTCCCTGCCATTTTTGTAACCGTATCCCATGCCTTTGATATTCGATCTTCATCAGCTTTTATTCTGTCTTCATTGAATTTAACGTATGCAACAGAAAAGGCCCCAATAGCAACAACGAGCGCAAGAATAGTTGCAGACTGATTCAGTCGAACCCAAACCCGTATGACTGGCGATGTTTCTAAATACTCTGCTACTCGCTTCATTCTTCTATTCCTGAAAAAATCATGACGACGGTTCTCTGAAAACCAACTATTTATTAATAGTACATTATATATAACTCAACCATAAAAACACTTCATATCTTATAAAAGTTTTATACTGTTAAGAAGATAATAGGGGTCAGTTACCACCTTAAAACACCCTAAAAACCTTAATAAATCATAACCCTTGTTTTGTATTTTCTCCTTTAAGCAACATTGCTCTTTTGAGCCACTATGCCACAATGAGCCTGATAGATTTCACTTGAATAACCTTGATTGGAATGAAAGAGTGCCCTAGCAATAATAATAATAAGTTTTTTCATAACAGCAATTTGTGCCACAGTAGTATGTTTACCTTTTTCTTTGAGCCTATCATAAAAGCATTTCATCTCTTCATTAAAACGAATAGCTACCATTGTACTCATAAACAAAGCTCTCCTGTAGAGTTTATTACCCGCTTTTGAGATGCGTGTTTTGCCTCGAACGGATACACCAGAGGTTCGCTCAATTGGGTCAAGTCCTGATAAAGAGATGATTTGTTTTTGATTGGCATTGGGATATTTTAAAAAAAGATGGATTAACGCAATAGTTGCAATATCCCCAAGTCCTTTAATGGTTTGGATACTTTGGTATTTCAAAGCCAACATACTATTTTCCATGATCAGTCTTTTTATTTCATTGATTGTATGCTGTTCTTTTTGCTTAAAGGCAAAAATCTCTTTTTCCAAGGCTTTTTTTAAAGTTGTAGTACTCTCTTTATGATGCTGCAACTTTTCTAAGTGATTGCTTGTTTGAACTCTTTGTTTGACCAACAGTTGATAGTAACTCATCAAGTCATTGATTTGCTCTACAATCACATCAACCACAGGAATATGAATCTCTTCTTCTTTTGCCAACATCCCTGCTTGGCAGAGCATTCTTGCATCTACCTTATCGGTTTTATGACGAATGGATAGAGCTTTGGCAAAGTTATGCGAAGCCTTTGGATTGATCTTAAAGACTCGAATCTGCTTATGCGCACAAAAGAGTTCTAGAGTACTGCTATAACTTGATGTTGGTTCATAAACAAACACGAGGGAATCGTATTCTTTTTTATAACGTTTTTTCAATTTGGAACATAACTGCGTAAAGCCTTTAACGGTATTGGCTATTTCTATCTCTAGCTCACCTTGGGGTATAAACACACTCACGGTTGACTTAGAGATGTCCAATCCGATAAAATTGTCCATGATAAACCTCCATGACATGATTGGAGAGTTTGGTAGGCAAGAGGATAATTCCTCTTGCTGATGATTCAATCTTATTGCACATTAACTTCGCCTCGTACAATACAGTCTAACCTCAAAGTTGACTTTGTTACCACTCAAGTTTTTAGTGCAATTACTTAACTGACCCTCAAGCTAATTCTATTTTTTAAGATAAAAGAACCACTTTGGGCTAAACTCAGTATATTAACATCTCAAACTCTCTTGGTAACTTTATAACTTTTTGGCTTTTTTCATTATACGAGGGCTAAACTTTTAACTTTTTACATGTAAAGTGTGATTGCCCTCACCGCTTCTGGGTATGCGTGAGCATACTTTTGAATGCCAGCCCCAAAACTCTCCAACATATCTTTCGCTC
The DNA here is from genome assembly GCF_011769985.2 of Sulfurospirillum diekertiae. Lineage (NCBI taxonomy): Bacteria > Pseudomonadati > Campylobacterota > Epsilonproteobacteria > Campylobacterales > Sulfurospirillaceae > Sulfurospirillum > Sulfurospirillum diekertiae. Next base: position 1,580,933 of record NZ_CP039734.2, read on the forward strand.
TTATAAACAGTGCTGTATCATCTTCCAACTTCGCTAATTCAAAAAGATTTTTGATCATCGTTGAGAGTGGGCTTTTGTAGCTGTTATCTTCCAAAACCGCTTTAGCACGAAAGGCTTTATCGGAGAGATACCACGTCTCTTCTTTGTAAAATTTCTGCTCTGCTTCATGGCTTAGCTTTTTTGCTAATTCTAAGTAACGAGCCTCTTTGGTATGTGCATAACCACGCAATAAAGCTTCAATGACAAAGGCATAATCTTCCAGTAACGCTTCCACTTTCAAACTGCCACCTACCACAATTTGATGGTACAAAATGCCGTTTACATGTAAAGATTTTAAAAGTGTATCAAGCACGCTTTTTGCTTTTTCGACTTTGTCCGCCTCAAAGAGTGCTGTGACCATCAACGCATTCCACGCGGTCAAAATTTTGGTATCGATAAACGGATACGCTACCTTTTGACGTTCCTCTTTTAAAATTGCAATCGCTTCATTCAGACGCGCAGGTTTATCGTTACATGTAAGAACAGGATTGGTGGTTTTGTGCTCAAAATTGCCAAATTTTGTGATGCCAAAATAGTCCATAACAGCTTTCGTTTCCACTTCGCTCAGACCTGCTTTTAAAAGCGCTTCTTTGGCTTGAAGGAAACCAAAAACAAAGTATTTGCCCTCTTCGCCTTCAGAGTCTGCATCGCTAGCGCTCAGATACAATCCCTCTTTTAAAAACCGCTCGTCCATCGCGTCAATGGTTGTGTCAACGACCTCTTGAAAGAGAGGTTTTTGTGTGATTTTAAATACTTTGGCATAGACTTCAATCAACTCAGCATTCGTATAAAGCATCTTTTCAAAATGGGGAATCACCCACGCCTCATCGACACTGTAACGGTAAAATCCACCTTCTATTTGATCGTTGATGCCGCCTCGTGCCATAGCCGTAAGCGCATCTTCACTCATATAGAGGGCTTCAAGGTTTTTCGTTCGGGCGTAAATATCCAAAAGGGCATTCCACGTCGAAGCATGCGGAAACTTGGGCGCACTTCCCACCCCTTTGGAGACATCATCATAACTTGCTTTTACTTTGCTCACAAACGTTTCAATCACTTCGTCTGTATGGATACTCTCTTTTTGCTCAAAACTACGCTCATAGTGCTTAATAGCAGCTTCTATGCTTTGCGCACTCTTTTGAACTTCGGCTAAATCATCATCAAACTTACCTTTGATAAAACTCGTAAGCTCTCGAAATCCCATACGCCCTTGTCCACTTTGAGGCGGCAGATACGTTCCTGCAAAAATGACTTGCTGTGTTGGAGTCATAATAATACTCAGCGGCCAACCACCTGCGCGCTGTGTCAACAGATAATGCACATCTTGGTAGTATTTATCCAGATCTGGCATCTCTTCACGATCGACCTTGATGCTCACATACGCATCATTGAGCACTTTGGCACTCATCTCGTCTTCAAACGTTTCTCGCTCCATCACATGACACCAATGACAGGTGCTGTACCCAATGGAAAGGAAAATCAGTTTATTTTCGGCTTTGGCTTTGGCAAGCGCTTGATCGCTCCATGGCATCCAGTTAACAGGATTGTGCGCATGTTGCAACAGATAGGGAGAATCTTCATGAATGAGTTCATTTGTATGCGTCATAACAGCCTCCTAAGGGTTATAAGGCGTAGGAGTATAGCCTTTTTGAATCAATGATTTCATACCACCTTTAAGATTGACCACTTTGTAACCCTGCTTTGAAAGAAGCTCAGAAACAGCCGCACTTCGACTACCCGTTCGGCAAATCAGAGCAAACTCTTTATCTTTACTCACATATTGATTAAGCTCTTTCATGAAATTATCTGCGTCATAACGTCCTTGCTCATCAAAAAAAGTGAGCGGGATGGCATCTTTAACCATTCCAGTTTCTTTCCATTCGGGCATGGTTCGAATATCAATAATTTTAATGCCACTTTTAACAACCTCTTCACTGACATCGACATGGCGTAATTCAGCAAATAAAAACGTGGTAAAAATAGCGATAAGTAGTAGAATTTTAGACATAAAAAACTCCTCTCTTTTTAGGAGTTATTTTATCTCTTTTAATTGAGGAAAGACTTTAAAACTTAATGTACCATTCCCGCTTCAACTAAAAAGGGTGAATGGGTATAGCTAATCTTTTTGATCTTATCATATTTTGCGTATGAGAGAATGAGCATGTCTTTTGCGCGTGTGGTTGCCACGTAAAAGAGACGACGTTCCTCTTCCAAGCTTCCACCTTTTTGCATCAATTTACGGTTGGGGAAACGTCCATCCATGAGATCAATGACATAGACTTCTTTAAACTCCAACCCTTTGCTAGCATGAATACTGAGTAAATTGACACCCTCACCTTCACTCATCTCGTTACTTCCAAGCGTCAGCGCATTTAAAAAACGCTCACTCGAAGCATAACCACTCGCCAAATCTTTGAGTAGATGTCCTTTACGAAAGATACGTGCACGTGCTTCTGCTTTGAGTTTTTCATCAATAGTGCCATCTTTTTTAATCGTGCGCTTGATAGCTAAAACTTCAGCAATGGCACTAAACACTTCCGAGCTTAAGACGTGGTTGATAAGGCTTTGCGGTGTTTTAATACGTGTTGCATGTTTCATAAACTTATAAAATTGATGTAAAAACTTCGCACCATCGGTGGTCAACTTTGGGTGTTTTAAAATAGGATTGGAGAGAAAAAGCTCTTCAAAGCCAAAATTGTAAAAACGACTGACACTGCCTAGATCAATGATGTCATCAAAAAGCCCTAATTGATGGTTTTTAGCTCTTTTTTTAAAAATGTCTTCCACATCGTCTCTTGGGTTGAAAAACCCTTGATAGATATTGCCATTGCCCAGTTTAAAAAGTCCGTCAAAAAGCTCTTTTGAAAGCGAACTTCCTACCCCTCTAGCGTATTCAAAACTATGTATAAACGCCATCATATCTTTAGGATTAACTACCACGCCAACAAGATCGAGCATCGCTTTGACTTCGGCTGAATCAAAAAAGCTGATGCCTCCTTTTCGCTTACAGGCGATGCCTTGCTCACGTAGAGTGGCTTCAATACCATCGGCTGTCGAGTTATTGCGAAAGATAACGGCAATGTCAGCAGGCGCATGCATAGAATGCTTAATGAGCGTTGAGATTGCCTGATACTGTGAAAAGAGTTCATCATAAATTAAAAGTTTTGGTGCTTCAAATGTACCATCACGCGTTACTTCAAGCCTTTTTTCATACAACCTTGGATTTTTTTCAATGACACGATTCGCTAATGAGAGAATTTTATGGGATGATCGGTAATTTTTATTGAGCGTAAACACATTGGCATTGGGATAGCGCGTGGCAAAAGAGCCGATGATGTCAATATTCGCGCCATTAAACGCGTAAATGCTCTGGTCATAATCTCCCACACAAAAAAGAGATTTTGAGTGAAAAGCATCAATCAAAGAACCCTGCAACGTATTGGTGTCTTGGTACTCATCAATGAGCACTTCATCAAAACTAAGCGTATCCGTGGTTTTGAGCGTATCTCGCATCAAAATCAAAAGATCGTTAAAATCAACATAGCCAAATTCACGCTTGAGCGCTTGAAACTCTTCAAATATATCTTCGTAAATATCGAAAAAAAGACCATGCTCACTGTCATTTGACTCAAGCCACTCCGTAAAACTTTGTGTTACCGTACTGTTTTGATACAGTGAAAAAAGATCATACAAATACGCTGCACTGTACGCCTTTACACTTGAGTCAATATGGTCAAAGCGACGTCTATCATGAATACTTTTGAGTAAAATTTTGAGATCTTTAGGCTGTTTTAAAACGATATTACGTCCCAATTTTTTTAAAAGACGGTAACTCACCGCATGAAACGTGCCTGATTCAATTTGAGAGGTAATCGATTTATCAAAGAAAACACCCACACGCTCAAGCATTTCAGCAGCAGCTTTATTTGTAAAAGTTAACAGTAAAATTTTTGAGGGCTGCGTTCCATGATTGAGAAGATGAGCAATTCTTGCGACAATGGTCGAAGTTTTGCCCGTTCCAGCACTGGCAATAATAAGATTATATCCTGAGGGTGCTGTTGCAGCACTTCTTTGTTCAGCATTAAGTCGACTAAGAGGCATTGAGTTCCTAGAGTAAAAAAATTAGAGGAGGGATTTTAGTCCAAAACACCCTAAAAGAAAGTAAAGCCTTATAGGTACCAATGACGCTTAACCAACTTACCATCTTTATTTTCGTCGATATAAACCTTTTTTGGATCATCATCTGAGAGCCATAATAAGTAGTTCATCTCAGGTGTTGTGATTTCAACACGTTTATCAACGATTTCATAATTACCTTTAGAAAGCTGTTCAAAGACTATTGAGAGGACATGATTGGTTCGTGGAAGTTTGAGTTCTTTGAGATTAATATTGTCGTGCATAAATTGATAAATAAGTTTTTTTTGAAGCACCAATGTCGCAAAATAAGAGCCACTCTCGCGGTATTCCTTTGTGCTAACAAGGTTTTTGCTGATATTTCCAAGAGGATTGATTGAATCAACTCTTGAACAGGCATCACCAATGGCAACAAGGATTTGCTCATTTTTATCATTTTTCAGAATAAAAGCATTGCCTTCATTGCATACTTTATCAAAATTTTTAGCCTCATAATCTCTTAAAACATCGTTATAAGAGTATGCGTAGATGTAACTCCAAAAGACACCCAATAATGCAAAAACGACTCTCATTCTTGTCCTTTGTAAAAATTTAGAAGTTCTTGTGCTTCTTTAGAATTAATATAGCCTAAAAAAAGTTCTAAAGACCTTATGGCTTCTGCTCTATCTCCCAGATAAAATTTTGCCTTTGCATACAAAATCCAAGGTAGATCAGAGTGTGAGTCACGTTTGCTTGCCTCTTTAGTCCAAAGTATAACTTCACTATACGATTTGCGTTCAAAATAAAAATGTGCCAAAGCATACGCATTAGAAAAATTTTGTTCCGCTTGAAATACCTTTATCAAATGCTGTTCTTCATTCAACGATCGCTTGGCTTCTTCTAGCTCAGCAGAAGGTAATTTAGTCTTGTCCTTATACACATGTGGTGCTAAAAAAAGTGTCTCTGATGAAGTCTTCATTTGTGATATCGGTATAACCTCTACCCTTGGTGTTGTCGTCTCATTGATATCAGAAAGAAGGGGGATAGACACATTAACTTCAGGAACCGATGTACTTGTTGTTTCATTTATCCCTTGATGGGTATGATTCAACCAATAATAAATACCAAACGCACCTAAAAACAAAAAGGCAAGGGAAGAAACCAAACGAATGATACGTATCTTTTTAAGCCTTGCACAACGTTTTTCTAACTCTTCAAAACGACTACTTGTCATCAATGAGTCCTATATCTAACGCTGCCATCGTTAAAAGACAGCTGTTAAGTTTTCGGTATTTTGATAAGCTTTTTTTCTGTGCATAATCAAGAAGCTTCATGAGCGTATAGAGAAATTTTTTAATTGTACGAAAGTTTCCTTTGGCATAACGCGCAATGACTTTCGCCTCATGTTTAGAAAACATGAGGGCAATATCACCATGCATATGCCCCATAAGCAATGTTTGAATATAACGCAGTATCTCATTTTCCTCGAGATTACCATATTCAATGACAAGCTTCGTACGTGTTTTAAATTGCTTTTTATTCAGTAAAATGATACCTTCGTCTTTGTGCATAGCCAGTACAAATTGAAACAGTTTTGTGTCACTTAAAATACGAATAAACTCAAATTGATCATTATTTAGCAGTTGCGCTTCATCAATAAAAATCGTGCACAACGTCCCTACATAAGCTTCAAATAGATCATCTAAAAATTCGCCTTGACTTTTATTTTTATCAAAGTTCATGCCTCGTGCTTCATAAAGCTCTTTATAGAGATCCCGTGGATCAAAAAAAGGGTGCTCTATCAAAACAGTAGTCGTTTTAAGTGCTGTTGCATGGTGCATGACTCGCATGATATGACTTTTTCCAACACCAGGATCACCAATAATAAACATAAGGGGAATAGCAGGATTGCCAATGGCTTCTTGGAGTTTATTGCGAGCAATTTCAGCACTGATACTATCAAAATACAACGAAGGATCAACCGTGTCTTTAAAAAACTCTTTTGCAGCTTCAAAATCTTTCATCTAGAAATTAACCGCTTTTTCCTCAGGAATGAGAGATCTTTTAGGAAGAGGAGGTGCTAGATTGAGCTGTGGTTGGGATTGATATTGCTGTTTGGGCGCACTGTTTTGTTGCTGTTGCTGTTGGAAAACACCCTCTTTTTTGATGGCATCAACGATTTCTTGTGTGGTTGGATTGGTTTTAACAGTCAACTCTTGAATATACACAGAATCAATCACTAAATTATGGGTTTTTTTGGCATAAGTAATCAGTGTAGATTTTAAAAGCTCTTTTCCACGAGAAGTCACAAGGTCTTCTGCAAAATAACTGCCTATAACAATATTGAGGGCGTCAACAACTTTATGCTCATTTTTTTTGACATCAGTGCCTTCAAAAACTAAACCAACGGTTACTTCAACAGGCTTTTTATCGGCTTTTGCAAAAACATTGGTTTTGAAATGCTCCAACACCAATGTTTCTGCGAAAAGGCTTACATGTAAAAGTAAAATTGCTGTTAAAAGACGTTTCATACGACCCTTTTTTTAGACTGATGTATCGAGCACACTTCCGCCAAGCTCTTTGATTCTGGCATCAACTTTTTCCAGTGCTTTTTGCATTGTAGTATAACTAATTTCAGGTAATTTTTCACCCCAAAGCTTTTCGGCATCTGAAAAACCTTGGAGCATTCCAGAGCGTCCGGCTTGAAGCTTAGAGAGGTCAGTTCCTGCTCCACTAATGACAAAATCTGCAATACGAGCACTCGTTTGCGCAATGCCAAAAAAACCATCGTCTGCGACCAAGGCCTTGGCTTCATCTTGACTCAACTGCCCAATAGGCTTACCTTTGTACCCAATATCAGCCAGTGTAAACGTATCGGCTTGTGTCGTAAAAGTCGTTTTTGACTCAGAAGCCATTTGTGCCATGTAGTCTGCCAAGTAACTATCGGTAATTTGCTTACCTGTCGTCAGTTTTTTATCTTTAGCATTGACGTCTTGATTGCTTTGTGAGTAGGTTATCAAGCCTTTTGATTCATACGAAATTTCCAGATTCATGTTTGCCCCCTTAAACCTGTTTCTTTTACATGTAAATCGTCAAAATTCATCAAAAAGTGAATCGCTCTTGACCTCTTCTATTTTTAAAATATCTGATTTTTGATAGAACTCCCCTACTTTTGGGGAGACTTGCACACACCGTGTCAAATGCTCATAAAAACGTTGATAACCATAGTCCAGCAAAAGCTGTTTAGGATAACGCGCTCTTGAAATCGCTACGTAAAACTGGCTTTTTTCAAAGATGTTGTTGATATTACAAACGAGTGAGTCGATGCTCATGCCTTGGCTTTTGTGAATCGTGATGGCATACGCCAGTTTGAGGGGGAACTGCTCGATGGAAACCAGTGGCTTTTCTTTGACTTCACCCTCCATCACCACGTTTTCATGCAGCGTATACTCTTGACGCTCCACTTTAATGAGCTCTCCTGCTTTTTCCACAATGACCTCATTTTCATCAATCGCTTTGATGATGCCTCGCTCGCCATTGTAGTATTTTCCCCATTTATTGGTGCAAAAAAGCACCTTTGCACCCACTTTCAAGGTCAAGTCTACAGGAATGGGAAGCGCATTTTTCCACCCCTCGATTTTGTTTACATGTAAAGACTGCTCATGCACTTTTTCTTTCGCTTTAAGGACAATCGCTTCACTTTCGATCTGCGCTAATTTTTGAATATTGAGCATCTCAGCCTCTTTGTTTCTACCAAACAAAACGGTTGGGTCATCGTCCCAAACACCGACATTGGTACGCAACGCTTCAAGGTACTCCACTGTATCATTTTCAAGAATTCCACGTCGTATCTTGCCAAGGTGAGAGAAGAAAAGTGTGTCGTGTGTCCGCTTCGTGATGGTAAGCTCCACCACCACAGGCTCAAAGGCATTCCATGAACTGCTCTCAAATGCATATTCAAAACCACTCCATAGGCTATTTTCTTTGCCTTTGGAAACAGGAGGAAGTTGAAAAAAATCGCCAACAAACAAGACACTTCCCTCAAAATTAGCATTACGAAGACGATAATAAATCATATCGAGCAAGTCTGCTGAGACCATGCTAATCTCATCAATGACTAAAAGATCGCACCTCGTGAGCACTTTTTTAATTTCAGCCAGTCTTGCTTTGGAGTAACGGTCATGGCGAGTGAGCTCATCGAGATGGTTGCAGATGCCAAAAGCAAAAAAGCTGTGCAAAGTTTGACCACCCACATTAACTGCACTCACCCCCGTACTGCCAAGAACGACGACTTGTTTGCCCACTTTTCGCAGCTCCGTAACGATTTCACCCACCAGATAGCTTTTACCAACGCCTGCACCACCCGTGAGAAGTGCATTGTTCTTTTTTAAGATATCGATAAGTTTTTGTGCTAAGTTCAAAGAGGCTTCCTAAGTTGTTTTTGGTATTATAGCACTTACAAAAGGAAGGACTTAAAACGATGTCAATACGAAATATGTTTCTTTTTATATGTACACTTTTTCTCTTAGGCGGTTGTGCCACAAAAGAACTCACAATAGAAACATTTGTCGAGCAAAAGAGCACTTCCAAAGCAATGCTCCTCTACCCACAAAATGTAGATTTTTTAGCGCAAAACATTACACCTCAAAAGGTTGCACAAGACGATTTTACCTACCGTTACTATTCGCCATGGTTTAGAACACATGTCAGCCATGATAAAGAAGATGCACTCTGGGCCAATCGGTCATATGGACTAAAAAATCGCTATTATGGTGAAAATTTACAGCTCATCGATGGCGCTGAGATCGATGCGATCATCAATGCAACCAACACAGAAGCGTACGGAAGCATCAACGCCCATGCGATCATGATTCAAAATGCGCAAATGCGCAACCTCCCCACCGAAAAACCTTTTTTCAAAAAAACAACACTCCCGGGTGAAGGGTATCCGTTTGATTATTTGCAAACATCACGTATTCACGTCGTAGAGCCTATTATCATCTCTCATTACAGCAAGGACGGAGCTTGGGCGTTTGTGGAGAGCTCTTTTGCTTCAGGTTGGCTTCCTGTGGAAAGTTTTGTACTGGTCGATGCCAAAGAGCGTACTGAGTTTTTGAGCGCCAAAAAAATTGCCATTGTGAAAGACAATGTACCCCTTTACAATGCACAACAACGTTTTATTACCTACGCCAAAGTGGGTGCCATTTTGCCCATTATCAGTGAAGATGACACCTCTTTTCATGCTTACATGTACACACGCGATGCCGCATTTAACGCTCAAAAATTAGAACTCTATGTTCCTAAAAGTTTCGCACAACCTGTACCGATCGACTTTAGCAAAGAGAGCATCAGCAAAATTGGAGATCAACTCTTGGGTGAAAAATACGGCTGGGGTGGCTACCTCGACAATCGAGACTGTTCTGCCATGACACGAGACTTCCTCTCCCCATTTGGCATTTGGATTCCTAGAAACTCGGCGGCGCAAAAGAGTTTTGGCGAGTATGTGTCACTCAAAGATTTAACCCCCAAGGAGAAAGAAGCGATGATTTTGAAAAATGGCATAGCCTTTTTAAGCCTCATTTACCTCAAAGGTCACATTATGCTTTACGCAGGCGAGTTTGAAGGCAAAGCGCTTGTGATGCAAAACATATGGGGTGTGAGAACAATGGAAGATGGCAAAGAGGGTCGCAATGTGATCGGCAAAGCGATCATCTCAGACCTCTATGTGGGAGCCAATCAAGAAAATGTGCCTGAAAAAGGGCTGCTCATTAACCGCGTTGAGGGCATTATGGTCAAACCCGCCAATCCAAAAAGCAACAACCTTGTTTCCAAATACCCTAGTGTTAAAACGATCAAAGACAACACCGTCTTTTTTATGGATGGAAGCTCACTTCCTTATGATGACAAAAAAGTCAAAACATTTGATCAATTGCTTGAAAATGCAGACATCGAAGATATGTTTAACCAAAAATACCCCGCCTTTGCACCAATTAGTGACCCTGCTCTCAACGATGACCCAGGACGTTTTCGCAATGATGCTTTTTTGAAAAAACTCTACGGATCAAGTAAAAGTGAGATCGAAAAAAATCTCACAACGATCAACTGGCTTCCAAACCATAGAAACACAAAACTGAGATTTAACAAAAATGAAAATGCGGCCGCACAACTGCAAAAAGTCTCCGATGAGCTTGATAAGTTGCCTGAAGAGTATATGAAATACCTCAAAAAAGTCGACGGAACCTATTTCATTCGCAAAATTGCCAAAACCGAACGTTTAAGTGCTCACAGCTACGGCATCGCTATCGACCTTGACACCCACTACTCACGCTACTGGCAGTGGGACAAAACGCACACTTTTCACAATGAATTTCCTAAAGAAATCGTTGATATTTTTGAAAAACACGGCTTCGTTTGGGGTGGCAGATGGTATCACTACGACACCATGCACTTTGAGTATCGACCTGAGTTATTTGAGAGTATAGACTAAATAGAGCTTTACATGTAAAGCTCTTATTTCGTAAACCCACACGCCTTCACGTCTTTATCATCTTCTTTCACAATCGCTTGCGCCGCGATTACGCTCTGTCCATTAAACGTCACCGCTGGATTTCCGTGTAACTTCCAACCGTTATTTAAAAATTCCGTAATCCTCGCACAAAAGGTCGAATCATCGGGACCTGTAATCAGTTTGTATTGCATTTTTACTCCTTTGAAATGTTTACATGTAAAGTTATTTTAGTCTGTTTCACTTAAAAGATTGGTGATGAGTTTGACCATCAACTCTTTTTGGCTTGGCTCACTTGCAGCGACTAAAAGGGCGAGTGAGACTAAAGCGTTATCGTTTATTTTGGGTTCGCCGTTGGCTTTATAGGCAATGCCGTTTTTGTGCAAAAAGAGAATAAAGAGAAACGAGCCAATGCGTTTATTGCCATCGCTAAATGCGTGGTCTTTGATAACGTAGTAAAGCAAATTTGCCGCTTTTTCTTCGACGCTTGGAAGCAGATCAACGCCGCCAAAAGTTTGATAGATATTAAGCAAAGCGCCTTTAAATTCACCTGCTTTTTCATTGCCGAAAAGCTCTGTTGCATCGTCTTTTGCCATCAAATCTTTTTTAAGTTCAAAAATAGCATTTTTGGCTTCATCATAGTCTAAAATAAACCTCTGATTTAACGTGCCTTGAAGCGCATACAGGGCATCAGAGTCATAGCCTTGTAGCAATGCCCATGTTTTGGCATAGTTGTTGATAATGTCAAGTAACCCTTTAGCTTCGTTACTGCTCAGTTCTTTCGTTTCGATACTTTTTCGCACTAGCTCCATCGTAGCGGTCAGTTCACTTAGACTTTGAGCATTCATACGTTGATGGTTAAGGGCGTAGCCTTTGATGAGATACTGTTTTAAAACATTGCTCGCCCAAATGCGAAACTGTGTACCTCTTTTGGATTTGACGCGATACCCAACGGAGATAATGACATCAAGGTTATAATGTGCCACATCATAGTTTTTCCCATCACTAGCAGTTATCCGGAAATTCCGGATAACTGAATTTTGCTCCAATTCACCCTCTTTAAACATATTTCCAATATGTTCATTGATCGTTTTGACATTTTTATCAAAAAGTTCTGCCATCTGCTTTTGACTGAGCCAAACCGTCTCATTTTCCAAACTTACTTCTAAACTCACATGCCCCAAATCATCGGTATAGAGAATCACATTTTGCTTTTCCATTTTGAATTAGCCTTTTACATGTAAAGATTTGCACACATTCTAGCCTGATTTTACCTGTCATTTCAAAATATTTCAGAACGAAATATAACGTTACATGTAAACATTTTCAAATTCCTAGATGTAGATCAAGGTTTTTTTGTTTTAAATGAGATAAAATGACTCCCATATAAAAAGATTTGAAAGGACTCACATGACATTTATCGCAAAAATAGACAAAACAGCCCTCAAAGGAGCACCCGTAAAACTGGAAGGCAACTTCCAAGAAGTTGGGAACTATGCACCGCTTGTTAAGGTGATTACTCCTGATTTGCAGGAAAAAACCATCGGTGGTGAGAGCAATAAAGCACAACTCATTATCGTTGTACCTTCTTTGGATACGCCTGTATGCGACGCAGAAGCAAGACGTTTTAACCAAGAAGTGGCGAAGCATGAAAATATCGACACGACCATTGTCTCAATGGACTTACCTTTCGCGGCGGCAAAATTTTGTAACGTGGCGGGCATCGAAAATCTAAGTGTGGGAAGCGATTTTAGAGAAAAAGCGTTTGCTAAAGCTTATGGTATTTTAATCAAAGATGGCGCTTTGCAAGGACTATGCGCTAGAGCGCTTTTTGTGATCAGCAAAGATGGTAAGATTGTTTACAAACAGGTGGTTCCTGAGGTTACCGAAGAGCCTAATTATGACGAAGCGTTAAATGCCGCTATCGATGCAGCCAACAGGGGGGCTAGTTGTTGTGGTTTTTGTCAGTAGTTTAACCCCACCAGAGCCTGTTAAAACAACGGCTCTTCAAAACCTAGCCGCTCAGCCACACCGCATCTTTTTCTTTGCGGGCGTAGTGCAAAGCGTGCTTTTTGTTGCACTGATAGGTCTACAATACGCAGGACTTGTGAGTTTACATGTAAGCGTTGGACTTTACCATGCTTACGCTATGACGTTCATCGTCTTTACGCAATTTTTTGCAGGCTTTTTGCTCACAACCTTTCCGCGCTACCTTTCGCGCCCATCGGCATCGCCTAAAGCGTATCTGCCAATCGTATGGCTGATCAATGGCGGTGGACTTTTGTTTATGGCTCTCTCGTTTGTCTCGGAGATGGCATTAGTCGTTTCAATGCTGATGATCTTGGCAGGTTATGTGAAACTCTGTTTGCTTTTGCTTGACTTTCAAACCAAAAGTACGGTCACCAATAAATCCGATACCACATGGATGCTCAGAGCTTTTGCACTGGGTCTTGTGGGGCAACTACTCTTCATCGCTGATCCGTTTCTTCCGACTTATGCGTTGGCACTCGGGGTGAGTTTTTATCTCTATCTCTTTTTCATCGTTCTCATCGTTTCACAAAAGATGATGCCGTTTTTTGCTGCCAATACGATTCTAGGCTATTCGATGAATAAAAGCAAACACTTTTTGCTCTTCGTTTTTGTAGCACTTATCCTCAAAGTGATTTTAGAAGCCTTAAGCATCAACGCTTTTGTGGCAGACAGTGCGCTTTTTGGCATCATCACGTATGAACTTTTAAAATGGCGTCTGCCGTTTCGCAAATCCCCTGCCATTTTATGGGTACTTTTCCTCTCCATTTGGTGGGTTCCTGTAGGTTTTGGGCTTTTTGTGGTGCAAGACTTTAGTGCATTGGTTGGGCATGCAATTTACTTGGAAAAGTCACCTCTTCATGCCTTAGCACTGGGTTATTTTACGACTGTGCTTGTGGGTTTTGGGACCCGTGTCATTTTGGGGCACTCAGGGCGCGCACCTAAAGCCGATGCGTATGCCGTGACACTGTTTGGACTCATTCAAGCAATGGCGCTCATTCGTATCATCGCAGGTATTTTTCCACAGTTTGGATACTTGCATGCGGTGCTTACTGTGGCAGCTTTGTGGATTGTTATCTTTGGGTTATGGTCGAAGCGATATATTGGAATTTTATTTGAGAAATAATACATTGTGTGAGCCGTTTAAGGACGGCTCACAGCTTTACATGTAAACGATAACTAACGTGCCAAAGGCGCGTGGGCACTCTGCGCAAGCGTGCCCAGTATTAACGTAGTTTTTAAAGCTTTGCGCTAGAAGCGTATCAGAATTTAAAATTATGAAATGACTTCAAAACCTGCATCATCAATCGCTTTTTCAAAGACACTGATCTCAATCGGCGCATCATACTCGATGATCGTTTTGCCGCTTGCAAGATCAACATTAACGCTTTTAACCCCTCGAATTCCTTCTAAAACACCTTTGACGCTTTTAACGCATCCTCCACAACTCATTCCTTTAACCACTAATGTGATGGTTGCCATTGTTTATCCTTTAGTATAATTTTTATTTTTATAACGCCACTTAGCAAAGCCAAAGAGGCTACGCTAGCCACTAGGGCACTAAAGCTTGCCTCTTTCGAGGCAGAAATATAATTTTATTTCATTTTCCAACGTCGTAACAACAGTGAATTACTCACGACTGAAACCGAACTCATCGCCATTGCGCCACCTGCAACAATCGGATTTAACATACCTAAAAAGGCAAGTGGAATAGCAAGAGTATTATACACAAAAGCTAAAAAGAGGTTCTGCTTAATTTTTGACATCGTGGCACGTGAAAGCGCAATCGCATTAACCACCATCAGTGGGTCGTTGGCAATTAAGATCAAATCCGCACTCTCCACGGCAATATCCGAGCCATTGGACATCGCTATTGCGACATCAGCGACTGCAAGGGCTGGTGCATCATTGATGCCATCACCTACCATACAGACAAATTTGCCTTCACTTTTAAGCTTAGAAATTGCGTCCGCTTTACCATTAGGTAGCACTTCGGCAAAAAAGTGTTTGATGCCAAGCTCATTAGCGACTTTTTGGGCACAACGTTCATTGTCGCCTGTCAGCATAAAGACTTCAATACCATCGTTTTGAAGCTTTTCTACCGCCACTTTGGCACTCTCACGAATCGTATCTGCCAATGCAATATAACCGATGATCGTCTCTTTGGTCGCTAGTGCTACGATACTGTTGCCCTCTTCCAAAAAGGCTTGCGCGAGCGTTGAAGGTTGCAGTGAAGTCAACTGAGCGATAAAAGAAGGCGAGCCTGCAAAGTAAACCACGCCATCAATCTCACCTGAGACACCTAGCCCCGAATAGTTCTGAAATGCTTGAACACTCAGTTTTAGATTTTGAGGGGCAGAAGCAATAATCGCTTTGGCTAACGGGTGTTTTGAGCCCTCTTCCAAAGCCGCGGCAAGGGCTAAAAATTGCTCT
Organism: Sulfurospirillum diekertiae; assembly: GCF_011769985.2. Taxonomy (NCBI): domain Bacteria; kingdom Pseudomonadati; phylum Campylobacterota; class Epsilonproteobacteria; order Campylobacterales; family Sulfurospirillaceae; genus Sulfurospirillum; species Sulfurospirillum diekertiae. Next base: position 1,596,051 of record NZ_CP039734.2, read on the forward strand.
TTCGTAAGTGTGCTTTCTATTAAAACATCGACCACTTGGGGATTGGCATAGGTCAACGTTCCCGTTTTATCAAACACAACAGCGTTAATTTTGCCCACATTTTCAAGCACTTCCGCATTTTTGATGAGAATGCCCTCACTCGCCCCTCGCCCAACACCGACCATAATTGCCGTAGGAGTTGCAAGTCCAAGCGCACACGGACATGCGATGACAAGAACCGAGACAGCATTGATGATCGCCTCTTCAAAATTTCCTCCGATAAACCACCACGCACCAAAGGTAATCGCCGCGATGCTCACCACAACAGGGACAAAAATGCCCGCAATCGTATCGGCAAGGCGTTGAATCGGCGCTTTAGAGCCTTGAGCCTCTTCGATAAGACGCACGATGGAGGCTAAGAAGGTATCCGTACCCACTTTGGTTGCTTGGCATTTGAGCATGCCATCGCCATTTTTGGTTGCTCCAACAATGACATCGCCCACGGATTTCAACACGGGTAAACTCTCCCCCGTCATCATCGACTCATCGACCATGCTGTTGCCCTCAACGACAATGCCATCGGTGGGAATACTCTCGCCAGCTTTCACCACAAAAATATCGTTTACATGTAAAGATTCTATGCTGATTTCTTCGAGCTTTCCATCACGTTCCACAAACGCTTTTTTAGGCTGTAAATGAAGGAGTTTTGATATAGCAAACCCTGTTTTGGCTTTAGCTCTCACTTCCAAAAGTTTACCTAAAAGTACCAACGTTATCACCGAAACAGAGGCTTCAAAGTAAAGATGCAGTGGTAAGCTAAAAATCATGACACAAAGACTTAAAAAGTATGCGGCGCTTGTACCTAAAACGACCAAAACGTCCATGTTAGCACTACCGCTTTTAAGGCTCTTGTATGCACCCATGTAAAATTTTCGTCCGCAGTAAAACTGCACAATGGTTGCAAGGGCTAATTGAAGCATGGTAGGAAGATGCACGTGTAGGTTAAAAAGCATCCCCACCATTTCAACTAAAAAGGGCAGTGTGAGCAGTGCTGAGAGGCTAAATTCTCTCAAAAGCTTTTGGTAATCATGCTCTTTATCCAAACTTTTTTGGTCTTGATCAACTTTAGAAGACTCGGTAGCCCCAAAACCTGTTTTTTCGATGCTTTGGATGATTTCTGGAAGGTTTATATTGGGATTGGAAGAACTGATAAACGCTTTTTCCGTAGCTAAGTTGACATTGGCACTGACACCTTCAAGCTTGCCGAGCACACGCTCGATGCGCGCTGAACATGCCGCACACGTCATGCCCTTGATGTCAAGCTCAAAATGTTTTTCAGACATTTTTTGTCTCCTATCTTTTTGTAACATTCTAACGCTTCATTACTTGCGTCAAGATGAAACAAAAAATGTAGAAACATCTTTACATGTAAAGGGTTACGATGAGAGATATTGCGTAATATCGACATCATCAATTTGCTCAGCTCTAAGGTATTTTTGTGCATATTGCAAATAAACGCCACTGCGTAAAAAAAGCTCAAACAGATCCCCATCAATGTGCCCATCCTTTTTGAGCATACTAAGAATTTTAATCGCTTCAGAAATCGTTTTGGCTTTTTTATACGGACGATCACTAGCCGTTAACGCTTCAAAAATATCCGCAATAGCGATGATGCGAGCAGGCAAAGAGATTTGCTCTTTGGTAAGCCCTCTAGGATAGCCCGTTCCTTTCATCGTTTCATGATGAGCACAAGCGTATTCAGGAACATGTTTGAGATTGTCCATAAAGGGAAGTTCTGAAAGCATACGAATACTCATAATGATGTGCTCATTGATCTTATAGCGCTCTTCATCATTAAGCGTTCCTCGCGCAATGCTAAGGTTATAAAGCTCTCCAAGGTTATTGTAATATTTTGGTATTTTCATTTTAATACCAAGACGCATATATATCTTGCTATCGACCTCTTGAGCTCTGGCAATAAGATGCTCTGGTTTATCTTGTAAAAGTGTTTCAGCACACGGAAGCGGTTTAAGGGGAATATCGGCTAGACGCTTATTCTCAGCTTCGCTCATCCCCAATCGATCATCAAAATGGCGCATCCACGTCACTGAAGCGATTTCTTTAAGGTGATCAATCTTTTGGGCATCCATAAACTCACCGCCAATGTTGCACTCGGCTAAAAAAGCAAAATCATCAAAGAGTTTTGCTTCTGCTTCATTGCGCTTTTGCAGTAACAGCGCTTGATCTTCTTTCCCTTCCAAAAGCCCTTCTAAGTAAGTGATATGCGCATCTCGAAGCAACACTTCAAAACGAGTGCGAATCTCATGAATACGGTTATGAATGCTCTCAAGCTTCGTTGCTTTATCGACCACGTACTCAGGAGTTGTTACTTTGCCGCAATCGTGTAAAAGTGCTGCTATGCGAAACTCTCGCCACGCATTTTCATCTTTAAAATTAAATTTTTTAAAGACACCTTCATGACTTTTATTGGCAACTTCCGCTAACATAGAAGCAAGCTCGGGTACACGCTCACAATGCCCTCCAGTATAAGGAGATTTATCATCGATTGCACTGGCAATCAGTTTGATAAACGACTCCATCAAGTTCTCTTGTGCTTTTTCATGCACTTTTATGGAACGAGCCATCAATACCATCGAATGACTGAGGGCATAAAACTCTTTAATCCGTGTTGTAATGTGATGCACCGCGTCATACTGCTTTGCCGCCACACTGTCACTCATCGTTTTAAGCAAATCAACAGGTGCTATAATAATATGTCGTAGAAAGAACCATGTCAAAACAATGATAACAACCATGATTATGAGAGAAATCATAATGTTTTGGATCATAATTGCATCAATTTCTTGAGTCACTTTTTTCTCTTCCAAAAATGTTCCAATGTACCACTTTTTTCCAAAATCTGTTGGAAATTCTGAAAAAGCAAACAAGTAGTTTTCATTGATGGCACTTTGTACCCTACCACGTTTTGCTCCATTTAAAAATTGTTCATATGATGCTTTGATCTCTTGAGGAAGTTGTTGAACACTAAGGTTGGCTTCTGCCATTGGTAACGAACTTGCAATAACATCTCCATAAGGATTGACAATGACAATAGGCCCATCGATGACCATACTCTGTTCTTGAAGCAATTTTGTAATCGAAGCAATGGTAAAGTCAATGCCAGCAACTTTCACCTTTTCACCAGCTTTATTGATAAAAGGGTACGAAACCGTAATGCCTATTTCATTGGTTGAAGCAAAAGCATAAGGCTCTGACCAGTAAAAATTTTCATGTGACACTGCCTTCTTAAACCACGTACGTTCCCTTGGGTCGAACGATAATGTCGTGTATTCAACACGTGTTGTCTCAAACTGAGTGTTTTTATACGCCCACTCATCGACGCCTACATTACCACGCACATCAATCGTACGCATTGCAAATTCGGGTGTGCGTCTGGCTTGAAAAAAATTACCTAGCTGGTCGGCAATATAGATGCTTGCAATCTTTTCATCAGAGAGCAACATTTCCCACATCATTCGTGTAAAAATTTCCCTAGAGGCAAAAAGATCATCACTTTGCTGACTATGTACAAGCACTTTAAGATGTGCAGAGGTCTTTTGCAAAGAGACTTTGATGGTTTCAATAATATTTTTACGTACTTCGATATTGCGCTTTTGAATCATACTGTAAGAATTTTTGGAACTTTGTAAATAGTTATGACCAATCAAAGAGATAGAAAGGAAGCTTGCAAGCCCTAAAATAAGGGTCATAATACTCAATGTGAAGGTATACCGTTTTGTTTTTTTCATAGTGATGCTCCTTGCAATGAGGAAGGCATAAAATAAATACTATGGGATTAAGAAATTGTAACACGATTTGCGTCAATCAACGACGCCTTTCAAGATTATTCCTCTGTTTTCTCCTCTAAAAGTTCTATCGGCTCAATGTCGGTGTTAAAATCTTGGTATTCCAATTTGGCATCTTTAAGATTTTTAGTTGCTTTCGCCCCTAAACGTTTCAAATTTTCTACACGACCTAAGATGTTCCCAGAGCCTTCTGTTAACTGTTTTTGAGCGTTTTCGTAGCTGTTATTGAGTGTTTGAAGCTGAGAACCTACACGTTTAAAACTCTCAGAAAAACCGACCATCTTGTCGTACATTTTACCTGCTTCATCAAATAACTTTGTGGCAAGTGTGCTTGATTGCTCACTTTGCCAGTAAAGATAGATTGTGCGCAGTGAAACCGTAAGCGTTGAGGGATTCACGATGGCGATATGCTTGCGAAGCGCGTACTCATATAGTTTTGGATCTTCGTTGATGGCAACCGAAAATGCCCCTTCAATCGGCACAAACATAAAGACATACTGAAGCGTTCCTTGTTTGTAGTGCGCATAGTCTTTGCTATCCAGCGTATCAATATGATCACGAAAAGCTTGTAGTAGGGCTTTGGAAGCGATGTGTTTTTCTTCATCACTCTCCGCCCTGATAAACTCATCGTAACTATTCAACGAAACTTTCGAATCGATGATGATGGTACGCTCTTGCGGAAGCTTAATAACCACATCGGGACGCTTTGTGCGACCTTCTTCATCTTTATAACTCTCTTGCGTCTCGTAATGCACGCCTTTGATGAGTCCTGAGTACTCCAAAACACTCTCCAAGATCATCTCGCCCCAACTGCCTTGGCTCTGCTTTTTGCCTTTCAACGCTTTGGTGAGATTTTCCGCCTCTTTGGAGATGTTCATACCAGCCCTAGCGACCTGTTCGATCTCTTTAGAAAGCTCTGCAAACTTTTTCGTACTGTTTTCTTGGGAATTTTCAACACTTTTTTTAAAGCCATCCAAATTTTCCTTGAAGGGTTTTAACAGTGTTTCAAGCGATTTGATCGAAGTATCATCTAGTTTTTGAAGCTTTTTTTCTAAGTGTTGCTCCATAATGGCATTGAGCTTGAGCTCAAGCTTTTTACCCTGCTCTTCAAAATCTAATTTTAACCTTTGATGACTCTCTTTTTGCGCTTGAAGCTCTGCTTGAAGGGTTGCATTTTTCATGTTGAGGGCTAGATTTTCTACACCTAACTGCTCATTTTTGGATTTCATCTCTGCAAGCGCATATGCTTTATCTTTCAAAACAGCTCTAATCCACAATCCAAACACAAACATAGCAACACTAAACGTGATAAAAATGGCTAACAACAGCATCTCTTGGGGCATAACAACTCCTAATGTGTGTTTACATGTAAAAAGATTAATCGATATAAATCGTGTCTAATATTTGATTTTTGAAGCGAATATTTTCCAAGTTTTGCTTTAAAACGCGGTTCTCTTCTTTAAGAATTGAGTATTCACCATAGAGTTTATTGATGTCACGACTCATATAATAAATCTGATTTTTGATGTAAATTTTGGGCAGAATAATCAAAAAAGCAACAAACATCACCATATAAACGAGCAATAAAAAACGAAAATCGAGATTTTTCTCAACTTTCTGTTCCGCATCATACTGCTCTAATAGTTCGCTTTTATCGTTCATTACGCCTTCTTTATCTCAAATACTCTCAGTTTTGCACTTCGACTGCGTGGGTTCTTTTTAATTTCCGATGCCGTCGCTTCAATCGGTTTTTTGCTGATAAGTTTTCCCATGCTATGATTATTGCCACAGGTACAACGCATCACGGAAGGCAAACAAATACAGTTTTGACTCCACAGTTTAAATGTCTGTTTTACAATGCGGTCTTCGAGGGAGTGAAACGAAATAATTCCCACGATACACTGCTTAAAATCGGCATTTTTGATACTTTCTAAAAGCTCACTCAACACGCCTAGTTCATTGTTGACTTCTATACGAATCGCCTGAAAAAGCAGTGTTGAAGGATGAATACTTTTTTTCCCACCCACTTTTTCAGCCAATTTTGAAAGTTCTTTGGCACTTACAATAGGCGCTTTAGCACGTGCTGCACAGATCAAATGAGCCATTTTTTTATATTCATGAATTTCACCATACTCACATAAAATAAATTCCAACTCTTCTTGGGAATAGTGATTAACTACTTCGTACGCACTAAGCTCTTGTTTTGGATTCATGCGCATATCCAAAACATCGGAGTCAAAAGCAAAACCACGCTCTTTTTTATCCAGTTGTAAAGAGGAAACACCAATATCAGCTAAAATTCCTCGAATGGGAAGATGCGCATACTGAGCGATGACAGAGGCAAAATTACCATGATGAAGGGTTACACGATCATTAAAGCGCTCAAGCCTCTTTTGACTAAAGGCCAACGCCTCTTCATCTTGATCACAGCCTATCAATTTGATGTTAGGATTTTGTTCTAACAATGCTTCGCTGTGCCCACCATACCCTAATGTACAATCAATAACAACCCCATCATCAATGCCACAAAAAGCTTCTTTAACCTCTTCTAACAGTACGGGGATATGGGGTATATTCACTAGGGTTCCTTGCTTAAAGTGGTTCTATTATAATCTATTGAGGCTTACAATCGCCTCATACGCTACATCCATCATCGTTTCAATCTCTTTACATGTAATCACATAAGGAGGCATAAAATAGACAACATTACCGAGTGGACGAAGAATCACACCTTTTTGAAACGCATACTTAAATATCTTTAAATTCACTCGAAAATCAATCGGATAGACATCAAGTTCTACTGCTGCAATCATACCTGTTTGTCGGACTTTCTGCACATTTGGAAGAGTTTTAAACTGCTCTAATTTAGAACCAATGAGGGCAATTTTTTCTTGATTTTTTTCCAAAATAGATTCATTTTCAAAGATGTCCAATGTTGCATTAGCAGCACTGCATGCCAAAGGGTTCCCAGTATAACTGTGAGAATGCAAAAATGCTTTAAATTCAGAATAATCACCATAAAAGGCATCATAGATTTTTTGCGTCGTTAGGACAACTGAAAGTGGGAGATAACCTCCCGTTAGTCCCTTAGAAAGTGTCATAAAATCAGGACTAACATCCGCATATTCACAGGCAAACATTTTACCGGTTCGTCCAAAGCCAACAGCGATTTCATCGGCAATTAAATGAACATCATAGTGATCACACAGTTTGCGTGCGAGTGTAATATAAAGAGGAGGATACATGTTCATTCCACCCGAACATTGAATCAAAGGCTCGATAATAAATGCTGAAATTTGATCTGCTTTTTCTTTAAAAATTTTTTCCAATCCGCTAGCAGCTTTAATGGCACTCTCTTCGCTTTGATCTTTGGGAACAGGCGCTTGAATGGTTTGAAGGAGTATATCATCAAACACTTCTTTATAAAGCTTCACATCACCAACGGCTAAAGCACCAATGGTCTCGCCATGGTAACTGTTTTCTAAAGAGACAAACAGTGGTCTTTTTTGCCCTCTATTTTTATGATATTGAAAGCTCATTTTAAGTGCTACTTCGATTGCGCTAGAGCCATTATCGGCATAAAAACACTTCTCCAGCCCTTTGGGTGCTAATGCACAAAGTCTTTTGGAAAGTTTTATAATCGGCTCGTGGGTGAATCCAGCAAAAATCACATGTTCTAAAGTATCTAATTGCTCTTTAATTTTTTGATTGATGTAAGGATTGCAATGTCCAAAAAGATTGACCCACCAAGAACTAACACCATCAATATAACGGTTATCATCAAAATCATATAAATAAGCCCCTTGACCTCTTTTAATAGGAATTACAGGAAGTGTCTCATGGTCTTTCATCTGCGTGCAAGGATGCCATATATGCTTTAAATCATCTTCAATTAATTTTTTCGTGTTCATTGTTACATTTTGCCTTTTTTTGTTAGGAGTTTCACGCAATTTATGGTTATTTAATAACTATACAGATAGAATTATAGCAAAATACAAAGTTCTTAAAGGGCAAGAATGATTACGTGGATGCAACGTCATAAAAAATATTTGGTCATCACTATCTGGATTAGCACAATAGCATTCGTTGGTGCTGGTTTTGTAGGATGGGGTGCTTATGATATGAACAAAGATCGTGCAGCCTCTGTCGCAAAAGTTGGGCATCGAATCATCTCGGTTCAAGAGTTTCAAACAGCTTATGCCAACCATTTCAATTACTACAACAATCTCTTAGGTGGCAAGCTCACTCAAGAACAAGCCGAGCAAATGGGTCTTAACAAAATTGTTATGAATACCCTTATAAATCAGAACCTTCTATTAAACTATGCTGATGAAATAGGTCTTTTGGCAACAAAAGAAGACATTAAAGATCGAATTAAAAATACCCCAAGTTTTCAAACAGATGGCGTTTTCAACAAAGAGCTCTACTATTCTATCTTAAAAGCAAACCGCATCAACCCAAATGATTATGAAAATGGCCTTGAAAAAGAGATTTTAAATGCAAAACTAGAAAACTTTTTCAAACTTACTCCTTCACAAAAAGAGATCGATCTCTTTGCTTCCGCTTTCTTCATGGAAGATCATCTTGCAATCAGCGTTGTAACACTAGATGCCAATGAAGTAACTGCTAGTGAAGAAGCCATAAAAACATATTGGGACAAAAATAAATCTAAATACCTTACGAAAAAAAGTTATACACTTGAATTGCTCAATATCCCTGCTTCTCAAACAAAATTTGATGATAAAACATTAGAAGAATTTTACGTACAAGAAAAACATAACTACACACAACCTGATGGAAAGCTGATGAGTTTTGAAGAAGCAAAACCAAAAGTAATGATTGATCTTCGACTCAAAAATGACAAAAAAAGTGCCTTAGAATCCTTCCTTGCTTTTAAAAAAGGCGAAGTGAATGCAAGTGAAACCAAAGTTATTTTTGATGATGACACAACGTTTCCTCTTGAAAAAATTCAAGTAGCTGCGAAAGATGAAGTACTCAAACCACTTATTGTCAAAGACAACTACGTTATAATAAAAATGAAAGAGATTAAATTCCCAGAGCCAATGTCTTATGAGTTAGCCAAGAAAGATGCCAGTCGTGATCTTTTAGAAGAACTCAAAAATGCTACCTTAGAGAAAAAAGCTCAAGCTAAACTTGAAAATTTCACAGCAAGTAGTGATCTTGGTTTTGTAAGCAGAGATTCTGTTAAGTCAATTGCAGGTCTGAGTGAAGCAAAAAGTGCTGAGTTTTTAAGTCACGTTTTTGATAACATGAACAAAAAAGGTTATAAGGTTATTGACGGTAAAGCCATAGTCTACGAGGTTTTGGAACAAAAGTTGCTTAATAAAGACAAAGCTAAGCAGTATGTTAGTTTGATTAGCGAAAATATTTTACAAGTTAAACAAGCTGAATTAAACCAAAATCTTATTAAAAAGCTCGCTGCTGCATACAAAGTCGAGCAATACTACAAAGGAAAATAGTTGAGCACTACGATTTTAGGTATCGACATTGGTTCAACCAAGATTTGCGCTATTATCGCTCAAAAAAACGATGATGGTGACATCAAAATTTTAGGCGCAGGTATTGCAAAGTCTCAAGGTCTTAAGAAAGGTATTATTACCAATATTGACCTTGCTTCAAAATCGATTCGCAATGCGCTTAATGATGCAAAAAGAGTCGCTGGAACACAGTACGAGAGAGTCATTGTTTCAATCTCTGGCGCATACACCAAAAGTGTTGATAGCAGTGGTATTGTTAATATTCCAAACCGTGACATCGGCATTAAAGAGATCAATCGCGCCATGCAAATGGCTGACCATAATGCCAATATTCCTAATGAATATGAAAAGCTTCATGTTCTTCCCTATAATTTTAAAGTAGATGATCAAGAGTTTATTGAAGATCCACTTGGTATGAATGGTGCTCGGTTAGAAGTACAAGTACACATTATTACGGCACAAAAATCATCCCTTAGCAATCTTAGAAAAGCTGTCAAGTCAGCCGGTGTAGAAATTGACAACATTGTTCTCAATTGTTATGCCTCAGCGATTGCTGTTTTAAATCATGATGAGCGAGAACTTGGCGTGGCTGTCATTGATATGGGTGGTGCGACGTGTAATGTGATGATCCATGCAGGCAACTCTATGCGTTTCAATGATTATTTGGGTGTGGGTTCACTCAATATCACCAATGACCTTTCAACAGCGCTTCATACACCATTGGGTGCAGCTGAAGAGATTAAAATCAATTATGGTTCACTCAAAAGTAATTCTAGCGAGCTTATTGAGCTCCCTGTTATTGGCGATGATGGCTCAACCCATGAAGTATCACTGAATATTGTTTCTAACGTTATCTATGTTAGGGTTGAAGAAACCCTGATGATTTTAGCAAAAACACTGGAAGATAGTAGCTTTAAAGAGCAAATCGGTGCAGGTGTCGTTTTAACAGGTGGAATGACAAAACTTGATGGCATTAGAGAATTAGCATCAGCAATTTTTGATAATGTGCCAATAAGAATTGCCAAACCAAGAGAGATGGATGGACTTTTTGAGACACTCAGAGATCCAAGCTATTCAACAGCTATTGGACTTGTTTTATATGGAGGCGGTCATTTCACCCCCTATGAAATTGATTCTAATAAAAAATTGCGTTACAAAGATGAAACCATTGAACCAACGCGCCACCATCAAGAGACTTTTGATGAAGGTGATGAAACAGAAGAAGGCGAGGTAGGGACAGCTCCTCAAGCAGATAATGCAAAAGAGAAACTCAAAGATCTTGCAAATATTCAAGAAGAAGAAAGCGAAGGGTTTGGCTCTAAGCTATGGAATAGATTAACACAATTATTTTAAAGAGGGGTATGAGGTATGAACGGATTTAGCATAGAAGAATCAAAATGTGTTTACGGCGCTAAAATCAAAGTTATTGGTGTTGGTGGCGGTGGTGGTAACATGATTAACCACATGGTAAGAGAAGGTATTAGTGGTATCGATCTTATTGCTGCAAACACTGACGCTCAAGCCCTTGAAAACTGTTTAGCAAAAACAAAAATTCAATTGGGCAAAAAAGGTCTGGGAGCTGGTATGCGACCAGAAATTGGCAAAGAATCAGCATTAGAAAGTTATGAAGAGATCAAAAGTTCTTTAGAAAAAGCAGATATCGTTTTTATTGCATCCGGTTTTGGTGGTGGAACTGGAACAGGTGCTGCTCCTATTGTTGCACAAGCGGCTAAAGAAGTCGGTGCACTTACCGTTGCTGTTGTCACTCGCCCTTTTATGTTTGAAGGAAAGAAAAGAGCTAAACTTGCGGAGATGGGGATTAATGAACTTCGCAAAGAGAGTGATTCTATCGTTATTATCCCTAATGATAAACTGCTTTCTATCGTTGATGCCAAATTTGGAATCAAAGATAGCTTTAGAATCGTTGATGATGTTTTGAGTCGTGCTGTTAGTGGTATGAGTTTAGTGGTTCTTTCTTCAGGTCAAAGTGATATTAACGTTGACTTTGCAGATGTCCAAACCGTTATGAGTCATCGTGGTATGGCACTTATGGGTATTGGTGAGAGCACAGGCGATGATGCAGCCATTGAAGCAATCAAGAGTGCTATTGAATCACCTCTTCTTGATAACATGTCAATTAATGGTGCACTTGGTGTCTTGGTTCACTTCCAAATTCCAGCTAGTTATCCTATTACAGAGATCAGCAATGCAATGAGTCTTATTCTTGACTGTGCTGATGAAGACGCTGATGTTATCTTTGGTACAACGACCAGTGAAGACATGGCAGACAACTCTGTTCGAGTTACCATTGTTGCGACAGGCTTTGAAAATAAAGTTGAAGCTTCAAAAGAACTCAAGATGCTTAATAACAATCAAGAATCAATCAAAAAAGAGCGTATTTTACGTATGAAAAAAGTAAGTGGTGGCTATGAGGGACAAGATGACTATCTTGATATCCCAACGTACATTAGACACCAAATGGATTAAGTAACCCTCTCAACCCTCTTCTATGCAAAAGGAGGAAGCTAAAAGCTTCTTCCTTTTATCGTTGACTTAAAAATCCTCGTCTTATAAATAAACCAAATTGGGCAACCATCAAGAATTTCATAACCCATTCACTCTGCTTATGCATCGTTGCAAAGGCTTCCGTTACTGTCTCAGCGGAACCTAGTTGTTGTGCATGGACAATAAATGGCGTATAGTAAAAGAGAAAGAGTCCTGTAGTTATCACACAAATAAGAGACAAAACAAATGAGAGAAAATCATAGTTTTTACCCATCATCCAAACTTGCACTTCATAGATAATGCTGTAAAGCGCTACAAAACCTATTAGAATATTCATCTTCAAGAAGAATTGTGTCATTAGAATACCACTTTGAAAATGAGTGAGAACACCATCTCCGAGATATTTTTGTGGAAAAAAGATCACTGGGGCTATAAATGCACCTGCTGCGATTTCAACACCAATGGCAATACCCAACATTACCAAATAAACGACCATTAAACTTTTCATTTCTACTCCTTAATCCAAAATCCACGGTCTAATCCCGCTAAATCTTTATAAAAGTCCACTGCTAAACCTCTCTTTTCTGTATACTGGCAAATAGCCTTGCGTTGATCATACCCCATTTCACAGACGAGCACTTTTGCTTTTCGTTCCTGAAAAAGGTCAATAATATGACACAGCATTTCATCACCTTTTACGCCACCATAAAGTGCCAAGGATGGTTCAAAAGAAAGTCCTATTCCTAAGGGCTCTTCATTGGCAATATAAGGAGGGTTGGAAACAATCATATCAATCTCACCGCTCACACCATCTATATAACTTCCCTCAAGAAACGTTATTTTGTCACTAACACCATGTTTCTTTGCATTCTGTTTGCTTACATGTAAAGCCTCATTTGAAATATCTATCGCTGTCAATCTTGCATGAGGGAGTAAAAGTGAGAGCATAATTGAGATAATTCCACTACCACAGCCAATTTCAACGATATGAGCATCAGAAGAAAGCTCTTTAGCTAATGCCACGGCTTTATCGACCAATATCTCGGTTTCAGGTCTTGGAATAAGAACGCGCATGTCGACATCAAAAACTCTATCATAAAAACTGGCACGTCCTAAAATATACTCTAAAGGCTCATGGTTTTTGCGACGTTGTAACAATTCTTTTAAATGTTTATTTTCACCTATTTCATCCTCGCTATGACTTATAAGCCAACTCATCTCATAGCCTAATACTTCACTTAAAAGGATCATCGCTTCTTTTTGAGGAATATCTGTTACCTCTCGCAATTGCTCAGCACTTTGTACTAAGAGTTCTTTAATGCGCAAGTGCTTCACCTTCTTCAAAATGCATGCCTAATTTTTTTAGTCTTTCAGTTAATGGTGGATGGGTGAAATAAAGTGCAATCGTTAAAGGATGTGAAAAAGGGAAACTTTTATTTTCATCTGCGAGCTTAACCAAAGCAGATGCAAGTGCTTCTTTGCTTTCGCAAACACTACCATATTCATCGGCTCGGTATTCATTGTAACGACTCAAAAGTCCAAAAAGAGGCATTAAGATAAACGAGACAACGGGAGATAATAAGAGAAAAAGCACCATAATACTGGCAGCAGATTTGTTTACATGTAAAGAATCAAAAAGCTCTACAGGGAGATTTCCAAAGAGAGCAAACATCACAAAAAGCATTAAAGCACTTGATGCAATATTTTTAAGAATATCTTTGTGGGTAAAATGCCCCAGTTCATGCCCAAGTACAGCCAACAACTCATGTTTTTCCAATTTGGCGATTAAGGTATCGAAAAGTACAACGCGTTTAGAACTACCCAGCCCACCAAAATAAGCATTAAGTCTATTGTCACGTTTACTCGCATCTAAACTAAAAACACCGCTACTCTTCAGCCCTGCTTTATTCAGAAGTGCTTCAATAGAACTTTTAAGGTTTTCATCTTCAAGAGGAGTGAGCTTATTGAATAATGGAACGATAATAATCGGATAGATCATATTGATAAATAAAATAACCACAAAAGAGAATAAAAACCCATAAAACCACCAATAGTTATATGCCATAATAATCACACTCATAGCCCAAAAAAATGCACCCCCAAACAAGATAAACATCAAGATTGATTTGATCTGATCTAAAATAAATGTTTTAACATTAATCGTAGAAAAACCAAATTTTTTATCAAGTCCAAAGGTTTGGTACAGATCAAAAGGGAGGAGCAAAACATAATTGATAGCAATAAAACTCATCACAAAAAGGACAGAGCGCATTGCTTCATTTCCAATATGGACTGTTGCCTCAAGCGCAGTAAGTCCAAAAGTGATCCAACCAAAAAAGAGAATAAAGTCAAAAAAGGAGGAGACTAAAGAGAGCTTTTGTGACGCTATCTTGTACGCTGCTGCTTTGGCATAATTCGATGGAGAGAGAATAATTGCTTTCAAAATGCGTGCTTGAGTAACAAAACCTATTTCCATAAAGGCAGCATACATTTTAATTAAGAGATAAAGTATGTAAATAAGTATAATAAATTCTAACATAAAGCCTTGTTCCTTTGTCTAATTGAAAAACGTTATCATACCAGTTTTTCATCAATATTGTCTAAACCGATATAACACATTTGCAACGCATGCATGCTATTATTTTCACGGAAATTAGTTTTCCTTCTCATTTCTATACTCATAAAATTGATTTAAATATTTTATTAGGAAAATGAGTTTACAATCAAGACATAGAACAAAAAGGGGTTAAAATGACGATTTCTAAACAACTGATGATTCTGCTATCCATCGCAATTATAGGGACTTGTGCCATCTTTGGTATTAGTATGAAAGAACTAGATAAAGTCTATGAAGAAACAAATTATAGCAATGTCAATTCGCTTCCAAGTATTCTTATATTGAATGATATCACAGTTGATGCGCTCAGACTCCGATTGGTTTTATGGGAGCATATTTCGCAAGAAGATAAAGGATCAAACGATAAAAGTGCAACGGGAATTAAAACCAGTTTGGCGAATATTAGTAAACTACTTAAAAACTATGAGTCATTTGTTAGTGATGATAAAGATAGAGACATGCTTAGCAAAGATATTACAAGTTTTGAACAGTATGCTACTATTGCGCAAGAAGTTATCAAATTATCAGAAACAGGGCATAAACTTGAAGCAGGAAATTTCCTCAACAAAAGTAGGCCTACATTAAAAAATTTCACAGCTGCTTTAGATGCACATATGAAATATAATTCAGATATTGCAAAAGACTCTGCAACCACTGCTGCTCATGAAAAACAAAGTGCTAATGCTATCATGATTATTCTCTCTCTTATCATTATTGGCTCAACAATTTTCATCAGTATTCTTATCCGTAATAACATCATGCAAGGTGTTCATCTTGTACGTGATAGTATTGCTAATTTTGTTCGCACTAAAGAGCTTAATTTTCGTATTAAATACGAGAAATCAAATGAGATCAAAGAGATGGTTGATAGCTTCAATTCATTGGTTGAAACACTTGAAAGCACTATTGTTGATGCAAAAGCCTCTTCCAGTGAAAATGCTTCTGTATCGCATGAACTGAGTACCACCAGTATGCAAATTGGGCGTAATGCTGAACAAAGTTCTACGATTGTAGAAAATACAATCCAAGAGATTCAAATCATTAAGACCTTTGTTCAAGAAACCGCTACGCTTTCTGAAACGATGAAACAAAATATTGCAACAGCAGGTCATCGACTGGACAATGCTAAAAATGAAGTTATTACGCTTCGCAATGAAGTCGAATCTGCAAGTGAAGCTGAAACTGCCCTTGCTCAAAAATTAGAGCAAATGAGCCATGATGCAGAGCAAGTGAAGCAAATCTTAACAGTCATTTCGGATATTGCCGATCAAACCAATTTACTTGCACTTAATGCCGCTATTGAAGCTGCTAGGGCAGGAGAACATGGTCGTGGATTTGCGGTTGTTGCCGATGAAGTACGAAAGCTCGCTGAAAGAACTCAAAGTTCACTGACTGAGATTAACGCAACGATTAATGTCATTGTTCAATCCATTGTCGACTCATCTGAACAGATGGGAAGAAATGCTAAAAACATTCAAAGACTCTCAACGGTTTCCAGCGGTGTTGAAACAACGATTTTGGGAACAACACAAGTGATGAAAGAGAGTGTTGATTCCGTAACAACCAGTGCACAGAACTCACAAAAGATTTCACAAGACACCGATAAAATCGTCAGTATGGTGAGTAACATCAATACGTTGACAAGCCAAAATGCAAGAAGTGTAGAAGAAATTGCGGCAGCGGCAGATCATCTTTCACGTTTAGCAGAAAATCTTAACAACAAACTCAATCAATTCAGATCATAACCACCTTTCAGGGTAAAGTGCAAAGCTTTACCCTCTTCTTCCTTCCCATGTTAATGGTATAATACGCGCAAAAACAACGGAGTACATTTGGCACTTTTAGATTTAATCGGCATTAGCAAAGCATATGAAACTCAAAAAATTTTAATAGACGTTGACTTTTCCTTGCATGAAGGCGAGCGTGTTGCAATCATTGGTAAAAATGGCGGTGGAAAATCTACACTGATGAAGATCGTTTTTGGTGCATTGGAAACTGATGATGGAAGACGTATTCTCCAAAAAAATATTAAAGTTGGCATGTTAGACCAAACTCCTCGCTTTAAAGAGGGAATGAATGTTAAAGAAGCGATTGAAGAAGAACTCAAAGAGCTCAAAATGGCGAGAGTTCGTTATGAAGAGGTCATTAAAATACTTGAATCTGACTACCATAATGAATCCTTGCTCGCAGAGCAGAGCCAACTCGTCACTTTTTTGGATTTACATGATGCGTGGAGTTTAGATGAAAAGATTGAGCAAGTTTTACAAGAATTTGATCTCAAACAGTTTGAACAAAGTGATGTCAATCTCTTAAGTGGTGGTGAACAACGTCGTGTAACACTCGCTGGTCTCATTCTTCAAAAACCAGATATTTTATTACTGGATGAGCCAACGAACCATTTGGATGTTTACATGGTCGAGTTTTTGGAGCAAATGCTTTTAAAATCAAAATTCACCCTCCTCTTTATCTCCCATGATCGTTATTTTATCGACCATTTAGCAACACGGACGATTGAAATTGATGATGGAAAAGTGAGAAGTTTTGAAGGTGGTTATGAAAATTATCTTACATGTAAAGAATTATTGATTTTATCTTTACAAAAACAGCATGAAAATCTCCTCAAATACCTCAAAGGCGAAGAAGAGTGGTTAAAACGTGGTGTCAAAGCGAGGCTTAAACGCAATGAAGGGCGAAAACAGAGAGTCTTTGAACTACGCGAATCTGCCAAAAAGAATCCTTCTTTGGTTCGCAAACTCAAACTGGAATTAGAGAGAGAAAAGCACAATTTCAATGGTGAAAAGATTATCAATAAGCAAAAAATGCTTTTTGAAATGTATAACATCCATAAAAAATTGGGCGATAAACTTCTCATTAAAGATTTTAGTACCCGTATTTTACAAAAAGATCGTATTGCCATTGTTGGTAAAAATGGAGCAGGAAAATCAACACTTTTAAAAATTCTACTCGGTGATCTCAACGTTGATAGTGGAAATTTTGATAAAGGTGAATTTAAAGTAGGTTATTTTGATCAACAACGAGCTATGCTCGATGATACTAAAAACCTCATAGAAACTTTTTGTCCTAATGGAGGCGATAGGGTTGATGTCAAAGGAAAAAATCTTCACGTCTTTGGCTATCTAAAAGACTTTCTTTTTCCAAAAGAAGATTTGAACAAAAAGATCGGCATACTCAGTGGTGGTGAAAAAAATCGTGTTGCCCTCGCCCTGCTCTTTTCACAAGAAGTGGATTGCCTTATTCTCGATGAACCAACCAATGATCTCGATATTCCAACGATTAATATTTTGGAAGAGTACATCCAAAGCTTTGCGGGTGCGGTCATTTTTGTCAGCCACGATCGTTACTTTGTCGATAAAATTGCAGCTAAACTGTATGTCTTTAAAGGTGAAGGTATTATTGAGGAGAGTTATCAAAGCTACAGTGAATATTTAGAGATTGAAAAAGAGATTAAAGAGCTTGATGCAATGGAATCGAATCAAGAAGCACCATGGATTGAAAAAGAAGAACCAAAAGTGCAAAAAGCAAAAGAGAGTGCGCCTACAAAACTGAGCTACAAAGAGCAGCGAGCACTTGAAACGCTACCGCTACAAATTCAAGCACTTGAAGACGAAATTGCCGCCACAAAAAAATGTCTTGAGAGCCCTGAATGCTATCAGCAAATAGGACTCAGTACGCTGAGTCAAAGATTGGAAGAGAAAGAGGCACTCTTAGAGCCAATGATTGAAGAACTATTGGAGATAGAAGAAAAAGTAGAGATGTTGCAAAGAGGTTAAACCTCTTTGCATTTAAGCTTTAAACGTTGAAAGTGTAGAATCTAGATTTTGAGAAGAGTCAAGCATTCGTTGAGAAATATGCGAAAGTTCTTCTGCAATTTTTTCATTATTATCAGATAAACTGAGTGTTCGCTTCATCTGCTCCATCATTTGATTTGTTAAGTGTGAAATCTCAACGACTTTTTTAGAAGCTTTTTTCGAAACCTCAATAGATTCTAATGTACGATTTTTTGTCTCTTCGGTTGCATTTTGAACATCGAATGCACTTTGTGAAATACGATTAATATTTTCAGCATTCACTTCCATATTGCTGCTAAGTTGTGTGACACCTTGAACAATAACACTAATCGTAGCATCAATCTCTGCAAGTGATTTCTGTGTACGTTCTGCGAGTTTTCTCACTTCATCAGCAACAACCGCAAAGCCACGACCATGTTCCCCTGCCCTAGCAGCTTCAATGGCAGCATTGAGCGCAAGCAAATTGGTCTGATCTGCAATATCTTTGATCATCGCCAAGACACCTTTGATCTGATCAGTTTGTGAAACAACATTTTGAATTTGGTGTGCCATCTCTTGCTCAGAATCACTTGCTCCATTGATATTTTGAACAACATCATTCAAGGCAATACTCATCTTTTCAAGGACACTAAAAGACGAGGTATTGTCTTCTACGGTATGAATCGCAAGCTCTTCTGAAAGATCAAGATCCGTTTCAATATCTTTCATTAGATCAAACGACATTTTAATCTGATGAGCTTGATCCACAACGCCTTTAGAAAATTCTACGGCATTGGTATTGAGTGTTTCTCCCGTATGTTCAACATTTTGAGAAATTTTTTGAGATGAAAGAATAATAGATTGAATTTTTTCGATGAAAATATTGATGAATTTTGCAATATCACCCATCTCATCTTGACTGTTGATCTGTACACGGGCTGTTAAATCACCGTTGCCACTTGATAAATCTTTAATTCTTTCCAATAAAATTCCCAACGGATTTCCCACAACGCGTTTCAATACCAACATAATAAGCACGGAAGTAATAAGCAATGAAAGGACAAAAATACTAATGAGTTTCCAGCTAACAGCGCCAATATATTCATCAATTTCTGCAAATGAAAACGTCATATCCATCACACCAAGTACATCACCTTTTTGAGAGGTGGCGTGGCACGCTAAACAATCTTGCTCAGCAACAAGAGGTTTTAAAAGTCTTAAACGATGCCCTTTTGCATCATCAAGAGTCACGCTATGCTGTACAGGATTTTTAAAGATATTAATGACAGCTTCATCCGTAGAAGGTTTTGCATTAATACCGAAAGTATCAATCACCACTTGTGACTGATGGATTTTAAGCTCTTGGATTCCTTTCATTTCCCCAGCATCTTTCAATGACTTTTCAATCAAAGCACGATCCCCTAAATTCATCGCTGCGCGTACGGTTTGGAAAACAGACTGACTAAACAAATTAAGATTATTTTCACTTTGGATCTGAGATGATTTTTTAAACTCATTGACAATAAAAAATTGCAAAATAATAAAACTTGTCAAAAGTAAAGGAATGAGAGTTAGCCCTATTTTTAAACCTATACCTTTTTTCATCCTTTTACCCTTCCCACATTCATGATTTCAATCAAATTCATATCATCTAACATCTCATACAGCTCTTCACTGCCAACTTTTACATGTAAATTCATTTTGTCCATTTTAATGGACTTGATTAAAAAACCTATTACCGATGAAGTAATGATAAAAGAGTCTTGAATCATGAGGTTAATGATACTATGGGGATGCTGCTCATGCGCTTGGCGAATTGCATCTTTGATCGCTTGTGCATTTCCAATTGTCTTAATCGTGCCTGTGATAAGAATATTCACATGCTCACTGTGCACTTTGGTCACTAAATCCATTGCGTCTCCAAATACAAAAAATTAACTTTTATTATAGTATATATTTGTCCATTTAAGAAATTAATGTATTATTAAAACGACACAACTTAACCACACAGTTCCTTTTTGACACGTTCACTCGCCATTGTAATATTCCATGCAGGTTCCCATACGATTTCAATCGTACAATCTTGCACACCCTCGACTTTTAAGACAGCATCTTTTGTCCATTGCTGAATCAGTTCATGCAAAGGGCATCCTTTCGTAGAAAGCGTCATAGTAATATTCACATGAGTATCTTCAATTTTTACACCATAAATAAGTCCTAACGAAACGATATCAAAACCAACTTCTGGGTCAATTACGGTTGAAATAGCATTGTAAATATCTTCTTCTGTCATGATCATTTCTCATTCTCCCTCATTTTATAATTAAACACATACACTGTATTAAAAACTACCAATATCAAAGATAGAAGTAGCAACACACTCCCTATGAAAAAAAGTTTTTCAAACTGCATTAAAACACCACTACTAAGAACAACAACGGAAACAAACAATATCCACGTTTGAGTATCGGCTACTTTCGTGTGAATCATCTGATGTAAAAGTGGTACTTTTTGTTTGCCAACAAATGGTGCAAATCTCTCGTACCAGATCAAAAAAGGCAAAATTTTATAGATATGCCCAATAATAAACGAGAGCAAAAAACCAAAAAAGAAAAGTACCCCAGATAGTATGCCTAGTGTGCTGTTAGCAAAAATAAAATAAAATATACAACTTATCGATGCTGCAAACAAGCAGATGAGTGCAAAAACAACATTTTTAACCCAATAATCATTTTGCTTACGTGCTCTTTGTTGAAAAATAATTGTTATTTGTACCATGAAACACAAAATTCCCAACACTATCAACACCATAGCGATCGCTTGAATAAAAAAAGGAAGTTTAACAATCAAGGTAATCATACATAGTGCTATTCCAAAACTATGCAAATACAATGATGCATTGATCCACTTCTCTTCATAATCATGTGAGAGAGAAAACATCGGTATCAATACCATAGAAACACCCATAACAATCATCATCACAAAACCGCCAAGAGTGCCCAATATATGTGCTTTTACCCATGCGTCAATATCAATAGTTAAAAGACCATGTCCTAAGCTAAGACCTATTAACAAACCTAACGTTACGGAAATAAACAAAAAGATTGTACCTATCAGCAAAAATTTACTTACAAGTGTGATCTTTTTTAAACGATTAAATGTTAAAAAAACATTGAAACAAAAAATGAGCATTGAAAGATACGTAATAACCGCACCATAGGGAATCAATAAATGAAGTTCACCAAAGGTAAACCCACTCACCATCAAGGAGAAACCAACAACGTACATATAAAATTGTACATAGGCAAAATCTTTAGAAAAGATAGGTACT
The DNA here is from genome assembly GCF_011769985.2 of Sulfurospirillum diekertiae. Taxonomy (NCBI): domain Bacteria; kingdom Pseudomonadati; phylum Campylobacterota; class Epsilonproteobacteria; order Campylobacterales; family Sulfurospirillaceae; genus Sulfurospirillum; species Sulfurospirillum diekertiae. The sequence continues at coordinate 1,617,635 of NZ_CP039734.2, forward strand.
TCAAGGACAACAGGGAGAAGCTGATACATGGCTCCAAAAATAACCATCATCACAAAACCCAACAAATATAAATGTGAAAAAGCGGCTAATGAGGAAGAGATAATATAACCAGAGATGTCAACACTCATAAACAGTAGTGCAATACCACTTAAAAACAAAAATATAATTCCTACAATAAAAAAATGTGCAACCAATACAAAAGGTGGTGCCATCTCTGTGGCTAAAGAGACTTTCATATCAACCGTTGCACTGTTTTTGGCTTAAATCAACTTTATCACTCATTCCCTCTTTATAGGAAAAAACAAGTTGAAGTTTTCCACCATCAATTTCAGTGACATCAATGTCATAAAATGGTTGTACTTTAGCCAATAAACCAACAGGTGAACGATGGTTAATCATCACTATTTTTTTATGCGCGTTATCTAACAGCTCAAGCGCAATCATCGCATTGACCATTGGTTCTGGTGGCGTGCATAAAGAGGTATCAAAGCTAATGTATTCTATTCCTTCTCGTACATAAGAGAAAAACGGAACCGTTGCATTATCTACATGTAAAAGTTTTGCTTCGTGGGGATAATTGTCTGGAGTCATCATAATTTCATCCTTCTTTTTGATGAAACTATAATGCAAAGTAAAGTTAATTTCCTTAATCTACATCAAGCAAAAGAGAGTTATTGTCTTAATTAGCAAGATAGATGTTAGGAGAGCCTTAAAAAAGACTCTCCTTAGTATATTTTAGTGTAAAAAGTGTCGCACACCCGTGAAATAAAGCGCCATACCATGCTCATTGGCAGCAGCAATCACGTCTTCATCCCTAATACTCCCACCTGGTTCAATGATCGCTTTAACCCCAGCCTCTGCTGCGGCGTCAATGCTATCACGGAATGGGAAAAATGCTTCGCTAGCAAGTGCAGCACCGCTGACATCAATACCCATTTCTTCGGCTTTACGAAGCGCTGCTTTAGCGGCATCCACACGACTGGTCATTCCCATACCAATCGCTACCATAGCGCTGTCTTTCACATACACGACGCAATTCGATTTGGTCAAACTTGCCACTTTATAGGCAATTTCAAGATCGCTCATTTCTTGTTTGGAAGCGGTGCGTTTGGTCAAACATTTTGCATTTTTGATCTCATCATCATTCACTGCATCACTCTCTTGGAAGACAAAACCGCCATCGACGTGTTTAAAGTCATACGCATCTTCACTAAGCACTAAATATTTGCTCTCTTGCGTAAAGATTTTGATACGTTTTTTAGCATCAAACACATGCAACGCATCCTCGTCGACATTTGCCGCGATGATGACTTCCACGAAAATCTCATTAATTTTTTCTGCCAACGCTTTGTTCAAGGTTCCATTAATCGCCACGACACCACCGTACGCAGAAACAGGATCGCATTTAAGCGCTTTGATGTAACTGTCTAACAGATCGTTACCGATAGCAAAACCACACGGATTGGCATGTTTGATGATACACACAGCCGGTGCATCGCCAAAAGAAGCGGCAATTTTAACGGCACCGTTGATGTCTGTCATATTGTTAAAGCTGGCTTCGCCCTTGAGGGTTTTAAAATTGTTGGTAAAGAAGTAATCAAACTCGTACAATGAGCCTTTTTGGTGTGGGTTCTCGCCATAACGGGTATCAAACGCTTTAGTGCCAACAATGAACTGTTTCTCACCAAAACCGTTGTTAAAACGTTTGTTCATATAATTGGCGATCATGCTATCGTAAGCACCTGTGTGCTCGAATGCCTTGATCATCAAATCTCTTCTAAATTCCAAGCTATTAGCACCCGATTTCAACGCTTCGATGACACGGTCATAATCCAAAACATCGGTGACGATCATGACATCATTAAAGTTTTTCGCTGCACTTCGTACCATTGCAGGACCACCAATGTCGATATTTTCGATAATCTCATCAAAATCATCGGTCTTAGCAATCGTCTCTTTAAACGGATAAAGATTCACACAGACAAGGTCAATTCCTTCAATGCCATGCTCTTTGGCTACTTTTACATGTAAAGGTAAATCTCTTCGATGAAGTATCCCTCCGTGGATAAGAGGATTGAGTGTTTTCACACGTCCATCAAACATCTCAGGAAACTTGGTTACTTCACTAATTTCGAGAGCTTTAATGCCCTCTTCTTTTAAAAGTTTATAAGTTCCACCCGTAGAAATAATCTCAAAACCCAACGCTACCAAATCCTTAGCAAACTCCGCAATCCCCGTTTTATCGCTGACACTAATTAACGCTCTCACACTCGTCCTTTTTATCGTATTAATAATTTATTGATATTTTTATTTTACAATACGTTCCTTTTAGGACGTATTAAATACAATTGGCAAAATATTGGGAGTTTTAATGGATCAAATACAAAAGTCGTCAAACACACTTTTTACACTACTGTTTTTTGCATGGATCGTTTCGATGGTGTCAATGCTCGGAAGTCTGTTTTTCAGTGAAATTATGATGTTTCCTCCTTGTGTCATGTGTTGGTATCAGCGCATTTGCATGTACCCATTGAGTGTTCTTTTTCTCGTCGCACTTTTTAGCAACGATCAAAATATTTTCAAATATGCCATGCCACTCGTGCTCCTAGGGCTTTTCTTTGCGATTTACCACAATTTGCTCTACTTTGGCATCGTCCCCGAAACGCTAGCTCCCTGTTCTCAAGGGGTTTCATGTACAAGTGACTACATCAACTGGTTTGGATTTATCACCATTCAGCTTCTCTCACTGGTTGCATTTGCACTCATTTTTGTTACTTTAATTTTCATTAGATTTCGTACAAAATTGTAAGACGTCTTCTGCCTCGTTAGAGGCAAGCTTTAGTGCCACAGCGGCGTAGCGTAGGTTTTTGGGCTTTGCCTAAAAACTGTTATCAAAAGAGTTCTGCAAGAACTCTATCACATTAAAAGGCTTCATAACTATGAAAAAACAGACCCTTATTGTCGCTTCACTCTTCGTACTTGTACTTCTTTTTGTCGGAGGAAGTTATGTTTATAAGAACGCTAACCATAGTGTCTCTGCAGAAAAAAGTGCTGCACTTGTGCGTCCATACGCTTATGTTTTGGGCAATCCCAATGCGAAAACAACCATCGTTGAATTTTTTGACCCAGCGTGCGGTACATGTAAAAGTTTTTATCCGTTTGTTAAAAGCATACTCAAACAAAATCCTGACACACTGAAACTGGTATTGCGCTATGCTCCTTTTCATACCGATTCCTATTATGTGGTTGCGATGATTGAAGCGGCACGTTTACAAGGTAAATACCTTGAAGCACTGGAAGTCATTTACAAATACCAAGATAAATGGGCAAGTCACGGCACCCCAAACATTGGTCTTATTTGGGGATTTTTGCCCGAAGCTGGGATTGATATTGACAGATTAAAAGAGGATTTGAAAAAACCTGAGATCGATGCACTGATTAAACAAGATATTGCCGATACCAAAACGCTAGGTGTCAATGCCACACCAGAGTTTTTTGTCAATGGCAAACCACTCATTAAATTTGGGAAACAAGAGTTAGAAGATCTTATAAAATCAGAACTCTAAAACACACCCCTAATTTTGGGGTGAGATCTCATTGTAACCGTGAAGCCTAATGTCACGTCGACGCTGCCCATCATGAAAACGTCTCTTTTCAACATCTGTTTCAGGAACTAAGGGAGGCACAGGCGTAGGTCTCCCCTTTTCATCGACTGCGACCATCGTGAAAAAGCAACTGTTCGTATGCGTTGCGATCCCTTTTTGAATATTCTCTGCGATGACTTTAATGCCTACTTCCATCGATGTTTTACCCGTAAAATTGACACTGGCTAAAAATGTCACAAGCATCCCCACAGGAATCGCTTGTTTAAAAATGACCTGATCAACCGACATCGTGACCACATACCCACCACAATAGCGTGATGCACAGGCATAAGCCACTTGATCAAGGAGCTTTAAAAGATCTCCTCCATGTACATTGCCAGAGAAATTGGCCTTATCGGGTGTCATTAAAACGGACATACTGAGGGTGTGTTTTTCAAATGGGGTCGATAACATCTAACTTTTTTCCTTTTTAATCATCTCATACGCTTCATTAATCTCTTGAAGCTTCGTAGTCGCAGCATCGATAATGCTTTGATCTTTTCCTTGCCCCATTAAAATATCGGGGTGATGCTCTTTGACCAAAGCGCGATATTTTTTCTTGATACTCTCCATATCTTCGCTCGGTTCAGCTCCTAAAATTACATATGCTTTTTTTATTCCAAACTGTGTTTGCGCTGTTTTATTCGCATAAAATTGTTCAAAAGAGGCGATTAGTCTCTCAAAATCAGCATGTTTAATTTCTAACGCATTGGCAATGTCTTCGGTTATCATAAATTCCGCTTTGGAAAATTCATTGTCAATAAAGGCAAGATTGAGCAGATATTCCATCACTTTGAGACGTTTTGCGTAGTCATTTTGAGTCAGTTTAAGGTATTTTTGTGAGACAATCAGAGTGTTATCAAAACTTTGCATCTCTTTTTGATAGATCACTTTAAGCGCTTCACGAACACTTTCACTGTTTTCAAATACACGAGCAATATCATTAAATGTCAAACTTAAAAGTTCGGCTTCAAGCTCATTGACTCTACCATCGGCTTTGGCGACTTTTGCCATCAATGCGACTAAAAGTCCCGCTTCATGCTCCGCTAAATCTCCTTTAAGCGTCTGCTTAACATTGACATTAATATGCTGGTAAGCCTCAGTTTGATAGTTCTTTGTCAAGAGATAAAAAACAACAATAGCAACTGCAATAATGACGTAGGTCATTTTTTCACCTTTACATGTAAAACTTGGTTTATAAAAATATGTTACAATCATTACACTAAAAAAAAGGACAATTTTGATGGGTAGTTTTGACGAGATTGTGGATAGAACAAAGACACCTTGTGAAAAATGGAACAGATATAAAGGAGCTGATGTCATCCCCGCATGGGTCGCTGATATGGACTTTAAGTCCCCTGCTTGCGTGGTTGATGCTCTTCAAGCACGAGTGAATGAAGGTGTTTTTGGCTACACAGATATCGACGATGAAACCTACGATGCGATTATTGCATTTCTCAAACGTCACTACCACTGGGAAATCAAAAAAGAGTGGTTGCTCTTTACCCATGGTGTCGTTAGCAGCATGAATATCGCATGTCTTACCGTGGATGGAGCAAGCGTGATGACAACGACACCAATTTATCCGCACTTCATTAAAGCACCAAAGTACGCCCATAAAGAAGTTCTCGCCATTGCGATGAAAGAAGAAAATAACCGTTGGGTACTGGATTATGAGGCGATGGAGCAAGCAATAAAACCTACCTGTAAACTTTTTATGCTCTGTAATCCTTACAATCCGGCTGGAACTGTTTTTACATGTAAAGAACTTGAAAGACTTGGGGATTTTTGTTTAAAACACAATCTTACGATCTGCTCCGATGAAATCCATGCGGATCTACTTTTAAATCCAGAGGCTAAACATGTTCCTATTGCTTCACTAAGCGATGCATTAGCACAAAAAAGTATTACGTTGATGGCACCAAGTAAAACCTTTAACATCGCAGGGCTTCAAGCCTCATTTGCGATTATTCCCAATGCAGAACTTCGCAAAAACTTTAAAAAGACAATGGGCAGTATGGTCGGAGGTATCAATCTTTTAGGTATCACCGCGCTTAAAGCAGCTTACCTTGAAGGTGATGCGTGGCTGGGTGAACTTCGTCTCTATTTGGCTGAAAATCTTAAAATGGTACAAGACTTTGTCCGTAAAAATCCAAAACTCAAACTTTTAGATCAAGAAGCAACCTTTCTCGCGTGGATCGATGCATCTGCTTTACATGTAAAGAGCCCCTACGAGTTTTTTTTGAATTTTGGTGTTGGGCTAAGCGATGGGGAACCATTTGGCGACAAAAATTGTGTACGATTAAACTTTGGAACCCAAAAAAGTGTTTTGAAAGAGATTTTGAAACGTATGCAAAAGGCACTGGATAGCTTATGATTAAATATTTACTCCTAGGACTTTTAACAGCTCTTAGCCTCTACAGTGATTCACACATTGTGGTGCTTGGAGATCCTCATCTTCCAGGAAAAAATCCTCAGATGAAAGAGAAAGTGCTAGAGCAGATTAACCAATGGAATGATGTCGATATGGTTGTAGCCGTGGGTGATATCTGCTCTAAAACGGGGATACAAGAGGAGTATGACTTTGCTAAAAACTACTTTTCAAAACTCACGAAGCCACTTCATGTTATTACCGGTAATCACGATTTTGTCTATGCTGATGAGCTCGATAGCAATGGAAAATTCCAACATGCACCTCGTGAAATTCAAGACCAAAAACTGAGGCGTTTTCAGAGCACATTTGGACTCTCGAAGCTCTACTATAGCATTGAAAAACCACCCTATTTACTTATTTTCCTCTCTGCCGATGATGCAACATATTTAACAAAACTCTCAGATGAACAGTTCAGTTGGTTTGAAAATGAGCTCAAAAATCATCCTAAAACACCTACTATCGTCTTTTTTCATGCACCCCTAGATCATACATTAGAAAATTATAACCATTGGGCAAATACTCCCAATTTTATCGCTCAACCTAAGGAGAAAATTCAAACATTACTGCATGCCAATCCCCAACTTTTTTTATGGGTCAGTGGACATACGCACACATCCGCAAAAGAGCCTAGTTTTGCTTCAACAATCAATCATGTTGAACATGTCACTAACATCCACAATAGCGATATGAATAAAGAGGTGATTTGGACAAACTCTTTGTTTTTATATGACAATCATGTTACCATTAAGACGTACGACCATATGGAAGAAAAATGGTTAGATACCTTAGAACGTACAGTGCTTGTACCAAAAATTTAGGTAAAAATAGCTAATATGCCTGCCGCACTTTTTATGAGGATTTGAATGAAACAGTACCTATTTGCACTTTGTTCCTGCTTGTTTTTACTAACTGGTTGTGCCCAAAAAGAGTTTACACAAAATGCTCCTGAACTTCCACAAGCTAAAGATGATGCACCCAAACGTCAAGAGATCGTTACAAATGCTCTTAAACATCAAGGAAAAAAAGATGGCTTAGACTGTTCTGGATTTGTAAGCTTGGTCAACAAAGAGAGTACCGAGCCTTTTTTCACACCAGCAGAACTCAATGGTTATTTTGAAGATACAAGACGCTCATTAGCCATTTACAATCTTCTTGAAACTCAAAAACGTACCTACCAAGACAAACCTAGAGTTGGCGATCTGATCTTTTTTGCCAACACTGTTAAAAAATATTCTAAATCCAAAAGTGATGATAACATCACACACATTGGGATTGTCACACAAATTGATCCCGATGAAACTGTCTATTTTATACACCACACCAAAGGAAAAAATTTGATTAGCCAAATGAATCTTAACTATCCAACCGTTGCGATGTACAACAATAAAGTTGTCAACTCTTATATGGAAAAATGTTCTAAAGATGAAAACCATAAATGCTTAGCACCCGCATATTTTAGCGCATATGGGAGAATCAAATGAAAAAATGGCTTACGTTGAGCTTGGCTGCTCTTTTTGTCATAGGCTGCGCACCAAAAGCAACTGTTGAAACACCTACGGTACCAATGGCAGAGAACACTCAATCTGAGAAGAAAATGTATCTTGGAGAAAACCCGTCTAATGATTTTTACTTACAACAAGAACATGAGAGTTACGACTTACGCCCTGTACAAAAACTCTCTTTACGTGAATCTATTGTTCAAAATGCATTGATGTATTTAGGTAAACGCGATGGTGGCGACTGCTCAGGCTTTGTGAGTCTAATCAACTATAAAACAGGAGCTCCTTTTTATAAGGAAAAAGAGTTAAGCCAAAGTTTTGACAATGCTCGAAAATCGCGTGCCATGTTCAATCTTATGTCCCAAAAAGGGAATGCCTATGAAACCAGACTTCCCCATCTTGGAGACCTTGTCTTTTTTGAAAACACTGAGCACAAACCTGCAGTGAAAACCAAAGGTAAAGGTAAAAATAAAGTTGCGGTAAAAAAACCTTCTGTTCAAGTGGCTGAAAATATTACGCATGTAGGCATTGTCACAAAAGTTGAACCTGATGGTACAGTTGAGTTTATTCACCATTCCAATGGCAAAAATATCTTGGACTATATGAATTTCAATTATCCGATGCTCACCAATAAAGATGGCAAAGTCATTAATACCTATATGAAACGTTGCCCATCCAAAGGTGGTGCCGCACAACCTCAATGTATGAATATCGCCTTTTTTGTCGCTTACGGAACGTTTTAGACTTTACATGTAACACAAGCAAAGCTTGTGTTACTCAAATGCGACATTAATACGTTTTAATGGCAGGTGGCGTATACGCATTCATTTGATTCAATAAGCTCTCATAGTTATCATCAACATAAAATACATTGCGCGCACGTTCTTGTAAAAATTTTTCAGCAACCATATGATCAAATAACTCAATAAGCTTGTTGTAATAACCATTGATATTTAAAATACCACAAGGCTTTTGTAACAATCCTATCTGATTCCATGTAAAAACTTCAAAAAATTCTTCAAGCGTTCCAGGTCCTCCTGGCAGAGCAATAAAACCATCCGCTAATGCCATCATTTTCGCTTTACGTTCATGCATCGTGTCCACACAAATCAGTTCCGTCAAATCTTTATGCGCGATTTCTCTTTGTTCAAGAAATGCTGGAATAACACCAATAACAGAACCGCCTTCTGCAAGAACTGCATCTGCAATAGTTCCCATAATACCAACACTGGCTCCACCATAAATTAATGTAATATTATTTTTTGCTAAAAATTTGCCCAGTAAAATTGCTTGCTTTTTATAAATTTCACTTGCCCCAAGACTTGAACCACAATAGACTGCAATGCTTTTCATCCATGCCCTTTTCATTATCAAATTTGAGCTAAAATAATATTCTTTTTCAAATTAAAAGAATTTATGATCCTGCATCTATTTATAAATTGAAATATTCTTTTTCAGATAGTTTTTTAGCGTGATCTTCTGTGAAAGAAGATCATCGCTATACTCATCGCAATAACTCCTAAACAGAACATCGGCACAATCTGGCTCCAAGCAATCGCCCAAGAGATGTCCTTTAAAAAAACACCTTTGATCAGAACAAGATAATATTTAAGCGGTGTAAGTGCCGTTAAAGGCTGCAACCATGAAGGCATATTTTCCACAGGTGTCGCAAAACCTGAGAGTAAAATCGAAGGAAGCAAGAAAACAAAGGAGCCTAAGATAGCTTGTTGTTGGGTATTGGAAATGGCTGAGATGAACAAGCCAATGCCTGAGATAGAAAATAAAAAAACAATAACGCCTGTATACAAAATGGTTAAAGAACCCATGAGCGGAACGCCAAAAAGATACAGTGCCGCCAGTAAAATTAAAAGGGACTCCGTTATGCTAATCAACAAAGCAGGAACTAGTTTTCCAATAAGAATTTCAAACGGTCGTAGCGGAGAGACAAGGATTTGATCAAAGGTTCCTAGTTCTCGCTCTCTTGCAATTGATAGAGCTGTTAATAACATCGCAACAACCATCGTAATCGTGCCAAAAAGATTGGGAACAATCCACCAAAAATTACTCAAATTAGGGTTAAAAAAGAAGCGCGTTTGAATGCTAACAGCGCTCGATGTAGGTTGTTTGCTCAGAAAAAAGGTTTGCACGATACTGCTTAAATAGCCCTCTGTAATTTGAGCGGTGTTGGAGCGTCTGCCATCGAGTAAGAGTTGAACATTTGCCTTAGCGCTTAATAGCTCTTTACCAAAACCACTGGGAATGACAAGGACAGCTAAGACTTTTTGGGTATTGATGAGCTCTGAAATTTCATCTTGATGGTGAACACGAAGCAGTGTTTGTACATAAGGTGAGCCTTTGAACGCTTGAATCAGCTCTTGGCTCGTATGTGTTCCATCTTGATCAAAAATAGCCAAATCAATATGCTTCACTTCCAAGGTTGCAGCAAACGAAAACATTAGCACTTGAATCAAGGGAGGTACAATCACCACAAAAAGGCTTTTTTTGTCATTTTTGATCGCTAATGCCTCTTTACGAATCAGTGCGAATAATCGACCTATCATTCCAACCCCTTCTTTGTTTTCTTCACCACAAGGGTAAAAAAGAAAAGTCCGACCACAAACATACATGCCATATCTTTGATGAAAATTGAAGGGATATTCCCCACCAGAAAAATTGTCTGCAAGGACTCTACAAAATACCGTGCAGGGATGACATATGTGAAAAATTGTAAAGCGATAGGCATATTGTTAATTTCAAACAAAAAGCCTGACAGTAAAAAAGCAGGTAAAAAGCCCGCTATGATGGAAACTTGCGCCGCAACAAATTGATTTTTAGCAATGGTGGAGATGAGCAAACCAATGCTAAGTGAGGGGAACAAGTAAAAAGCACTGAGTAAAAGCAAAATGCCAAAATTTCCATTAAAAGGGATCTCATACCAAAAATAAGCCATCACAAAACATAAAAGCATCGAGCCCAACCCCAAAATAAAATAAGGGATTAATTTTCCTAGAAGAATCTCCATCATCGATGTAGGCGTTGCCATGAGCGCCTCCATCGTACCTCTTTCCCATTCTCTGGCTATGACTAATGCGGTAAGCAAAATGCCAATAAGTGTCATGACAACACTGATGGAGCCAGGAATCAGAAAGTACCGGCTCGAAAGCGGTGGATTGAACCAATAACGAGGCACAATCGTGATACCACGTGAAGGCATAATGCCCTCTTCAATCGCCCACGTTTGAATGATTTTAGAGGCATAATTTTGAGTCAACCCACCCGTATTGGGTTCGGTTGCATCGATGAGGATTTGAATGCTATAATCGTTGTGTTTGCCAAAGGACTCAGGCACTTCCAAAACGCCTTTAAGTTCATTATCTTGAAGTGCTTGCATCAGCTCTTGTTTGCTGTAAGCAATGTGCGTCTTAAAAAAAGAAGAGCCAACAAACGAAGAAACTAAGTCGTGTGCCTCTTTGGTGTTACTTTTATTGATAATCCCTAAAGGAATATTGCGCGCATCTAACGAGACGGCATAGCCCATTAAAAACAGTAAAATCAACGGCAAAATGACCGCAATCAAAATGGCACTAGGATCACGGATGATTTGCAAACTCTCTTTCACTAAAAGTGCAAATAGTCGTTTGCGGTTCATCTGTTTTCTTTCTTATTGTAAGTTTCGATTAAATGGATAAAGGCCTCTTCCATTGTTGCGTCACTTGAGACGTGCTGTTTCAATTCATCTGGGGTTCCTGTGGCTATGGCTTTTCCATGATAAATCAGCATAATACGATCACAATACTCTGCTTCGTCCATAAAGTGCGTTGTCACCATCACCGAAACACCTTTTTTTACAATCCCGTTAATATGCGTCCAAAACTCTTTTCGCGTGATAGGATCAACCCCACTGGTAGGCTCATCTAAAAAACAAGACAGAAGGTTCATGCATCAAGGCACAAGCAAGTGCTAAACGCTGTTTAATGCCCAAAGGTAACAGTTCTGCTTTTGTTCCTAAATGCGATTTAAAATCAAAGGTTTCAATGATATCCTGAATCTTTTGCGTATACTGTTTCCCGCTCAAGCCGTAGATGCCTGCAAAAAATTCTAAATTATTGATGATATTTAACGTACCATAGAGTGAAAATTTTTGTGCCATGTACCCAATGTATGAACGTACCGCTGCGCCTGCCGTGTAAAGGTTTTCACCCATCACCAACGCGGTTCCCTCGGTTGGAACCAGCAGCCCACACAACATCTTAAACGTGGTTGATTTCCCCGCACCATTGGGTCCTAAAAAACCAAAAATTTCTCCTCGTCCAATCTTAAAATCAATATGATCTGTCGCTATAAACTTTCCAAATGTTTTGGTTAGATTTTTTTGCTTCAATCAAATAGCCTTGATACTCTTTTTTGGGTGCCATTTGATTTGCTAAAAGCGATTCTGGCTCGGTCTTAACACCGAGTAATCGCACAAAAGCATCTTCAAATGTAGGCGCACATACCACAAAACTCGCCTTGCTATCGTATTCGCTTAGATGTGAAGTTGGAAAGGATGTTCCTTCTTTAAGATTGACACGAATGGTATTGCCTACCAAAACAGCGTCCATCACATCAGGGGCATGTAAAAGGTGGGTAAGAAGCCTTCGTTTATCGGTGCTGATAGTGCTCACAAGATAGACTTCTCCCTTAAGAGGTTCTTTCATTTTCTGTGGCAATCCTTGATAAAGAGAGACTCCATCATTCAGTAAGATAACCGAATCACACTTATCCGCTTCATCGAGATACGACGTTCCCCACAAGACCGCAACATCTTCTTCCAAAAGTGTTTGGATCATCTCCCAAAGATTGATGCGCGAAATCGGATCAACCCCGACACCAGGTTCATCCAGAAGGAGAAGCTTTGGCTTTTTAATCAAAGCACACGCGAGTCCTAATTTTTGTTTCATTCCACCTGAGAGCGCACCCGCTTTGCGTGTACGAAACTCTAAAAGCGATGTAAACTCCAATAACTCTTGAATACGCTCTTTGGGCGCTTCCACATCTTGTAACGTGGCATAAAGTCGCAAATTTTCATCCACGCTCAAATCTTCATAGAGTCCAAATTTTTGAGGCATATACCCAATTTGTTGCAAAAGAGAGCTTTGCGTACACGGCATTAAGGTTCCTAAAATTTCCAATTTTCCAGAAGTTGGGGCTAGCAGTCCTGCTAACATGCGTATTAACGTCGTTTTTCCAGCGCCATCAGGGCCTACAAGTCCTGTGATTTTTCCCGTTTCGATGGAAAAATCAAGCGCATGAAGCGCTGGTGTGTCTTTATTAGGAAAGATTTTAGAGAGCTGTTCCGCCGTGACGATGGTCATTTTTGGGTATCTTCTTTACATTTAATGGTAACGGGCATCCCTTGTTTTAAATGCGAATCTGGGTTTTTAATAATCACACGAAAACGGTACACAAGATCAGGACGAAGTTCCGTCGTCTCAATATTTTTAGGGGTAAATTCTGCGACAGCAGAGATAAACCCAATACTGCCTTCATAAGGTTCTTTACGTGAATCAATGTAAACTAACATAGACTCACCTTGCGTAATTTTGTCTAAAAGCGGCTCAGCCACATACGCTTTGACCCAATATTCGTCTTCCAAAGCAATTTCCAAGATACTCTGAGCTGCACTCACGATGGATGAGGGCTCTTTATAACGCGCAAGGACAGTTCCTTTGGTTGGTGCATACAGTGTTGCATCCTCTATGTCATGCTCTACGCTTTTGGCTTGGGCGACCAATGACAACACGGTTGCCTTTTGCACTTCAATATCTTCCTCGCGATAACCTTTACGTTCTAACTCATAATAACTGAGCGCTTTATCGTAACTGGCTTTGGCTTGATCGTACTGTGTTTTGGCAGATATATAATCTTGCTCTATTGTGGCATCGACCTTTAAAAGCTTTTCTTGTCTGAGATAAATATCTTTCATTCTCGCTAAGGCTGCTTGTGTCTCTTCAACACTGGCCTTTGCTTGCGCAATTTCTTCAGCACGGTACCCTTGGGTAAGCTTTGCTAAGGTCGCTTTTGAAGCCATGATTTGTGCGTTGAGATTGTCTAATTGATAGTGTAACGCGGTAGTATCTAAGTTCACTAAAGGTTCACCTTTGCTGAAAGACTGACCCTCATCTTTGGCGATACTTTGAATCGTCCCTAAAAATCGAAAGGATAAATCTTGCGTACGGTTTTCAATGTTCCCGTAAAAAACCAATGGCTTTTCTTGCCCTTTGACGTGGCTGTAGTAATAATACCCGCCTCCACCTAAAATAACCAGTAGTAAAAATAAGGCTAATTTTTTCATGCTTGATCCCTTTTTGAAACCAATCCCCAAAGAATATATTCCGTATTCTCAAGAATCGTGCGAATAATAATGTCCATATTTTCTTCTTGATCTTCCTCTAAAAAAGGCATACGTTGCATGATGGTGATTTGTTGTACGCTAAAAATGACAATTTGACCCAGCAGTGTATGCGTTCTTGCCCTCACGTCAGGTGAAGTCATCGCTTGTTGGCTAATACGTGCAATCAAATCATCTATGATAGTAAGTATTGGCTCTAAGCCTTGTTGATACAACAGTTCAAACCCCTTTGAAGGCGTCATTTGCTCTCTGATGATAATGCGGTGCAAATAATTATTTTCTTTGAGCCTGCCGATAATCAATCGTGCAATCATCTCCAAAAGATGTTTCAACCAATAAATATAAAACGCATCTGAGGCGACGGCATCTTTTTGCGCCGCGTTAAAAGCACTCGTAAATTCATTTGCTCTTTGCGCCATCATTTCTGTAATGTTATTCACAACTGCTAAATAAAGCTCTTCCTTACTTCCATAATAGTAATTAATTGAGGAAATATTGACATTGGCTTCTTTAGCAAGTTCTCTCACCGAAACATCTTCCAGCGAGCGTTCTCCAAAAAGCCTGTACGCTGTTTGCAATATCTTCTCTTTCGGTAATTTTGATTGGGTGGAATTTTTCAGCAAATCTGTACTCCTTCGCCACTTTATTGGTGAAAGCTTAACATAAACAGTTGTTTAAGTCAAACGTTTGTTTGAATTTTATACTCAGGCCTCCGTAGAGAGTGATTCATCGCACTTTTGCATCATAAAAAGATAGGTCAAAACTATTTTTACATGTAAAACTTTAGTATTATAATGCCACTTTGATACAATTTCGACCGCTATTTTTTGCCTCATATAACGCTAGATCAGCGCGTGAAATTATCACGGTATCGGTATCGTTTTCTTTATCACTAAACCAAAGGTGTGATGCGATCGTTTGGCGCGGGCTAACTCCTGCGATAAAACTTCATCAAATTTTGCACGATTGTAAAGACCTGTAAGTTTATCGGTAATGGCAAGAGTTGCCAGTATCTCTTTATTTTTAAATACTTTTTTGTTTGAGCGCTCTAGCAGGTAAGCACCCAAAATTCCAAAAGACGTTGAACAAAGAATCCAAAACAGATGCAGTATAAAGGCTTGAGGGGAAAGATATGCGTTGGAAAAAAAAGAAATAAAAATGATCACACTGACACTGATAATAGCAAGAAAAAGCCTTAATCCGGAAAGAATAAAAACCCAAAAAATAATGAAATACGTTTCGGGTGTATAAAGGGTGGATTCTTCAAATTTTGAAAGAATCAGAAAATTTCCAAGACTCGCACCAATGGGAATTAATATCAGAAAATATGTCAATATAGCGTGATACTTTTCAAAAAAAGTCAATCCTATAATCACCAGTATAGCAGGACAAAGAAAATACAAATGGATCGAATGAACAAAAAATAACGATTTTGCAGGGACAAGAAAGGTATCAATTTGAGCATAGATATAATATAAAGTAGCCGTTAAAAGAGAGATATAACGAACTTGTAAAACCCTTGAAGATTGCATCCATTGATTGTATTTCACTGTATCAAACACTCTTTTTATCCTCAAGTATTATAAATATACCAAAAACAAGATAGATTAAATCAATCACTTGTGGACTAAATTTAAAATATTAATCAAGAAAAAGGATTAGTCTCTTTACATGTAAGAAATTTAGAGCGGGGTTTAAAGAAAAGAGGAGGTGCGGGAGCGTTAGAAAATCTGTGTCAATCTGGTAGTATTTTAACTACAAAAGGATTGAAAGATGGAAATACAGATAGACACAGAGGCAATATTACAACAGATACGTGAGGGTAAAGCCCTCGGAGGGAAAGATGGGGCACTTGCTCCATTGATTAAGCAACTGACAGAAGCAGCACTGCAAGCAGAGATAGAATCACATCTCACGCAAGATTTAGCAAAGAACCGTAAAAATGGTACCAGCTCTAAAACCATGAAAAGCGAAATGGGCAGTTTTGAATTGGATGTACCACGAGATCGAGCAGGTACATTTGAGCCCCAAATCGTGAAGAAAAATCAAACCCATATGTCGGATCAAATAGAGCAAAAGATACTCTCACTCTATGCCCTTGGCAACAGTTACAGCCAAATAGCAGACCATATTGAAGAGATATACGGTGTCGGCTTCTCCAAAGCCACCATAAGTGCGGTAACGGATAAAATCCTACCCATGCTACAAGAGTGGCGTGTTCGTCCCTTGGAAGAGCTTTATCCTTTTATCTTCTTAGATGCCATTCACTATAAAGTTAAAGATGAAGGGAAATATATCTCTAAAGCATTTTATACCGTTCTTGGCATTAAGACCGATGGAAGAAAAGAGGTTTTAGGGCTTTATTTGGGTGAAAATGAGGGAGCGAAGTTCTGGCTACAGGTACTTACAGATTTGCAAAACCGTGGAGTGAAAGATATATTGATTGCCTCCGTTGATGGACTTAAAGGATTTCCTGAAGCCATTAATTCTGTGTTTCCTCATACCGAGGTACAGCTCTGTATTGTGCATCAGATACGCAACTCCATACGATTTGTAGGATCATTGCATCAGAAACAATTTGCCAGTGAACTCAAAGCTGTCTATCAAGCCTTTACTAAAGAAGAAGCTGAAAATGAATTAGACAAACTAGAAGAGAAATGGGGTAAAAAATACCCTATCGTGTTTCAATCATGGCGTAACAAATGGGATAATCTCTCACTGTACTTTCAATACCCAGAAGATATTAGACGCGTCATTTATACCACCAACATTATTGAATCGGTTCATCGTCAGTTTAGAACCCTCACAAAAACAAAAGGGGCATTTCCAAATGATGATAGCTTACTTAAATTATTGTTTATGGGAATTCAAAATGCGCAGAAAAAATGGACAATGCCTATTCGAAACTGGAGCCTAACCCTCTCTCAACTCTCTATTGTTTTCGAGGGCAGATTGGGCAAGGCTTTAAATTTATGATACAATTTTAGGAGCTACACGGTGCTGACACAGATTTCTGAACACTCCCGGAGGTGCAAAAAGCACCTCTTAAAGTTTTTAGATGTCTTGTTCAACCACTTCAACAAAGCGGTTGAAATAGCGCTCACAAATCGCTTCAACGCTTTTTGAAACATCATTACATGTAAAGCTATTTCCACCCACTGTTCCGATTTTTGTAACGCTAATACCGACATTTTTGGCCATTGCTTCAAATCCTGCTTCGTCATTGACTTCAACGATAGCGCGTGAGAAACTCTCCGCAAAAATGTCTTTAGTATCCTTACATGTAAAGTTACATGTAACGCCTTTTTTGCTTTTTGCAACCATCTTCGCCAAAGCGATGGCAATACCACCGACATTCACATCTTTAGCCGCATTCAAGAAACCTTTTTTATTGGCTTCGATCACAAGCTCCCAGAGTTTCAACTCTTTGTCGTAATTCAGCTCTGCGAGTGTTCCTTCAACTTTGCCGTACAACTCTTTCATATACAAGCTACCGCCAAAATCACTTTTTGTCTCACCGATCAGATAAACGCTTGCACCCTCTTTTTGGAAGCTGGACGGAAGTGTTTTGTTGGCATCATCATTCAAACCTACCATAACGATTGCAGGGGTTGGGAAAACACCCACACCGTTGGTTTCGTTGTACAAAGAGACGTTACCGCTGACAACGGGTGTGTTTAGTTTTGCACACGCCTCTTTGATGCCGTAACACCCTTGTGCAAACTGCCACATGACTTCAGGATTTTCAGGGTTTCCGTAGTTTAGACAATCGGTAATGGCAAGAGGTCGTGCGCCACTCATCGCTACATTTCGTCCACTCTCAGCCACCGCAGCCGCAGCACCCATTTTAGGGTCGATATAGTTATAACGTGGATTACAGTCGCTACTCATCGCAAGGGCTTTACCATTTTCTTTGATGCGAATTACACTCGCATCCAAACTTCCTGGTGCTTTAATCGTATTGGTTTGAACCGTCGAGTCATATTGGTTAAAAATCCATGTTTTATCGCTGACTTCAACGGAATTTAAAAGGGTGTCAAACGCTTTTTGGTTCTCAACTTTGGCAAAGTCATTAATGTTTGTGTTTTTAATAGTTGCCAAATAAGCTGGCTCTTTGGTTGGTCTGTCGTAAATCGGCGCTTGTTCGCTGACGGGTTGAACGGGCATATCAGCCACTTTTTCGCCATGCCAGAAGAGTTCCATGTTGCCCGTTGCGGTGACCTCACCGATAATTTCAGCATTGAGATCCCATTTTCTAAAGATATCAACGACTTTGTCCTCATACCCTTTTTTGGCACAAATGAGCATACGTTCTTGGGACTCTGAGAGCATAAATTCAAACGGTTGCATCCCCTCTTCACGTGCAGGCACACGATCAAGGTGCATAATCATACCGCTGCCACTGCGTCCTGCCATCTCAAAGGAGCTTGAAGTAAGTCCAGCCGCTCCCATATCTTGGATACCCACAATATAATCGGTTTTAAAGAGTTCTAAACACGCCTCTAAAAGAAGCTTCTCAGCAAAAGGATCACCGACTTGAACGGTTGGACGTAGGCTTTTGTTCGCTTCAGTAAAGCTATCGCTCGCCATAACAGCACCACCCAGACCATCACGTCCAGTTTTTGAGCCAACGTAAACGACAGGATTACCAAGGCCTTCTGCTTTTCCGTAAAAAATTTCATCACTTTTTGCAAGACCCAGCGTGAACGCATTCACCAAGATATTGCCATTGTAGCTCTCATCAAAGAATGTCTCACCACCAATGGTCGGAACACCCATACAGTTACCGTATCCACCAATGCCCGCAACGACACCACGGACAAGAAAACGTTGGTGACGTGACGTGTCATCGTTGTTGGTCACATTTCCAAAACGAAGGGAGTTCATGTTTGCAACAGGACGAGCGCCCATGGTAAAAACGTCTCTTAAAATGCCGCCAACACCCGTTGCCGCACCTTGGTAAGGCTCGATAAAACTTGGGTGATTGTGAGATTCCATCTTAAAGACCGCTGCCATACCATCGCCGACATCAATAACACCTGCATTTTCACCCGGTCCTTGAATGACCCATGGCGCTTTGGTAGGAAAGCCATTAAGGTATTTTTTACTGGATTTATACGAGCAGTGCTCACTCCACATGGATGAGAAGATGCCAATCTCCAAAAGATTTGGCTCACGTCCTAAAATATTCAAAATATTTTCATATTCGTCTTTGGTTAACTTATGTTTTTTTAACACTGCGTCTAAATTTTCCATGGATTGTTGCCCTATGTGATGTAATTAAAATAGGCTTATTGTACAAAAAAGGAGCTAAAAGTTAGTTTTGATCTAAAAAGGCCACCAGCGCTTCAGCAGTCATAGGTTTTGCAAAAAGATAGCCTTGCATACTATCACACCCATTTTCAATGAGAAAGGCTTTTTGCGCTTGTGTTTCAACGCCTTCGGCCAATACTTCAAGTTCAAGTGTTTTACCCAAAGCAATAATTGCTTTAGCAATAGCTTGATCATCCTTGGCTTCTGGTAAATCTTTGATAAAAGAACGATCAATTTTAAGCTTATGCAACGGTAGCTGTTTGAGGTAACTGAGAGACGAATACCCTGTACCAAAATCATCAATTGAAATTTTGTAGCCCAAATTTTCAAGTTTTTGTAACGTTATAGCAAATTGTTTAGGATTGCTCATAAAGCAACTCTCGGTTACTTCGAGCTCTATGGTTAAAGCACTCACGCCAACATTCTCACGTATTGCTTCAATTTTCTCAACAAAATCATCTTCTTCGATTTGTACACTGGAAATATTGATAGCAACAATGACATCCTCAAATAAATTTTGTTGAGACCATGTGTTCAACTGTTCTAACACTTTTTTAAAAATCAATAATCCAAGGGGAATGATCAATCTTGTCTCTTCTGCTCTTGCAATAAAACTATCTGGCATCATCATGCCATTAATAGGATGTTGCCACCGAACAAGTGCTTCAAGACCTGTAATTTTGTTTGTATAAAGATTGACTTCAGGTTGAAAACAAACGATCAATTCGTCATTATCAATCGCTTCTTTTAGGTCATTATCTAACTTGGAAACATTTAAAAGGTGTTCTGTCATAGAAGATGTATAAAAGGCATAACATTTTTTGCTACTCATTTTTTTAGCTTCGTACATCGCGGTATCTGCATTTTTCAAGAGGGACTCAAAACTCTTACCATCTTGTGGACAACACGCTACACCCATGCTTGTAGTCACCTTGAAATGTTCTATAGCAACGTCAAGGGGAACAGTCAAACTATTGGCTAATTTTTCACACAATGCTTCTACATGTAAATGGCCATTTGTCAAAATAACAAATTCATCGCCACCTACACGGGACATAAAATCAGTTTCAGATAAACACGATAAAAAGCGTTCAGCCACTAATTGAATAACTTTATCACCTAATGTGTGACCATACATATCATTGATCGTTTTAAAACGATCCAAATCTAGAAATATAAAAGATAATGCAGGCTCATTGACTAAACGTTTTTCAAGCTCTTGTTTCAAAAAAACACGATTTGGCAGTTTTGTCAAAGGATCATTTAGAGCTAAAAAAAGCACCTCTTGTTGTGCATTTTTACGATCACTAATGTCACGATGCGTTCCAGCAAGTCTTAATGCAGCACCCATTTTATCGCGTTCGACGACAGCACCTGAGCCTTCTATCCAAACCCAATGTCCATTTTGATGACGCATACGAAACTCTATAACATAAGGCTTATTATTTCGAATTGTATTTTCAATAGCATTGTGCGCAATCATTTGATCATCAGGATGAATTCGATTTGACCAATCCGTATCTATGTCATCAATATCTTCTCGTTTTAAGCCTAAAAAAGAGAGCCATATATCATTGACAATATGGGTATGATGGACATAATCCCAATCCCAATACCCTAAATTGGCACCTTGAATGACATGCTCCAAACGTTGTTCATTTTCTTTAAGTTTTTTTTGCATGGATTCAATTTGAAGAATTTTTGTTTTAATCAAACTATAAAGCAGCACTGATGTGATGAAAACAAAAAAGAAACCTTTATAGGTTGAGAGTGTTGCAAAGAGAGTGGTATTAGTAACAAAATACTCTACTGCATGATCTGAAAAATAGATCCACAACACAGAGAAAAGAGCATAAATAATCACAATACGTAAAGGGTTCATGTTAAACAACATAGGTTTGCTCGCTCTTTCTGAAATTTCTCTTGATCTATTATACAATAGGATAATAGATATTTATGGTATTTTGATATAAATTCAGATAAAATCCAAGCTTCAAATTAACTGTGAGGCGGTACCTTTCATGTTCGGTATGGGTATAGGAGAAATCCTTGTTATTGTAATTATTGCGATTATATTTTTAGGTCCAGAAAAACTTCCAGAGGCAATGGTCAAAGGTGCAAAATTTTTTAAAACACTGAAAACCAGCATCAATGACGTCAAAAGTACCTTTGAACAAGAGATGAAAATTCAAGAGCTTAAAGAAGAAGCAATCACCTATAAGAAAAAACTAGATGAAGCAACGGCAAGTGCTCGTAAAGTGATCACATTTGATGAGCTTGAAGAGATTAAAAAAACGACACAAGGCGTCAATGACTCGTTAAAAGAGCTTGAAAATAGTGTCAAAGAGAGTGCTTCCCTTGAATCTTCTGCCACTCCCGTCACTCCACAACAACCTGTGATTGTTGAAGAAACCCCTAAAGAGATCAAGAAAGAGGTAAATGCATAATGTTTGATGAGTTAAAACCCCATTTAGCTGAACTTCGTAAAAGACTTTCGATCGCCTTACTGGTTATTTTAGTAATGTTTATTGTCTGCTTTGCCTTTTGGCAACCCATCCTTGCATGGATGATCGCTCCTCTTAAAGCGGTTCTTCCTGAAGGAAGTAATGTCATTTTCACAGGCGTACAAGAACCTTTTTTCACCGCAATGAAAGTTGCTTTTTTTGCAGGATTTATTCTCTCATTGCCCGTTATCTTTTGGCAATTTTGGCTTTTTGTTGCCCCAGGTCTTTATGAGAATGAAAAAAAGTTGGTCATTCCTTTTGTGCTCGCAGCCACAACAATGTTTACCTTAGGTGCCTCTTTTTGTTACTATGTTGTCGTTCCTTTAGCCTTTGCCTTTTTGATTGGTTTTGGTAGTGCTTTGTTTACTGCGCTTCCTAGCATCGGCGAATACGTTGGTTTTTTCACCAAATTCTTAGTAGGATTTGGACTCTCTTTTGAAATGCCTGTTGTCATCTTTTTCTTTGCAAAATTGGGACTTGTCGATGATAAAGGACTCAAAGAGTTTTTTCGCTATGCCATTATTATTATCTTTGTCGTTGCAGGTATTTTAACCCCTCCTGATATTTTGTCCCAATTTTTAATGGCAGCTCCTCTGCTTATTCTTTATGGTATCTCTATTTTGGTCGCTAAAGCGGTAAATCCGTACATTCCACCAGAAGTTGATGAAACTGAAGATGATGATGAAACTGAAGATGATGAAGAAACAAAAAGCGAGGAATAGACCATAGACCCGCTTTTAAAATCGACTTACGACTACACACTTCCGCCAGAGCTTATCGCCACACATCCGGTTGAACCCAGAGATGAGGCGAGGCTTTTGGTGTTTGATCGAAAAACTGGTCGCATCACGCACACGCTTTTCAAACATCTTTTTGACTTTTTACCCTCAGACATTGCGATTCTTCTCAATGACACTAAGGTCATTAAGGCACGTATTTTTGGCAAAAAAGAGAGTGGCGGTGAAGTCGAAGTGCTTCTCAACGCCCCACTACAAGAAAATTGCTACTCTGTTTACATCAGAGGTCGTGTTAAAGCAGGAACTGAGCTCTTTTTTGATGAACATATGCACGCAAGAATTATCGAACTCAAAGAGGATGGTACCCGTGTGGTTGCATTTTTTCAAGAAGGCAAAGCTTTACATACCAAAGCGCTCTTTGATGTACTCGAAAAAATTGGACATATTCCACTTCCTCCGTACATCAAACGAGAAGATACCAATGAAGACAGTGTGGATTACCAAACAGTTTTTGCTAAAGAGCAAGGTGCGGTTGCTGCACCAACCGCTTCATTGCACTTCACCGATGCAATGTTTAAAGCGTTAAAAAAGCGTTACGAAACCCATTTTTTAACCTTACATGTAGGAGCAGGAACCTTTAAACCCGTCGAAGCGGAACACATCAAAGATCATGTGATGCACTCCGAGATTTACGCCATTCCTTCGCTTACATGTAAACTCATTGAAAGCCCCAAAAACATCTTAGCCGTGGGGACAACCGTCACACGAACGGTAGAGTATTTTGCTAGAACCAAAGTGCCAGTAGGAAAATGCGACCTCTTTTTGCATCCTCAAAATCCCCCTATTCGCGTCAATCATCTTTTAACGAATTTTCATCTTCCCAAATCAACATTGATTATGCTGGTAGCGTCCTTTGTGGGAATCGAGAAAACACTTGCACTCTATAAAGAAGCCGTCGAAGAGAAGTATCGCTTTTTCTCTTACGGCGATGCGATGCTAATTTTATAGTGTCAATCTTTCTTACGACACAATAACCTTTCTCGTTATAACCTTTAAGGTTACAATGACTAAAATGTAACTTCCCTAGACAATAAAACCTGCTTACGTAATCCAAAAAGTTGTACTAAAAGAGGTCATAATGTTCACTCAAATAGAAATAACAACGGTATGTAACGCAAAATGTTTTTACTGTCCTCAAGATACACTACCTCATAGCCATATGTCAGAGGAGTGTTTTAATCAGATTGTCCAATCCGAAAAAAAGCCTACCTTGCTCTTGCTTCAAGGTACAGGGGAACCACTGATGCATCCTTCTTTTTGGAAAATGGTTATCTTTGCTAAAGAGAGAGAGCACCGTATCGGTATTATCACTAACGGTAGTATAGACATAGACCCTAAGCATCTTTTCTTATTAGATACTATCGGCTTTTCTCTGGATACCCTAGATGAAGCCCTTGCCAAACGAAGTGGCAGAACCTCTCCCTCTCAAACCCTTAAACATCTTTTAGCGTGCCATAGCTTAACCCCTAAAAAGATTAAACTTTATGCCGTAAATTATGGGCAAAATCTAGAACCTCTTATAGCTTTTGCGAAAGAGCAGAATATTCCTCTTGCTATTCAACAGATACAACCTAAAAAGAGTTATCAAGCACATTACACCACAGAACCTTTACCTTATACAACCTACCAATGTACCTACTTAGAAAATAAAAAGATGCATTACTATTTTGTAGATGGAACCAAAGCTCCTTGTTGCTTTATGATTGATGCTACAAAAGTTTTACCAATTAAACAGATACGGCAACACCTAGAACAAAAGAATGTTCCCCCATGTTGCACACAATGTGGAGAGTTGACAGGGATAAAACGGCTTTATATATAAGAAATGAAATTCAACACAAAGGGGCACAAAGTGGTGAAGAAAATAGGGCGGCATAATCTAGATAATGGTTTACATGTAAAGATAAAAGAGGAGAAAAAAATATGATAGGACTACTCATATTGGTTATCGGAGTTGGATATTACTATTTATCCAAATTCATTATTAAAAGCACCTATGAAAAATACGGCACAAAAAAAGCCAAATACATTGCAACAGCAATCATGGTGCTGATACCTACTTGGGATATTGTTTTAGGTTATCCCATTTATGCGTTTTTATGTCTGACCAATTCAGGTGTAAAGATATACCAAAGCATAGATAATGTTGAGGGTTTTTATATTGGCGAAGAACATGGAACGTATGGCGAAATACCGCCATTACCATATCATGGATATCGTTTTATAGATTATAAAAAGAGGAAAAATTCTAAAGAACCTTATAAATACTATAGGGTTTCTTGGGTAAATACTAATATGACTAGTGAATGTATTCAAATAGGAAATGCCTCTAGTCAATATGATCTTAATTTATATAAACATGGCAAATGTGTCATAAAAGAGGAAATACCTGAGAGTGAAGTAAGCCAGTGGGAGTGGGATGATCATAAAAGTATCAGAAAAAAGATTGTTCCCATCGTTAATATTTTTATCAGAATAACAGCCATTCATGATAGAAAAAATAATGTGAATATAGCAGAAAGTATCGGTTACAGTTTGGATAGTAACTGGTTCTGGGGAAATATACAAAATATAACAAGTTCCAAAGGAGCATTCGCATCTTGTGGCAGCACAAATGGTATGTTAGAAAATACATTAAAACCAAAAAAAGGAGACAAATAAAATGGCAACGATTAAAGAGTATTTAGATTACGCAGAGCTAGCCCAAGCGAGTTACGGTAAAATAAAGGGGTCAGGGCTAAACTTTAAACTTTTGAGCCATTGAAGCAAAAGACTCTCTCATTGTGAGAGTAAATCTTTACATGTAAAAAAATGCAAGAGTATTTTTGAAGATTATGCTTTCATATCGAGGAGGCTTCCAAGCATCTCATTTTGAGTTTTAATCGTTTCAACATTCGCTTTAAAACTTTTATCAATAGCGATTTGATCGGTAAATTCTGTTGTTAAATCAGTGCCGTTGGTTGATTGACTGCTTTGTGCGACAATGGCATCATTTTGATTGGTAATCGTTGTTTGCGTTGCATTATAATTGTCTGTGTTCACATTTGCAACATTTTGTGCACTGTTGTTCATCCAGTTTGACATTGCTGTCATGGCAGTAGAATTAATTTGCATGCTGACTCCTTTCTCTCTTTGTGCAACTATACTCTACTTCGCTTGAAGGGAAAATAAAGAAAATAATCGATCTATTTTAGAAGGGTTTTGAGTGTCTCATTCAGCTCTGCGATCAATTTTGTATTGGTCTCTTTTGAAAAGGCAAAATACAAATCGCTCTCTTTGAGAACATAAACAACTTCATATTCGGAGAGATCATTTCCCATTTCTCGGAGAAGTTGCCATACTGCCTCAACACCAAAAGCAATGGCATCGACACGGTTTTCCTTAAGCTTTTTTAGCTGAGAAGTGAGATTGGCAAAACGATCCAATTCTTCAGCACGAAAACCAATATCAAATAAAGCTTTTTCAGTTGAAGTACCTGGAATGGTGGCAATTTTATAGCTATGTAAGGCATCAGGCGATGCGATAATCATATGTTTACTTTTTTTGGCAATAACTCCCAATGTCATTTTTCCAATAGGACCAACCCATTGAAACAAAGCTTCACGCTCATGGATACGAGCCATACTGTAGATCATCGTATTTTTTTTATTTAAAACTTCATGATAACCAATCGTCCAAGGTAAAAGGTAAATGTTATTTTCAAAAATTGTATGGCCACTTTTTTGGAATAATTGCTCTAACAAAAGAGTTGCTTGACCCTTAACCTTTCCATTTTCTAAAAAATTATAAGGGGGATTTTGTTCCGTATAGACTTTAAAAACCTCGGCAGACAAAGAAAAAACATAAAAGAAATAAGAGAAAAAAAGATTTCATTACTTATCTTTAGGTCGGTTGAGTGATTTCCAAGTATAAATAAACATATCAAAATTTTCAAGTAAAATATTGGCAATATCGGGATCAAACTGAGAACCTGACATCATCACAAAATAGTCTTTAACCGCCTTTTCTTCCCAAGGCTCTTTGTAGACACGTCTATCTAAAAGGGAATCAAAGACATCCGCCACCGCACAAATACGCCCGACTAAAGAGATATCTTCGCCTTTTTTACCATAAGGATACCCTTTTCCATCCCAACGCTCATGATGTTCAAGTGCAATGGTTGCCGCTAATTGCATGAGTGCAAATTCAGAGTCAACTAACATCGTATGCCCCAATAGAGAATGGCTTTGCATCATTTCCCACTCTTGTAGTATCCAGTTTTGAAGGTTTATTGAGAATTTCATCACTGATGCCAACTTTACCTATATCATGCAACACAGATGCCATTTTAACCTTTTCACACTCTGCTTCATCATGACCTAAAAATTTACACAAAAGATAACAAAATTCTGCTACACGTCTCAAATGTTGACTGGTCTCTTTAGATTTAAGCTCCGCAATGGAAGCTGCAAGATATGTCATTTCATGGTTAAGTTTACGTACTTCTTCCGTTTTATCATTGACTTCTTCTTGCAAATGAGATTGGAGTTGATACAATGCTATATGTGTTTTAACTCTTGCTTTTAAGACCTTTGCATGAAAAGGCTTTGAAATAAAATCAACAGCACCTAAATTAAACCCAATCTCTTCAAAATCTCTCCCATCATTCGCAGTGAGAAAAATGACAGGAATCGCATGTGTTTTTTCATTGAGCTTCAATCTACGACAAACTTCATACCCTGTCATCAAAGGCATATTAATATCCAATAAAATTAAATCAGGAAGGACAGTTTCAGCTAATAAAATCCCTTTTTTACCCTCTTTTGCAGCATAGACTTCATATTCATTCAGTAAAGAACTCAGCATTTCAATATATTCAGGAGTATCTTCAATCACCAAAATTTTAGCCATACGTTATCTCCTCGTTTACACGTGCTAAATGTTCCAATGCTGCTTCAAAATCAAAAGATTTACACGCAAGAAGTAGCATTTTAAAGACTTCATGTTCGCGCAGTATCTCAACTGAAGACAATTGCTCTACTAGAAGATTTATTTTTGATACATTTGATATTTCAAGGGCGTCTTTAAGCTCTTTGAGTGATCCTTCTAAAGAATATTCTGAAGATTGTGCATGTAACATTTGATACATTGTAGGATCGATTCCATTATACTCATCTCGCAGTGTCGTTAACAAAGAGTGATGCTCATTTAAAACAGCTTCAAGTAGATTGTCTTGAATACTTGTGTTCTCTTTTAAAGATTTTTCAAAGAGACACAATGTCTCTTCAAGAAGAGACACACCTATCGTACCACTAAGTCCTTTGACCGTGTGTACATAATCAAGAAGTGTTGTTAATGCTTCTTTTTGGATGAATTCATGAAGCTTCTCAGGAAGAAGAAGATAGGTCTCATAAAAACTGCAAAAAAGCTTTTGCCATAGTGCTTCATTACCACCTAATTTTTTGATGGCTTCTTTTTTATTAAAATGTAATTTAACACGTTTTTGAGTATTGACTTGCTGTTTAGGAGCGATGGAAAGGCTTACATGTAAAACCTCTAGCAGCGTGCCATAAAAGTCTTCAATATCAAAAGGTTTACCAATGTGTGCATCCATACCCGATTGAATGCATTTTTCAATATCTTGCACCATTACATTAGCCGTCATTGCCACAATAGGCGTTAAAATATTAAGTTCTTTTCGAATAATGCGTGTAGCTTCATACCCATCCATCAAAGGCATCTGAACATCCATCAAGATAAGATCAAATGGATGCGCCTGTTCTTGAATGATTTCAACAGCTTCTAACCCATTGCGTGCAATTTCAACTTTAGCATGGGTTTCTTTGAGCAGATAGGTTGCAACTTCAAGGTTAATATCATTATCTTCTACAACCAAAATACGCTTTTGAGAAAGATCAATCTTTGAAGGATCGAACAGTGATGTTTGAGAACTTCCTGCCGATAATGCAACAAGTTCATCATAAAGCATTGAAGGATTGATCGGTTTTTTCAAACAAGATTTGATTCCAGCACCGTAAATACGGTTTTTAATCTCAGCATCATCATTGGTTGCAAGCATCAAAACAGGAGGCATATCAACTAAAGCGACCTGTTGGAGCAACTGTTCATAAAAAGAGACCCCATTCATACCTTTTGATAGTTCAGAATCAAGGATGATGAGCTGATGCGGTTTATCGATGGTTTTAATCTGCGAAGCAACATCATCACTACTTTTTTGAACAGTGACAAAAAAACCAAATGAACGAATAAAATCACACAGCATATCACTCTCTTTTTTCTGATCAATGATCAGTAAAATGCGCAGTGGCTCATAGGCATTGGCTGCATTATTATTTTCATGCTGTAAATCAAGCCCTTTTGCAAGAGGCAGGCTAATCATAAAACTAAAAAGGCTTCCTCTTCCTTCTTCACTTTCCAGTGTGATATGTCCATGCATCATTGAAGCAAGCTGAGTGCAAATATAAAGCCCTAGTCCTGTCCCTCCATGTTTGCGTGTGACTGAAGCATCCAGTTGCCCGAAGGCTTTAAAAAGGAGTGACTGTTTTTCTTTTGGAATGCCAAGGCCACTATCTTTGACATGAAAAGTCAAGGTTGAAGTAGCATCGTCATTGACCTTTTCATCTACGCTTAAAATAACAGCGCCTTCTTTCGTAAACTTAATGGCATTGCTTAAAAAATTATTGATAATTTGCATGATTTTGCATGGATCACCTTTAAAAAAGCGATTGCTCTCCACAAAATCACATTGAAAACCAATCCCCTTTTCTTTAGCAAGAACGGAGAAAATTGAGCAGCTTTTTTTAAGTTCTTTATGCAAATCAAATGCAACTGATTCAACTTCCATCTTGCCTGCTTCGATTTTCGAAAAATCCAAAACATCATTGATGATGCGAAGCAACACAGAAGAGGCTTCTTTGATCTTATTGACATAGCTTAATTGCGTGCTATTCATGGCTGTTTTACGCATAAGATGTGACATACCCATGATAGCATTCATGGGTGTACGAATCTCATGACTCATATTGGCTAAGAATTCAGATTTGTACCGACTGGCATCTTCAAGTTCTTTCGTTCGTTGTTTGACCTTCTCATCAAGTATTTCATTCTCATGTTTTAAAGAGTCAAACAAGCTTTTAAGCTGAATTCTTGTCTTGTCGAGCGCAAAACCAAGCGTTCCTATTTCGTCATTTTCATCCCAACGAAAAGGCTCATCAAGTTTTTGATGTGCTAAAAGAGTGGAGTGCTCGACTAAGCGCCTAATCGGTTTAATAATTTTATAGTAGTAAATCCAAGAGATCAGCACGACTAAAAAGAAGATTTGTAAAAAAAGGATGTAGCCAAAGAGTGACATATCCGCCATAATAGAAGCAATGAGATCTTCACGAATAAAGCCCATTTCTAAACTTCCTACGACAATATTATCTTTTTCCAGTTTTTTTCGTAAAAGAAGAATGTTGTCGTCATTTCCACTCTTATTCTTATTTTCCCAACCTAAAAAAAGTTTGCCATCACTATCATCAACATGAACAAATTGTAACTTTGGATCAAGAAGGAGTTGATCAAGCATTTTTTGCCCAAGTTCGGGATAAAAATTCCATAAAGACTCAACAAAAATAGCAGAAGAAAGATTAAATTTTTTGGTATTGAGTGTTGTAAACTCTTCTTGTTTATGTTTGTAAGTGCTATTGGCATATGTCAGCATCAAAAGCGGTAGAGGCAATAGCAGCGAGATAACAATCATCACCGCTAATGCCTGCAATAAGGAGACACGATACAACATTGCTCTAATCATACGTCAAGACTCTTTTCATAAGACTTTTATAACAAGCCAAAATAGCACTAAAGAACAGAAGAAGGCTCTGAGCAATAAACTATATTGGGCAAACTATAGCATTTTAAAAGCTATAGTGTCAATTCTCAAAGATGAATACGCTCTTCTTTTTTAACAATATGTACTTTAGTGTCAATATTTTCATGCAAATAGGCTTTAAAAAGCTCTTGTTTATCGGTTTCACCATGGATTAAATAGATCAGATTGAGACCTGAAATTTGTTTGATCCAAGCCAATATATCCACACGGTCTGCGTGCGCAGAAAATCCATTAATCGTGTAAACTTTTGCACGCACTTTGATATCTTCACCATAAATGCGAACAAACTCCTCTCCATCAACAATATTACGTCCCAATGTCCCATGAACTTGAAATCCCACAAAAATAATGGCATTTTTGGGATTCCAAATGCGTTGTTTAAGATGGTGTACAACCCTTCCACCATTGCACATACCACTTCCTGCAATAATAATAGCGCGTTTTTCAACATCATTAATTTCCATCGAATCTTTTTTACGTAACGTATATTGAAGCTCTGGAAAATCAAAAGGGTCATCCCCCAAACTGACGCGTAAGCCTAATGTTTTATTCAGTTCTGCAGGATATTTTTTATAGATTTTTGTTGCTTCAATGGCAAGAGGACTGTCTAAAAAAACGTGGCAGTTATGCAACGATCCCTCTTGGTGCATCTGATGCAATAACCATAAAATCTCTTGTGTTCGCTCCAACGCAAAAGAAGGGATGACGACATTTCCACCTGCATCAATCGTCTGAGTGATCGCCTCTTTAAACTCTTTGATACTCTCCTCTAACACTTTATGCTCTCTATCACCATACGTTGATTCAACAAAAAGTGCATCTGCATGTTTAATAGGGCTGAGATTATTGAGAAGTAGGCGGTTTTTGCTTCCCAAATCGCCCGAGAAAACAACACTTTTATGTAAAGTGTCTTCTTCATAATTGACCTCAACAAAGGCACTTCCCATAATATGACCTGCATTATGAAGGCAAAGCTTTACCGAAGGGGTGAGTTTAATGGTTTCATCGTATAGAACCCGACGAAGTTTTTTTGTAAAGACTTGCTCCACATGTTCTTTCGTATAAAGCGGCTCTTGCACACTGTTTTCATCGCCTCGTCGAAGTGCCTTTCTCAGTAATGTTTGGTACTCTTCTTCAAGTAAACCTGCACTATCTAAAAGCATAATATAGGCAATATCGAGCGTTGCATCGGTTGCGATAATCTCGCCATGGAACCCCTCTTTAACCAGTTTTGGTACACGTCCAATATGATCAATATGCGCATGCGTTAAAACCAAATAATCAATCAACGTAGGATCAAACGGAAAAAGCTCATAATTGTCATGCCAATTTTCGCCCTGAATCATTCCACAATCTATCAAAATCTTTAGTGAATCAACTTCCAATAAGTGACATGAACCTGTAACCATTGATGCTGCACCATACGATGTGACATTTGCCATAATAATTCCTTTAATGTATAAATTTGTCGATAATCTCTTTGTATTTTTTTTCTATAACGTGACGTTTCTTTTTGAAAGTATTCGTCAACTCTTCACCTACTTTGAACTCTTGGTCTAAGAAATGAATATTTTGGAGCTTTTCGAAAGGTTTAAATCCTTGTCCTTGATGCAAGAGATCGTTCATCTCACTTTTGATTTTAGCCACAATCTGTTTATCTTCCATGACCTGTTCAATATTATAGACCACTTTATCAAAATGAGATGCAATATACTCTTTTAATTTTTCAAAATCAGGCACAATAAGCGCACCTAACCCTTTTTTTGTATGACCTACTAAAATAGCATCCGTAATAAAAGGCAGCATGGCTATCGTTGATTCAATACGGCTAGGATCAACATTTTCACCACTTGCAAGCACGATCATCTCTTTAGATCGACCAGTAATGACCAGCTCACCTTTGATGGTCAATTTTCCAAGATCACCTGTTTTAAAAAAGCCATCTTCACTAAAACTTTTAGCATTTTCTTCGGGGTTATGGTAATAGCCTTGCATGACTTGCTCACCTTTAACCCAAATTTCCCCAATTTCGCCTGCACCGACTAACGCACCTTCTTTGTCAACAACCACAAGTGTTGTACCGCGCACAGGCAAGCCCAATGTTGAAAATGTATTGCACTGCAACGCACGTCCTGCAATCGTTGGCGCACACTCTGTCATACCATAGGCATTGACAATACGAATGCCAATCGCATCAATCCATGTATCTAAAAAATCAGGAAGTGCTCCGCCTCCACTCACAGCCAAACGAAGTCTTCCCCCAAATTTTTCCTGCACAAGTGCTAATTTTTTCTGAGCTATAGCATTGAATGGACTCAGCACTAAACGTTTGAAAAAGGCAATGGTTTTATCTTTACATGTAAAGAGTATGGAGCGCTTTTTAAAACAGGGTAATTCGTCTTTTAAAACACGATCTGCTCGTTTATAAGCAGCCGAAATAGCAACCAATTTGTTAAAAAGTTTCGCTTTCTTAGGATCTTTTTTTTCTAAAGCCGTGTTAATCTTTGTGTACATAGACTCCCATAGTCTAGGAACTGTAGCCACAATCGTTGGTTTATACTGTTCTAAATCAGCCGCAAATGTTTTAATGGTCGAATAAACCGTACAACTCCCTTTTGCGATTGAAAGATACTCGGCGGCCCGTTCAAAAATATGCCATGAAGGGAGAATCGAAACCCAAACATCATCACACTCAAGGGCAATGAGTGGAGGCAATTCTTCGACATTGTACATAATGTTTTTGTGGGAGATAATGACACCTTTGGGAATACCCGTTGTTCCAGATGTATAAATCAATGTCACAATATCTTCTTCATCCAAAAGCGCTTTTCTCGCGCAAAAAGCTTCAATTTCATCTGCATGAATTGTTCTATCTTTTAACAGATCGTGATAAGAATAGAGATTGGTTAATAAAGAGTGAACCTTGGGTGCTTCAAGAATAAAAATCGCTTTAAGTTTAAGAGTATTGAGCATTGTTTCATGTCTTGTATAGACCTGTTCATTTTCAATAATCAAAAACTCTGCACCCGAATGCTCGAGAATAAATTCCAGCTCTTGTGTTGGAGTATCACATCCTCTTGGAATACTAATCGCACCCAAAGAGATGAGTGCAAAGTCAGTGACCATCCACTCATAGCGATTGTCACATAAAAACATAACTTTTGAGCCTTTACCTATCTTTTTGCTTTTAAAAGCACGCGAAAGGACTAAAACATCCTCAAATAATTTTTCATAGGTAACTTCAAACTCGTTATCTGTCACCTTATAAATAAAGGCTTTTCTCTCTTTATACTGCTCATAGGTCTTGACAAACATATGAAACAACGTGTTTTCTTCACGATGCAAGCACAATCCTTAACAATTCAAATTAACTTTTATTGTAATCATTATTCCTGAAAGAGAAGCTTATCTTGTGCGAAAAGATCTGAAAACACACCAAAGAATTACAATTTGAACAACCAAAAGCAATGCATGTAAATAATAGACTTGAGTTTCCTTGTTGACAATGCCAAAAAATTCAACCACCTTATAAAAAAGGTAAGAGATGACCATTCCCGCAAGATAGCCTTTTTGCTTAATGACATCGGCAAAGGAGAGTAAGAGTGTGCGTTTAAGGGCGAGGGTTTCCATACGCATCAGATAATTGCCAAAAACAAAGGTTACTTGGTATGCAATATAGATAAATAACACATCACTATAGTTGTATTGAAAAACAAGAAAACTGACAATCATAAGGAATGTCAACAGTTCCACGAAAAGAGTAATGCGGTAAAAGACGAGAAGATTCATCATCTTCTCGTACCCTTTCGCCACTAAGAGCAAACCAATGGCAAGCCCAATACCTCCAAGTGAAAACACGGAAGGCTCAAGCGGTGTATACAGCACAAAAACACTTCCTACCGCAAGCCCAAAAAAGAGAGAATTGAGCAGTTTATACCACAGGTAAGGACGTAGGGCTAATTTCATTAAAATCTCGCTTCCGCACCGGCATAAACACTACGCCCGGCAGAGGCATACCCGTAAACCGTTTGATAATAACGATCAAAGAGGTTATTGGCTTTGAGATAAACATTCCATGTTTTATCAATCTGATAGCTCGCTTTGGCACTTGCTACAAAATAATTACCGGTTTCTTCATCTTTTTGAGCGTACGTTATTGGGTCAAATGAGACATCAGCTCGCGAACCAATATAAGTACCATTCACATTAAAGGTCAATTTATTGGTTGGCATATACGTTGCATACAAACTACTTTGATAACGAGGACGTTTTTTAAGTCTCTCACCATCTTCACCTTTGGCATCGACATAGGTATAATTTGCGCCCATGAGTAATGATTGAAGGAGTTGTTGTTCATACGATAACTCGATTCCTTTCATAACCGATGTTCCATTGAGATTCACATATTGGTATTTATACGTTGATGCATCATACTGTGCATCAATCATATCTTCAATTTCGTTTCTAAAAATATTCATATTGAATCCTGCATATTGCAGACCGATGTTAAAGCTTTTAATGTTTTCCGGTTTGAGATCAAAATTACTAATACCATAACTTGCCCAAGGATAAATCATTTCAAACATCGAAGGGGATTTATAGGCGGTACCATAATTTGTATAGATATTAAATTGATCGCTAAAGAGATATTTTGCACCGATTTTGCCCGTAACTTTGTCATCAAACGCACTAAAGCTATCGTAACGTAAGGCTTCGGTGAGGATGACGTTACCAACTTTGTTGGTGTTGTTCATATACAGTGCTTTGGAGTGTTCATTATGTGCTTTTTCACTATCGCCAATCGCGGTATAGGTCAACTCTCGCTTTTCATAAGAAGTTCCAAACACTAAAGCGCTATTGTCATAGTATTTCCATGTATCTTTAAGTTCAATAGAGGGTACTTTTCCTTGATAATCGTTTAAGTCGCCTGTATAGGAAGCATTGAGCTCTTTTCTATGAAAGGAGCTTTGGGAGAGTGTTGTTTCAATGGCATGATTGGATGTAAAATATTTATACGTTAAATAGCCAGATTGGATATGCGCATCACTGTGCTGAGAACTATTGGGAAAACCAAAATCATCGTAGCTACTGAGTGAATTAATATCGTGGTATCCCGCCTCAATGCGATTATACGCATCGATCCAATATCTCGCCTTGAGATTCACTGTGGTATTGCGATAACCATCGTTTTCATATTGATCTATATTTTCGCCTCTAGGCGCATACGTCGTAAAGCCATCTTCAGTGACACGTTGCACAGAGAGCATGACATCAAATGTATCCGTTTTATGAGAAATCGACGTGTTGGCACTTCTTCGACCGTAACTTCCAAACTCCACACCCGCAGTTCCATGGGTTCCGACTTGTGGATTTTTAGTAATAATATTAATCACACCAGCAGCGGCATCAGCGCCCCAAACACCACTTTGCGCACCTTTAATCACTTCGATACGTTCAATATCACCGACCAATAAATGGCTCAAATCGGCATCACCTAAAAGTGCACTAGGATCGTTGTAGCGTACACCATCAACCATCACGAGCGTATATTGATTGGACATCCCTTGCATCATAACAGCGGTTGATTTACCAAGGCCACCATTGGAGGCAAAGCTGACACCTGGAATGGTATTGAGTGCGTCAACAACAGTCGTAATACCTTTGAGGGAGAGTTCTTCAGAGGTGATAATGCTGACATTATCGGTTACATTGGTAGCACTTACCAATGATTTGGAAGCGGTGTAAACTTCAGACTTTTTCTCTTTGATCTTCTTTGAGATCACTACAACAGGTGCGCTACTTTCTTCAAGCACGTCTGTTGTTTCAGAGGAGGCTTCCGCTTTTGGCGTATACAGTTGCTTTTCAGTATCTACAACACTTTGAACATCACTTGCCAAAGAGAGTGTAGCATTTAAAGCAAGTATTGCCGCAAGACTAAAATACTTTCCTCTAAATCCTTTCAGATTTTTCATTTATTCTCCTTAAAATTTGGAAAAACAATTTTATCTAAAAAGTCTCTTTTTTAATAATTTCCACCTTTTGCCTTACACACTTTTTTACATGTAAACGATGAAATTTTATCAAGACGTGCATAAATTTGATACAATAGTTTGTTGTAAATGTTTGTAAAGTTTCTTACTTTAGAAGCATCGTCTCAAAGGAAATGAATGAATCAAAAGACCTTACGGATTATCTTTTTTAGTTATCTTGCGGTTGTTTTTATCGGTGCTATTTTATTAATGTTGCCCTTTGCCCATGTAGGAAAATTACAGTTTATCGATGCTTTTTTCACCTCGACATCCGCAACATGTGTGACAGGTCTTATCGTCAAAAATACTCCCGAAGCATTTACTTTTTTTGGGCAATTTGTTATCTTAATCCTGATGCAAGTGGGCGGCGTTGGGTACATGAGTATTGTTACCCTCTTCTTCTTATTTATGAAACGAAATCTTACCATCCATGAAAAAAATATGGCGAAAGATTCTCTAAACTACTCAACAAATCTTGACATTCAAAATTTTCTTCAAAAAGTCTTTCTCTTTACACTGATTATTGAATCTATCGGCGCATTTATATTAACACTGCGTTTTGCCACACATATGCCACTAAATAAAGCTATCTGGCAAGGTATCTTTCACTCGGTAGCCGCCTTTAATAACGCTGGTTTTTCCATGTTTAGAGACAACCTTGTAGGTTATCAAACGGATTTTACCGTTTTAGTCACCGTTGGATTTTTGATCATTTTGGGAGGCGTTGGCTACTTGGTACTGGTTGAACTTCATGCCAAAGCAACCCATAAACGCTTTATGCTCTCAGCGCATACAAAAATAACCCTTGTGGGTACACTCATTCTTATCGTTTCAGGTACACTGCTCTTTTTAGCGATTGAGTGGGACAACAAAGCTATTTTTGGTCATATGTCACTCTACCACAGCGTTCTTAACAGCTTTTTTCTCTCTGTCAATTTTAGAACGTCTGGCTTTAATAGCTTGGATCTTTCACAGCTAAGTGACGCCTCGCTCTTTTGTTCCACCATCTATATGATGATCGGTGGAGGAGCAGGCAGTACGGCGGGTGGTATCAAAATTACCACGGTTGCAGTCTTGATCATCGCAACACTGCACACGATCAAGATCAGCAATCAACAACCCAATGCCTTTAAACGTACCATTCCTCAAGAGGTGATTAACCGCTCTTCTGCCATCATTTTAGTTGCTTCTTTTATCGCTATTACAGCCACCGTCATCTTAACAGAAACACAACATACGAATTTTATGGCAACCCTTTTTGAAGTGGTTTCTGCCTTTTGTACGGTAGGTGTTTCCGTTGGAAATGGTGATGTACTGAGCCTTTCAGACAAATTTAGCACGTTTGGTAAGTCGATGATCATAGCGTTGATGCTCATAGGACGAATGGGTATTTTCGCTTTTGGATTTCTCATCATAGGAAAAGAAAAAATTAAACACATACAGTACCCTGAAGGAAGGATTTTATTATGAAAACTTACGCCGTTATAGGTCTTGGCAAATTTGGCTTTCACATCGCTAAAGGACTTGCGGAACAAGGCATGGACATCATTGCTATCGACAACGATCCACATAAAATACAAGTAATTAGTGACTACATCCAAGATGCGCTTATTTTAGACAGTACCGATACCAAAGCTCTTCAAGAAGCGGGTGTTGTGGGACTTGACACGGTTATTATTAGTATTGGTGAGAATATTGAAGCGAGTATTTTAACACTTATGGCACTGAAAGAGTTGGATAATAAAAATATCATTGCCAAAGCCATCACACTGACACATGGCGAAATTTTAGCAAGACTTGGAGCCTTTAAAGTTATTTATCCTGAGCGAGAATCCGCTAAAAAACTCGTTGAAAACCTTGTTGGTAACGTTGTCATTGACCAAGTTGATTTTAGCAGTACCATCAAAATTGCAAAGTTTCTCGTCACAAAGTCACTGATTGGAAAGCCTGTCAGTGAAGTTGAAGCCATGTTTGAAAATGAGATCCATCTCATTGCCTGCAAAACCAGAGATAACTGGACCTTTGATGTTGAAAAAGCTTATAAAATTCGCGAAAATGATATGCTCTCTTTTATCGGTAAAAAATCTTTTATTGAAAAACTAAGACACCTTACTAAATCCGAAAGTGAATAGACTTTTAAATAACCTATAACTAACCGTCTAATCTTTACATGTAAAGACATTCTTACACAAAAATAGTTATAACCTTTACATGTAAAGAGGTTTTTTTGCTCTTTTAAAAACTCTCGTGCATAATTTTTCATCACTGGATAAAGGATTTTTTATGACACACCATTCTCTAACGCCCGAGGAAGAACGCGTCATCCTTCATAAAGGTACAGAAATGCCATTTTCTGGGCAATACAACGACTTTTATGCCCAAGGAATCTACCACTGCAAACAGTGCAATGCACCGCTTTATAACTCATCTGACAAGTTTAATTCAGGATGCGGTTGGCCAAGTTTTGATGATGAGATACCAGGAGCTATAAGACGTGAAATGGACCGTGATGGCAGACGGACTGAAATCCTCTGCAAGGCCTGTGGAGCGCACTTAGGACATGTATTTGAAGGTGAGAAAATCACGCATAAAAACACCCGTCACTGTGTCAATTCTATCTCACTTACATTTGAGCCTGTAATAAAGTAGTCTTTTGTTTATGCTATAATAGCGTACAAAATATTTTAAAGGAATTCTGTATGACCCAAAGCGAACCGGACTCGGTTAGTTTTCATTTCGTTAATCTCAGGGGAGTTATTCTATGACACTTCTGATCGTCTATCTTTCTCTTGCTCTTTCTGTATCGTTCCTCTGTTCTGTTTTAGAAGCAGTTTTACTTTCAAGTACAAACTCTTACATTGAAACACTCCCCAAAGAAAACAATGAAACCGTTATTGCAATGATTAAAGGATTAAAAGCCAATATCGATAAACCGATCTCTTCGATTTTAACCTTCAATACCTTTGCCCATACGATGGGAGCAGCAGGTGTAGGTGCTCAAACACAAATCCTCTTTGGTGCGGAATGGCAAACCTTAGTGGCTTTTATTGTAACACTTCTCATCTTGTATGTTTCAGAGATTATCCCCAAAACCATTGGTGCGCTTTACTGGAAAAGACTTTTGATTCCTTCCGCCTATATGATCGAGTTTTTGGTGACCATCAGTACACCATTTACATGGATTTCATCACTTTTGACGAACTATATCTCAAGAAACAAAAAACACCAAGGCAATTTTTCGCGTGATGAAATTATGGCAGTCGTTGCAATGGGTGAGAAAGAGGGATCAATCCTTAGTAAAGAAAGTGACCTGATCGAAAATCTTTTAAAACTTAAAAACATTAAAGCCAAAGATATTATGACACCACGAAGTGTTGTGTTTGCACTTCCTGCGACAACCACTATTGAAACTGCGATTGAAGATGATCGCATGTATATTCACTCACGTATTCCTGTCTTTGGTGAGACTTTGGATGATGTTGTGGGTATTGCTTTCAACCAACGTATCTTGGAAGAGAGTGTGGAAGATCACGATAAAACAACACTTGCGGATATCGCCCATGAAGTACATATGGTTTCTGAGTATTTGCCTGTTCCAAACTTGATCGACCAATTTATCAAACGTAAAACCCATCTTTTTGTGGTGTTTGACAGTTACGGACAAACCGCAGGTGTTGTCACGCTTGAAGATGCCATTGAGACGCTTTTGGGTGTTGAAATCGTTGATGAAATGGACGAAGTAGAGGACATGCAACTCTTTGCAAAAGACCGCAGTAAAAAATTCCAAGACCGTATGAAAGTCGAGCGTAAAAAACTCGAAAAAGCGAAGGTTAACTAAACAGTTCTAAGCATAAAAAGAGCTTTACATGTAAAGCTCTTTTTATAAAACTCTTTGATAATTCCACTGCGTCCTTTGTTGATCCCATGTCAATTCATTCACACAGGCATACGGTTGCTCTATTGTAAACATATCCTTAATTTCTATACTTAAAATAGATGACAGAATCATACGATTGACACCGGCATGGGCAATGATGAGAATAGTACCCGTTGCATGGTGTGTAATGGCATCAAAAGCATCTCTGACACGTTTTGCCATATCATGAAAACTCTCACCATTGGGTGGCGTAAAGTATTCTAAATCCTTTCCTCTTTGCGCATACAGTTCTGGATTGTGTGACGCGATATATGACATTTCCACATTTTCCCAATCGCCCATATCAATCTCAGCAAATGCCTCTACCATGTGATACGTTATAGGTTTATCAACACAAAGAACACGTGCCGTTTGCACACAGCGCTTGAGTGGACTCGTAAAAATCATATCAATAGGAATCATTTTAAAATAATCATGCAAGCTGTGAGCTTGCTCTTTTCCTTGCGTATCAAGGGGAACATCCGTTCGACCAAGATACCTTTTTTCACTCCCATTATCAATGTGCCCATGTCGAAGCAAATAGACCTTTTCAACCATCGTTAAAAACTTTGCCCGTTAGATTTTTTATTTTTGAAATAATCGCTTTTGTGGCATCTAAGCGTCTTGTGATGTTGCGTAGCGCGTCATCATTACCTTCACATTTTTTAAGCGCCTTTTCAAAGCGTTTTTCAAAACCACACACCTCATCTTCACTCACTAATTTATCGGCTAAGAAAAGTAACTCATTGGCATTTAAAGGAGTATGGGCATTAACATCCATATCCATGTGCGTTTCAATGATATTACCGATGGCTTCATACCCCATCGCACGCAGCTTTTGTGCACCAACAAGAGCATGATTTTTCTCTTGACGCGCAATATCATGCAACAATGCTGCAGCACTTAGAGTTTGTTTATTAATATTGAGTCCAAAAGAAGCGATGCTCTCATACACTTTGCTGACCATGCTCTCTACCGCTTCACAATGCTTAATGATAGGCTCA
The DNA here is from genome assembly GCF_011769985.2 of Sulfurospirillum diekertiae. Classification (NCBI taxonomy): domain Bacteria; kingdom Pseudomonadati; phylum Campylobacterota; class Epsilonproteobacteria; order Campylobacterales; family Sulfurospirillaceae; genus Sulfurospirillum; species Sulfurospirillum diekertiae. The sequence continues at coordinate 1,659,036 of NZ_CP039734.2, forward strand.
GGTACCTCATTTTGTAACATGATTGCCAAACACTCCTCTTTAGTGGGAGTATTCATCACTTCATAGACAACAAGATTAATATAATCATCCAGTGTATCCATATCCATTAAAACCGATTGGTCAGACACGTTTACATGTAAAGCATCGGATTTAAACGCTTCCAATACTTTTTTAAGCCCACCTGCACCATCGCTTGCTAAAATCTGCTCTTTATATTTCATATCAATGAGCGGAGGATGACCTTTTTTCCCAAGAAAAGTAGGATAAAGAACGCCCTTATGTTCATGGGTATATGCCTCGTATAAACTATCAAGGGTTTTCACTTTAATGAGTGGGATATCCACTGGCTGCATATAAAACGCATCCACTGTTTCATCTATGGCACTCAGTCCTTTTTGAATAGAGCTAAACATACCTTTTGCATAATTCTCATTATAAACGATGTGAACCTTATACCCTTGAAGTGCCTCAATAATATCATCCTGCCTATGCCCCGTGACAACATATATATGCTCTATCCCATGAGTTTGATAGGTCTGAATCAATCTCTCCACAGCCGTTATTTGCCCAAAAGGCAAAAGGGGTTTAAAATCGTGCATTCTAGAAGAATACCCGGCGGCAATAATAAGAACAGCGATGTTGCTCTTTCCCATAAATTAGCTTCTTCTAACTTTTATAAGTTCTGCAACGATGCTAATGGCGATCTCCTCAGGTGTTTGAGCATTGATAGAAACACCAACAGGACAACAGACATCATCCAAATCTTTTTGCGCGAAACCCTCTTGTAGAAGTTGAGAGTAAACATAGTTTTTTTTCGTTTTGCTTCCAATCATACCGATATATTTTGCCTTTGCTTGAAGCGCTTGTTCGAGTACCACTTTATCAACACCTCTGGTAACAATAACAATATAACTGTTTTTAGCAATATGTACATCTTGAAGTAACCCCTCATAGGTTGAAGGAACAACATGCACTTCATCCGCAGTAGGAAAACGCTCTTTGTTGGCAAACGCTTCCCTGTCATCTAAAATAGCCGTGTAAAAACCAAGTGTTTTGGTAAGGGCTGCAATTTGTTGCGAAATATGCCCTGCTCCAACGATATAAAGCTTATCTGTCGTATAAAAAGGCTCAATCATATACCTATTGTTTCCAACATAGAGATGAAACTTGATATGGTTAAAATTTTCTCGAAGCTCTTTTACAATGCTCTGTACCTCTTTATCTTCCTCACCATACAGGTCTGTTTCAGTACATATCCATTTATTCTTACCGGAAAGGTGTCTTTTGGACTGTGAAATCTTTGTAATCATCACAAAATCCGTATCAGAGACTTTGAGCTCTTTTGCTTTATGATAGATATTGAGTTGTGAAATATCGAGTGCGTCTATGTACTCCAAAAGAACGCTGACTTCGCCACCACATACCATACCAGCAGCACGTGCATCATCATCGGTTAATTCAATATCTTCAACAGAACACTGCTTTGTTTTAAAGACATTTGGTGCTAATTGTATTGCCATGGCTTCTAGTGTGCCTCCACCGATCGTTCCTTCAATCGATGCATTTTTACGAATCAGCATCTTAGCCCCCGCTTCTCTGGGAGCTGAACCACTTTTTTGCAATATCGTTGCGGTTACAACTTCGTGTTCTTCATTTAAACTATCCACAATATGTTCAATTATGGTTTTCATCCATCATCCTTTGTTTCTTATGTTGTTGTCTATCTTTCTTTTGATCATGCTGTTGGTCATTTTGGGTGAGTGATCGTCTTCTTCTACATGAAGTCTAAAATTAAATTCAAACGGGAAAGAGTCTCGAATACGACGAATTACCTCTTCTTTTAACGCTACACAACGCTCTTTATTTGCAAGAATAAGCTTTACATGTAAACAGTTTTTCTCACATACCGTAAGCTTATAATCTAAAATACGAGGAAAGTGTAAAAGAATTTCATCGAACTCTCTTAAATGAATAGCATGCCCATTAATCTCTATTTTATTTTCAATGCGACCAAGCACTTTCTCCATGGTTCGCAAAAATGTCCCACAACCGCATGGCTTCGTAGAAAAGCGTGCCATGTCGCCTGTTTTGTAACGAATAAGAGGCATTGCTTGACGATGAAGGGTTGTAAAAACAACTTCACCATACATGCCATCTTCAGAAGGCTGACCCGTAATGGGGTCTATGATTTCAAAATAGAGATTGTTTTCTCTTAAATGATAACCCTTAAGGCATTCGCACTCAACTCCTCCACCATATCCCATCTCAGTCATACCATAATGGTTAAAAACTTGACACTGCCCGTTATCGCTAAGCGCCTCGATGAGGACATCGGGCACATAATCTGTACTTAAAAGAACTTTTTTTATATGGTTTGCAAATACTTCAGGTTTGGCTTTTTTAAAGTATAACACCTGCATCGGTATACCCACAATACAGGTAATGTTATTTTCTTCAATACACAAAGCCGTTTTTTCAACATCACTCAATACACCTTGAACGATACACTCAATTTTTGAAAGCGCCAATGCTTTTTTGAGTAAATCCCCAATACTTCCATAAGCAGGACCTGGAAGCAGTACCAACACTGTGTCGCTTTCATCAACTAAACAGCGCATCCCATGCTGAAAAAAATCAATGGTCAACTCCAAATCTTTCTGCGTAAAAAAGATGCGCTTTTCATCTCCTGTCGTACCCGAAGTATTTAAAGTCACAATACGTTCAACCTCATTACTCGGGACACAAGCCAAATCATACGCATTGCGTTTAATATCATCAGGAGTTGTAAATGCAATGCGCTCAAAATCTTTGAATGATGAGAGAGCGTTTAGGTCAATATCTTTCAACAGTACTTGATAAAATCGGCTTTTCTCTTTTGCATAAGCCAATGTTTTGATCAATTCACCAAGCTGATACGCACGCAAGGCTTCTTGGCTTTTGTGTGCGATGTGTGTACGCTCCAATATCCATTGCTCTAAGGGTGTGACCGTCATCGTATCCTCTTTGCGCCTCGATAAAGAGACTCTCCATCTCTATTGGTGATGTTATACATACAAAAAGGGATAAGCCTACCATCTGTGGTCGATACATGAATACAACAATCTCTAATACGCTCTAAATTCACATTCCACGCATCTTGAAATGCCATTCCTGAAATGCTAAAAGCGTTGTTGGCAATGGCACTGAGAATTTTGTCCCAATCAGAGAGTTTCTCTTCTTGAGCGTATTGTTTTTGATACGACCAATTTCGTGCCACAAAAGCTTTGGCTTTGGTCGCGCCCACTTCTGCTTTTTCGTTTTCACCTGAACAACATGACCTCTTCGTCACAGGTTTTAAAACACCCTCTTCTATCAGATAATTGCCATTAAAAGAACAGAGCGCATTTTCGCATCCTGGGGGTTGCATACTCTGCATACTGACCATCTGATCGGTTTGTTCGCAAATATGTTCCATGACTTCAGGTAAGGTGATTCTATCTGCATCTTTAGGTGTTTCAGGGATACGTCCAAAATAGCTTACGGGCTGAAAATGCACACCTCTAACGGCAGGAGACCTGCTTATGCCAAAACGTATAATTTCACCAATGCTATCCACATTAATGTTAGGTACGATGGTAGGAACCAGCACAACACCAATGCCGAATTTTCGGCAATTCTCAATCGCTTGGCATTTAACATCAAACAGAGCCTTTCCACGCAGTTTTTCATAAATTGCATCATCAATTCCATCAAATTGCAAGAAAATAGAATTGAGTCCTGCTTCTTTTAAAGCTTTTACATAGGCTTCATCATTTGCCATACGAATGCCATTGGTATTGACTTGAATGAAAGGGAAACCTAGTTCAACGCCTAGACGAACAATATCTGCTAAATCATCTCTTACCGTTGGTTCACCACCGGAAAGTTGAATATTGCATTTTCCTGAAGCCTTTAAAATAGTCTCATACTGAGAACGTAACTGTTTTAACGATGGATCTTTACTCTTGGAATCAAGGGCATCCGCAAAACAAAAACGACAACTAAGATTACAACGCGTTGTCACTTCAATAAGTGCCGTACACGTATGTTGTCTGTGTGAACTACACAATCCACAATCATAAGGACACCCTTGATCTACCTGTGTGATCGGACTTTTGATGTAAGCCCTCTCCTTAGTGCGAATCCACTCGCGCAAGTGCATATTGCCTCGCCATACAACGGTTTTAAACGCTCCATGTTCTGAGCATACTTTTATGTATATAAGTGGTAGTACCCTCATCGTACATGTAAGCATCAAGCTTACGTAAACAGATTGGGCATAAACTTTCAATGTGCATTGAAGAGGTCATTGTCATCTTATCTACCTTCTATTCCCATATTCATAACCGTGTTCTAATAAAATTTCATAGACTTTGACATATGCCTTTTTGATCATCTCGGCACAGGTCAGCTTATAACTCTGATCAATTCCATGAAAATCAGTAACACCTATCAGATTAACACATTTTGTAGCACCAAATTCCACATTAAACCACTCATGAAATTCAGTAACCATCTGTGTAAAATCTTCTTTAGCACTCTCTTCTTCTTTGGCTTTGGCAGCATAAAGACCTAAAACACCAAATTCCGCCACTCAAAACGCCACATGTTTGTTGCGTATCGGCGATGCCTCGGCATAATCCTTGAGCAGCTCGAATTAGATCATCGTTCTGTGTCCCTTCATCTTCAAGAGCGAGTTTATACATAATCTGAGCACAGCAAAATCCCGCTGATGAGAATTTAAACAAACGTAGTGATAATTCATCCATTGTTTTTTCCTTTTTTTGCGATTAAGATAAAATAACCTGGCTTACATTGTTTAATATTTTGTTCAAAATGGCAACACGTTTGAGCAACTTCGCCTTCAATGGTTTTACTCCAAAAAGAGCCCATAGATCCGTGAGAGAAGATGATCTTGACCATAAGCTCTTTAAGCAGTTGTGAACAATCTTCTAAAAGCATAATTTCAAATCCTATTGTTTCCAACGCCTCTTTTAATGAAGGCAGATCGTGCATTCCACGCATACACGAAGTAATAGAAAAATTGTCCATTTCCCTTAGCGTTTCAGAATTTTTGGCATAAACATCGTTGATGACAAACCAACCCTCATTGCTTAAAATTCTATACACCTCGCGTAAGGTTACATGTAAATCATGCATCAGGGACAAAGTACATTCTGCCAAAACACACTCAAAACTCTCCTGCTCAAAAGGGAGAGCATCACCCGATCCTAATACAAAGGTTGCAAAAGGATTTTTTGCTTTTGCGATGGTAAGTAACTTTTCAGAAGGATCAATGCCAATGACTTTAATCCCATGATTTTGGTAAAGATACGAAGCCGTTGCTCCCATACCACAGCCTAAATCAAGCACTCTCATCTGCTTATTCAAAGCGCAAAAGCTGACGGCTTTATCGGTCAGTTTAAACCCTCCAGGACGTAAGGTTTCTCCTGTAGCTTCTTGCATAGAGCTGCTTTCATAGACATTTATCACGTTACTTGTCCTCTAAGCTTTTTTCAACTTCAAGTATCTTACCTAATGCCAAATCTTCGCTAATAAAAACCATATTGCAGGTAGGACACTTTAAAAGTTCCACTTCAAAATTTCCCTCAAGATAGCGCACTTTGACCTTTTGTGAAATCAATGCTTTCTGGCATTTATCGCACATCCATGGTATTTGTGTATCGATTTTATTTTCCATCTTAGGACTCCACCACTTCCATTCTATGACTGTAAACATCTTTAATCGTGATGTCACTGCCATTTTCTTCATACTTCACCCAATACGTCACATTTTGAACACGGAAACGTGCGAGAAAATCTGATGTTTCAGGGTTAAAAAACCGCTCTTTATGCGTAAGAGAATTATCGATCACTTTTTCAATATCACTTAGCAAGATAAATCGCTTTTCCATCATTGCGGTGATTTCATCTGAAATATGAAGCGTAAAATCATACGTTGTGTTCATGGCACTCTCCTCTTCATTCCATATCTCTTTAAGCAGTTGATGTTTGAGTCGTTTTCGATTGTTTTGTCGCGCTGAGAGTGTTGGCATTTTTTGAGGAGTATCTTCGTCTTTTTCAATGCCATAAATAAGATCTAAAATGTGATATGCTCTTTTATTTCCCTTGACAATGGCGTCTTTACACATCGCGCAATACACCAAAATATCTTGTTCACTCTCGCTCACACGATCCGTCACAAAATCATCGGCTTGCTCAGGATTCGCATTTGATACCAATCCACCATAACCACAACATTTGGCTTTCTCTTTAGAATATTCAAGCTCTTCAATGGTATAGCCTAACGTTTTCACGATGCTTCGTATACTATCATGGACTGCTGTATTATGTCTACTAGCACACGCATCATGAATGCTCAAAACACGCCTACCTTTTTTAATATCCGTCGTAGGCAAACCATATTTATCTAACACTTCCCATAAAGAGATCGTCTTAATCATCGGTAAGTATTTTTCAAAGGTAGAAGCACAACTCGAACAGGCTAAGATAAACGTAGGCTCACCCATTTCTGTCCAAACCTTGTGTATTTTTTCCACACTTTCGGGCATAAGATCAAGCCTTCCTGCCCAATCAGCGGGTGCTCCACAACATCCCAAATAGAGACCAACATCGTTATCCGCATCTTTGGCTTTGATAATACCGACGACATGTTTATAAATCTCACCGATATAATCTGTATGCGTTGCGCTCAGTTGACATCCTGGATAAAAGAGATAACCCGTTTTTCCAGAGCCTTTGTACAAGCCTCTCGCATAGCCGGAAAAGGCAATGACAGGATAGTAAAAGAGATCTTTGGATTGTTCTTTACTGGGCTGTTTTCGAACCATTGAGAATGAATCACTTTGACTAAATTGCATATCTTTAAGAGCAAAATCATGCGCCGAAAGTGGCATTTTCCCCCGTTCGACCATGCTCAGTCTCGTGGCATGGATAATATCTGCCATACCAATCCCTATAGGACATACCTCTTTGCATAAACCACACTCTGTACAGGAATTAATCATCGTATTGGCAGTTCTGTTTCCTAAAACAATCCGTTCGTTATGGTTGATACTTCGAATGTATCTATCGGGGGTAATGTTAAAACGTTGCATATGAGCACACGCCTTAATACAGGCATCACATTGGCATTTTAGACATCTGCTTGCTTCTTTTTTAGCTTCATCTTCAGAATAAAGAGAGGATATTTTAACCACCGTAGCGCTAGGTTTTACGGTATCAATCTTATACTTTAATTTTGTTTCAAAAATTCCTTCACGCTCACGAGAGGCGGTCATAGAGGTTTTTGAAATATATCGATCTATTGAGATAGCTGCACGTTTACCAGAACTTACAAAACCAATAACAGAACGGATATGAGTTTGAATTTCCCCGCCTATAAACAAGGACTGTTCGCCTACTTGAAACGTATCAGGATGGATCGCGTATGCTTTGTTCCAACACCCTGTTCCCAAGTAAACTGCATCGTACTTTTCAATATAACTTTGGAGATTTTCTTCTAATACTTCTGTATCATAGTAAACAGTGATACCTTTTTGTTTTATCACTAAAAGTTCTTCTTCTATGATGGCGGTTTCTAAACCTTTACCTTCATAATCCCAAAGGCATCCACCTAATCGGTTGGATTTTTCATAAATGCTGACTTTGTACCCTTTTTTATCCAGCTCAATCGCGGCAATACACCCACTCAACCCTCCACCAATGATGGCAACATTTCCTTTTGTCTTGGGTAAGAGAAACGTTTTTTTAGGCTTTATATACCCTAAATCAATGACAGTTTTTTCAAGTTCACTGATGCGTATGCTTCCTCCAACGTCTTTTCTGACACACGTTGTTTCACAAGGATGGTCACATATTTTTCCAATCAATCGACTAAAAGGGATTTTAGCATCCATGATTGTGTAAGCTCCAGCAAAATTACCTTTTTCAATTTCAGACACAAATGCAATCACATCCATATGAACCGGACACGATGCAACGCATACGGGGGGTTCTGAATGAATACATTGATTGCTAATTTCCAATAATTTATCTAAATCCATTCTTATATCCTCATAGTATCGCGTTAAAGGCAAATGAATGTGTGAGATACAAAGAGTATCTCACACATCTTCTAATAAGCTTTTTCTAAAAAAACTAATTAGCTAAAGCTTCCAACACTTTTTCTGGACGAGCTGGTAAGTGCGTAATTCTTGCACCACACGCATTGTAAATAGCATTAATAATTGCCGCATGTGGAGCTGCAAGAGGCATTTCACCTGCACCTGCAGAACCTAGTAAGCCGTTTGGTCTTTGATATTCGGTATAGATGAGATCAAGATTATCTGGGACATCTTTGATTTTTGGAATACCACATCCTGTTAAGGTTGTATGTTTTTTAAGATCATCGAAGTCTTCGGTAAGAGCTAAACCAATACCTTGAACCAAACCACCATACATTTGTCCATCGACAACCAATTTATTGATGATCGTACCAACATCAGATGCCAATGTCATTTTCTCAACATTGGTTTTACCCGTTTTGGTATCGACCTCAACTTCTGCGATACAAACACCATACATATATGCGGCAAATGGATTTCCTTGACCATCTGTTGGAGGTGTATCTGTACATGGTGCTGTCCATTTACCCATATATTTAACCTCACGACCTTCCGCGATCATCTCTTCATAGGTTCTGTATGTACCATCTGCTTTTTTCAAGGCTTCAAGTAAGTTTCTACATGCAACAACCGTAGCATTACCCGTCATAACATTCGAACGACTTCCGCCAGCTGGTCCACTGTTTGGTGTTTTAGTCATATCGTTCAAGACTAAATCAATTTGGGTTGGTTTAAGATTCAAAGGTTTTAATGTTTCATGCGCAAAAGTTAAGGTAGCAACATCGGCACCTTGACCATGATCTTCCCATGAATTACCTACAGTAACACCTTTTGCAGTAATCTCAGCCCATGCTTCAGAAGAGTCTGGACCATCTAAGCCACAACCATAGATGTTAGTAGAAACACCTACGCCGTATTTTTTACCAGGTGCTGCATTTGCATTCTTGGCAGCCGCTGTCTTTTTCGCTAATTCGTAAATAGGACGACTTTTATCAAACAGTTCTTCTAAACAATAGACATCAGGCTCACAACTGGTTGGCGTAGTATCCCCTGGTCTATAAATATTTTTATAGCGGAGTTCAAACGGATCCATACCAATTTTTTCAGCCAATTCATCAATGAGCACTTCGGATGGGAACATAATCTCAGGAGAGCCATACCCACGGAATGCTGAACCCCAACCATGGTTGGTACAAACAGTGCGTCCATTACCACGAATATTAGGGATCATATATCCTGCACAACCAAATTGGAAACCACGTTGTGTTAACAAGTCACCAAATTCTGAGTAAGGACCATGATCAACGCTCCAATCAGATTCCAACGCTAAGAGTTTGCCTTCTTTGTTGGCAGCCAATTTCATGGTTGTCCAGAATGGAGAACGCTTACCAGTGTAGGTAATTTGTTGTTTCATATTGAACTCAAGGTAAACAGGTCTTCCTGTTGCCATTGTTGCGACGCCTAATAATCCTTCCATCGTTGGACTAAATTTATAACCAAAAGTAGCCCCTGTATTGTTTTGGACGATATAGACATCTTCTGCTTTCATACCCACACCCTCAGCAATCATGAGTGCATGGAAGTGAAGTGCGATACTTTTTGAATGAATAATAAGTTTACCATCATCATCCACATATGCAAAACCAACATCTGGCTCAAGCGGTAAGTGAGGTTGGCGTTGTGTATAGAAACTGTCTTCAACAACATAAGCAGCTTCTTTCATAATAGGCGCAGTTTCAGCCCCTTTACTAATATGGTTCGTAAAGTAAACATTTGGAGTGCCTGGATGAATCTCAATAGCATCACTTGCCATAGCATCAGGAGCATTCATATACGCTGGCAATACTTCAAGTTCTACTTTAACTTTATCAACGCCTTCGTGAGCCGCTTTTTCATTTTCAGCGAGGACAATAGCGATTGCATCACCGTATTGGAATATTTTTGTATCATTTAAAATTGGTCTATCTAAGCCATCACCTTTATTCGTAGGGAAAGCCAAACCATTAATTCTGTTCGTTCCTTTAACATCTTTATACGTTAAAACAGCAACAACACCAGGGACTTTTTTAGCTTCTTCGGTATCAATTGAGATAATATTTGCATGAGAAACTTCAGCTTGCACAATTTTTGCATGAAGTGTATTCACTGGAAGTTTTAAGCCTAGATCTGCTCCAAAGTCCCATGTTCCAGTAACTTTTGCCATAGCTGAAGGACGAATATACGTTGAGCCAACCAATGACGCACCTTCTGGTATTTTTTTCCAGAAATCTTTGATTGCCAATTCGCCTCTTATGATTTTTGCTGCATCCATAACCGCATCAACGAGAGGTTTGTATCCTGTACAACGGCAGAGGTTTTTGTTTTTTTGGAACCAGTCTCTGACTTCTTCACGTGTTGGGTTGTTATTTTGCTCTAGGAGAACTTTAGCAGAGACGATGAAACCTGGTGTACAATAACCACATTGTGCCGCACCATAGACCATCCAAGCAATTTGAAGAGGGTGAAGCTTGTCTTTCGTACCGACACCTTCAATGGTAATAATTTCATCATTATCTTCAATCTTTTTCATCTTCGTAATACATGATCTAACAAGCTTTCCATTAAGAATAACGGTACATGTACCACATTCACCACTGTTACAGCCTACTTTTGTACCCGTAAGACCTAGTTGTTTTCTAAGCACATCGGATAATTTATCTTCTACATCCGCGACCAAGGTCGTTTTAACGCCGTTGATAATTAACATTTTCTTTAACATGTTTTACCCCTTATAAATTAGTGTTACTTTATTTCTAAATGCAACAATATGCGAAAAAAGCATATTGATATCTATAAGCTTTTTGAAAATCTCATTTTAAAGGCCTATAATATGTATATTTTGCATATTATCCACGATGAACCATCAAAAAACTCACCAATTTAAATTCACTATGAAGCACGTACATACACTGTATTAGTCATGTTTTATAGAATATTTTTTTGGCCTCCCATAACCTACGTATTTTTTGTTGTCTTTACTTACACTGAAGATTATATACTAGTAATCTAGCATGAATATAGCAACAGGTTTGATTGCAAATATGCCTAATTACAAAGAGAAATTTATGAGTAAATAAGTAATATTCTTACATGTAAAGCCTTGTTTTTGCAACTTCATATCTTAAAGCAACTTTTTAAAAGCTACTATTGGGTATCTTTATTTAAGGTCAAAATGGGGAAGGAAGACGTTTTATGAAAACCTATAATTTTTGTTATGAAATAGGCTCTCTGCCAAGTATTATAGATTTTTCACTCTTTGTCAATGAAAAGAATGTTTTAGTGCAACTATTTTGTGGTCACGGTAAAGAAGTATTAAAGTATACCAGTGATGTTATCCTCAGCCATCTTCCAAACGCCATTTGTATAGGAACGACCACGGATGGAGAAATATACGGCGAGTCTATCACAACATTCCGAACCATTATCTCTATTAGTATTTTTGAGCATACCTTTATCAAGACAGCCTATGCACAAGATGATGATTCATTTCAATGCGGTATGAAATTAGCATCGGATTTGATAACACCCAATACAAAATTACTGATTCTTTTTTCTGATGGTACCCATATGAATGCCGAAGAGTTTTTAAAAGGTGTAGAGACCTTCGATTCAACGGTTCCTGTTTGTGGAGGTATGGCAGGAGATAATGGGAAATTTGAACAAACCTATATTTCATCTCAACATACGCTCATCAGTGAAGGCGTAGTGGGAGTCTCTCTAAATTCCGATATTCTTCAAGTCGCAACAAACTATAAATTTGATTGGAAACCCATAGGACTAACACATACGCTTACCAAGGTTCAAAATAACAGAGTTTACATGATCGATGATATGAAAGCGACTGATTTTTATGACAAATACCTCGGTGGTAATTTTTCACAAACAGAATTTCCCCTTATTCTTGAAAAAAATAGCGTTACGATGGTAAGAGCTGTCATAGCGAAGCATGAAGATGGAAGCCTGAGTTACAGTGGAAATCTCAATGAAGGAGATCAAGTCAGGATTGGTTTTGGCGATGCTGAATCTTTAATGAAAGACCCTATAGAATCCTTAGAAAATTTACAATCGATCAACACAGAAACCTTTTTTATCTTCTCCTGTATGGCACGACGAAGATTTATGCCATTTCTCATCAAATTAGGGATTGGGTCGTTTGCACGAACGGCAACAACTTCAGGATTTTACACCTACTCAGAATTTTATCATCATGATGGTCACAATAAACTTCTTAACCAAACACTGACCGTTGTTGCTTTAAGTGAATCAGAAAAAAGCCCTCTTTCTGCCCCACATACAAACACAGATATGAATAAGAAAGATACTTCTTATTTTAGAACGTTTAAAACGATTGAATCATTGACCCATTTAATTGAACAAAGTGCGCGTGATTACGAAGAGCAGTCCAAACGCTTAGAGGAGCAGATGAATTATTCTGAAAATCTTTTGGCGTCTCATAGACAATTTCTGCGTTATACCGTCCACGAGATGAACTCTCCACTTAGTGTGATCATGGGCAATATTGAACTGCATGAGATGGAATTTGGGAAAAGTGTTTATTTGGAAAATATCGAAGTTGCCGCTAAAAGTATTTTTTCAATGTATGATGATTTGAGTTATTTGGTTAAAAAAGACCATATTCACTATATGAAACAAAGGATTGATTTAGTCGATTATGTCCGCAGTCGCATTGATTTTTTTGCGCAAGTTGCCGACAAAGCAAAATCAATGTTTCTCTTTGAATCCAATTTAAGTGAGATATATATCTTTTTTAATGAGACAAAATTACAGCGTATCATCGATAACAACCTCACCAATGCTATTAAGTATACCTTTGAAAATGAACAGATTATTGTTTCATTGCATCAAGAGCATGATAATTGTCATTTTTTCATTGCATCGCACTCGCGCAAAATTCAAGAACCCGAGAAAATTTTTGAAGAATACTACCGGGAAGAACAATCCCAAGAAGGCTTTGGATTGGGGCTCAATCTCGTTAGAAGAATCTGTAAGGAAGAAAATGTGAAAATAACACTGCATTCAAGCGAAAATATAACATCCTTTTCATACCAATTTAAAGTGCTAAACACATGAAAATTTTACTCTTAGAAGATGATATTCTCTTAAATGAATCTATCACAAAGTACCTTACAGCCATTGGTCATGTCATCACTTCCGTAAGAGATGGCAATATCTGTCTTCAAATTTTAGAAAATGAAAAATTTGACTTGCTTGTTTTTGATATCAACGTACCCAATGTTGATGGATTAACAATCTTAGAAACACTGCATGCACAAAAAAAAATAATGCCTGTTATTTTTATCTCAACGCTCATTGACATCGAAGATATATCACGAGCATTTGAACTTGGGTGTTACGATTATTTGAAAAAACCCTTTCATTTAAAAGAACTCAATCTAAGAATTGACAGAATTTCCAAAACCGCTAAAAAAGATATGCATCACAAAAGGCTCTCTCCTTCTTACAGTTTTGATTGTGACACGATGACACTTTATTTTCACGAAGAACCACAGGTTTTATCCAAACGACAACTTCAAATCATCGAATTTCTCACCCGCAATCGAGGATTTGTCTGTGGCTTTGATATGTTTAGAGAAAACGTATGGAATGATTTTGATATGGATGTCGATGATGCCACTATACGAACAGAAATCAACCGTTTAAAAAATAATTTGAAAGAAGATTTTATCGTCAATATTAGAGGCATCGGCTACATGATCAAAGTTCCTTCGGCGTAAAGCATACACCAAAGGGTTTTACATGTAAAGATTTTATCGATTATAAAAGTTACTTCTTCTTACACCCCAATATCTTCATTCCAAAGTTTTGGGTTATTGTAGATAAAAGCTTCCATCAATTCACGACATTGTGGGTGATTGACGACTTTTACTTCAACACCTCTGGATTTCACGTACTCCTCTGGTCCACAAAAGGTTTGGTTTTCACCAATAACGACTTTTGGAATTCCATACAGTAAAATGGCACCACTGCACATATCGCAAGGTGATAACGTCGAATAAAGCGTGGCTCTTTGATAATCACGAGCACTCAAACGTCCTGCATTTTCCAAACAGTCCATCTCCGCATGCAAGATGGCACTTCCTTTTTGAACCCTTCGGTTGTGACCACGCCCTACGATTTTACCGTCTATCACAAGCACGGCACCAATCGGAATGCCACCTTCTTGTAACCCTTTTTGGGCTTCTTCTATGGCTGCTTCTAAAAACGTATCCATCATTTTTCCCTTTTAGTTATCTTAGATTGCTTTGCATTATAACTTCTTTGCACGGTTGTATGATACGGTAGCTAAACGTTAAGGAGTTGAGTTTTGATGTCTTTACATGTAAAGATAATGAAATTTCAAAAAGTTAAAAGTTTAGCCCTAAATCTTTTATTCATTGAGTGGATTATAAGACATATTGTGCCAAAGGTTAAAGGGTAGAGTGCAAAAATTATTTAGGCAAAATTATAAAATATCTTAGAAGATTTCGAGTTATACGCTATTTAAAGTAGCATGTCACCTTTATTTTTTTCTGTAAAAGTTTAAAGTTGAGATCTGTCCTTTAACTTTTTATTTGTATTCTGATATGGACGCATCCCTGAACCCATAGTTGAATGTGATCCAATCGTCATCTTTATCTTGGCATTTTTCAACTGAAATCGTTTCTATTACTCTTCCTTCGCGGAATTGTCGTAAAAAAAAGTCTTTTATTTTATTATTTCCTTCCTTTGTCATTTTTTTATGATCTGAATCAAATTTTTCAAAACTTAGAATACCAGCAAAAAGTTCAGTTACCATACGCGATGAAATTTTTAATTCACTATTTTTCATTGAAAATCCTCCATAATATGACAATCCTTTTTGTTTTTGATGTTGCAGATTGCTCCTAGCATTGACTGGCGTAGTTTCGGGAATTGGAAAAAAATTCTCTATTTTTTTAAGTTCATCACAAAAGGTTTGAGTTACCTTGAATTTAGCTTTTGAATTTGAATAAAATTCTCCTTTGAGAAATTTTGTAGATTTCAAATCAAATAGATTGCGCTTTTCCTCTAGAGACAAAACGATAACGAAGCTTAAGGTAGTGTTGTTTCGAAATATTTCTTGGATAATATCGGATTGAGAGAATTTATTAGCGCCATTTAAATTATTATTTATCAAATTGCATTCACCGTCACATATAAAAACCCCCATAATGCCTTCATATTTTGAGTTCCGAAGTTGCTTGGATTTTTTCTTTAAACTGTTATAGAGAGGATTTTTCGTTAAAGAATAAGGTGTTTTGTATGAAGCATGGTTTTCTACAGTGTATTTCTCTTTTGGATTAAAACTTATTGAGATTTTTATTTCATCTTTATTTATTTCTATTTTGTACTCTTTATTCGGATTGTTTTTTATAGATTCTCTTAAAGTAAAAAATTCTTTTTTAATAAACTGAGGGATGTCTTTTTTTTCTGGCAACGCAAGCTTTAATTTTGTGTCACCATAATCACCCACCATTATGTGATCAACATCAATGTTGATACCTTTTAAAGTCAAACCATAGCTTTTAAAAAAAGTGTTCAAACTTTCTCGGAAATAGTTTATGGGGTTTTCTTTTTCATAGAAATCATCACTTATAGAAGTAATATCAGCCACAAATGGTTCAATATATTTAGATTTAAAATAGATATCTGGTTTGCTACTTCCATCGTATTCTTTTTCATGACTTACTTGTCCAATTTTACTTAATGCATTCAAGATTACAACTTCCCAAATAGTGTCAAGAGAATCATTACTTTGAAAATTTAATTTTTTAACATGATTATCAGCTTGTTCAGGGGATAAAAAATCACGGTTTTCATTTAGAATTCTTTGAATTACTCTTCGTGGAAATATGGACATAATGTTTACCTATGCGTGATGTTACACTATTTATTCAAAGAATATTCTATCATAAATAGAATATTTAGGGATAATGGGGACAGTCTCGAATGGCATTTACTTAAGCAAAAAAACACTAAGTAAAGAAAGAAAAGTGGCAGAGCCCAACTTTTAACTTTTTAGCCTTAAAAGCTTTACATGTAAAGGTCTTATAAAAACAATAAGTCATTTACTCTATTGCAGATAATAAAGGGGACAGGCTACTTTAATAAAATTGAGCAATAAATATATTTTACATGTAAAAGGAAAAGTAACCTCGAATGATTCTAA
The DNA here is from genome assembly GCF_011769985.2 of Sulfurospirillum diekertiae. Lineage (NCBI taxonomy): Bacteria > Pseudomonadati > Campylobacterota > Epsilonproteobacteria > Campylobacterales > Sulfurospirillaceae > Sulfurospirillum > Sulfurospirillum diekertiae. The sequence goes on from NZ_CP039734.2 coordinate 1,675,428, forward strand.
ATCCACTCAAAAAGCGCTTTTGGATAGTATCATACAAAAAGTTCAATAATATATTGTAATTCGCCAAGGCTATAAGGAACGAGTGATCAGAACTAAATTGTTAACTTTTTATCATTAAAATTTTTACATGTAAAGACACTCTATTTTGTCACAAAGCATCACCCTTGTAAGAACCTCTCCACATCCCCCACTATCTCTTCCACCGCCTCAGTCGCTTTTTGATGCAACACTTTCGTATACACCCGCTCATTAATCGCATCACTTTTCTCTAAATTATTAAGAATGGAAACCTTTACATGTAAAGCGAAATGGTCCATCGCTACGACGTTTCCACTTGAACCAATGATGACTAAAAACTGGCACTCTTCCATCGCTTCATAGAGGTGTTCGTACATTGGGGCGGCTTCGCCGAAGAAGACAATGTCGGGGCGTAGAAAGCCGCCACAGCTTTTACATGTAACGTCTCGCTCTTGCTTGGCGTAGCCGATAAGTTCAGTTTCACCGCACTTTTCACAGCGGAGTCTGGGCAAAAAGCCGTGCAAGTGTAAAACGTCCTTGCAGCCTGCTCGCTCGAAAAGGTCGTCTACATTTTGGGTGATAATGGCGATGTCATTGGGGTATCGCTCTTGAAGTTTGGCGATGGCGTAGTGTGCGGTATTGGGTGTGACAGAGGCAAGTTGTTCGCGCCTTGCATCATAAAATGTGAGGGTATTTTCTCTATTCCAAGACAGACACCCCGCTTGGCAAATCTCTTCGATGCGGTACTTTTCCCACAGTCCGCCCGTGTCGCGAAAAGTAGAAAGCCCACTCTCTGCACTGATGCCTGCCCCTGAAAAAATAACAACCCGTGCCATGGTTTACCTCTTTACAGTTTTGCTAAAAATGCCTTGATTGCGTCATTGCTCTCTTCTGGGTTTTCTACCACGCTCATGTGCGCTGCATTTTTGATAAGTACAAACTCTGAACCCTCTATCTGCTTTGCCATCGTTTGCATCCCTGAAGAAGGTGTTAACGTGTCATGTTCGCCGCACAAAAGCAGTGTTGGAATTTTTATGGAAGGAAGAAACTCAGTCATGTCATTGCGTGTCAGCATCGCAAAGACGCACCCTTTCACACCAATGGAGTTAAATTTCATGGACTTGGTGATGCGCTTATCGACGAGCTCTTTATGCTCTTTTTTGTAGGTATCGCTGTAACACTGAGCAATAAAATGTTTCGAAAATGATGTTAACCCTTTTGCGTTAATGCGTTTAATGGCATCAGAACGTCTTAGTTTGGTGTCATTGTTGTCAGCATGTGCCGCCGTGTCACATAAAATAAGTGCTGAAAATTTATTTTCCATGCGCTCTAAAGCACGTAAGGCGATGTAGCCACCCATCGAAAACGCGCATAAAATAGGCGGTTTTTCATCTTTTAGGTCGCCAATCATCAACTCAAGATCATCCACAAATGACTCCATCGTAAACTGCCCATCACCAACAGATGAGTCGCCAAGCCCACGTATGTCGTACGCCACACAGTAGTAGGTTTCACTAAGAGCCGCTATTTGGGCGTGCCACATCGTGTGGTCATACGGAAAACCGTGTAAAAAAATGATTGCTCTATTTTTTTGATTGCCTTCCAATAAAACCGATAACCCGCCAACTGTTTTTTTCATTATCTATCCTTTGTATAAAACCATTATACATCAGACATTAAAATATAAGGCCTCCCTGTGGTGCATCACGATAGCCGTGGTACTTTGCTCAGGGTGAATCTGAAATGTTTCGCTGAGTTCTATGCCAAATTCTTCAGGTTTAAGCAGGTCAAAAATGATGCGTGTATCTTCCAAGGCAGGGCATGCTGGGTAGCCAAACGAATAGCGACATCCAAGGTAACGCTTCATCTGCACATCGCGCAGACTATGCCCCTCATTTTCAGCAATGCCAAGATCAAGACGTATCTGTTTATGAGCGATTTCCGCTAATGCTTCGGCAAGTTCTACGCCCAGTCCATGCACGAAAAAATACTCGGTAAAATTGCCCGCATCGTAAAGCTCTTTTTCATACGCAGAGAACTTTGCACCCGCACTGACACATGTCAATGCCAAAACATCATGACGATCAGGGCTTATAAAATCGCTTAAAGAACGGTACGGATTTCTGTTTTGACGCGGGAAATCAAACGTCTTAATGGCACGCGCTTTGATCGCTTCGATGTCTTCACGATTGACTTGCGCTTCACTAAAATAGCCCTCTCTCTCATCAAAAAGGTAGAGATTGTTTTCGCTTGATCGCGCTGGATAGTAACCGTAAATGATGGTTGGCTCAAAAAGTCCTAGTCGTTCGATGTCGGCTTTAATGCGCTCGAACGCTGGCCACAAAACCTCATCAAGCTGTTTTTGCTTCGCTTCTTTGCTCTGCCCTTTGCCACTGTAACCCCAACGCTGTGCAAAGAGAATTTTGTGGTTGATCCACGAAAATGCGAGCTCTTTCACATCGGTTTTCAGCACACGTCTGCCCCAAAATGGCGGTGTCGGAATGGTAATGTCACGACTAGGCATTTTAAGCTCATGAAACGGAGGAATCTCTTTGAGCTCTTTCGTGGCACGATTGACACTGTTTTCAAGCACGACGCGACTAAACGAGGTGTCATAGTTTTTTACCTCGATGCGTGACATTGCAGTTATGCCCTCAAACGCGTCTTTGCAGTAGTAAATTGGCCCATCGTAAATCGGACGACAAAACTCTTCCACGAAGGTATCGGTCAGTGCCGCACCGCCTAAAATAACAGGGATTTTAATGCCCATCTTCTGCATCGCTTCAAGGTTCTCTTTCATGACATTGGTCGACTTTACCAAAAGTCCACTCATACCAATCGCATCAGCGTTGTGCTCTTTAAGTGCTTCTAAAAATTTGTCTAAGTCCGCTTTGATACCAATGTTGATGACTTTAAAACCGTTGTTGCTAAGGATGATATCGACAAGGTTTTTACCCACATCGTGCACATCGCCTTTCACGGTTCCGATGATGAGCGTTGTGGTGGTATTCTTCTCGGTTTTTGGCAAATAAGGTTGCAGATAATCCACCGCGGCTTTCATCACTTCAGCCGATTGTAGGACAAATGGCAACTGCATCTTTCCGCTACCAAACAGCTCGCCGACCACTTTCATCGCATCGATTAATATCTCATTGACAATGACTTCCGCAGCAATTTCCTCTTTGGCAGTGGGTAGAAGCGTCAGCATACGCTCTTTATCACCATCAATGAGCAGGGTTGAGATTTTCTCTTTCGTATCCATTGCAAGATACGCCGCGTCGCTTTCGTCTTTGTTTTCCACAACGCCTGCAAAATGGTCAATGAATTTAAAGAGCGGATCGCCCTCTTCTCGGTGGTTGAAGAGTAAATCTTCACAGATTTTTTTATCCACGTCACTGATCTTGTGCATCGGAAGGGTATTTTTTACATTGACAATCGCCATACTGAGACCCGCTTCGACGCAGTGGTGCAAGAAGACGGAGTTTAGGTACTCACGGGCGTGTTTAGCCAAACCAAACGAGATGTTCGAAACACCAAGGACAAAACCCACTTCGGGGTGCATCGCATGAAATTCACGAATCGCCTCAATGGTCTCAATCGCCGCCGTATGGTACTCAGCATCGCCACTGCCCACGGTAAACGTGAGAAGATCAAACACCAAATCTTCAGGGTGAATGCCATGCTTCTCAGTCGCTAAGGCATAAATGCGCTCGGCAATCGCCACCTTTTGCTCTTTGCTCTTTGCCATACCGACTTCATCGATGGTCAGACACACGAGTGCCGCACCAAAACGTTTGGCTAAAGAGCAGACTTTGTCGAACTTTTCGATGCCATCTTCGAGGTTGACGGAGTTAATGATGGGCTTGCCACCAATGAGTTTAAGGGCGACTTCAAGCGCTGGTACTTGAGTGGTGTCAGGCATGAGTGGCAAAAGGATTTTTTGCACGTAACGTCCCATCACCTCTTGGGTGTCTTTGTGCTCATCGCGTCCTGCAAAACCGACACTCACGTCAATGCCATGCGCGCCACTGCGTACTTGTTGTTGCGCAACGCTCAGTGTGCCATCGTAGTCTTCGGCAAGGAGTAACTCACGAAACGCTTTAGAGCCTGTGGCATTACTTCGCTCACCAATGAGAAACGGCGCTGGGTCTTGCTTGAGTGCCCTTGTTTCAAATAACGAGGCAATGCTACGAGGCATTTCTCCTTTGGGAGCAAGCGGTTTTTTACCCTCCACACGCTTGGAAAGCTCTAAGATATGCTGAGGCGTGGTACCGCAACAGCCACCGAGTATGGCAACACCCGCAATTTCAGTGAATTTTTCTTGAAGCTCCGCAAATTCACGCGGTCCCATCGGATAAAACGTGTAGCCGCCACGGTTTTGCGGAAGTCCTGCATTGGCGTGGACACTAATGGGTTTACCCCAAACGGAACTGAGCGTTTTAACATGCTTTTCAACCTGCTCAGGGCCTGTGCCACAGTTGAAGCCAAGACTCATAATATCAAACGGCTCTAAGATCGTGGCAATGGTGGTCGCATCGGTTCCAATCAGCATCGTACCGCTCAGCTCTATTGTCACGGAAACCATGATGGGAAGTTTTACATGTAAAGCATTTTGAGCGTCCATTATTGCATGAAGTGCGGCTTTGATTTGAAGAGGGTCTTGCGCTGTTTCAATAAGGAAAAGATCACATCCACCATCAATCGCCCCACGCGCTGCCTCTTTGTAGCCTTCATACATTGCATCGTAGCCAATATGCCCCAAAGAAGGGAGTTTCGTTCCAGGGCCAAAAGCAGCGGCTGTAAAACGTGGCTTTTGCGCTGTGGCAAACTCCGCACATGCCTCTTTGACGATCTCCACACCCGCACGAGCGAGTTCATACGCTCTCTTTCCAATGCCGTAATCTTCCAACACCCACGGCAGTGCGCCAAAGGTATTGGTCTTGATGATGTCAGCACCCGCAAGCAAATAGCCGCGGTGAATTTTTGAAATGGCATCTTTACATGTAACATTTAAAAGCTCGTTGCAGCCCTCTTTACCTTCCCACTGTTCAGGGGCAATTTCAAGTGCTTGAATTTGCGTGCCCATCGCACCATCGATGACTAAAATTTTCTCTTTGATAAGTTCTTGAAGTGTTGCCAAGTCGAATTCCTAGTGTGTTATAACTGAAATGATAGTACCAAAACTTTGGTAAGGAGAGGCTAAAAGGGTAGGAGTAATCCAAAGAGGCAAAAAATACCCCTTTGGTTTTTACATGTAAAGATTATGGATTGACGGTAGATTTGTAAACAGCTTTGCCATCTTTGATCTCTTTGATAATGGCTGAACGGGTTGCGTTGCCTTTATCATCGATGGAAATAAAGCCAGAAACACCCTCATATTTAGAAGTTTTACGAATTTCTGTGTTGATACAAACGCTGTCTTCTGCATTAGCACAACGGTTCATTGCATCAACCATTACATTGTAAGCATCTGCGCCCAGTGCGGTAAAGGAGTTCAACTCTTTTTTGCCTGTTTTTTTCTCATACGCAGCGATAAAATCTTTTGATTTCCCAGTTGGAGGCGCACTGTGATCGAACGCATCAGTAAACATATATCCCTCAACCGCATCACCCCCTAAATCAATAAAGGTTTGATTGGCGACACCATCACCTGAGATAAACGGTTTATTTAGATCAATCTGTTTGGCTTGACGTTTAATCATCGACGCTTCAGTGTGATACAGTGGCAAGAACACAAAGTCCGCATTCAGAGCCTTGACCTGTGAAACCACCGCTTTAAAATCTTTATCGCCTGAGCTGATACGAATCTCTTTAAGCACTTTACCACCGTTTTTAACAAACGCTTGCGTAAAGGCTTTCGAAAGTCCGAGTGAATAGACTTGCGCTTGATCAGTGACGATCACAGCTGTTTTTAAACCCAAATCTTTTGCCGCATAATTAGCAACGACCGTTCCTTGAAACGAGTCACTAAAGCAGACACGGTTTGCGAACACTCGATTTTCAGTGAGTTTATCATTGGTCGCAGCAGGTGCGATGACGGGAATCTGTTTTTTGTCGGCAATGGCGATAATTTGAGCGGTATTCGTGCTAATCATCTCACCAATTATCCCCACGACTTTGTCTGAAGTAATGAGTCTGGTTGCCGCATTGGCGGATTCGACTTTATCACCTTTAGTATCGACTAAAACAAGCTTAATGCTATCGCCATTTTTCAGTTTTGGTTGAAGCGAGTTTGCAAGTTCAACACCCTCATATGCCACTTGACCATACCCAGCGAGAGGACCACTCATAGGCATAATAACACCTACATTGATCTCTTTGGCAAGTGCCAATGTTGCGACTAAACTGGTAATGGTTGCCAGTGCTATGAATTGACGCATCTTTATTTCTCCTATCCGTCTAATTTTTGAAAAGTTTAACAAAATTATCATTACGATAGACTCAAAGTAATACAAATTGATACAAAATCATAGACTATCAAAGTGACAAAAGAGGGATGAAATGAGGTCGTGTATGAAGGAAAAGAGAAGAAGTAGAGGTTTGCTTCTTCTCTTTACATGTAAAGCTTAGGGATTGACCGTAGATTTATAAACAGCTTTGCCGCCTTTGATCTCTTTGATCACAGCGGAGCGCGTTGCATTGCCATTTTTGTCGATGGAGATAAACCCTGAAACACCTTCAAAGTTAACAGTTTTTTTAATTTGATCGTTAATACATACGCTATCGTTAGAGTTAGAACAACGGTTCATTGCATCAACTAAAAGATTGTACGTATCTGCACCCAATGTTACAAATGAATTCACCTCTTTTTTGCCCGTTTTTGTCTCATACGCAGCGATAAAATCTTTTGAGCGTTGTGTCGGAGGAGCATTATAATCGAAAAAGTCCGTAAACATATGTCCTTCGGCACTATCGCCTGCTAATTCTATAAACGTTGGATTGGCGACACTGTCTCCTGACAAAAAGGGTTTTGTGAGTCCAATCTGCTTCGCTTGACGGGTAATCATAGAAGCTTCTGCATGGTAAATAGGTAAAAAAATCATATCGGGATTCAATGATTTCACTTGTGCAACAACTGCCTTAAAATCTTTGTCGCCCGAACTCACACGAATTTCTTTGAGCACTTTACCGCCATTTTTAACAAACGCTTCGCTAAAGGCTTTCGAAAGTCCTAGTGAATAGACTTGCGCTTGATCTGTAAGAACGACAGCGGTTTTCAAACCCAAATCTTTAACAGCATAGTTTGCAACAACGGTTCCTTGAAAAGAGTCTGTAAAACAGACCCGACTCGCATAAGCTCTGTTTTCCGTCAGTTTGTCATTGGTGGCGACAGGTGCAATGACAGGGATTTGCTTTTTATCCGCTATGGAAATGATCTGAGCTGTATTGGTGCTCGTAATTGCACCTAAAATACCTACAACTTTATCGGAAGTGATAAGCCTTGTCGCAGCATTGGCGGACTCTACTTTATCGCCTTTATTATCAACCAAAACCAAGTTTAAATGGTCCCCATTTTTGAGTGTTGGTTGCAGGAAATGAGCCAATTCAACACCTTCATAGGTTGTCTGCCCGTATGACGCTAAAGAGCCACTCATAGGCATCACAACACCCACATTGATCTCTTTGGCAACGGCAAATGTTGCGATCAGAGAGGTAATGGTGAAAACAGTGAATAATGGACGCATAGGTAACTCCTTAGTTTAAATGTGAACGAAAGCATAACAGAATCATTGTTTAATGTCAAGTAATTTGACTTTTTTACTAGTGTATAAGTCACCTCTCTTTAAATAATCTAAAAAAGCATTACATGTAAAGATGAATTAGGGGAAAATACACAAAGATGAAAAAGAGACCAAAGCCTCTTTTTCACAATGAAGTCGAAAATTTACGCGTGATTGTTTTCTGCTGTATCAAGCGCTTGAGAAACATCAACAATGATTTGAAGTTTTTTGATGATTTCACTCATTGCACGACTCTCTTCTTGTGCAGCAAGGCTAATGCGCTCAACTTCAGCCTGTGTTTTGATAATTTCATCGACCGTACGTTGTAACGCCGGAACGATTTGATCAACGACTTTTTGAACATCCATAATGGAGATACGAATATTATCGGTCGATTTGTTGCTTTGATCGGACAGTTTTCGTACTTCACTGGCAACAACGGCAAATCCACGTCCATGGTCACCCGCACGTGCCGCTTCAATCGTTGCATTGAGCGCTAAAAGGTTGGTTTCACTTGCTATATATTTGATCGCTGTCGTAATATTACCAATTTGCTCGACCGCTTCGGTTAACTCTTGTGCCATATTGTTTGTGACTTGAATATTTTGCACTTCAGAAGCTAATTTGCCATTAACGACGACAATGGTGTTGGCAGTATTTTCAATAGACTGAGATGCCGTTTGCGTTATCACAGAGATCTCTTTGGTTAATGTCGCAAGTTTTTTAGAAATATCACGCGCTTCTTGCAAAGCCTTATCGCTATTAATCGCCGTGACGACTTGTGCCAAACCACTCACACTCTCAGCAGTTGCCGTTCGAGGAGGACTTGGAATGACCGTAACATCTGGACGTAAATAGTGGCTAAATTTCGAATAAAGTGCTTTACCTGAAGAGACATAGCCATCGGTTCCGATAATATATTTGGCTTCCAAAAGAGCATCTTTCGTTTCAGCTTCACTGCACTCATCAAAAGGAACAATTTTATACCCTACATGATTGAGATTGTAAAATTTTAAAAATTTGAGTAAAACATTCGCACCAGAAGTGCTGTTATTGAAGATGACTACATTTTCGCCGCTAGGAATGCGACCAACGGTGACAAAAAAATCCGTTGGAGGAACAAATTCAACAGAGATCACTTTCTCTTTGCCATATTTCTTGACCATTTCATCATAACGATTCGCAAAACAGACAACCAAATCAAAATTTGCGACATCATAATTTTGATAGTTACTTAAAGTAGCTTTTTGATACGTGGCAGCGGTGGAAAGAGTAGCATCGACTAATGAAACAAGCTCTTCTGTTGTTGCTTCATTGGCTCCGATTAAAAGTAGATTAACGCTCATGTACTTCCTTTAAATCAGTATATTAATGACAAAATAATGAAAAGTATCGCCCCTATTTGTTGTGCTCTTTTCAATCAAGCAATTCTCTACCTTTATATTATAGACAAAAGGTTGGACAAAAAAGGGACGAAAAATAAGCAATGCTTTTGTTCGAATCATAGTACAATAATCCAAAATTTAATAAGGGGTTTGTATGTTTGACATTCAAAACTATTACAGCTTTATCGCTGCCATTTTAGTTTTTCAACTGATACCTGGTGCTGGAACCATTGCAATTTTAAATGCTACGGCTCGTAATGGTATTAAAGCAGGACTTGGTGCTGTTTTTGGAACACTCTTAGGTGATTTTGCCTTTATGATAGCCGCTCTGGCAGGACTTGCCGCTATTATGCAACAAAATCCCTTTTTGTTTGAAATGCTTCAATATTTTGGTGCAGGCTATTTATGTTGGTTAGGCGTTGGATTGCTCCGTACTAAAATTGAATCCGATACGGGGAAAGTGGAACCTAGGAAATCAGCCTTAGTCTATTTTAAACAGGCTTTTTTTGTCAGCATCACCAACCCAAAAGTCATGCTTTTTTTCGTGGCATTTTTCCCACTCTTTTTACGTCCAGACGCTTCCAATGTAACCCTTGGTGCGATGATTTTACATGTAAGCCTTATCAGCCTTGCGTACCAAGCGCTTTTAGTTCTTTTGGGCAATACGTTAGCACATAAACTCAAAACCTTTCCTCTTGCACGTCAAATCGCGACACGTCTTGCAGGTATTGCACTCATTGCGTTTGGCATTAAACTTGTCAGTCACAACCGTTAGAAAGTTGGATCAATGCCTCTTAAACATATTTTACTAGCCCTGAGTGTCGTTGTCATTTGGGGAGTTAATTTTGTAGTGATTCAAGTCGCTCTGCAAGAATTACCTCCTCTCTTGCTCACATTTTTCCGTTTCTTTTTTGCAACCTTCCCTGCCATCTTCTTTTTCAAGCGCCCTCAAAACACCTCTTGGAAAATGCTCTTTTTTTATTCATTGAGCATGTTTATTCTAGACTTCGCCTTTTTATTTTCAGGCATGTATGCAGGAGTCAGTTCGGGCATTGCCTCTCTTGCCCTTCAAACGCAAGTCTTTTTTACCGCCATTTTAGCCGTGATTTTCATCAAAGAGAAGATGACACTTGCCAAGATCATTGGAGCAATCGTTGCTTTTTCGGGGATTGTATTTGTGGGATTTCATGCAGGAGGCGACGTCAATCTCTTAGGACTTGCTTTAGTCGAATGTGCAGCCCTTTCATGGGCAATTGGCAATCTTGTTTCCAAGCAGATCGGCAAAGTCGATATGCTCAGCCTCGTGGTTTGGGGAAGCCTCATCTCGCTTCCTTTTTTACTGGCACTCTCTTATATTTTTGAATCGCATTTGTGGAGTTTTGCGATGTTCACGCATCTCACGTTCAAAAGCATTGGTGCGATTGCCTATCTTGCGTATCCTGTCACTTTTTTTGGGTTTGGCATTTGGAGTTGGTTGCTCAGTCGTTATCCAGCCACTACTGTCGCTCCTTTTACGCTTTTAGTGCCTGTGGTTGGATTTACCTCTTCGGCTATTTTAGTGGGAGAAGCCTTGCCCAGTTGGAAGCTCATTGCAGCGTGTTTGATCGTTACAGGCCTTGTCATCAACCTTTATGGAGATCGGCTCATTAAGCGAACTTAAACTTTATAACATCATCTATTTTTTAAGCTACTACCTTTTTTGGTAACCGTTTTGTTTTTTTTATAGACTAAAATGACCAGAACAATTCCAAAAAAGGTCTTCTGTGCTATTTAAAACGAAAATTATTCTGACGGTATCTGTTTTAATGTTTTTAAGTCTCATCTCCTTTAGCCTCTTTAGCTATCAGGACACCAAAGAGAACAGCATTCATCAAATTGAATCCAGCCTAACGATGGCCTCTCGTTCGTTTAAAGACTATATAGATCTTCTGCTGAGTACCAAAAAAAGTAACATTGAAAGTGCATCGCGTTATTACAAAGACATTGACATCAGAACTCTTCACGATATGGTTGAAAAACTGGGAGAAACGACTAAAATCATTGGGGCAGTTGATTCGTATGTGGGGTTTGAAGATGGTGGAATGATCTGGGGGAGTGAGAAAAATCGACCGCAGGGGTATGATCCTCGCACCCAAGCGTGGTACAAGCAGGCAAAAGAAAGTAAAAAAATCGGCATCACCGATGCGTATGAAGACACTACGACTAAAACACTGATGATCACCATGATGACCCCTATCTTTGATGAAAACAACGTCATTATAGGTGTTCTTGGTGTCGATATTGCACTAAATTCTTTGACTAAGACCCTTTCTGAAATCACCTTCGAGGGAGGTTATGGTATCTTACTCGATACCAAGGGAACGATTGTTGTTCACCCTAATAAAGCACTTATTGGTAAAAATTTAGCCAGTGTTGTTCCAAACCTCACACGCCAATTTAATGATAAACAAGAAGGCATTCTCAACTACACCTATGACGGTGTCGACAAATTGTTTGCCTCCACCATTTCAACTCAAAGTGGTTGGCGCATTGCTATTGCATTCGATAAATCAACATCTTACTCTTTCTTAAATTTGCAAATACAAAAGCTTTTTCTCATCGGTACACTGATGCTTTTGGGTTCTGTTGTCATCATTGTCTTTTTAATTAAAGCCCTTTTAAAACCGCTCGACAGGCTAGGAAACATTGCTTATGAGCTTTCAAGCGCACATGGAGATCTTAGTCAAAGACTTGAGGTCATAGGAAATGATGAATTTGGAAAGGTATCATCGTACATTAACACTTTCATTGCAAAACTGCACGAAATTGTCACCCATTCTAAAATCATTAGCCATGAGAATTTTTCGATATCGCAACAACTTTCAAAAAATACTTCAGAGATGGTACGCAATGTGGAAGCAGAATCAAAAATTATTCTCTCAACAAAAGAGGAAGGAAATGCCCTCACCCATGCCATTGAAAATTCCGTCGATAAGGTCAAATCATCTCATATCGTTTTAGAAAAAACACAAAAAGAGATGCACAGTGTTAAAACAAAGTTTGAAACATTAGAACATACCATGCAAATAACCGCTCAAAAAGAACAAGATTTGGCTGAAAAACTCAATCATGTGAGCCATAATACCAACGAAATTAGAGATATTTTAGGCATTATCCATACGATTGCGGAACAAACTAATCTTTTAGCGCTCAATGCCGCTATTGAAGCAGCACGCGCAGGAGAACATGGTCGTGGCTTTGCTGTGGTTGCTGATGAAGTGCGAAAACTAGCCGAAAGTACACAAAAGAGTCTGATTGCGATTGATGCAACCGTCAATGTGGTCGTCCAATCTATTATGGATGCCAACACCGATATTGCTCAAAATGCCCATGAAGTACATAATCTTGTAACCCTTTCGTTGGAGTTAGAAGAAAGCATTAGCGATATTGATCTTATTATCCAAGAGACGATTGCCAATACGGCTCAAACCGTTGATAGCTTTATCTTTACATCGAGCAAAATCAACCATATGGTCGAAGAAGTTGAAAAAGTCAACATTCTTTCTCACGAAAATGTCTGCAGTATTGAAAAATATATCGAAAGCATCCGAAGATCTTCACCGTATGAATGAAAATCTCAATAATGAACTCCAAAAATTCAAATCTTAAAAGGGATGAAAAGCTTTTACATGTAAAGAGAAATCATCGCTTATTTCTCTTTAATTTGCATTAGATTTTCACGCCTTTGGATCGCTTTTTCTTCCTCAAAAGGAAGGGTTAATGTTTGATTTAAGAGCTCTAAACTGAGCTTCTTTTCGGAATTAAGGGCTTCTGTTGTTATCTCACCGCCTAATTTTCCTAAAGCAAAACAATATTTACCTTTGAGTGAGACATTATTTTCACTGCTTAACGTATTAATGCGTGAACATTTATCTACCCATAAAAACGCATCTTCAGCATGGTAATCGTGCAAATAGCCAAAGAGTTTGACTGTCTCAAAAAACTTGAGTTTGACTTCAAAGAAAGGACTGACCTCCAAATTCTCACTCAAGTGCAATAAAATTGGAAATTTGTACAGTGTTGAGCCTATTTTAAGACTGTTTTTTGTCGTATCTAAGACTAACTCTTTCTCTATTTTTGGGAATTCCCAAAAACGACTAATCTCATTGGACCACGCGTTTAAAAGTTTATCTACATCTTTAAATTCTTCCATCAATGAAGGCTCATCGCCCAAAAGATCTCTGCTGAGTCCAACGGTTCCTTTATAGCCGAGAAAGGACAAAAGCGTTGCGCCAATATCCAAGGTACTTCCTACTTTTTCAATTTTATCACCATGGCTTAGACGAGGGTCAATGATCATAAATTGATCGCGACGCTCACCCTTCATAAGATCATCAATCGCCATATTGTGCATTGCAAGGTGGTCAGAGCCTACAACAATAATCGTATTTTTACCATAAGGCGAATCTTGAATCTGCTTGATAAACTTTGCAATTAACTCATCCGAACAAATCACCGCATTGAGCATGGAATTGCTGCCATCCTTATACTCCTGAGCCTTGCAGCTTTTTGAGACATGTCCATAAGGATGATGCGTATCCATGGTAGAGAGAAACATCGCAAATTTTTGTTTGCTTTTGGAATACTTTTTAAAATCATTCCTCGCAATATCAAAAAGGGTATCATCATACAATCCCCATGGTGTTTGATAACTTGGATTTGAAAGCAAAGGTTTAAGCTCTTTAATGCCTTTGATATCATCAAACTGATGGGTTTTATAAAGTTTATCAACGCCTGCAAACTCTAAAGGTGAACCACTGCGGTAGATGAGTTTATACCCTTCTTTATGGAGCATATCACTCATACACACGGCACCTGAATAAAACGTACTCATCTTAGACATAGAATTGCCTTGAGGAGAGTCTGAATTTCGAGAAGGAGTCACCAGAGGAAGTCCACACATCACCGATGTCATTCCTGCAATCGTCCAGCTAGTTCCCCATGCTTGTTTTATCTGCGTAAAAGAGATACTTTGCTCTCTTATTGGACGTAGCGCGGTGACTAAAGAGGGAAATATTTTTTCATCAAAATAGGTGTCTTCAAAACTCTCTGCAAAAATATAAACCAGATTAGGATGATTTTCGCTAATTGCCGATAATGAAGCTGTTTTATAATAATCTGAAAAATTATATTTGAGGCTCAAAGGATTTTCAACTCCAAGGACGCTAAGCGCACTCTCACCTAAAAAGCGTACTGTTGGGTGGATGATTAAAGCCAATATCAACGACACCGTTGATATAAGTCGTTTCAGCTTTTGATGCTCAGAAAGAACACTGTTTTTAAGCATTCGATAGTAAAAAACTGAGATCATTAAACTGCTGATCAATAGTCCAATTCCGACTGCTATGATTAAATAATAATCAGCAAATCCAGAGCCATCCAGCCCATAACGAAGATGGAAAATAACGGCATCGTTAATACCCTCTCCCGTAAAATAGTTGGAAACAATATAACACGCACTGAGTACCATATAAAGAAAAATAACGACCGCGCCAATAGATGCAGTCCTAGAAGTATAGGTACGATGTTTAGAGGTAAATAAGGCGATAAGAAAAAGTCCTGCGGATAACCATAACATGTTATTCATTGTTGTTTAGATTCCTCTTTTATTTTAGATCGATATTATAGCTTGTTGTTAAAAAATTGCATTAAAAATTCTTCTTTTTAAAAACTGATTAAATTTTAATCATTTAGCTGAGTATATTAAAATCGTCTAAGTGATACAATTTCATCAGTTCAACATTTTAGGAGGAATTCATGAGAAAACTACTTTCTCTCGCAACATTGTTGCCTTTATCAACATTGTGGGCTGCAGAAGAAGCGGCTACTGAAGCAGCAGCAGATGTTGCTGAAAAGGTTTTAACCCTTGACGTGGGAAACACTGCTTGGGTTTTAACGGCAACCGCACTCGTCATGTTTATGACACCAGCGGGTTTGGCACTCTTTTACGGCGGTATGTCTCGCTCTAAAAACTTGCTTAACACGATTGCAATGAGTGTTATGGGATATATCGTTGCAGCCGTTGTTTGGGTTGTAGCAGGTTATACCTTGGCGTTTGGTACAGATATTGGTGGTGTTATCGGTTTTGATAGCCTCTTTTTAAGTGGTATCAAAGTAACGGATCTTTGGGCAACTGGTAGCATTCCTGTCCTTCTTTTTGTAGCGTTCCAAATGACCTTTGCAGGTATTACGGTGGCTCTTGCAAGCGGTGCTATTATTGAGAGATTAAAGTTTTCAACTTGGATCGTTTTTGCGGCTATTTGGATTCTAGCAGTGTATGCTCCTATTGCTCACTGGGTATGGGGCGGCGGCTTCTTATCAAAACTAGGTGTTCTTGACTTTGCAGGTGGTACGGTTGTTCATATCAATGCAGGTGTTGCTGGCTTAGTCGTAGCACTAATGCTTGGCAAACGTGCAGATTATGGTAAAGCGATGTTCCCTTCATCTGTTACCTTGACGGTACTAGGTGCAAGTATGTTATGGTTTGGTTGGTTTGGATTCAATGCAGGTAGCGAACTTGGAGCAGATGGAATTGCTGCGAGTGCATTCCTTGTCACCAATACAGCAGCAGCTGTTGCAGCACTTGCGTGGATGATCATCGAATACATTACCTATAAAAAATTCACATTACTCGGTATCGCTTCTGGTATCGTAGCAGGTCTTGTTGCGATTACTCCAGCAGCAGGTTTTGTTGATACAAGTGCTTCACTGATCATTGGTGCAGTTGCTGGTATTGTCGCGTTCTACGGTGTTAATGGCTTGAAAAAAGCACTTAAATACGATGACTCATTGGATGCATTTGGTATCCATGGTGTTGCAGGTATCTGGGGCGCACTTGCTACGGGTATTTTTGCAAACCCAGAAGTTAATGAACTTGGTAAAGGTTTACTCTACGGAAATGCAGAGCAAGTCATGATTCAAATCGAAGGTATCATTGTAACCATCGTTTACACAGCGATTGCTACTGCGATTGTCTTTAAAATCGCGTCTATCTTAACAGGTGGTGCAAGAGTAAGCGTCGAAGCTGAGTCACAAGGTTTGGATGAAGTAGAGCACGGCGAAAAAGCTTTTAACTTAAGATAATAAGGATCTAATATGAAAAAAATCGAATCAATTATCAAACCATTCAAACTTGAAGATGTTAAAGATGCTTTGGCAGAACTTGATATCACAGGTATGACAGTGAGTGAAGTAAAAGGTTACGGAAGACAACAAGGACACTCAGAGCTTTACAGAGGTGCTGAGTATGTCGTTGACTTCTTACCAAAAATTAAAATTGAAGTCGTTGTTGTTGATGATCTCGTTGACAAAGTCATCGATGTTATCGTTAAAAGTGCTCGTACGGGTAAAATCGGTGATGGAAAGATCTTTGTTTCTAACATTGAAAAAAGTGTTCGTATTCGAACCGGTGAGCTTGATAACGAAGCAGTATAGGCTTTCTTTACTCTGGGCAGAATTTATTCTGCCCAAACCTCTTCATCTTCCTCTTGTAACGCTTTTTCTTCTTTCATCCGATACGTCATCACGAGATTAAAACAGAGCTCACTGAGCATCAAAAGATCCCACATAGAAAGAATATCCAAAAAGGGCATTCCCTCTTCTAAACTTTCAAAATCGATATTACATGTAAAGATATAAGCATCATTTGGAGCACCTAGTTCTGGGAGATTGAGCGAATATTGAAACGCAAAATGGATATCCGCTTTGCGCCCCATTCTACGAATACGTTTGAGCGTTCCATCAAAATCTTTTTCATTGAGACGAATCTCTGAGTGAATGTTGTGCGAAAGCACATTGCGAACAAACGAGACAATATCAAAAAAGTTCTCATACTGTTCACCAAAGAGTTTTTGCATAAAAACTTTAAAGGGACTTTCAAAACGTAAGCTCTCTACTGTCGCCATACAAATACCACGAAAAGCATTGAATTCAACAAAATACTCAAAGAGTGAAATCTCTTCTTTTTTAGTTTGTCTGGCATTGACTAAAAGCTCTTGAATGATTTCCGCATTAAAGTAGTAGGCTTTATCATTTTCATATTTTTTTACCACAAACAAACTTCGATCACTTAGGTCTTCTGTTTTGGAAAGCCTGCCTAAAAACTCCCCCATATGCAAAAAATAGAAATTCTGCTCTACCAGTAAAAGAGCATCATCCAGTAAAATACCTGTGTCGGTCATGTCACTTTTTCCAATCGTACTTTCATCTCTTGATACGTTGCACAATTTCCCTCCTGACTCATGGCATGAGGGGTAAGCCTGTTGGCATTTTTTGCCCCACTGTAAAGGAGCAGACAGTCATCTCGAAGTATCGCCGTAGGCATGACAGCATATTCACATGTGCCATAGCGGTTGGTAAGCCGCACACGCTCTTCTTGCTCCAAGCCTAAACAAAGCGGCACATAGAGATATTCATCGGTCACAAACTGTGAATTTAGCGACTTGTTTTGTTTTGCCGCAATCAAGTAAAAGCCTTCTTCATCCTCAAAATCGTCGTCAAATTCGTCCATGAATTCAAATTTTCCACTTTTCGTGTAAAACGTCTTTTCATATGGTAAATCTTCATAAGTTTTAGAGATTAAAAAGCCATCTTTTTCCACACTATTGGAAGCAATCACCTTTTCAATAATTGCCTCTTCGCTTTCCAAAGAATCATGCCCAAAAGCGGCCAATAACGTTTGCGTTAGATCGTACTCGCTGATGCCTATTGGACTCTCCACAATTTTTGGCATACGCCCCACAAAGGGATGCCCATAGCTTAATTTAACGTCATTTTTTGCCAAAAAAGTTTTGGCAGGAATGATCAAATGGGCGCGCGCAGATGTCTCATTTTCATGCAAACCAAAATAAACAATACATTTTGATTTATCCAGTCCCTCTTCCACTTTAGAAGTACAAGGCATTTGATTGAGCGGATTACCGCCTTGGATAAAAACAAAATCATACTTTCCAAAATCGACTATCGGAAGAGGCTCTTTTTTCGCGTCAACTTTAAATGGTAAACTGTAACCAAAGCCACTGTTGGAAAGATACCCAACCCCACAGCCTACTTTGCCAAATAGTCCAAGCATGGCACCGAAAGCATCGATGGCACGTAAAACACTGTGTCCAAAGCTGTATTTTTGTACTCCAATGCCCACTAAAATAGAGACTTTTTTACCTTTAATAAGATGAAGTAACGCGCCTATTTCATCTAAATTCACGTGCGCTTTATCAAGTAGCTTTCGCATCGGAATACCACTGATAAAATCTAAAAAGTCTTTATAATTGAGTGTGCGTTCATTTAAAAAAGCGTGATCTTCCATCTCTTCCATAGCCACTAAACGACAGAGTAAAAGCGCTAAATAAAGATCTCCTCGTGGTTTAATTTGAATGTGAAGATCAGCATGATGCGAAAGATCAATTTTAACAGGGTCAATAACAATGAGTGTCTTACCCTTCAAAGAAGGAAGCATATGTGAATTTGTCACTGTAGGATTTCGTCCCCACAAAATGACGACCTCTGCATCTTTTACATGTAAAGGTGAAAGGCATAAGTTGGCACCTCTTCCCTCACAAACGCCAGCGTCTCCTGCCTCATCACACAGTGAACCAGAAGCCAGCACTGCACGATGCGAAGCAAAGAATTGTTTAGTAACCCCTTGCATGATACCTAAGTTTCCACTCCCTTTAAAAAAGAGTGTACGAGAGGGTTCGTATGTGTTTAATTTCTCTTGAAGAATGGTAAGGGCTTCTTCCATTTTGATACTTTGCCCCAAATAGCGTGGCTCTTCAATACGTTCAAAGGTATGAAAGTGATTGAGGTGGTGGCAGAGATAGCCTTGCGTAATCGGGTGAGCTTTATTGCCTTTGAGCTTGAGCTCTTTTGTTACAGCAATACTACACCCATCAAAACAGTCTAGTGGACACGTAGTAAAATGCATTGAAGCCTCTTTGTAATAGAGTTTAGTGATACAATTATACAGTGTTCTATAAACGAAGTAGTTTATCTTCTAAGATTTCCCATGTTAAATGCTCATCAATCTCTAAATCAATATGCTGATACACCATAACAAGTTCATGTTCAGTTACTAATGCATCAATTTTGGAGTAGTTCATCTGCTGCTCGTTTTCGTTTACATGTAAAACTAAAAAATTATCACTATACGCCCTTACAATGATAGATTCAGGATACAGTTCACCAATCATTTTGGCGATTAAGCACAAGAATTCATCGCCCTTTTTCCAGCCATATTTTTTATTATATAAGGAAAAATTAGTGCAATTCAGATGATCTACACTTACAATTTTCAACTGACAATCACCCGCATGGGCAAAAATAAACTTCAGGTAATTAACATTGTAAAAGCTTGTCAGTTGATCGCGAAAATAGTAGGAAAAACGCATCTCTTCCAGCAAATCTTTGGGCATTTGCGTGGTATTTTTAGGAAGGGTCACATTGGCAAAAACCTCTTTTGCCACATTCACAATATAAGGGTTAAACTGTTTGCCCTTCTCTTCTTCTAAAATAGCAAAAGCCTCTTGCCTGCTTAAGCTTTTGCGATAAGCGCGATTGGTAGTCATTGCATCAAAGGCATCTGCTACAGTAATAATTTGTGAGAAGAAAGGAATTTGGTCGGCTTTTAAGCCATCAGGATACCCCATGCCATCATAACGTTCGTGGTGATGCAACACAATATGTGCAAGCCCAGAGAAAGGTTCACGGGAGAGAAGTTCATAACTCGCCGTCGAATGGCGCTGGATCAGAGAATACTCTATAGAAGTTAGTTTATCGGGTTTCAGTAAAATCGCATCAGGAATTTCAATCTTGCCGATGTCATGTAGCATTCCCGCTTTGTAAATAAAATCAACATCATCGCTACTGTAGTCCATTTCAAGCACAAGCATTTTAGAATACTCCGCAACTCTTTGACTATGACCTGCTGTGTAACTATCGCGTTTTTCCATCATATCGATGAGTGCGTACATACTCTCTTCATACATTTTTGTTTTTTCATTGAGGTAATTGCGACCACGTGCATGAATCCACCAAATGGCGAAAAGACCCAAAAGCCATGTTCCAAAATAGGTGATGATGAGAAAATAATAACTCTGGGGATTGGCAGTTTTAAACGTGGGAACTTTCATCTGAATGGTTGTAAAACCGAGCAAATCACCAATGGCAGATTCACTATGCACATGACAAGAAATACACGCTTTATTGGCAAACATAGGCTTTACG
Organism: Sulfurospirillum diekertiae; assembly: GCF_011769985.2. NCBI lineage: Bacteria > Pseudomonadati > Campylobacterota > Epsilonproteobacteria > Campylobacterales > Sulfurospirillaceae > Sulfurospirillum > Sulfurospirillum diekertiae. Next base: position 1,695,811 of record NZ_CP039734.2, read on the forward strand.
TAGAAGAGATGCTTGATGCCTGCATCTTCATAAAGAGCAAAACTGTCATGGTGTTCGTTTTTAACATTTTGAAAGGCTTGTTTGAGCGAAGGTTTTAAAGCAGAATGTGCAAAGTCTCTGGAAACAGGCGCAATGTCAAATTCCATACTGCTCTGTTTTGCCAGTAAGGCAAGAAGATCTTTGAGTGAAAAATTCGTTCGAAAATTGTAACGTTCATCATCATTCATCGCTTTTGCTTTTTGCTCATAAACCCAAAAAACAAAGGCAAGAGACTCCTCAGCAACACCTTTGATGCGTTCTAAAGAGTTCTCTTCGATATGCTTTTCTTCATTGTAAAATTGGTACACAACAAAAACGGTTGTTAAAAGGGTCCAAAAGATGGTTAATAAGATAGCAAGTTGTTTAAAATAACGAATTCGTTTACTGACAGACATCTTTTTTGGCAATCTTTCACTGATTTTGTAAAAATAATTTTACTTAATTATGCCAAATTTAACCTTAATGCTCTATTTTACATAAAAAGTGAAAGCACTTCAAACGTGCTTTCACTGCAATGAAGTTAAATACTGATTTCTTTAATATCTGCAATCGATTTAAAAGCATTGTAAACGGAAGCAATAAGATTTTGGCGATTGGCTTTTATGCTTAAATCTTCTGTGTTCACCATGACGTTGTCAAAGAAGGCATCGATTTGAGGTTTGAGTGCAAAAAGAGCATCAAGATTTTCTTCAAATGAAGCATAATTTTTAGCAATAACCGCTTTGAAAGTAGCGTAAAGTTCTTTTTCATAGCTATTGTCAAAGAGTGCTTCATTAACAGGTGTTTCAAAGGAAACATCCATATTTTTGATAATGTTTGCAACACGTTTAAAGGTTGAAAACATCTCTTTAAAGCCATCGTCTTGAACAATACTGGCAAGTGCTTTAATCTTCTGTGAAAGTTTCACAATATCACGTTCGCCACTGCTAATAACCGCTGAAATGATTGAAGGATTGACATCAAAGAATTGATACATTCGCTCCAAGAAAAACGTCTCTAGAACGTCGAAATCAAAGGCTTTATACGATGCACTTAACGCTTTGAGATCGCTTTTAATATCAAAAGCAATACCCTGATCCAGTACAATTTTGATGATACCATTCACCGCACGACGAAGCGCATACGGGTCTTTATTACCTGTTGGGATTTTATCGATACTAAAGAGCGCAATGAGTGAATCAAGTTTTGAAGAAAGCGCAATAATAGAACTAAAAAGTGTACTAGGAAGGGCACTCTCTTCTGAATTGGGAAGGTACTGCTCTTTAAGAGATAATGCCAAGAGCTCATCTTCATGTGCTGCATTTGCATAGTAATACCCCATTAAGCCTTGAAGTTCAGTAAATTCATAAACCATTTCACTTAAAAGATCGCTCTTGCTGTACATTACAGATTTGTCCATAAGCGCTTTCAAGGTTGAAGCATTCAGGCGGGCATTTTGAGCAAGAAGGGTTGCTTGGTATTTTGAAACAAGGTACGTTGTGATCTCTTTTTCACGAAGCTCTTTATCAAGCAAAGAACCCAAACCATCAAGGTAAGTGATGTCTTTCAGTCCTTCATAACTCAACCCATGTTTAAGGTCATTGTCCAAGAAGAAAAGAGCATCCGAAAGACGTGCTCGAAGCACTTTTTCATTGCCTCTTACGATTAAGTCATAATCATCGCTGATCGCATTGGAAACGACAATGAAATGATTGGTGAGTTTGCCCTGTTTGAAGACAGGAAAATAGCGTTGATTCTCTTTCATGGACGTGATAATGACTTCAGGTGGTAATCGTAAAAATCGCTCTTCAAAACTACCCATCAAGGCTTTTGGATGTTCTGTAATCGCTACCACTTCCGCTAAAAGCTCTTCATCAATTTCAATGTGAATACTCTCTTTTTTCTCAATCGCTTTAAAATCATTTAAAATGATCTCTTTACGTTTGGTTGGGTAAAGTACAACGCCACGCTCAGCCAATCTATCAAAATAATCACCTGCAAACATGTACGCAAAAGGCTCATACGAAACGGTTCTATGTGGATACGAAAAAGGTGTTGATTCTACGCCAAAAAGAGAAAAAGGTACATGCTCATCACCTAACATACAACCAATCCAGCGAATAGGACGAATAAAATGCTCTTCCAAAAAGCCCCAACGCATGGACTTTCCAAAATTCAGCCCTTTGATAAAACTTTCAATCATCTCTTTAAGAAGGAGCTTTGAGTTTTGACCTGCAATGGTTTTTTTATAGTAAAGTACCTCTTTACCATCTTTTGTTGCGCGAGAAACTTCACTAAAATCAACACCACATTTTTTGGCAAATCCAAGTGCTGCAGGTGTTGGAACACCTTCCTTGAGTGCAACAGAAAGTGGTGCTCCAAAAAATTCTTCTTCACGTTCCTCTTGCTCGGTAGGAAATGCTTCATGCCAAAGCACCAAACGTCTAGGAGTGTAGTAAAAGTTAAACTCGCAGGCCAACGCATTTTTTTCTAAAATATCAAGCCAGAGTGTTTCAATATTGGGGAGTTCTTTCAAAAAGGGGATTGCAGGAAGTTCTTCAACGCCTATTTCTATCAAAAGGGGTTTGATCATTGATTGACCTTTACATGTAAATAATTTAGGTCTATTTTAACCTAGTGTTGGTTAAATCGTCCTTTTACATGTAAAGGGGGTTTGAGAGTTAACGGCTGCTTTTACAGTGCCCTACCAGCTTTGAAAAAAGCCAAATAGAGGGACAAAAATCGGTAATGGCCCATACAAGAATCATTGCGATGACAAATCCAAGCAATATCGTGCCATAAATGGAGCCTGCACTCATGAGACAACACGCAACAAAAAGCACTATCGCCATCATAAAACGTTGAAGTTTTTCAGCACATATCATATCGAATCCTTTTATGTTAGTTATAAGGTGTAACTATAAAAGCAAAGGGCTTAAAAAGGTGTTATTTTTTTTACCTAATATGCAGATGTATGGAAAATTGCAGTCAATGGGAAGTGATCCGAAAAGCCCTCCCCTTGGTGTACTCCTCTTCCTCTATCGCTTATTTGCCACCGTTTTGGATTATTATTTTCATCGAGCATATACGGGCGCATAAAAACGGCAAAGGAAGCTTCATTGTAATCAATCCCTTTGCCATCACTCAGCGTCTTGGGGATAATTATATGATCCAATGTTGCCTTTTGTTTTCCATAACTGTGCGAATAGCGTTTTTCCACAGGCAGATCATACCAAAGGTTATATAACTCACTCTTTTTATCACCCGCATGAAGAATAGTATCTAGACCCATCCCCCAATCTTTTTGCACGTGATAAGGCGAGTTAAAATCTCCTAGAAGAAGATATTCACTGCCCTCTTCTTTTAGCAGGAGATTATGCAGTGTGGTTGCATATATGAGTCTCTCTTCTTCTTTCTCTTTTTGGGCAGGCCAATGGTTGATATAAACATCTAAGCGCTGGCTATCAATTTTGAGAGTAATGCGATGAATGCCTCGTGCCTGATCTTTTATAAAAATGGATGCTGTTTTTTCAATAGGAAAACGTGACAGAAGTGCTGTTTCAATGTTCACACGTTCTTTTTTCTTGGGATAAAACAGATACGGATACGCTTTACTTCCAAGAGCAGCGTTTAACTTTTGAAGGACGGCTTTGTTTTCAACCTCTTCTAGGGCAATAATGTCCGCATCCATGTCGGTAATGACACGGGCAATATTGGCGATCTTGATCTGCAACATCGCGTCATTCCAACCATGTTTAGTATTGGGTTTATACTCTTCATACTCGCTACCATCATTTTGAGCATCAAACAAATTTTCAACATTGTACGTTGCCACTTTAAACTCAAGAGCTGAGAGAAATAGTGGGATAAAAAGCAGAACCCAACGAATCAATGTTTGTGACTTTGCATTAATTTTCACTTCCGATCATAGGTTCAAACTCACCTGATTCCGTATTAAAATACTCCAAATTTCCTGTTTCAAGATGATAATACCAAGAACGAATGAAAAGCTCACCCGCATGAACACGACGTTCAACATCTGGGTAAGTTAAAAGGTTTTTTGATTGGAAAAGCAGTGAAATTTTTTCGGTTAATTCAAGCCTTTTAGCGTGACTGACATCTTTACTTAATTTTTGTGTCACATAATTTTTAGCATCCAATCCTAACTCTAACCACTTTTTAACATGCACCAAGTTAATGTCCGTAATGTTGGTATACATCGTCTCAATCGCACCGCAATGAGAGTGTCCACAAATCACAATGTCGGTAACGCCCAAAACGGAAACAGCATATTCAATCCCTGCGGCGGTTGCATGAAAGTCATTATCGGGCGCAAAAGGAGGAACGAAGTTACCAATATTTCGAAGCACAAAAAGATCACCAGGAGATGAGAGTGTAATTAATGAGGGATCTACTCTAGAATCACTACACGCAATAAATAAAACCTTAGGGTTTTGACCATTTTTTACAAGATCCAAAAATTTATTTTCATACTTTTTAAATTTGGTATCTTTAAACTTTTCGTATCCACTAATTAACTCGGCTATTTTCATCATCAAACACACTCCAAAGTTTTTAGATGCAACATTATATAGAAACAGAATGAAAAAGAAATTACAAGCCAAAAAATATTTAAATACGCTTTTAAAGCAAAGCTCTAAAAGCTACGTTAACACTGCGTTCTCTTCGGCAGAGAGCCCACGCACCTTTTGGTGCTTTAACTTCTTAAAAACTTAGATTTGTAAGAAGTCTAGTATAATTACACCATCACTTCAGTATATAAAGGAAAACAATGGAATTTAAAAATGTGACTGTTGTCAAAAAAGCAAACATCTATTTTGATGGTAAAGTCGTTAGTTATACCGTGAAATTTGAAGATGGCACGACCAAAACACTTGGTTGCATGCAAGTAGGAGACTATACTTTTAACACAGGTGCTGCCGAAGTGATGGAATTTTTAAGTGGTGAATTGAGCGTTGAGCTTCCTAACCAAAAAGAGCCTTTAGTGATTCATGGTCAAGCAACCTTTGAAGTACCTGCAAACTCAAGTTTTACGTTACATGTAAAATCTATTGCGGATTATTGCTGTTCTTACGCACAATAATTTCAGGGTGTTTCAACAACGCCTCAAGATCGGTGACATTCAAGGGTTTACTAAAGTAATACCCTTGAGCTTCATCGCATCCTTGCTCTTTTAAATAATCCAACTGCTCTTTGGTTTCAACGCCTTCTGCAATAGTTTTTAGACCCAAACTCTTACCCAATGCAATAATCGTTTTAACGATTTCACGATCTTCTGGATCAATACTAATATCACGAATAAAAGACTGATCAATTTTGAGCTTATAGACCTTAAAACGTTTCAAATAACTCAGAGATGAATACCCCGTACCAAAATCATCAATGGACAGGCGAATTCCTTTTGCGGAAAGCTCATTCATTGTTTCAACGGCATGAACAGGGTTTTGCGCTGTCACACTTTCCGTCAGCTCAATCTCAAAATAACAGGCAGGAAGATTAACCTCATCAAGGATAGAACTTACAAGATTGGAGAGATGGGCATGATGAAATTGAACAGCGGAGAGATTAACGGCTACACTCATTGCAGGAAAGCCACTATCAAGCCACTCTTTCATAGCCTTAGCTGCCGTACGCATCACCCATTCGCCAATTAAAAGTATCTGTCCACTCTCTTCGGCAATAGGAATAAATTCGCAAGGTGAAATCATACCAAACTCAGGATGATGCCAACGAAGCAGTGCTTCCACTCCTACGATTTTACCATCACTAAGTGAAACTTGAGGCTGATAATGCAGACTCAGTTCACCTCTTGCATGGGCATAACGAAGGGCGTTCTCCAAATTTAAAATGCGAGCGGAACGGCTTTGAATTTCGGAAGTAAAGAAACGATAACTGTTTCTTCCATTTTGTTTTGCCAGATACATTGCGGCATCAGCACATTTAAACAGAGTGTCAATGTCGCTTCCATCATCAGGATAAAGCGCAATACCAATCGAAGCAGTGGTAATCAACTCATTATCGGCAATTTTAATCGGCTGTTCAATAGCTTGCAAAAGTCGTTTTGCCATATGTACCGTATCGTCCACGCTTACACCGGGCAATACAACCACAAACTCATCGCCACCTTGACGAGAAAGTGTATCCACTTGACGCAAAAGAATCTTCAAGCGATTCGAAACTTTGACCAACAGTTGATCACCCACGGCATGCCCTAGTGTATCGTTGATATTTTTAAAATGGTCAAAATCAATAAATAAAACTGCTAATTTTTCATTTTGTTTTTGTGCAATATTAAGATCATGATCAAGACGCGAACGGAGTTGAAGTTTATTGGGTAATGAGGTAAGAGGATCAAAATACTCAAGTTTTTGGATTTTTTCTTCATTTTCTTTGCGCACAGAAATATCACGTGAGATGCCAAGTATGCCTATAAGATCACTATTTTGATCATAAATAGGTGTTTTAATTGTCTCAAAAAAACCATTGTATCCATCTTCTTTAAAACTGAGCTCTTCTTCATTTCGTACAGATTGATGCGCATCCATTGCGATAATATCATGCGTTCTAAAAAAATCGGCTTGTTGGTAGTCCACAAACTCATAATCACTTTTACCGACAATATCTTCTTCTTTTGCACCATATAATCGCTCAAACGCTTTGTTACAAAGAAGATAAATGCCATTAGGATCTTTAAGCCAAACAAGATCTGGAATCGCATTTAAAACAATTTCTAATTGACGTGCCAGTAAGTTTTTTTCATCTGTAGTTTGAAGGACTTTGGATTCAAGAGCAACTTTAGCCATCTTCAGCTCAATAAATAATTTCACCATATAGGCTAACATCAAGGCGAAAATAAATGCCATAAACTCTCTGACCAATAAGACAAGTGAATGACTCCACCCTTTGGTTGGCGCTATGCTAATGGTCCATGTAGTGTTGGGAACTTCAAAGGAATACATAACAGGATCAATCAAAGAAGAATGGCTTGTACTAGCGATGATCTGTTTCGTTTTATTATCAGGATGAACCCGCCATACTTCGTAAGAGAGTCCTTCGTGTTCTAAATGTGCACTTTTCACTGTATCAAAAATTTCTGAAATACGTATGACGGCTAAAACAAACCCTAAAAAACCCTCTTTTTTTGTTTCATCTTCAAAAAGCGGTAAACGACCGACTAAACCGATACCTCCTTGTACAAGATCCAAAGGACCCGCCAAAGTAAGTTTACCACTGTCCCGTGTTAGAAACGACTCTTTTTTTTGAGTTTCTATTTCAAATAAATTCAATCCAAGTGCTTTTTCATTACCGCGAAGAGGCGCAACTTGTGCAATGACTCCAGCAGGTGCAATAGCAAGCTCGATGACACCCGGATATTCAGATAAAAGATTTTTTGAAACTCTTTCAAAATTGCGTATAAAAAAATCATCATTTTGGCTTAACAGTGCTTGAAGTGTGTGGGTTGAGGAGAGCGCATGTTCGAGATTTAATTTAATGTCATAACTGTAGTTTACTGCAGCCGTATAGACTTTAGCACGTTCTTTTTCAGTTTCCAAAGTGTCGAAATAATAAATAATGAGCGATAAGAGTGAAAATGCAACTATAAAAATAATGCTCAGAACTATTTTAAGGTTGCGTAATGGCATCAAAACTTCTCTATTCACACACACCCTTTTTCTATGAAGTGACTTATTGTATCAAATAATTGCTTTGACAAAAAGTGAGGCAGATGCAAATGCCCATTGAAAATTAAAACCGCCTAATTCGCCTGTGACATCAAGCACTTCACCGATAAAATAAAGATCCTTACATTTCAGGCTTTCAAAACTGGCTTGATCAATTTCAGATGTACTGACACCACCCTTTGTCACTTCCGCTTTAGTGTAGCCAAAATTTCCAGCAGGAGCAAAGGTATAAGACTTTAAAGAGCAGAGTAATGTTCGCTCGTGAACCGTTAATTTGGAAAGCACTTTGTCTTCCATTCCCATAGCATCCAAAAAGGCTTTAATCAGACGTCTTGGAAGCCCAAGTGCTGTAATAATCTGCTTTTTACTCTGTGCTTTCAATAAAGCTTCCATACGCTGAATGTGCGGCAAAAAGTCAATCGTGATATTCCCTTTTTTCCAATACAGCGACCCACTTAAAACGACAGGCCCACTAATACCTTTGTGAGCAAAGAGAAGATTTTCACTAAAACGTTTCCCTTCTACATGTAAAACCACAGGCAGAGCAATACCACTGAGTTCTTTCATCCAAAATTGCTCTTTTTGAAGCGTTAATCCAACAAGGGCAGGAGAAGGAGTCACGATAGTATGTCCAAAGGACGCTGCAATTTTATAACCAATATCGCTGGCTCCAATACTTGCATAACTGAGTCCTCCACTGGCAACCACCACTTTTTTGGCATGAATTTCACCTTTGTCGCTCTGCACAACAAAGTGGTCATTTTTCGTTACATGTAAAACCTTAGTAGAAAGATAAAACGTGCAATACGAAGTCAAACGTCCAAAAAGGGAAACCAACTCTTTAGCACTATTGGCACAAAAGATCTGACCATGGTCACGTTCTTCTATACTAAGGTGGTGCTGTTTTACAAAAGAGAGTGTTGATGAGGCATCAAAGGAAGAGAGAATGGGCGCAATAAACGCTTGATCGCCCAAATAATTATCAGCTGTTGCAAAACGATTGGTGAGATTGCATTTGCCTCCACCTGAGATCAATAATTTTGCCCCTATTTTAGGATTAGTATCCACCAAAGCAACATCATGCCCTTGTAAGTGCGAAGCTGCCATCAGCGCACTTGCACCCGCACCAATAAAAAGAATATCGTGGATTTTCAAACTCAAAACTTTACCAAAATCAATTACTTAGTTGCACATGTATAATTGACGGTTGCCGATAAAAAGAGGGTTTCCTCATGCAAAATAGGCTCTTCGGTAGGTGCATACTCCTCTTTTAAAGGGGCATTTGCCCGTGCGAGCATACGCTTCATCATAACAGGTTGAGGCTCAGTTCCTTCAAAAGTAACCGCACTGATTTCGCAGTGCATCTTCGTCTCTTTTGAAAAAAAGGACGCTTGTTCACTCGCTGTTTGTAACAAAGAGGTACGCATTGCAAGGTGCGCACTATTGCGAGCTTTCAAACTCACTTCCCATGTTAGAGCACTTTGATTGATAAGAACACTTTGCGCTTTGATTTTCTGAATTGCCGCTAAGAGGGCATTGTAATGATCAATGGACTTAAAATCGCATCCAAAAGAGAGCGTGCCACCGTAGCCAATAAAAATTTGCTTTTGATCTTTATAGGTGTAACGAGGGGTAAGATAATAGCCACCACCCTGGCAAAACTCACCTTTAGGGTCGAACTGTTTGACCGAAGCGACAATAGCATTGAGATGTTCTTTAATCCCATCAGCACTTTTATTTTGCTCTTCAAAACCAATCTGAGCACGTAAGACATCAGGCGTTAATGCTTGAGAAACATGCTCGTTGGTGGTGATGCTCATGGCTGCACTGGCGAAAAGTGGTAGAAAGCTTAACAGAAGCATTACTCGTATTTTCATGGTATAGCCTTTAATGGTTTATGACCAAGATGTTAATTTAAATGTCTCAAAATTTTGACGAATAGCATCGTAGAGAATAATGCCAGCCGAAGTCGCTTGGTTCAAGCTTCTGCCATTTTTTCCCATCGGAATGGTGATGGCATTTTCCCATTTCATTTGCATCAACTCCATCGGAAGTCCTGTAGACTCTCCTCCAAAAAAGAGAAAATCCCCCGGTTTAAAAGAGGCTTCAAAGTAAGTTTTCTTTGTTTTGGTTGTCGCAAAAAAGAAACGCTCCAATTTGTCTTTGTGCGCTTCTAAAAAAGCATCTAAATTTTCCCAAACCGTCACGTCCAACAAATGCCAATAATCTAACCCTGCGCGTTTCACACTCTTATCACTGATCTCAAACATGGTCGGCTTAACGATGTGCAATTTACAATCGGCATTAACGCACATACGACCAATACTCCCCGTATTTTGCGGGATTTGGGGATGAACTAAAACGATATTGAACATAAATGAATCTCCCTATAAACAAAACTGACCATGCTTTTTAACTTTGTCATAAATACATTACATGTAAAGTGTAGAAAGGCAACGTTTCTGCCTCGCAAGAGGCTAGCTTCAGTGCCTAGTGCAACGTAGCTTTATGAGCTTTGCCCATAAAGCGTGTAAAAATGGTCTCAAAATATAATTGTTTTATTGTCGTGTACGAAAATACGCTCTTCAAAGACCAAATCAAGGGCATTGGAGAGCACTACTTTTTCTACATTGCGACCTGCACGTTGCATATCACGCCACGTCATTTCATGATTCACGCGAACGACATCTTGCGCGATAATTGGACCTTCATCGAGGTTATTGTTAACAAAGTGTGCAGTCGCTCCAATAATTTTAACACCTCTTGCAAATGCCTGTTTATAAGGATTTGCTCCCACAAAAGCCGGTAAGAAGGAGTGATGAATGTTGATCATTCGCTCGTCATAATGCCCTACAAATTCACTCGATAAAATGCGCATATACTTCGCTAAAACAATATAATCTACGGTATATTGCGCCAACACTTCCAATACTTTTGCCTCATGTTCGGCTCGGTTCAATCCTTCATGACTGACACAATGAAAAGGAATGTTAAATTTATTGCTCAAATCTCTTAAATCTTCGTAGTTTGAAACAATCGCTAAAATATTCGCATTGAGATCATCACTATCATGCTTCAGTAAAATATCACCCAAACAGTGTGTCTCTTTGGTACCCATTAAGATGATGTCTTTTTTGCGTGCTTCTGCTACATAAATCTCTGCATGCGCTGGCAACATCGCTTGAAGCGTTCCTTGAAATTCGTTCATGTTGACTTCGCCACTCAGCTCCGCACGCATAAAAAATTTACCATTTTCTCTGTCAACATACTCATCATTTTTGATAATGTTCAGTTGGTACTTAAACACCACATCCGCAATACGGTAAATCAACCCCTTCTCATCTGAACAATCAATTTTTAGAATATAATTTTTAGCTGTTTCCATCTATTTACACACCTGTTTTATTTTTTCAATTCGTCTTCGTTTTAATTCATGCCTAATGGCTTCTTTTTCAAATCCATCACGGATCACCTCTTGGACACTCACGTCTCCTGTAAAAATTTCATTCCAAATTCCAAGTTTACATGCTTTTTCTTTAACACCATTTCGGTAATTTCCAAGCCAGAGTTTCAGAGGCAATTCAAGGCTTACATGTAAAAGCATTTCATCGCTTATCTCCCCTTCAAAAAAAGGCTGATACTTGAAGGTTTGCAGATAATGATTGGGTGCATCAAGCATCCTAAACCATTGCAAGGGATTTTGCTTCAAACGATTGGCGACGATATAAACAAAATAGTAAGGACGAAGAGCCTCTTCAAAATTTTGCTTGTATCGTAGCAATTCGCGTGCGATCTCAAAAAAGTGGTTTTCAACGTTACATGTAAAGCATTTTTCAAAGAGATGAAGCTCATACATGTAAAAAAGTCCATAGTGCAAAAAAGAAGCGCGAAAGAGCTTTTCAAACTCCCATAAAATACGCGGACGACTCAGATCGCTCAGATCAATACTTTGCATCACGTCCACACTTTGAGGCGCTATCTTGAAGCCAAGACGTGCGCTAAATTGCATCGCGCGAAGCACCCTCAAACTATCTTCTCTAAAACTTCTTTCATCCATGATAGCGAGTGTTTTATGCACAATCGCCTCTTTGCCACCCCAAAAATCAAGTAACTGTCCGCTAAAAATATTCAGCATCATCGCATTGACGCTAAAATCACGACGCCTCGATGCCTCTTTTTCATCTTGACAGATAGCAACTTCAAAAGCAGTATGTCCCACACCACGTTTGTGCTCAACCCGAGGCAATGAAAAATCGATATTGCCAAGCTTATAGACAAAAAAACTTTTCCCAACACCCACAGCGCCGACACGCTGCATCAAGCTATCAAAGTTCTCTGGGGTAATATCATATACTTCTATATCTAAATCGTGCAAAGGTTCATCTAAACAGAGATCTCGCACACTGCCTCCTACCAAATAAGCTCGCTTGGTATAAGGCTTCAAAAATGCAATAGCATTTTGTATTTGTTGATCAAAATGCGCAGGGAAAACGCAATTTAATTTCATTTTTTCGTGGCTTCCATCTGCTCCAGTTGTTCATCAATCGTTGCTAAAAGGTACTCTAAAAAATTGAGTGTCAAATCTATTTTGGCTTCTATATTTCGATTATTGGGGGACTGAAACCCTTCAAAGAGCACCAAAATACGCTCTCTAAGATTCATGTAAAACTGTTTTTGGCTCTCATGACAAGACTCTTCTTCGCTCTCCTGAGGCATACCATACGCCTTGATCATATTGATCTCTTCATTCAATTCTAACAGTGGCTCTGGTTCAAATGAAACAGTTTCAGTTTCAGGTTCAGGTTCACGTATACGCGGTGGTTGAAGTGTTTGTTGTTGCTCTTCTTTGGGTACTACCTCTTCAAGCTCTTTGAGCGTTGAGAGAATCATATCTTTTAATTCCATAGCTTTACCAACCACCTTTCAAATTCTAAAAATTCCACTTCTGAGTTCATTGTTAAAAAAAATTTCTTCATCTCTTCATCTACGCCCAAATACTTTTTGCGAATCCCGGAAAGACGTTTAATAGCAATTTTTGCCTCTTTATTGTCAGGATTTTCACGAAGTAACTCTTTGTAAATATCCAAAGCCTCATTTTTAAGACCTTGGAGTTCGTAGATCGAAGCGAGCGTGAGTGTTTTCATATTTTAGCTACATAATCCGCGATGATAGAGCCAATTTGTGTGGTTGAGCACACTTCCTTAGCACCATAATTGGCTAAGTCTTTGGTACGATAGCCATCATGCAACGCTTTTTTAATGGCAAGTTCGATGCGATCTGCCGCTTTTGTTTCGCCAAGTGCAAAACGAAGCATCATAGAGGCACTTAAAATGGTCGCGAGTGGATTGGCAATACCTTGTCCTGCAATGTCTGGAGCAGATCCGTGAATCGGTTCAAAAAGACCCACTTTCCCACCCATAGAAGCAGATGGCAACAGACCAATAGAACCACTGATCATACTGGCCTCATCACTCAGAATATCTCCAAAGATATTGCCCGTTAAAATGACATCAAATTGACGAGGATTACGTACCAGTTGCATCGCAGCATTATCGACATACATGTGTGTTAAGGTTACTTCAGGGTACTCTTTAGCCACTTCAATCACGGTATCTCGCCACAGTTGACTTACTTCCAAAACATTCGCTTTATCAACCGAACAGACTTCTTTACGACGTTTCATGGCAGACTCAAAAGCAACATGTGCGATACGCTCGATTTCAGGTTTGGTGTAGACCATCGTGTTGTAGCCTTTAAAGCCATCATTACCACGAGGTTCACCAAAGTAAATACCACCGATAAGTTCACGAACCACTAAAAGGTCAACCCCTTTTAACACTTCAGGTTTAAGCGTACTGGCATCTAACAATTCATCAAAAATAGCCGTTGGACGAAGATTGGCAAAAAGTCCTAGTGATTTACGAAGTTTTAAAAGTCCCGTCTCTGGGCGAAATTCACGTGGCAGAGTGTCCCATTTTTGACCACCGATGGCGCCAAACAAAACGGCATCGGCTTTGAGACAACCTTCAATCGTCTCATCAGGAAGTGGTGTTCCTTTAAAATCATATGCCACGCCACCCATAAGGTACTCTTCATAACGCAGTTCAAAATTTTCATGGGAACAGACACTATCAAGCACTTTAATCGCTTCATCCACAATTTCAGGACCAATACCATCGCCTCTAATTACTGCTATTTTATAAGTCTTTTTCATTTCATTATCTCTTTTTTTGCATAATTCATCAATCCACCGCATCCGATAAGCTCTTGCATAAAAGGAGGAATTGGCGTAAATTTATAGATTTTTGTACCGTTTTTTACTTCACCACTCTCCATAGAGATGGCAATAGTATCACCCTCTTTGATGGCATCGGTTTCAGCCAGTTCAAAAATAGGAAGCCCTGTATTAAACGCATTTCGGTAAAAAATACGTGCAAAACTTTTTGCAACAACCGCACTCACACCCGCAGCTTTCAATGCGATGGGAGCGTGTTCACGACTACTACCACACCCAAAGTTTTCACCCGCAACAATGATGTCGCCCGCTTTGACTTTGTTCACAAAATCAGGATCAGCGTCTTCCATCACGTGTTTTGCCAACTCTTTTGGGTCAGACGTATTTAAATAACGTGCCGCAATGATTAAGTCAGTGTCGATGTTATCGCCAAAATACCATACTTTTCCGCTAATCGTACTCATTGATTATCCTTAGTACTCTACTTGATTTCTTAAAATTTTACCGAAAGAGGGTTGTAAAAAAGTTTAATCACCCCACACTTTGAAGAAAATAGCATCATTTGAATTCTAAAATGTAAGATTGATATAAAAGAGAACATATTATATTTCAGATAAACATGCAATTTTCTGGATTTACTTGTGTGATGTTAAAAGCCAACCTTGTTTTTATGATCACAAGTATTTATTCATCAGGCTTTGAACTTGAAAGTATATACCCAGCAACTGTCCCAAGTAATGCTGCAAGTGTTTCAGATTTTAATTCAGTTGAAATAGCTAATATCAGAAGGGTTGGCAGAAATAAAATTACGCCAATTGCCTTTAGTGTATTTGGACCAAAGCCTTGTTGTTTTGCTTCAAGTCGTTTAAATATGAGATTAAGACCATAAATCATCACAATAAGTGACCCAACAACTATTGCAATTTTTAGATAAACTATTATTTCTTCCAATTAATCCTCCTTATCTAAACCTAAATAACTATAATAATTTAGTTCCAATATCCGTTCGACTATGTCTGTCTTTTTTAATTAAATTTTTTTGATAAAAAGCTCAATTAATCGTCCAATTTTATATCGAAAACTCCAAGGAAGAATAAGAGCAATCAATGCGCATAGCCAAGAAGTTGTACTACTGTTAATACTAAAATTATCTAACGTTTGATAGAACGAAGACAAGAAATCAAAAAAAATATTTCTTTGATCTGGGTCTCTATAATTAAAACTTAATTGAACCTCATAACTATTTAATGGGCCATTTAGTGAACGTAAGAAATCATGAAACATACTTCCATCTGGATTAAATTTTAAGCCATATTCAAAGTAATATTCCATCCAAAACACTAGAATGACAACAATATATATTACAAAAAGTCCAATTATCCTCGCTTTTTTCTCAGCATTAATATTTTCTTCCACAATGTTTTCCTCAATATTAATATAATTGCATTCATCTATAAAAAACCCAGTATACCTTATTTTATAAAAACTTATAAGCGATTGACACTTTTCATATTCCACATTAACAAGGTTGTGAAAAAGTTTAATCACCCCACACTTTGAACAAAATAGCGTCCTTTCTCACATTTTACATGTAAAGGTAGATCAAAAACTGCGGAAAGTTGAACATCGTTTAAAAGTGCTTCTTTTTCTCCTTGCGCAACAATACAACCTTGTTTGATCAACACCACTTGTGAAATCTCCTCAAAAATCTCCTCTAAGTGATGGGTCACTAATATGATCGTACGCTGTGTTGCAATTTTACGGATCAACTCAATAAAATTGAGCTGCGCCTTGATGTCAAGCCCCACGGTGGGTTCATCGAGTATCATCGCTTTTGGCTCATGCACCAAAGAGCGCGCGATAATGCACTTCCTTAGCTCTCCTGTGGACATCTCTGAGATATGTTTGTCTCTTAAATGCCGTATCTCCAAAAAGTCCAAAACCTCTTCCACTTTTTTTACATGTAAAGGTGAAAATTCTTGATGCTCATAGATGTGAAAGCTGCTGTAAAAGCCTGAGAGCGTAACCTCAAAACCACTCAAATTAGGTGCTCTATCGCTAAATTGGTAGTGCAAATCATTGGTGATGATGCCCAGATGCTTTTTAAGTTCCCAAATATCCCAAACCTTTTTGCCAAATACTTCTTTAATGCTCGCTTCACTGAAACGTGGATAAATATCGTTGGAGAAAAGTTTCAAAAGAGTTGACTTCCCTGAACCATTCGCACCTAAAATAACCGTATGCTGACCCTCTTTAATGCTAAGATTGATGTCATGCAACACATCCTGTTCGTCGTAAGCAACATTCACATGCTCAAAATGAATAATTTCCATAATATAACTCCTAATAATCGCATGATTATATCACACCATTATTCACAAAAATTCGTTAAAATGTGACAATTGTAATTATGGTAAAGGTAACGTATCCAGATGTTTTCCAAATTTTTTATCAATCGACCTAATTTTGCTATCGTTGTTTCGCTGATTATTATCATCGCAGGTATTATGGCGATTAGAACACTTCCTGTTCAAGAGTACCCTGATGTTGTACCCCCTCAGATCATCGTCTCCACGACTTACGCTGGAGCTGATGCCGCTACTTTGGAAAATACCGTAGCCTCTGTCCTTGAAGAACAAATCAACGGTGTGGACAACATGCTCTATATGATGTCTACCACCTCGCCCAGTGGACTTCTTACCATGAACCTCTATTTTGAGGTGGGAACCGATATGTCCCAAGCCAAACTGGATGTTAACAACCGTATACGTTTGGCGGAGAGTAAGCTTCCCGATGCTGTTAAGCGTCAAGGCGTGGAAGTCGCTGAGCGTTCCAACGATACCTTGCGTATGCTCGCACTCACTTCAGAAAACAACCGCTACGATACAATTTTCATGTCCAACTACGCCATCAACAATCTTTTAGAGGAGTTTAAGCGCATTCCTGGTGTTTCGGAAGCCATTATTGTTGGAAATCAAGAGTATTCTATTCGTGTCTGGCTTGATCCTCAAAAACTCTCTTTTTACAACATTACGACCACGGAAGTGATTAACGCCATTAAAGCCCAAAATGAGCAGTATCCTATGGGACAAATTGGGCAAGAACCGATTGACAAAAATATTGCATTTACCTACACGGTCACGTCTACTGGCAGACTCAACACGCCAGAAGAGTTTGCGCAAATTTTGATCAAATCAAACACCGATGGTTCCTCTTTGAAACTAGGCGATGTTGCAACGCTTGAGCTAGGATCGGAGCGTTACTTTTTCAAAGGACTCTTTAATAAACAGCCCACGTCTATGATTCGTATTACCCTGACATCCAAAGCCAATGCACTGGAAGTATCAGACCTTTTGGATAAAAAAATCGAAGAACTTAAAAAGGAATTCCCTGAAGGGCTCAAAATAGATGCTACGTACGATCCAACGCTGTTTGTCCGCGCTTCCATTCATGAGGTTGTTGTCACTCTTTTAGAAGCGATTGCATTGGTTATTTTTGTGGTTTATCTCTTTTTAGGCAACATTCGTGCAACGATTATTCCTGTCCTTGCCATTCCTGTTTCCATCATCGGAACCTTTGCTGGTTTTTATGCCACAGGCTTTTCCATCAATCTTCTCACCCTTTTTGGATTGACGCTTGCCATTGGTCTGGTGGTGGATGATGCGATTATTGTCATTGAAAATGTCGAGCGAATTTTGCGTAAAGAAAATCTCAGCGTTAAAGAAGCAACGATCAAAGCGATGCAAGAGATTACCGCGCCTGTTATTGCTATCGTCCTTGTCTTGAGTGCTGTTTTTATTCCTGCTGCTTTTATGGGAGGTTTAAGCGGTACGATGTCACGGCAATTTGCCATTACCATTGTTATCTCTGTTGTCATTTCAGGGCTTGTCGCGTTAACCCTCACTCCGGCGCTCTGCTCTTTGCTTTTGAAAAAAGAGGAAGAAGAACCTTTGTGGATCATTCAAAGATTTAATGACCTTTTTGATTATATCACCCACCATTTTGGAAAAATTGTTCAAAATGCTATCCGCTTTAGCCTCTTTAATCTTCTCTTTTTTGGCATTATGATCTTTGTCATCGTTAAACTTCTGGGTATTATTCCCTCAGGTCTAGTACCTAAAGAAGATAAAGGAGTCTTTTTTGCCGTCACGACACTTCCTGCTGCTGCATCTCTTTCGCGTACCCATGAAGTCAATATCGCTGTAGGTGATGTCGCACTTCAAAATCCATCCGTCGATAAAGTGGGTGGCTTTTCAGGCTCTGACTTTAGTTCAAAAGCATATACAACCGAAGCGGGTTACAGCTATGTGCGTCTTACCGATTGGGGACAACGTAAAGAGGCAAATCAAAGTGTCGATGCGCTCTCCAAAGAGATTATGCAAAAGCTCTCTTCCAATAAAGAAGCACGTATTGTAGCTGTTTCACCTTCTGCCATTAGTGGACTAGGCGTATCGGGTGGTTTTGAGATGTATGTTCAAAATAGAACAGGTGGAAACTACCACCAATTGGAAAGTTATGCCAAAGAGATTGTCGCACGTGCTAGTGAGCGCCAAGAGCTTCGATCGGTTCGAAGTACCCTAAGTTCCAGTACCCCACAATTTCGCATTGAAGTTAACCATCAAAAAGCCAAAGCATATGGCATTGACATTGCCGATATTTATACCACCATTCAAGCGACTTTTGGCAATATCTATGTGAATGATATCAATATTTTTGGACGGAACTACCGTGTCAATGTCCAAGCAAAGGGCGATTTTAGAGAAGATACGAAAAATTACGGCGATATTTTTATCAAATCTAGTGATGGAAGTAACATTGCACTAAGTGATCTTGTGACTTTTAAACGTGTTCTCAATCCTAATATTACCAAACGTTTCAATATGTTCCCTTCCGCTCAAATCTTGGGAGAGACCAATGCAGGTTACTCTTCAGGCGAAGGACTTAAAATCATGGAAGAGATCGCAGCAGAAGTGCTGCCTGAAGGCTATTCTATCGCATGGGGTGGCGCATCGCTGCAAGAGAAAAAACTTTTAGAAACCGGCAATCTCTCGTTTGTATTTGCCATTGTTTTCATCTTTTTGATCTTGGTAGCACTGTATGAGAGTTGGATGATTCCTTGGGCGATTGTGCTCGCCGTACCTTTCGCACTTCTAGGAGCAGCGCTGTCTATCTGGCTTCGTGGACTTCAAAATGACATCTACTTCCAAATAGGACTCATCACTCTTGTGGGACTTTCGGCTAAAAATGCGATTTTAATGGTGGAATTTGCATTGCAAAAAATGGAAGAAGGTTTTAGTTTAATCGACGCGACTATTGAAGGGGCAAAAATTCGTTTTCGTCCTATTATTATGACCTCATTTGCGTTCATAGCAGGAACTCTTCCACTGGCATTAAGCTCAGGAGCAGGTGCCAACAGCCGCCATATCATCGGTACAACGGTCGTTGGCGGTATGGTGACACTTACCCTTATTGGCGTCTTCTTTACACCACTTTTTTTCTATTTGATTATGAAAGGTAAAGAGAAATTTTTACTTACGTTCAAGTCCCAAAAGCCCAAGACCTAAGCCCACAAAAATCGCGCCGCTAATGCGGTTAAACCATGTGGCGCGATTGCGTGTATTAAACCAATGCTTCAAACTTCGCGCGAAAAAAGCGTAACCCATCAATGTCATAAAAGATAGCGACATAAACGTCAAGGTTAAAATGAAAAATTGAGGTATGATCGGTGTTGTTGGCTCTAAAAAAAGAGGAAACAGTGCTGTAAAAAAGATGATCGGCTTCGGATTGGTGATACAAATCAAAAATCCTTTACGAAAAATTGCAAAATAATGTACTGCGCTTTGCGTCTGATGAAGATGGACACGCTCAAAAATATTGTGAAGAGTACGAAACTGTTTGATACCAAGATAGATCAGATACAGTGCTCCTACAATTTTAAACACGGTAAAGAGAATCATCGATGTTTTTAACACGACGCCAAGACCGAGCATCGCCGCACTGGAAAGCACAAAAAGCCCTGAAGCATTTCCTAAAGATGAAAAAATGGTTGCTTTAAGATCATACATTAAAGAGTTATTGATCGCTAAAAGTACCGCAGGACCTGGGCTTACGATTGCAATAAATGCAACGGTGGTATACAAAAGCCATGTGTGAAATTCCATGCTATGCTCCTCTTTGAAGTGCAATATTATACTCTAACTTTTCATATCAATATATCTTGATATGAAAGCGATATTCTGCTATGCTATCCAAAAATCAAATGAGAGATACATTATGGAAACTTTTTTACAAACCGTCGGTGCGCTCAATGACGAAACGCGTCTTCAAATCCTTCGTTTTATTCATCAACATGGAGAAGTGTGTGTCTGCGAAATTGAAGAGGCATTTTCACTGATTCAGTCGCGTGTTTCACGCCATCTCAAAATCCTCAAAGATGCGGGGTTTTTACGTGTAGATCGTCGTGGAAAATGGGCGTATTATCAGGTTCGCTCTCCGCTGGATCGTTTTAGACTTGAATGTCTTGAAGAGATTAGCTACTTAGAGATGCAAATGCCTACACCCGTCTGTGCCTGCAAGGATGCCAAATGATTCTCGCTTTTTCACTGTTTCTCATCACCCTACTTTTTGTCATTATTCAGCCACGTGGTCTTCAAATCGGCACGTCTGCGATCATCGGCGCTGCTTTTGCTCTGCTTTTGGGTGTGGTGAGTTTTGCCGACGTTTTAGTGGTGACAAACATCGTTTGGGATGCAACATTGGCGTTTATCGGCATTATTATTCTCTCTCTCGTTCTTGATGAGATCGGTTTTTTTGAGTGGTGTGCGATTTGGATGGCAAAGTTTTCAAAAGGCAATGGACACATTATGTTTGTCTATTCACTGTTATTAGGCGCTATCATCTCCGCTTTTTTCGCCAACGATGGGGCTGTGCTCATTCTCACTCCTATTTTACTGGCTAAAATGCGCATTTTAAAACTGGAACCTAAAACGATTGTAGCGTTTTTGCTCGCAGGCGGGTTTATCTCCGATTCGGCTTCGCTTCCCTTTGTTTTTTCCAACCTCACCAACATCGTCACCGCCAACTACTTTCACATTGGCTTTTCCACCTATTTATCAACCATGATTACGCCATATTTAGTCAGCACCTTTGTTTCCATTGCTGTTTTATGGCTCTTTTTGCGTAAAGATATTCCTTTACATGTAAACGTAGACCTCTTAAAACATCCTGATGATGTACTCAAATCAAAGCCACTGTTTTACCTCGCGTGGTTTTTTATTGCCGCGCTGATGGGAAGCTATTTTGTAGGGGAGCAGTACCACATCCCCATTAGCTTTATCGCCCTTGGAGGAGCCCTACTTTTTCTTGCCATTGCACGTTATTTTAAAGCAGCGCGTCCGTGGCAGATCATCAAAACCGCTCCGTGGCAAGTGGTGTGGTTTAGCATCGGATTGTACATCGTCGTTTACGGGCTCAAAAATGCGGGACTTACCACGTACTTGACGCACATTTTAAACGCGCTCAACGCTCAAGGCAATACGATTGCTATTGTCGGAACGGGCTTTATCGCCGCCATTTTAAGCGCTTTGATGAACAATATGCCAAGTGTCATGATCATGGACATAGCGCTTCACGACATCCCCAATTCTGCACTTGCCTACGCCAACATCATTGGCTGTAACTTAGGACCCAAAATGACGCCTTTTGGCTCACTGGCGACCCTTTTATGGTTGCATGTTATGGCAAAAAAAGGGGTCAAAATCAGCTTTTGGGACTACTCAAAATTTGGGCTTCTGGTCACACCACCGATCCTACTTGTCGTACTTCTAAGCCTTGTTTAGTCTTTACATGTAAAAAGGAAGAAGAATGGAAATGCACATCATCACTCATCTCAAAAATGCTCCTTGGTCGATAAAATTATCACTAGCGCTTTTTGCTCTCTTTGATAGTATCAATGTGATGTATTGTTTTATCGCACACGCTATAACCCTACAATTTTTAGCTATCACCAGCGTTCAAGTAATATTACTTTATGGCGTTCTCATGCAAATAGTATGGGTGAGAGACGTTTTCGTAAGTTTATACACTTTCCTCATCCCCATTTTAATGGCGCTTATAGCGACCACATTGTTGAATACACACTATGCAAACCTTTTTTTCTCTATCATTATCGTCAATTCTCTGCCTCTTGGTGCGTTAGCCCTCCTTTATATACAACCATCAAATGCGTGGTTTGGTCAAACACTCAGCCATAAAGAAGAATCTGCGATGCCATGGTTTGCCCAATGGGTCATTATCCTTATTGCACTAGGGCTTGGATTTATAACTCTTGTTATCGACGATAAACTCGCTGTCCCAATGACCAAAGCAGATCATCTCAGCCATATAACTTCCATGGCAGTCAAACTGACTCTTTTTCACTTAAATCAAACGTTTGGACTTCTGTGCGCATGGGTAATACTCATCGTACCCGTCAGCTTTTTATTGGCTTTATGGAAAAATTACCATCTACTACTCACAACACGCCTTATGATGATAGGTATCGTGTTTTCACTTATTTTTAGAGACCTCGCCATCAAAAATTTGAGCGCTTCCCTCTATACTTCATGGATCATGATATTTTTTGTTCATCTTTTTTTAGCAAGTTTTTTAGTTTATTTTTCATTATCCAGTGGCAAAAAAGTGCGAAGTTATGCCCTAGAATTCTTTACATGTAAAAAGGAAATATAATGGAATTAAGTATACGCAAAGCAGAACAAAACAACTACCGAGCCATCACACATTTGCTGGCATCTAACCAACTCCCGACAGCAGATATTTATGAAAAAAACATCACGCTATTTGTGGGCTTAATCGATGAAAAAATTGTCGCAACCATCGGCATCGAAACCTATGATAACGAAGCGCTTTTGCGTTCCTTGTGTGTGAAAGAGGGATTCAAAAACCAAAAGCTTGGGGAGAAGATGCTCACATATCTGCTTCGCTTTTGTGCCAATGAAAACATTCAAACCGTGTATCTGCTGACCACAACGGCGGAGCACTATTTTGAGCGCTATGGATTTGAAAAAACAGGACGAGAGAAAACGCCTCAAAGCATCCAAAACACCCGCGAATTTCAAGACATTTGCCCCTCTTCTGCTATCATTATGGCATTAAAACTTTAAAAAACTACGCTTTACATGTAAAAAGGAAAATCAATGAAATTAGTTTCATGGAACGTCAACGGCATTCGCGCTGTGGCTTCTAAAAATGCGTTTGCATGGGTGGATGTGTTCAAACCTGACATCTTGTGTTTACAAGAGATCAAAGCCGAAGCGCATCAAATTCCTGAACCACTTTTTGCGCATGCTTTTACATGTAAATATGTCAACGCTGCTACGAAAAAGGGCTATTCGGGGACGATGAGTTTTTCGACCATTGACTTTCAAAAGACCGACACCGCACACGCCATCGACCATACGCACGAAGGGCGCATTTTGGAGCACCATTTTGGCGATGTGGTTTTGTTTAACGTTTACTTTCCCAACGGTCAACAAAGCGAAGAGCGTCTAGCGCATAAGATGAAATTTTACAGTGATTTTTTAGCACACACCGAAGCGCTTAGAGCGAAGGGAAATAGCATTATCATCTGTGGTGATGTCAACACGGCGCATCGTGCTATTGATCTTAAAAACCCTAAAGCCAACGAAGAGACTTCAGGGTTTTTGCCCATTGAGCGCGCGTGGATCGACTCGCTTTTAGCGCACGGCTACATCGACACCTTTAGGCACATTCATGGTGACATCAAAGATGCGTACTCGTGGTGGTCGTACCGTTTTGGAGCGAGAGAACGTAATGTCGGATGGAGAATCGACTATGTTTTCATCTCCAAAGAGCTCGAACCGCGTTTAAAAGATGCGTTCATTCTAGCCTCTGTTGAAGGCTCAGACCATTGTCCCGTAGGCATTGAGCTAGAGTTATAAGGCTTTACATGTAAAGTCTATTTTCGTTGTTGTTTGTACATCTCTACGGTCGTTCTCAACTCATGAATGTCAGTGTGTGTGCCCACCACTTTGATGGGGTAACCATGAGGATTGTAGGCAACGACTTTCGCTTGATCCAGCACCCATTTATAACTTCCATCCTGACAGAGCATACGGTGCTGATGCCTGTAATGTTTGATGCGACCGCTCAAAAGCGAGGTCAATTCATTGAGGCAATAGTTCAAATCTTCAGGATGAATAAGTGACATCCACATATCTTTTGTCTGTTGAAACGTTTCATATTCATACCCTAACATGGAAACCCATTGTGGAGATAAAGTGATTCGATTGCTAATAGGATCCCACTCCCAAATTCCATGACCTACACATTCCAAAATAGTGATATATTCTTTTTTCATTTTAATAACCTTTGGTATCTCTCATGTATGATTGGAATTGTACCTTGGCAATGTGACATTTGCGTTATATAAAATTTTTACCACCAATACGTTGGATAATGCCTTTTGCTATTGGAAGAAAGATTATTGATGAGAAGTGCTACTAAAAGCATAATGAGTGCCCCAAAGCCAATAGGTGTTAATGGATAAAGCCACCCTAGCTTATGAATTTGTTCTCCACCCATAACATAAATAAGTGCTGTAGCACCGCCAGGAGGGTGCATCGTGCGAGTAAAGTGCATGACAATAATCGAAAGCGAAACGCTAAGTGCACATAAAAATTCTGTTGAAAATACAGAAGAAAAAGTCTTAAGAAGAAAAACAGCTACACATGCGGACAAAACATGTCCACCGATAATATTACGCGGTTGCGAAAAATCAGCCTGGGGAGCTCCATAGATCAATACCGCGGAAGCACCAAAAGAGCCTAAAAGAAAAAAGCTCTCTTCAATGGCAAAATAATGCCCAAATATAGCCACCAAATAGATCCCTATAAAAGCACCTAATCCCGACCAAAGTATCTTACTTAAAGGCTTTCGTGAAGGTAGTTGTGACTTTGCTTTCATTCTTCTTACATAGCTTTTTACCACAGTTTACTCCACAAATCATTTTAGTTATTGTAGAGAATTTACCATTTTTTTGAAATGACACACATCAAGCTACTTTTCAATTTTCCTCATTTTTTCTTTGAAGTTTACATATAATTTACGTTAACTTATTACGATACAGCGCAAAAAAGGGGAATAATGTTATTGGCAACAATTAAAAATAAACTAGCATTTTTACTGGTCATTATCTTTTTAGGATTTAGTGCATTAGGCATTGAGAGCCTCAAAGAAGGAAACGATGCGAAAATGGCAGCGACTCGTTTGTCTACCATTCCTGAAATAGAAAAACTCGCGATGGAATTGCGCATTGAACAGCGTGATTTTCAACTCTATTTTAAACAATCAAACTTGGATCGTTATGAGCAGATATTTCAAAAACTCTTGAGCGATTTGGACGCACTTAAACTTATGCTGATGAGCCCTCAAAATCACCAACGTATCGAAACACTCAAAAAACTCTTAACCGCATGGCACGATATTAACATCCCACGAATGCAACTGTATCAAAAATATAGTGCTACACTGCATGAACCAACTTTTGCGCAAAACAATCCAGAAGATGCCAAAAAACTTGAAGAGTACCACAAACAAAGTACCCAAGGTTTTGCAGCCATTATGGAAAGACTAGATGATTTAACAAGCTCCGTCAAAACAAACAACTTCAATCGCCTTGATACCAATATGATGGCCTCTCAAATGACATTAGCCATTGTGATGATCATTGTTTTGGCTCTATTTTTCATTGTTACACGTTCCATTAAACATTCTGTTGCACGGGCGAAAGCTGGCTGTGAGCAGATGCGCCAGAACAAAGATTTAAGCATGCAGATCAACATTCACTCCCATGATGAGATCAATGACATTATTCAAGCGGTTAATGCACTGATTGCCGATGTTGCCAAAGCCCTTAATCTTGCTAAAAGTAACGCCATCGAAAATGCCTCTGTTGCGGAAGAACTTTCCAGTACAAGTCTGCAAATCGGAAAACGGGCTGAAGAGGAGTCTCAAGTCGTTTATCAAACGACACGCGATGCTAAAGTGGTTGCGGTAGAAATTGATGAAGCAAGTATTCAAACCCAAAATGTCAAAGACGTCACGACACAAGCTCAAAAAAGTCTTGGTAGCGCCCAAACGCTTCTTGGCACAACGATTGCACAACTCAATCAAACCGCCCAAGCGGAAACAACGCTCAACGATCATCTCAACCATCTTGCCCAAGAAGCAGAACAGGTCAAAACCGTTTTAGATGTCATCGGAGATATTGCAGACCAAACCAATCTTCTCGCTCTTAATGCTGCCATCGAAGCGGCGCGTGCGGGTGAGCATGGGCGTGGCTTTGCTGTGGTAGCGGATGAAGTACGAAAACTGGCTGAACGTA
The DNA here is from genome assembly GCF_011769985.2 of Sulfurospirillum diekertiae. Lineage (NCBI taxonomy): Bacteria > Pseudomonadati > Campylobacterota > Epsilonproteobacteria > Campylobacterales > Sulfurospirillaceae > Sulfurospirillum > Sulfurospirillum diekertiae. Next base: position 1,722,170 of record NZ_CP039734.2, read on the forward strand.
CTCAAAAAAGCCTTATTGAGACCAATGCCACCGTCAATGTCATTGTTCAGTCCATCAACGACATCAGTGGCGAGATGAATCACAATGTTCAGCGTATCCATGAACTCTCCGAATTTTCAAACCAAGTCACCGAACAAACCAACGACGCTGTAAATATGCTGGAACAAAGTGTTACGGCAACCGATCATGTCGTCGGTAAAGCAAACAGCAATGTGAAGCTGATTCGAACGGCTGTCATTGAAAAAATTGGTGAGATCAATGAACTTTCAAGCTCCAATGCCAGAAGCGTCGAAGAGATCGCCGCAGCAGCCGAACATCTCTCAAAACTTTCAGGAACACTCAGTCACACATTGGCACAATTTAAAACAGCCTAAACTCCTATGCCCAAAGAGATACCAACATTTTTGGGCACTCTTTAGCAAGATTTTGCTATCATTTTGCACTTTACATGTAAAGAGGTTTGATGTGTTTGAACATACTATTTCGGTAAAACTAACACCCCTTTTTGTGCCAACAGATGGCAAACAAAGTGTCATTATCGGTTTTTGTGGTGACGCTCTTTTAATGGCAGTTGACGGCTCTTTGCCCAAACGTGAACACTTTGAACTATTGGGAAAACCCCATCACAGTTTTCACATCGGTGAAGTTCATGATGACCTCTACTCTTTGCTTGTCTGGAAGGAAGATATTACGCTTCCAGAGCATCTCGTCAAAACTAACCTCAGGGAATTTCTTGATGTTCATCCACCACATCTTTATGCGATGCTTGCTCGTGCCAAACAGCTTGCACACTGGCTTTATGACAACCAATATTGCGGTCGTTGTGGCGACCCTATAGGCTACTCACCGAAGTTTTCAGCGCTTACATGTAAAACCTGTGGCTTTACGATTTTCCCGCGTCTTTCCCCTGCTTGTATCGTACTCATTACACGAGGTGATGAGATACTCTTAGCACGTTCGCCCTACTTTACATCAGGCATGTACAGCCTACTCGCAGGCTTTGTGGAAGCAGGTGAGAGTGTTGAAGATGCAGTCCATCGTGAGATTTACGAAGAAGTGGGTATTCGCGTCAAAAACCTTCGTTATTTTGGTTCGCAACCATGGCCTTTTCCTCACTCGTTAATGATAGGTTTTTTTGCAGAGTATGAAAGCGGTGAACTACGCTTACAACCGGAAGAAATTGAAGATGCAAAATGGTTTACAAAAGACCATCTACCACAGCTTCCAAAACTCGCAACAATTTCAGGCATTATGATCAACGCATGGCTCAAAGATCATTAATTTTTTATTGATTCTTTTCTGTTAGAATGAGGAGAACTTTCACATAGGAGTTTGCCATGCTCATCACCCCTGAATCCCTCTTTGAGGCACGTAGATACTTTTTAAAACTTGGTGCGGGCGCATTGGTAAGCAGTACCGCCATTTCACAGCTGTTAGCCGATCTTCCGCCCGATATGAGCCTTCATTACACACCGGATGCCAATCCACTCAAACTCTCGCCCAATACATTGGAGCAGATCACTAACTATGTCAATTTTTACGAATTTTCAACCGACAAAACAGCCCCTGTTAAGCTCTCACAAAAGATGAAAACAACCCCATGGGATGTTCATTTTTCAGGCGAACTCAAAAATGTTCAAACGATGGAAGTAGATGACCTTATCGCTAAATTTGGACTGGAAGAGCGCATTTACCGTTTTCGCTGCGTCGAAGGCTGGTCGATGGTCGTTCCGTGGATCGGCTTTCCGCTTTCAAAACTTCTGGATTACTTAGAACCCAATGCCAAAGCTAAATACGTCAAGTTCACCACGCGCCATGACCCTTCTTTGTTTCCCGACCAAGCCAAAGGCATTTTTTCCTCCATTCCTTACCCGTACGTTGAGGGATTGCGCATGGATGAAGCACGCCATCCGCTCACCTTTGTGGCTGTCGGAATGTATGGCAAACGTCTGCTTCCGCAAAATGGTGCTCCGATTCGCCTCGTTGTACCTTGGAAATACGGCTTTAAGTCCATCAAATCGCTTGATAAAATTGAATGTGTGGAAAAAGAACCGCTCAATACTTGGCAAGCCATCGATGCCAAAGAGTACGGCTTTTATGCCAATGTCAACCCTGAAGTCGACCACCCGCGCTGGACACAATCTAAAGAGCGTTTGCTTGGAAAACTCACCAAACAAGCCACTCTGCCCTTCAATGGTTATGATAAGGAGGTTGCCTCACTGTATGCTGGCATGGACTTAAGGAAGTTCTTTTGAAAGCCTTCCTTGTCCTTTTAGCCCTCCTTCCTTTAGGCGTAGCGTACTATAAACTTGAAAGTGCCATCGACCCCATAAAAATGCTTTACTCGTACACAGGCATCGGGGCGATTTGCCTTCTTTTGCTTTCGCTTTTTCCCTCTTCGTGTAAACGCATTTGCGGAGTCAATTTACTTCGCTACCGTAAAACCATCGGGCTTTTGAGCTTTCTTTACGTTCTTTTACATGTAAGCGTTTTTGTCATACTTGACAGTGAATTTGACTTCGTCACGATCTTCGAAAAAAGTCTCAAAAAACCATTCATCTATGTCGGTGCTATCGCTTTTATCATCCTTCTTTTCATGGCGCTCACCTCGTTTAAAAAGCTTTTCGCCAAGTTTTCGAAATACCATAAAGCCGTCTATTTCGCTTTAGCACTTGCACTGCTTCATAGCTTCTGGGCACAAAAAGTAGCTGGAGTATTTGAGTATAGCGTGGTTATCGTTGGCGTGGTACTTTTAGGGGAGAGAGTTTGGGCGTGGAGAGCTTTACATGTAAAAACATTTTAGAGAGGATTGGTTATATTTTTTGATTAAATTTATAAAAGGATGCGCTTTGGAAACACTGCACCCGATAGAACTGCTCATCAACCAAGCCGATCAGGCTATTAACGCTGAAGATTTTGACATGCTTGTTGATATTTATGCACCCGATGCTCTTTTAGTCATCAAGCCTGGTATGAATGCTGTGGGAAAAGAGCAAATCAAAAAAGCTTTTGAAGCCATTGCCGCTTATTTTGAACATACCTTGGAAGTGAAACAAGCGGGTCTGTCCATTTTGGAAACGGGTGATACCGCTTTAGTCCTCGCCAAAACACTGGTTTGCGCCAAAGATATTCCAACCATGGAGCGTAAAGCAACCTATGTTTTTACGAAAAATGCAGACAACCTTTGGAAGTGCTCGATTGATAATTCATACGGGCATGATCTTATCCAATAACCGTTATATGTAAACAACGCCACCCATCAATAAAGCAATGAGTGACGTTAGGTTTTTTAAAACGAATAATGTAGGTTGATATATGCGTAACGACCTGGTTCGTTAATCAACATTACGTCGCCATCAACGGCAGAGATTAAACTTAAATCTTTATACGTGTTAGATACGGCATACGTTTTATCAAAAATATTATCCATACCGACAGTGACATCAAAATGTTTCGTCACTTTGTAATTGTACTTAGCATTGAAAACAGCATAGCCTGCAAGTTCTTGTTCTCCGTTATCGCTGTCGTAATTGCTCCAACGTTTGGAGGCCACCATCTCGGTTTTGACAGCATGATTGCCTTCATGATACGTCACGGATGTCATCGCACGAAGAGGTACGATATCGGCTAAATCTTTGTCCGTCTGCCCTACGAGCGGTTCATCTTTTTGCCCTCTTAAATAGCTCATGCCATAATTCAAAGTCCATGCACTAGTGATGTCGAAATACGCATCCAATGTTGCACCGTAAATCGTTGCATCGATATTGACGTATTTGAGAGCATTCGCATTATAATAAATATAGTCTGTCAAGTCTGAATAAAACAGTTTACCTTTAACGCCAAAACCATCATAATGGGTTTTAAACCCTACATCTGTCTCATAATTTGTCACTTGATCTAACATGCCTGTCGAGTTTGCCGGATGATACAGCTCTTTCGCATCTGGGACACGTGATGCTTTACCAAAACCGATGAAATAATCCACATTGTCGGTTGCTTTATACGTAATAATCGTATTGGCAGAAAGAGCGTTATAATCGTTCTCATCATTTTTACCAGCGACAAAGCGATTGGCCTTAACAACCGTATCGTCGTAACGAATACCGGCTTGAACATTGAAACGATCGATCTTTTTTTCATAATGAGCAAACAAGGCTTTGTTGGTCGTATCAACGTCGGGAATTGTCGTCAAATCAGTAACACCGGTCACTGCTCCCGTCGAAACCGTTGTGGTATAACTTTTTCCATCCCAATTACGCCTGCTCATATCAATACCGTACGTCAATTCGCCGCCATTGACATCGACGACATTTTTCAATTTAGCGCCTTCCATCTTCGTCTTCATATCTGCCGTCATGTATTTACCCGTCATCATCATACTTTGTACACGGTATTTTGTGGACATCGGATGTTCAACCTTTGAATAATACATCTCCAAAGCAAGCTCTTTTGAGTATGTTCCCAAATCGTAAAGGCTATATCCTAACGTATAAATATCGCTGTCATCATAATCCGCATCCATACTACGAGACGGATAAAGGACGTTATCGCTACGATTGAGCGTATAGCCTAAGCGAATCTCTTGATTTTCCGTTGGATTGATAAATACTTTACCCATAAACGTTTTCTTTTCATACGCTTTTAAATCGTTGGAACTATACATGCCTTGCTTTGTTTTTGATCCCAAATCCTTTAATAACTGATCGTAAAACGTATCGCCGTTACCGTCTTTGTACTGGTCACTTTCTTCGGTTGAAGCGCTCAAGAGGAAACGGACATACTCATTTCCAGCACCTGCACTGGCCTCCGCTTTTTTATAACCGTAACTTCCCATACCTAAATTCACATCCGCATTTGCCTCTTGCATCGGCTTTTTGGTCTCAGCTATGACAAGACCACTCAACGTACCAAAGTTTTCAACATCGTAAGGTCCTTCAATGATTTTAACGTTTTCGATATTGTCAGAGTTGATATGCGTAATAGCAGGATCCATTCGATTGGGACAACCGCCATAAATTTTCGCGTCATCCATTAAAACATTGATATTGTCCCTTTTTTGCCCACGTAAGATAATATCATTGGCAACACCACTTCCTCGAATCATCGTAATTGACGCGCTATTGCGAGAAAGAGCATCTGCAAGGTCAGCGGATTTTAGCTCTTTACCTTGTATATCATTCACCTCTTTTGTGAGCGTTTCTCCCACAACAGTAATCGCACCCAAATCTATTGTTTCCGCCATTAAAAACGTCGAAACAATCAGAGATATACCCACTATCTTATTCATACAACCTCCCTTAAATCTAAAGGGACACTATAAATTCACTTTGTTAAACTACCGTTAAATAGAAGCTCTTAAGCGCAGAAATCTAAAATTAGATCGTCACTCTTAAAAATTAAGCGATCACTCAAAATCTTTACATGTAAAAGTGGATTTAACGGTTATTTTGCTATCATCATGCCCTATTTTCACCATAAAGAACATACAATGAATGCTTATATTTCAGGTTTTAGTCTTGGTTTCTCACTGATCCTAGCCATTGGAGCGCAAAATGCGTTTGTCCTCAAACAAGGCATTAAAAAAGAACATGTCTTTATCATTTGCTTGGTCTGCGCACTCTCTGATGCGATTTTGATTTTCTGTGGGGTTTCAGGCTTTGGTTATTTGGTGGAGCAGTTTCCCTCTTTACAGAGCGTTGCAAAATACGGTGGTTTTGCCTTTTTATTTGTCTATGGATTGAAGAGTTTTTACTCGGCGTGGAGCATGTCTCATGAGCTCAGCCCTCTCGATCAGCCCACCTCATCACTTTCCAAAACCATCCTTCTGGTTCTTGCATTTACGTGGCTAAATCCTCATGTGTATCTCGATACGGTCATTTTACTGGGTTCTGTTTCGACCAAATTTGGAAGCTTAGCGCCACTTTTTGGCTTGGGTGCTATGAGTGCTTCGTTTCTCTTTTTCTTTTCACTCGGCTATGGTGCGAGAATTTTAACACCCATTTTTACCAAAGCCATTTCATGGAAAATTTTGGAAGTGCTCATTGGCATTGTGATGCTCTCTTTGGCATTCATGTTATTGGGTTTGTAAACCTAGTTTTCTAAGAAGTAAAAGCACCAAAGGTGCGTGGGCTCTTTGCCGAAGAGAACCCAGTGTTAACGTAGCCTTTAGCGCTTTGATTGAAAGACGTGTTCAGAGTTCTCTAAGAACTCTGATGAGAGGTTAAGACTTAAATTGATTCAATTTTTCATTGAGATTCTCTGCCAATTTTGAGAGGTGATCTGCCGCTGCAGCGATCTCTTCAACACTTCTGGCATTCTCACTAGTCAAGACATTAATATTGGAAACCATTGTAACGATTCTATCCGTATCACTCGCAATTCGAATGGAATTTGCCGCACTGGTTGTGACAGAGGTAACACTCTCTTCCATCACACCGGTCGTTCCCACTATCGTCTCTTCAACACCTGTTGAAACATCGGCAAGACGTCTGATATTTTTCGCATTGCGACCCATTTGCTCCGAAGAGTCCACGATAGACTGAACAATGACATTGATGGTCGCATTAATCTCCGTCAATGAATTTTGGGTTCGCTCCGCAAGTTTACGGACTTCATCCGCAACAACCGCAAAACCTCGTCCATGTTCCCCTGCACGGGCTGCTTCAATGGCAGCGTTCAGCGCCAAAAGATTGGTTTGATCGGCAATATCTGAAATAACTGTCAAGATTTGCTTGACTTGTTCGGCATCACTGCTCATCTGCTCCAATTTAGAAGCCAGCGCTGTTTCAGCTTCACTCGCAAGTCCTACTTCATTGCGAAGGCTTACCACTTCATTTTTAGCATTATCGAGTCTTTGACCGGCATCGGTAATACTTTTTTTCATCGCTTCTGAGAGCATCGCTGTCTCTTGCACGAAAGTTTTAATCGTTGCAATCTCCTGAATGGTATTTTCAACAATCGTCGTACTCTTTTCAGCATTGCGCCCTATTTGCATGCTGGTAGTGCTCAACTCATGCGATACGGAAGCATTTTCGCTTGAAGAGTTTTTCGCATCCACAATGGTTTGCTCTAATGTGGTAATTAAGATATTAAAGCTATCTGATATGTCTTTGAGCTCATTCTTTTTCTCATAATGTATTCTAAATTTGAGCTCTTTATGTTGAACAAAAGAGACCACACTATCGCGGATAATATGCACCCCTTGGATGATATTGCGACGAATCGTCAGTCCGAATAACAAAAGAGCCACAGCAGAAGCTATCGCAATGACAACCATCATAATAGCCGCACTATTTTTCACATCGGAAGCATGATTGGCTGATACTTTTGCAAGTTCAAAATTGAACTTCATATGCTCTTCAAATGCCTGAGTAAAATTCGTAATCACCTCTGTACTATTGGCAAGAAGCGTATTTAAATCAGAGTGATTATTTGCTCTTGAAAGAGTAATGATCTGTTTAAGAAGCACATTGTAGGCTTCCACCGCTTTATGATCTTTGTCTAAAAATTCTTTATCTTTATCATCAGAGATAAACGCATCATAGCTCTTAAGCGCCTCATTCAATTTTTGGTTGAGTGCTTGCATATTGGCTTCAACTTTATCCATTCCTGCTATATCTGTTTGCGAGATATGTTGCCAAATAGCAAGTCTTAATCTATATGCAATCTGCATTGATTCATCAAGCACGAAAACACTCGGAAGTGTATTGACATTGCTGTAATTTGTCTCTGCATAAACTTGCTCCATTTTCGTAAAGCTAATTCCGAAAATCGTACATGTAGCGAGAATTGCAACGGCAAGCATCACTAAAAGTTGTTTTGAAATACTCATGATAAACTCCTTTTTGGTTTCTTAAAAGAATCATAACGCTCTGGTGTTGCAAATGCGTTATATTTATAAAAGTAATAAAAATTATTTTACATGTAAAGATTTTAAGAGGATTAGTGGTACATAATGAAAAGGATTTGGAGACTAAAGAAGGAGAAAAGCATGTTAAGTGTCTTCTCCTCAAAAGCAGTTAAGACTTAAATTGATTCAACTTTTCATTAAGATTTTCAGCCAATTTAGAGAGATGATCGGCTGCTGAGGCAATCTCTTCAACACTTCTGGCATTTTCGCTGGTGAGTGAATTAATGTTTGTCACCATAGAGATAATTCGATCGGTATCACTCGCGATTCGAATCGAATTTTCAGCACTCGTTGTGACAGAAACGACACTCTCTTGCATCACACTGCTTGTCCCAAGAATGGTCTCTTCAACGCCCGTCGAAACATCGGAAAGACGTCTGATATTTTTCGCATTGCGCCCCATTTGCTCCGAAGAGTCCACGATGGATTGAACGATGACATTGATGGTTGCATTGATCTCGGTCAGTGAGTTTTGGGTTCGCTCTGCAAGTTTACGAACTTCATCCGCAACAACGGCAAAGCCTCGTCCATGTTCTCCAGCACGGGCTGCTTCAATGGCGGCATTCAGCGCAAGTAAATTGGTTTGATCTGCAATATCTGAAATGACGGTGAGGATTTGTTTGACTTGCTCGGCATCACTGCTCATCTGCTCTAGTTTTTGAGCTAAAGCTGTTTCTGCTTCACTGGCAAGTCCTACTTCATTGCGAAGCGTAATGACTTCATTTTTGGCATTATCCAGCCTTTGACCGGCATCGGTAATACTTTTTTTCATCGCTTCTGAAAGGGTGGCAGTCTCTTGCACGAAAGTTTTAATCGTTGCAATTTCCTGAATAGTATTTTCAACAATCGTCGTACTCCTTGTAGCATTGCGCCCTATTTGCATACTGGTGGAACTGAGTTCATGCGATACGGAAGCATTTTCAGTCGATGATTGTTTAGCATCAACAATGGTTTGCTCCAGTGTGGTGACTAAGGCATTAAAACTATCAACAATTTCCTTAAATTCATTCTTTTTCTCATAGGTGATTCTAAATGTTAACATTTTATTCTTCACAAACGAGACCATGCTATCACGGATAATATGCACACCTTGAAGAATATTGCGACGAATCATAATGCTGGTAATAATCACCAAACCAGCCACCAATAATGAAAGCCCTATCATCAGTGCACTGGCATTATCTTTTGTATTGGAAGCTTCAAGTGCTTTTGTTTCAGCCAACTCTTTATTGTAATTCATATGAATGCGCAGCGTATCTCCAACGGTCGCTAAAAATGGCCTCTTCGCAAATGCGAGCGTTCGTGCTTCTTCTTTTTTATTGGCTTTTGAGAGTGCTAAAAACTGATCTAACAAGGCGTTGTATTGGTTTAAGATTTCTTTGTCTTTTTCATAAAGCTCTTTATCTTTTGCATTCGATAAATACTCAGAATATGATGCAACTTTTTTGTCTAATAAATCTCTGACTTCTTTAATCATCGCAGCGGACTCATCCATTGATTTTTGATCCGTTGCGGAGAGAAACTCAAACGCATAAACGCGAAGGTAGTAATAATCCTCCATCATGCCATTGACAATTAAAATACTCGGTATGACATTCACATTGCCATAATTTGTATTGGTATAAACTTCACCCATTTTATAAAAGCTGATAGCAAAAACGGAACCAATGCCTATAATCGCAATTGTAAGCATGACAATAAGCTGCTTTGCAATATTCATGATAACCCCTTTTTAGTTTCTTATGGGGCATCATAACTATCAAGTGTTGTAAAGGCGTTATATTGGGTATAGAGAATGTCACATCACTTTAAAATCATAAAATGACTCTCGGCGCAAACCTTTACATGTAAAGATTTACAAAGCTTTACCTTGTCGTTTTGCATCACTTTTAGGTGGCATGCCATACATGCGTGTGTACTCTCTGCTAAATTGTGATGGGCTGGCGTAACCCACTTGAAACGAAGCGGTAGCGGCATCGACATGTTGGCTTAAAAGTAGTTTTCGCGCCATTTGAAGGCGTACTTTTTTTTGGTATTGAATCGGTGTTAATGTCGTCACATTTTTAAAATGTCGATGAAACAATGAGTTACTCATGCCAAGACTATGTGCCATTTCGCTAATACGCAATGGCTCTTCAAAATGGGTATTGATCTGATGAATCGCTTGCATAATGCGGTATGCGTGGCTTCCCATCGTCGCAAACTGTTTAATAAACATCTGAGGATGATGGTCCAATAAACGGTACAAAACCTCTTTAACAATCAGCGGAGACAAGGTTGCAATCATTTTTGGATGTTTCAAAAGAGAAACCAACCGAATGAGTGCGTCTAAAAGCGCTTCATCCATCTCTCCCATCACCAAAGCGCAGTCACATTTTTTTGTGCAGGGCTGCATAAAAGCATCACCACTTTCTTGCACCACTTCCATCATTTCATCTAAGCTAAAAGTCAGTTTTAGTGCTAAATACGGCGCTTCTTTACTTGCCTCAATGATCTTACCACTGAGTGGTAAATGTACCGAAGAGATCATATAAGTGGACGCATCATACGTATAAATTTGTTCCGCCAAATGCACTTCCTTAACACCTCTTGCAATAAAATAGATCGAAGGTTCGCTCATCGAACAGGCAAACTCAGAGCTTTTGGAAACTTTTGAAAGACTAAGAGAGGTAATGTCTGTTTGCACCGTACCCTCTTCGGGTAAAAGAGACTCTAAGAGTTGAATCAATTCATTTTTTTTAGCAGAGCTGTCCATCTGTTTCCTTTACATGTAAAAGTGAATTGTACAGTAATAGGCAATAAATGTGTCTAAATTATCTATCTACTTTATCAACACTTACGTTACAATTCGATCAACAAGTACCAAAAATAGAGGAGATAAAAGTATATGAACGTAGTAGCGATCAATGGAAGCCCTAATAAAAATGGCAACACGGCACAGTTAATTGATACGATTGCACAAGAATTGGCCAAAGAAAATATTTCAACAGAGGTCTTGCACATCGGCAATAAAACTATTCGAGGCTGTTTTGGCTGTGGTGGCTGTGCAAAAAATCAAGATGAGCGTTGTATCGCCAAAGATGATGCGCATGTTAATGAGTACATCCAAAAGATGAAAGAAGCCGATGGTATCATCCTTGGAACACCCGTTCACTGGGCAGGTATTGCAGGAACGATGAAGTCCTTTTTGGATCGCGCATTTTACGTCTCTTCTGCCAATGGCAATCTCTTTCGCCATAAAGTAGGAGCCAGCATCGTAGCCGTACGTCGATCAGGCGGTGTCAGCACTTTTGATGCGATGAATCACTATCTTACCTATGCTGAGATGATTATGCCAACAACGAACTACTGGAATGTTGCGCACGGAAGAGTTCCAGGAGAGGTTCATGAGGATTTGGAAGGGATGCAAATTGCACGCGTTTTAGGAAAAAATATGGCATTCACCCTTAAAATGGTTCAAAATGCCAAGGAAAACAACGTACCTTTCCCAGAACAAGAAGCTAAAATTATGACTAATTTCGTACGCTAAATTTTTACATGTAAAACCCCTAAGGCTCTTTTGCCTTAGGGAATGGCGTCGTTTACTTCCGCATACTTCGCATAAACTGTGAAAAACGTGAACGCCTTGTAAGAACCGTTGGGAAGTTTGGATCACTCGCATGTCTCACATCTTCAATGGAATAAACCGCTTGTGGGTTATAGTGCAAAATAAGCGGTGTAATGACTTTAATACTCGAGCGTTTTATCAGCGTAAAAATGATGTTCACAGCACCCATATTTCCCTCAGCATCCACTACTGTGACACTGTAACCAAGATCACGTAAAACGGTAACTAAGGCATGCGAATCCCTCTTCGTAATAATACGCACCACCACCATGCCAAGCGCTAAACGATTTTCAATAAACATCCCAATGTAATTTCCCAGTGAAAACCCAAGTGCATAGGCAATATAATTGATAGGATTGGTCAGGTTTTCCATAACTTTAGAGATGGCCAAAAGCCAGATTGTGACTTCAAAAAATCCCAAAATTGGCGCCCATAATCGAAGCCCTTTGGAGACAAAAATGATACGAAGCGTACCAATGCTGACATCGCAAATCCGTGCGAATGCAATTAAAACTGGTATGCCATACAAGGCAAACCACTCTTGATGGAGTATCTCGCTCATTTGATGACCTTATCGTTGAACTCTTTTTTTTCATTATAACACCTCCTGATTAAACCTGCCCTATTTTAAGAATTTTCAAAAAATGCTGTAACCAAAATATGATACAATCATCTCGGTAATGAACTATAAATGAAAGACTAAATGAGAAATAAATGTTTTTAAAACAGAGTTTGATATATTTTTTTTGTCAAAGTATGATCTACACGACTCTCTTTTTGAGTTCTGTCCATGAAACTCTATAATAAAATTCTCATCCTCACCATTACTCAGTTATTGGCTATTTTTATTTTTGGTATCTACCAAATCCAAACATTGTATCTCACACAACAAAAAGCCTTTGACCACAAAACACTGATTCAAACAGAAATGGTGCAAACACGTTTTGAAGAGATGCTCCAAAATTTACAAAAATCAGCCAAAATTTTAATGAATTCGCAAGAAGTAACAACGGGTATTATCAGTAATGACACCGATCTACTTTTTAATTGGGGCAAACTTTTTTTATCATCCCCGAGTGATAAAATACATTTTATGAATTTGAAAGGCACGGTCATCAGTAGAGGCGAAGCAGAATACAGCTTTGGCGATGATGTTTCCAAAACATTTTATTTTCAACAAGTCTTACACAACGATACTTTTTTGGGCATTGATATCATTGATAACCAAGAGTGCCTTGTTTTTGCGTCTCGTATTAAACAATACGGTAAAAAACCTATTGGCATCATTTGTGTTGCCATCGCTATTGATCAAGCCCTCTTAAATAAAATGGTTGAGGGAACCAATATGAGCATTACCTACCATTCAGCTTATCAAGATATTTCAACTACGCATAGTCAAAAACTGTTTAATACTTCCACACTTCATGTCAGCCTTCAAACATTAGGTGTTCAAGAGGCAACCTTTCATATAGGGTTAACTTCAGAAGAAGAGCTGAGTGCCCTTAAAGAAACCCGTACCAATTTTTTACTCAGTATTGCGCTCGCTTTTGTGCTTCTCTTTATTGCGCTTCACATCGTTTTATTAAAACATCTCAAGGATTATGAAAATTTAACCCACTTGCTCATTGACTTTTATGAAGATCACATTTCCATCAAAGAGGTCATTACCCGAACACAAAAAGTGATTTTTGATCACACAGCACCAGAAGTTAAAAAGATTGCGGAAGCACTTTTTAAAATGAGCCAAAAAATAGCAGATACCCAAGATGAACTTGAAGCACTCAGCACGACCGATCAACTCACCTCTCTTGCCAACAGACGCAAACTAGAAGAGTGCCTAAATCAAAAACTAAAAGAGGCAAACAGAGGTGTCCATTTTTCTATTATTATGCTTGATATTGATCGTTTCAAAACAATCAACGACACGTATGGACATGAAATTGGCGATCATGTTTTACTGCATTTATCCCATACAATGTACCATGCAATGCGTGTAAGCGACATCGTTGGCAGATGGGGTGGCGAAGAATTTTTACTCATCCTGCCTGAAACGTCTCTGCAAGGAGCGATCATTTTAGCCGAAGGGTTGTGTGCAAAAATTGCGGAGCTGCATTTTGAACACTATCCTCAGTCCGTAACCATTAGTTTAGGTGTTGCAACCTATCATGAAGATGACACATCCAATACCATTTTAAATCGAGCTGATACTGCACTTTACAAAGCAAAAAACAGTGGAAGGAACAGGGTGGAATATGAAGATTAAAATAATCGTACTCCTTTTAATCTGGCTATGTAGCACGATCATAGCCCAAGACAAGCTCGTATTTGGCGTCAATCCGTATCGCAATCCTGAAGAGCTTCGAGAACTGTACAGTGAACTGATCACGTACTTGGAGAAATCTTTAAACAAAGAGATTGTCTTTGTTATTTCTAAAGATTACGATCACCTGGTGAGTTTGATTGAGAATGGATCGGTCGATATCGCTTCTGTTTCTCCGAAACTTTTTGCTACATTACGCCACAATGTACCCAATACTCACTATTTGGCAACGCTTGAAATGATCAATGAAAATGGACAAAAAGAGAGTTCTTACCAAGGATTGATTGTTACAAGAGCTGATAGTTCTATTGTAACACTCCATGATTTAAGAGGGAAAAGATTTGGCTTTACGGATGTAAGTTCAACTTCGGGGTATGTATACCCACGTTTTCTTATGAAGCAACAAGGTGTCGATCCACTGCATGATTTAAGCCAAACCTACATGCTTAAAAAACATACGAAAGTGCTACAAGCCCTTTTAGAAAAATCGATTGATGCGGGGGCGGTTGCAAGTGGCGCATATTATAATTTATCAACCGAAGAACAAAATAAAATTCGTATCTTGGCAACAACGGAAGAGATACCACTGGATGTCATGATTGCTTCTTCAAAGCTAAATCCAGCTTTTGTAGATCAAATCCAACAGCTCCTCATGCACTTTTCATCACACCAGACCAAAAATGATGCTATCGTTGGATTTACTCAAAAACCGTTAACGTTATACGATCGGCTCAATACCCTAGAGTAAATTTAGAGAATAATTTCTTTCACACGCCCTACTTCGCCACTCTCCAAGCGCACTTTAATGCCATGAGGATGGTTGGCAGAATTGGTCAGAATATCTTTGACCACACCCAATGTCAGCTTGCCACTGCGTTGATCTTCTTTTAAAACGATCTGCACTTTCACACCTTTTTGAATGTTACTGCGAATCTGTCCTGCACTCATAAGTCTCCTTTACATGTAAAAGAGTATTGTACCCTATTGCGCATTTTTTCTTTACATGTAAAGCCTATGAGAGCTTTTCGCACAACTCCAAAAAGGCTTCACCATAGCGCTCAAACTTCACTTCACCGACCCCACTGACCTCCAGCATCGCTTCTTTATCCAGTGGGAGTTTTTCCGCCATCTCTTTAAGGGTTTTATCGCTAAAAACGACATACGGAGGAATGCCATTCTCTTTGGCAATTTCAGATCGCAACGCGCGTAACTTCTCAAAAATTGAGAGCTCAAATGTACCCAACACAACCTTTTTGGCTTTTTTGACCTTTTGACGCTCTTCCAAACGCTTCGCATGAATGCTGACGCTTAAACGCTCTTTGATGATTTGCGCGCCATATTCACTGAGACTCACCACACGGTATTCGCCCACATTGAGCGCTCCTAGCTCTAGCAACCTATCGCCGATGCTGAGCCACTGCGCTTTGGTTTTATCGTTTCCGATGCCAAAAACAGAAAGGCTTTGATGTCCGTTTTGCTCGATCTTTTCGCTGTTTGCACCCATTAAGACATCGACCACGTATTGCAGTCCAAAACGCTGTCCTGTGCGGTAGACACTCGATAGCAATTTTAACGCCTCATACGAGATATCCACGCTCTGCTTTTCACCATCGATACAGTTGTCGCAACGTGTTTTACATGTAAGAATCGTATCGTCAAAATAACTCGCAATTTGCTGATGCCTGCATACCTGCGACGAGGCAAATTTTGCCATCGCTTCGAGCTTTTCATACGCCACTGTTTGATACTCAGAAGCGGGCTGTTCACCAATGCGACGCTTGCGCTCCACGATGTCTGAGTTGGAAAAAAGCAGTAACGTCGAAGACGGCAAGCCATCACGCCCTGCACGCCCGATCTCTTGGTAATAATTCTCGATGGTTTTAGGCAGTGACATATGCACCACAAAACGAATGTTACTCTTATCGATGCCCATACCAAAGGCGATGGTTGCGACAACGACTTGAATCTCATCGTTTAAGAAAGCGCGAAACGTCTCATTTTTCTCTTCGGTCGGAAGTCCCGCATGATACGCACGTGCAAGGATATTGCGTGTGCTTAAAAACTGCGCCAAGCTTTCCGTCTCTTTGCGACTCAGCGTGTAAATGATGCCGCTTTCGTTTTCAAACGCACTCAAAAAAGAGAGAAGTTGCTCGCGCCCATTGGAGTTGCGATAGTCCGCTTTGATCGTGAGATTATCACGTTCCACTTTGGCACGAATGATTAACGGGTTTGAGAGACTGAGCTGATGCAAAATATCGTGTTCGACGATCTTCGTCGCCGTTGCCGTAAACGCGGCAATGGGTGTTTGTGGAAAATAGAGTTTAAGACGAAAGAGTTGTCGGTAATCTTCCCTAAACTCATGCCCCCACTCGCTCACACAATGTGCTTCATCAATGACAAAAAAATTGATCGGAAGGGTTTGCAAAAAGTGTAAAAACGACTCGCCTTTTAAGCGTTCAGGTGCAACGTATAACAGTTTAATCTCACCTTTTTGGCACGCTTGCATCGTCTCTTGGATCTCTTGAGGTGATTGCATTGAAGAGATCATCGAAGCTTTGATACCAAAGGTGGAAAGTGCGGTAATTTGGTCGTGCATCAAGGCTAATAGTGGTGAAATGACTACGCTAAGTCCTTCCATCACCAAAGAGGGAAGCTGATAACAGAGTGACTTCCCTGCTCCTGTGGGCAAGATCATCATAATGTCTTTGTGCGCTAAAATAGCATTAACAGCCTCTTCTTGATACGCTCTAAAACGGTGGTGTCCAAAGACACTTTGAAGAATACGGTATGGCTCAGTCACTTAAAGGTCTATCTCGTCTCTATCTTTTCCATCGCTTGCAAACCACTCATCTTCGATAAAATCGTTTTCAACGATCTGTGTCACATCGCGTTTCATATAGCGTCCTGAGGCGGTGACAGCGACTTCACCACTTGGAAGTATCAGCTCTCCTGTGCCTTCAAAAATGCGCCCTTTATCGCTAGTCATACGCCCAACAACTTTGAGTTCAACATCAAGCGGCACAGGCTTTTTATATTTTAAGTTCAGCTCTATCGTCACGCCAAAGCTCTTTTGTCCGTAATGCGCCATAATCGCTCGACCAATCGTCTCATCCAAAATCGTCGCTGAGATGCCACCGTGCAAAATACCCGGATAACTTTGAAGGTAGGTATGCGGCGTAAAATACGCCACAATCTCTTTGTTTTCCAGCTCGTAAAACTTCGTTTTCAGACCAAAAGGGTTTTCAATGCCACACACTAAACAGTTTTTGGAGATATGCTGTTTCCCCGTTACTTTAAATTTCACGCCTCTACTCCATGCACCTTTTCAAGCTCTTTACGCATTCTAGAGTAGAGTTTAAGATCGACGATTTTATAGCTTTTCAAAAGGGCATCCAAAAGAGACGCTTCAAGCTCGTTATGATCTTCTTTATTTGCAGGAACAATCTTATCTTTCACCGTACAGTTGTTGCAAAAATCATAGACATATTTCAAATCAACTTGATAATCCAAACGGTGTGTCAGCTCATTTTTAAGTTTGCGTGTCTCGTTCATAATGACAAACTCTTGCTCATTAATCACTTTTAACGCCCTCAACTCTTCGAGCAGTTTAAACTGTGTCATACTACGAGACGTTCCAGGAATAAGCACTTCTGCCATAAATTCATAGTACGCTTCGACTGCTAAGACCATCACATAAAGGTTCTTCCCGATAGGATTTTCCTCTTTCTCAATAAAATCTTTAAAATAGTGCAATTTTTGCATCTCAACCATCATCATTTTTACCTTTTACTCCCATTTATATAGTTCATTCTGAACTCTTAACACGCCTTTAGAGCAAAGCTCCAAAAGCTACGCTAACGCTGAGTATGCTTGCGCAGAGTGCCCACGCACCGTTGGTGCTTTATTTCACCTTACAATTTTTAGCGCCAATACCGCATGTTTTAGCCGCTTTTTTGGCTTTAACGGCTTTGATTTCCTCGCGTTTTTTACGAAGCCCCATCGGCTTTTTATTGGCTTTTTCACGATCAATCTTCGCTTGAATCGTATGCTTTTTCGCCTCTTTTTCAACCCAAACTTGGGTCTCAAAACCAGGGTAAAACTCTGTTTTAAGCGTGTATTTTAAGATTTTCTCAATCTCTTTTAACTTTAACTTTTCTTCTTGAGAAACAAACGAAATCGCTCGTCCCTCTTTACCCGCACGCCCCGTTCGGCCCGCACGGTGCAGATAATCTTCGGCGTCTCCTGGGAGTTCGTAGTTAATGACATGCGGCAGATCTTCGATGTCAAGACCGCGTGAAGCGATGTCCGTAGCCACTAAAACGCGAATGGAATTTTCTTTAAATGCCGCAACGGCTTTGGTGCGTTGTGCGTGGGCTTTATCGCCATGTAAAACGAGTGTTTTTAAGCCACTTTTACTAAGATAATCACCCACCTCATCGGCACTCTGTTTCGTTTTGGTAAAGACCAACACTTGATGCCAGTTTTCCGTACCGATCATGAAAGAGAGCATCTCGCATTTGCGTTCTTTGTCCACCACGTAGATGGTCTGCTGTACGTTTTTGGCAAATTCGCCTTGATTGTTGATTGCCACCGTGACAGGTTTTTTCAAGCTCACTTCAGAAAGACGTTTAACCGATTTGGAAAGTCCGACGGAGAAAAGAAGCGTTTGACGTTTTTTAGGAAGCAACGAGAGCAATAACTCGACCTCATCCCAAAATCCCATATCAAGGATTCTATCGGCTTCATCAAAAACGAGCATTTCTACACGAGAAAGGTCAACATTGTCCAGTTTGATATGCTCAAGAAGCCTTCCAGGCGTGGCGATAAGAACATCAATGCCCTTTTCTAACCTCTTCACTTGCGGTGTAAACTTCACACCGCCGTAAATCGCCCCGATGTTTAACTCAAGGTTTTTGCCATACTCTTGCACATTCATATTAACTTGCGATGCCAACTCACGAGTCGGCACTAAAATAAGCGCACGCACTACTTTTTTCGTAGTTGATTTTTGTGTTTTTTTGCTCAGAATTTGTAAGAGTGGAAGTGCATACGCAGCCGTCTTTCCCGTGCCCGTTTGTGCCGTTGCCATAACATCTTTACCCTCTAATACCAAAGGGATGACCTTTGTCTGCACAGGCGTTGGTTTTGTGTACCCAAGTTCAGTTACTGCTTCTTGTAGTGGCGCAATCAAGCCTAGCTTTTCAAATAACATCTCTATCCTTTATGTATCTTAATGACACGATTGTATCTAAGTTTTATTTAAAGAATCGAACTGTCCTTGTTTAAGGCATCTGAATGCTAAAGCTATTCCAAACCTTTACATATAAAGAGTTTTTTCTTTAAAAGGTGTATTCTTTGCTAGATAAAAGTTAAAAATTTAACTCTAGCCCCTTAGAATCACTTTGCAAAAAGGTTAGAAAAACAAGGTTACATGAAAGAAAAGCAATATGGTATAAAAGTTTCCCATGAGAAACTTTTATATACCCAATGCTCTGTTTACCATTGATTCAACTTCTTCATTCATATTGACTGGTAAAAGAATTGTCTCTTTATTTTGATGCGCATATACTCTAAAAATCTCATCAGCAAACGCTTGCCCTATACTCTCTACTCCTTTAAAGTCAAAGACAACATACTGAAACTTATCGATACGAACCAATAATCTTTTGGCTTGTGAGCGAGATACAAGCTTTTCATTTCCATATTGTGCAAGCTTTACTGGAATAATTGTTTTGTTAAACTGAGATGTCCCTACTTGCAACGTGTCTTCTGTAAATTGATCAAACACATCTTTAATACGCCTTTGTGAGTGGATAGAAATTTTTAGAATAATCATCGTTCCTGCTTCTTCCATTTTGACAGGTGAATCAAACAAAAAATCAAATTCATGGTTGTTGTCGTGCGAAAAATTTAGACCTTTTGAGACAATATCGAATTTATCGAACATGCGAGAAGTAAAAAAAATACCTTCACCAGTATGCCTTTCTGGGTCTGTAGTTAATTTACCTTTTGATAGTTCCATAATGGCATGTCTTTCATCTTCAAGATGACATAATCGTTGAATGCGCCTAAATATACCCTCACCATTATCAATAATATATATCATTATGTCTTCTCGAGTTCTGCTAACATCGATGTATAAGATATTACCTTCTGAATGATCAATGGCATTATTAACCATTTCCGTGAAGCCATATTGGCATATGTCTATGACATTTTCACTGACTCCTTCAAAGATAAAAGAGAAATAGTTTCGCCACAGAATATCTTCTGAAAGCTCTTTACTGATAGTAAAAGAGCGTCTGTACTCTCTCACTGGTCCCAAGAAGTAACGCTTACCTTTCCCTTTGCCTTCTGTGGCAATCTTACCTTCATTTTCTAAGACTTTAATATGTCTAAAAACAGCTTGTGGCGTAATAGAAAAAATAGTAGAGATATGGTTTGAAATATCATTGGGATGATGTACAACATCTCTTAAAATTTGTGTACGGATTTGCTGACCTTTTTCTTTGTGTGTCATTTTTATCCTTTAAGAAAGCTATTTACTTAAAGTATATATGGTATTTACTTAAAGGACGATGAGAAAAAGTCTGAAAATAAGAATAAGGACTAAGCTTTTAACTTTCATTCATCAACTCCATCAAGAAATAACATTAAAATTTCGCACAAAGCAGTGAAAAACTATTCCACCCCTCTTTACATGTAAGCTCAAATCCAAACCCGTGTTTTTGTACGATTTTTTGAACGATGCCAAGCCCTAAGCCAAACCCTTCAACACCTCTTGCCGCATCCCCTTGCGCAAATGGTTCACAGTAGTAATCCAATGTGTGTTCCAACGCCTCGCCTTTGCTTTTAACGCTGATCGTGTGCTCTTTGACTTCGATGATGATGGGCTTTTGCGTGGTGTATTTGAGAGCATTGTCGATGAGATTTTTCAGAGCGATGGAGAGGTAAGTCAGATCGCCCTTGATCTCAAAACTCTCTTCGATGCACAGTTCCACCACACTTTCATCTTCAATGAGGGCGCGGGAAAGTGCTTCTGAGATCAGTGTTTCCGCATCAAAAGTGCTTAGGTTTAGTTGCTCCATATTGGCATTGAGCCGTTCGATCTCTAAAAGCTCTTGGGTCAGCTCATCGATCTGCGAAATCGCCTTTTTGAGGCTTTTCTGATACTTTCCCTCGCCTAACATTTCTAAAGCAAGTTTGGATTTGGCAAGCGGGGTGCGAAGCTCATGCCCGATGTCACGAAGCAGACGTTGGCGTGAGAGAATCAGCGCTTCGATGTTCGACGCCATCGCATTAAAGGTATCGCAGAGCTTGCCCAGCTCATTAGAGCCAAGGCGTTTCATTCTTACATGTAAAGCACCTTCGCCAAATTTTTGAAGCGTTAACGCAATCTGTTTGAGGGGAAAAATAAGCTTTATAATCATCAAAAACGTGATGACAAGCACGAAAATATCGGCAAAAATGAGGTAACTCACGGTATCAAAATGATAAAAACCCTCTATTTGGGTCTTATCACGTATTAGTAGGCTATCGTCTAAATAACTCATTAATAAAAAGTATCTGCCTTTTGTGTCCTTCAAAACTTTCACTTCACCAAAAGAACTACTTTTTTCATAAATACTTTTGGAATGCTCTAGCACATTTTGAGGCTCTGAAATCACTTCAAAATTAAAGGCTATAAGCCTTTTGTTAAGGGCAGCTTGATCATTATTGGCAAGGTCACGAAAGAGGTCTGTGGAAGCTTGAAAATACTTCTCTTTTAAGAGCATCTCTATTTTAGTTTGGGTAAGTTCGTTCGTTTCGCGTGAGACAAAAAGCATCAACGAAAGACTGACTAAAAAAAGTAAAAAGAGTTTGGTAAAAATGGACATCTTAACCGACCATTTTGTAGCCGATGCCCCAAACGGACTTGATGTATTTGGGATTTTTAGAATCATCGCCTATTTTAGCTCGAAGGTTGCTGATGTGCATATCCACCGTGCGATCTTTGGAGTTATACCCAATGCCGTTAATCGCGTTAAAAATCACCTCACGTGAAAAGACTTTGCCTTGATTGGAAAGTAAGAGCAACAAAATGTCAAACTCGATTTTGGTGAGGTCTAAGAGATAACCGTCCAACGTGATCTCCATCTTCGCTTCATCGATTTCAAACTCCCCTACTCTTTTTTTAGAGAGAGTATTTCTGCGCAAATGTGAGTTGATCTTAAGCACCAATTCGCGTGGCTCATACGGCTTTGCGAGGTAATCATCCGCACCCACGCCATAGCCTAAGATTTTATCACTGAGTTCATTGCGCGCTGAGGAGATAATAATATGCGCATCACTCATCGAGCGAATGGCTTTACACACATCAAACCCATCCATTTGTGGAAGCATCAGATCAAGCACGATCACTTTGTACTGCGGGTTTGCTTTGAGATGTTCCAGTGCCTCTTTAGGTTTGTCAAAAGCCTGCACGTCAAAGTCATAATTTTGTAAATAATCCGCAATCAGTGATTGCATCTCCAAATCATCTTCGATAAGTAAAATTTTCTCGCTCATTCCACTTCCCACTCTTCAAGATTCTGCGCAAATTTTTGGCGCTGTTCGGGTGTCAAAATAGCGTGCATTTGCACTAAAAAATGCGTTTCAATCATGGTGGCTTTTTGGTTAATCGCTTGGTTCAGCTTCTGTAAATCGTCTTCATTCACGCTCTCTTGCAAAAGTGCATTCTCTTTTTGATCTTTCATCTTCTCTTTAAACTCACGAAACCCCTTCAAATCCACACGGTACTGTTTCAAAATGCCTTTAATACGCTCTTTTTGATCGTGTGATAATTCCAAATAGGAGAGGTCTTTGCTGAGTTGATGCTCTTTTTTGCCATCATGGTCAGCATAGAGTGAAAGGGTGAGAAGGAAGATCAAAAGTAATTTCATCCCTTTTCCTATATAGGTTTAATGTCACGATTGTTCAAGAGTCCATTTTCAATATTATCATGGCACGCCTTACAATTCGATGGTTTTCCAATATCGGCTCTTTTAAACACCGCTTTGTCAATCTCTTTGTGGCGGTTTTTCCAAAAAGGCGTTTCAGTAATGGCAAGGTACGTTTTCTCTTTGTCCAAACTGGCAAGAATCCTCATAGAAGACTCTTTGGTCGATGTCTCAGCACTGTTTTTCACTAAAAATGCTTTAATAGATTCTGTGGTAGCAGCGTCCAGTGAAGCATCATCGCCAAAATGGTTTTGCAAGGTATCCATCATGCTCACCCACGATTTTGAAGGCAGTAAAAAGGGCGGATAGAGTGTATGACAACTGATACACTCTTTGTAAAACGCAGGATTTTCTTTGGCATAATCCATTTTTTGATTGCCATCGGCGATTAGAAGGCTGTTAGGAGAAAGGAGCATGTAAACAAATGCGAAAAGGGAAAGAGTAATGGCAACAACGCCGAAAGCTTTTTGCACCCATGTGAGTTTAACCCCCTCTTCATTGCCTATCTTATAACCATCGACCATCGATTCCAAGGCACGTGATTTATGCAGAAATTTATCGAGTAAAACGCCTGCAATATGCGCAAAAATGACTGCCATAAGGACGTTGGAGAAAAGCTCATGCACCTCTTTAAAAACCTTCATATCCCTAAACATCGTGTGATTCATAAAGGAAAACAGACCCATACCCTCTTTCACGCCATACGTTAAAGCACCTGTTGCAACGGTCAAAAACGTCAAAAACGATCATCGCTACAATGGCGTAACTTGACGCTGGATTGTGCCCAATATGCTCTTTTTTGTTGCCAAAAATGGAGAACATATACTCTTTTAAATCGCTCAGACTAAAGTTAAAATCTTTAAATTTAGAATACTTGACATCCATAAATCCCCACAAGATTCTAAAGAGAAAGAGCAGTGCGAGCGTATATCCAAGCGCTACATGTAAAGTGAGCAATCGTTTCACTTCGGGGGTTAAAAATGCCGCTAGCATCATCACCATCAAAAGGACATGTGAGACCCTCGTATAAAGTCCCCACACGAATATTTTTTTCATTCCCATCTCCCGTAATTTGGTATTTTAATCGCGCGTTCCGAATAATTGCCTTGATCGGCCAAGATATGGCAAGCGCTGCAATTGGACAGTGAACCAACCTCTTTTTGTGTTATCAACCGAGCAGGTACTTCGCGGTGCTCTTTGATAAACTTAGGCGACTCGGTAATGCGCATGGAATTGTTATTAGCCGCTATTTTACCACTTCCTGCATTACTTACCAGATACGCTAAAATCTGATCATGCTCAGCCTTGCCCAAAGAGGCATCGGTTCCGAAGTGATCACTGAGATTTCCCATCACTTTTTCCCATGATGTTTTGCTTAAAAGGGCTGGTTGATAGCCAAAGTGGCAACTCGCACACTCTTTTTGATACAAGGCATTATTCACCGGTGCAACGTTACCCGCAAACGCAAAAGTTAGTCCAAGTGCTGTCATTAAAAATATCTTTTTCATTTTTTTCCTTTATTTAGTTCTGCCGATTCTATCGGCAAGCTTTAGTATCTCAGCGGTTAACGTAGCCAAAAGAGCTTTGCTTTTTTGGCGTGTATAGACTTTGGCAAAAGTCTATTGGCAAAAGTCTATTGGTTGATAATGTAGGTTAACACATCACCTTTTTCAAGCGCAGTGCCCTCACGCACAAACACATCGTTAAAATTACGTCTGAGCCACTTTTGCACTTCCGCAACATCGGTAAGTCGTGTAGGGTTAGCGGAGGGGGCAAGAGCCGTGATGGGCTTGTTGGTGTTAACATTTTGCCCGCTATTTTTGAGGTTGTTGGTATGGCATGAGGTACAACTCATCTCGCTTCCTTTTTTACCCGTATGTTTGGATACAAAAAGTTTCTCACCACGCGTGGCATCAAAGCCTGTAAAGTTTGGATTTTGAGCCTTTGCCTCCGCGCTTAATTCGTTCATGTAGATTTGCATGGGGGCATTAAACGCTTTAGCATTCAACAACGAGAGGGATAACACTATCAAATAGACTATTTTTTTCATGATTAACTCCTAAATTGATACTGAAAGTTTAGAATAACAGTGTCAATTTAGGATTGACCTTTCCTTTACACTTTCTTTACATGTAAAGATTTATTGCATATCCTCTCGTGGTTCAAATGGGGAGATATTGTTCAAAAACAGAGCACCATAAGGGGTTTGCTTTTCGATGTCATAGTAGCACTCTATGAGTGTTTTATCCGAAACAATGGCTCCTTTAATAATACGCAAAATTTTAGCGGCATCCGTTCTTGAAATGTGCGCTGGCGCTTGGGAAGCAGAGGTAAAATAACGGTGCATGCGGTAAATCAACTTTTTGTTTTGAATCTCCACAATGAGTGAGTCAATCGGCATTTTAAAAAACATAAAATTTTGTTTGACATTAATCGAAAAGTAGGCCGTATCCATGCCATAAATCTTCGTCGAGTGCGAGTCAAAAAAGTAGAGGCTTTTGTTGTAGTTGTCATAAAAGGTGTCGTGCATCAACTCTAAAATCTGTATTTTTTCACTCTTTGTGTAGAAATTACCGATACGCGAAAAGGCAAAACGCAACAAGGATTCGATGGAATACCACTCGGTGGATTCAAAGGCATAGTTTGAAATCTGATCATAGCGTAGTTTTTTTAGCGCCACCGCTTCGGCTGAGATGACTCGTTTATAAGGCGTGGGAACCACTTTATCCCTATATGCAGGTCCAGGAAACTGCGGATGAATCACAAAACGATCTTGCGCCTCTTTATCTAAAATATACCGAAGTCCACCCTCATAACCTTGATCGATAATGCGTATTTCATCTTTGGGAACATGTTCCAACATATCTTCAAAATCAACACCATTACACTCTTTTTCCCAAATAGTGGGGGGATAGCGAAAGAATTTAGAGATGGAAACTTTCACCTCAGGGGAAGGTTCTTTAGTCACCAACTTATCAATCCACGCCGTAAGGGTACGACGGTCTTTATTGATGATGGCTGCAAACTTAGAGATACTCAAACCCGAACGGTTGTAAATCGCCACTATTTTTTCAATAGCATTATCGTACATAGAGCCCACCTTGGTACTTTTTTGATACATTTTGTATAAAAACTGTACGAGTCTAGCATCTATGTCTGAAAATTGTATTAAAAAATCAAAACTAGTACACTGAATTAAACCTTAAGTCGTTATATAATTGTTCAAAATTTGTACTACAGGAGATCACGTGTCATCGAAGTATGAGTCAACTTACAAAGAATCCATTGAAAATCCCGAAAAATTTTGGGCACAAGCGGCGACAAAAGTGCATTGGTACCACCAATGGGACAAAGTCTTAGATGTCGTCGATAACCACTATAGATGGTTTGTTGGCGGATGTATGAACAGCTGTTACAATGCGCGATGGATTTACATATAGACAACGGTAGAGGTGACCAACTTGCTATCATTTATGACTCACCTGTCACCGATACCAAACGCACCTATACCTATAGAGAACTTCGCCAAAGAGTCTCGAAAACGGCGTCGATTTTGGTGAATAAAGGTGTCGTGAAAGGTGATCGTGTCGTCATCTATATGCCGATGATCCCCGAAGCAGTCATTGCGATGTTAGCCTGCGCGCGCATTGGAGCGATTCACTCGGTTGTGTTTGGTGGATTTGCAGCACATGAGTTGGCTACGCGAATAGACGATGCGAAACCTCGTGTCATCATCAGCGCATCGTGCGGTATTGAGATCAGTAAGCTGATTAAATACAAACCGCTTTTAGATGAAGCGATCAAACAATCCACCCATAAACCTACGACATGTCTTATTTGGCAACGTCCACAAGAGCGAGCGAATATGCTTCCATGGCGTGACATAGACTGGGAGATGGAAGAGGAAAAAGCAGGCTTAGTCGAGTGCGTTCCTGTGGATGCTACCGATCCACTTTACATTCTCTATACCTCAGGAACCACAGGCAAACCTAAAGGCGTTATACGAAGCAATGGTGGTCACTCGGTTGCGATGAAATGGTCAATGGACAATGTCTACAATGCCAAACCGGGTGATGTTTTCTGGGCAGCCAGTGATGTCGGTTGGGTTGTAGGACACTCGTACATTGTCTATGGTCCTTTGATGAACGGATGTACGACCATTGTCTATGAAGGAAAGCCTGTACGAACGCCCAATCCTGGTGCATTTTGGAGAGTCTGTGATGAATACAAAGTCAATATCCTTTTTGCAGCCCCTACTGCATTTCGTGCTATTAAAAAAGAAGATAGCAAAGGCGAATGGGTCAAAAAGTATGATCTAAGCGCGCTTAAAAGTATTTTCCTAGCAGGGGAACGTTGCGATAGCGATACGCTAGAGTGGATTACGAAAATCACCAATAAACCAGCGATTGACCACTGGTGGCAAACCGAAACGGGTTGGGCAATCGCCGCCAATCCTATGGGACTTGACCCAATGCCTATTAAAGCGGGTTCTCCTACCAAACCTATGCCAGGGTTTAATCTCAAAGTCCTTGATGAACAAGGCAATGAGTGCAAACCCAATCAACTAGGCAACTTGGTGCTTAAACTTCCGCTTCCGCCTTCGTGTTTAATGAGCATTTGGTCAGATGATCAACGCTATAAAAAATCCTACCTTAACTTCTACCCCGGTTACTATCTCACGGGTGATAGCGGCTACATCGATGAAGATGGCTATGTGTGGGTTATGGGACGAATGGATGGTGTCATCAATGTTGCAGGACACCGCCTTTCCACAGGAGAGATGGAAGAAGTCATTTCTAAACATCCCGATGTGGCAGAGTGTGCGGTGATTGGCGTGGATGATGAACTTAAAGGCGAAGTACCGATGGCATTTGTAGTGCTCAAAGACGGCATCGAGCGTGACAATCGTTCCATCGCAGATGGCGTTATACAACTGGTGCGTGAAGAAATCGGTGCGGTGGCAGGACTGAAGCTGGCTACTGTCATTGAAAAGCTTCCTAAAACCCGTAGCGGTAAGATTTTACGAGCCACTATGCGCTCAATGGTAGATGGTAAAGAGTGGAGTATGCCCTCCACCATTGAAGACGAAAGTGTTTTAGCAGGTATTCAACAATCAATCGAAAAACTGGGATACCCCATCCCTAAAAAAGGAAAAAAATGAGTATGATCAGTGCAGGTTCACTCTTTAGAAAAGCGGTCAGCGAGAACCATCCACTTCAAATTGTTGGTGTTATTAACGCCTACAGCGCGATGCAAGCAGAGCGTGTTGGGCATAAAGCGCTCTACCTTAGCGGCGCAGGTGTTGCCAATGCGAGCATTGGACTTCCCGATCTGGGCATGACCAACTTAGAAGATGTGTGCATTGATGTCAGACGCATCACCTCTGCTTCTTCTTTGCCTCTCTTAGTCGATGCGGACACCGGTTGGGGTGGCGCTTTTAACATCGCTCGTACCATCAAAGAACTGACCCGTGCAGGTGCGGCGGCATGTCACATTGAAGACCAAGTCGCACAAAAACGTTGTGGTCATCGTCCGAACAAAGAACTCGTCAGTAAAGAAGAGATGTGTGACCGCATCAAAGCTGCGATGGACGGTAAAATTGACGATGAGTTCGTAGTGATGGCACGCACCGACGCACACGCGATGGAAGGTCAAGCCGCAGCACTTGAAAGGGCTCAAGCATACGTTGAAGCAGGAGCGGATATGATCTTTGCTGAAGCCATTCATACGCTTGCAGAGTACAAACAATTTACCAAAATTATTAAAGTGCCTGTGCTTGCCAACATCACCGAATTTGGTCAAACACCCTACTTTACATGTAAAGAGTTAGAGTCTGTCGGCATTGCTATGGTGCTCTACCCACTCTCAGGGTTTCGCGCGATGAATCAAGCTACGTTGACGGTCTTTAAAGATATTTTGAAAAATGGCAGTCAGAAAAATTCGATTCCTCTCATGCAAACGCGTACTGAGCTTTACGATATGTTGAACTACCATTCTTTTGAAGAGAAAATTGACGCACTCTTTACATGTAAAGATAAAAAATAATCGCTTACATGTAAAACTTTCTGCCAACACCGTTGGCAAGCTTTAGCGCCCTCGTGGCTAACGTAGGTAAAAATGAAAAAGGATAAAGAATGCAAGCAAAAGAGACAAAAAAAACGGGTGGTCTTGCGGGAATTGTGGCAGGACGTTCAGCCATTTGCACCGTTGGAACGGGTCATGGGCTCAATTATCGAGGCTATGATATTTACGATCTGGCTCAAAATGCAACCTTTGAAGAGGTATCGTACCTTTTAACTAAGGGTATTTTACCCACACAAAGTGAACTTGATACGTATAAAAAAGAGCTTATCAAAGCACGTGCCCTACCTGAGGCACTTAAGGTCGTACTTAAAAATTTACCTAAAAATGCTCATCCGATGGATATTATGCGTACAGGCTGTTCAGCACTCGGGTGCTTAGAACCCGAAGCCGATAATTTTAGCGATCAAGATGCGAAGATTACCCGTTTGATGGGCATTTTCCCTTCCATTTTACTTTACTGGCATCATTACCATATCAATGGCAAAGAAATCGACACGAATAGCACGCAAGATACGATTGGTGGCTATTTTTTGGAAAAATTGCACAACAAACAACCCAGCGAACTCTGGATTAAAGCGATGCATGTCTCGTTAATTCTCTATGCGGAGCACGAGTTTAACGCATCAACGTTTGCGGCACGCATCGGGGCATCGACACTTTCAGACATCTATTCAGCGATTACCGCGGCGATTGGTGTACTTCGAGGCCCTTTGCATGGTGGAGCAAATGAAGCGGCGATGGAGCTTATTTCTGAGTACACTTCAGCATCGCAAGCGACTACGGGCATTCACGCAAAACTGGAAGCAAAAGCTAAAATCATGGGCTTTGGACACCGTGTTTATGTGAGTAACGACCCACGTAATATTGTCATCAAAGAGTGGTCACGCAAACTAGCGGATGATGTGGGAAATGCTACCATCTTCCCAATTTCCGAGGCGATTGAAAAAGTGATGTGGGATGAGAAAAAACTCTTCCCCAATCTTGATTTTTACAGCGCGTCAACCTACCATTTTATGGGCATCCCCACAGCGTATTTCACGCCTATTTTTGTGATGAGTCGCACAGCGGGTTGGGCAGCACATGTGGTCGAACAACGCGGAGACAACAAACTGATTCGTCCAAGCTCTGAGTACATAGGACCAGAGAATCGAGCCTATGTTGATATTAAAAATAGATAATTAAAGGAATCATATGAGTACAGATATGGGTATTTTAGATACCAAGCGACCCGAATTTGACCCACTTTTAACCGACATTGCACGTTACGCTTTTGAGTTTAAGATCCAAAGTGAAGATGCGTATGAGACAGCACGTTACTGTTTAATGGATACCCTAGGATGCGGACTTTTAGCACTTAAATTTCCGCAATGCACCAAACTTTTAGGCCCTGTCGTTCCAGGCGCTTCCATGCCCTATTTGGGGGCAAAAGTCCCTGGGACTTCTTACCAGCTCGACCCAGAACGCGCCGCGTTCAATGTCGGTGCAATGGTGCGATGGCTTGATTTTAACGACACTTGGTTAGCGGCTGAATGGGGACATCCAAGCGACAACTTAGGCGCTATTTGGGCAGTGGGCGATTACATCAGCCGTCGCAATATCAGCGAGGGCAAAGCACCTCTAAAAGTCAAAGACATTTTGACCGCAATGATCAAAGCACATGAGATTCAAGGTATTTTAGCGCTTGAAAACTGCTTCAACAAAGAGGGAATGGATCACGTACTTTTAGTCCGTGTGGCTTCCACAGCGGTTGCGGCGGCAATGCTCGGAGGCACATTTGAAGAGATCAGAAATGCGGTTTCGCATGCGTGGATTGATGGTGGAGCACTGCGTTGTTACCGTCATGCGCCCAATACGGGTTCACGCAAATCATGGGCAGCAGGTGATGCTAGCAGTCGCGGTGTCAATCTTGCCCTTAAAGCACTGGCAGGAGAAATGGGTTATCCATCCGCTCTCAGTGCTAAATTTTGGGGTTATGAAGATGTCAAAATGGGAGGTAAGAAACTGACCATTCCACAACCATTTGGCAGTTATGTAATGGAGCAAGTGTTGTTTAAAATCAGCTTCCCTGCCGAATTTCATGCCCAAACAGCGGTTGAATGTGCGGTAAAATTGCACAATGAAGTGAAAGACAGGCTGGATAAAATTGAAAGCATTGTCATTACGACTCAAGAGTCAGGGCATCGCATTATCAACAAAGTAGGACCTCTTGCTAACCCTGCCGATCGTGACCACTGCATTCAATACATGGTTGCCATTCCCTTGATCCACGGAACGTTAGTAGCAGAACATTATGAAGATACGTTTGCGAATGATCCTCGTGTTGATCAGCTTCGCAATAAAATGGAAGTGGTCGTCGATCCTCGCTACACCAAAGAGTACCTTGAGGCCGATAAACGCTCCATCGCCAATGCGGTGCAAATTTTCTACAAAGATGGCACACAAAGTGAAAAAGTCGAAGTTGAGTACCCTATTGGGCATAAACGAAGACGTGTCGAGGGCATTCCGCTTCTCATTTCAAAATTCAAGCACAATCTATCAGGAAGACTTAGCCCGAAACAATGTGCGACGATAGAGCGTGCGTGTGCGGATCAAGCCAGCCTAGAAGCCATGAATTTCAATGAATTGAGTGACCTCTTTGCACTTTAAGCGCTGAAAGCCCTTTATTAAGGGCTTTATTCTTTATCTTTTTCGTTAACATTTCTAATGTACAATAGCATATCTCGTTTTTACATGTAAGGACTTTTTATGCGTACACTTATAACGACCATCCTTCTGTTCGCTACATTTTTGCTCAGTGGCTGTGCCCCCAAAGAGGTCAATTTAGCCACCATTAATCCTGTCTTTAAACCCATGCCAGATCAAATTATTGCCGTGTATAATCCAGACCAAGATACGATTATATTCCACGAATTTTCACTTAAAAATGCTATTTTAGTTGAACAAACATGGGGAAAAGTCTTGCCATTTCGCGTTGAATTTATGGATTTGTGGGTAACAGGACTCGGACATGATCTTCGCCGCCTTACCAATGGTAATGCCGAAACGATCAAAGATGCCCTCATGTACAATGCAGGTTTGCAAGGAATGCAAACGTTACATGTAAACGAAAAAGATTATATTATCAATTATGAATTCGCACGCGATATGGTCACCGCCATTGATCGCTATGAAGAAAAGGTCAAACGCTATGAAAGAGACCGTGAGTTTCCCTTTCTTTTAAGGCGCTAGAGACTGTTTAGCTTTTTTTGAGGCGAGCTTTGGCATACTTATTTTAAAAGAGCTCTGCAAGAACTCTTTATATCACGGCTTTTAGGCAAAGCCTAAAAGCCTACGCTAAGCCGCTGTGGCGCTAAAGCTAGCCTCTTGCGAGGCAGAAAAATTCTAATAATGAAGCGAGAATACGATGCAACTACCTGCCTGCCCTAAATGTAACTGTGAATATACCTACGAAGATGGCGAGATGATCATCTGTCCTGAATGTGCTCATGAATGGCCTAAAAATGGCGCTTCAAGTGAAGAGAGTGTCAATGTCATTAAAGATGCACATGGTACTATTTTAGCGGATGGTGACACCGTTGTGGTCATTAAAGACTTGAAACTCAAAGGCTCATCTGCCGTCATCAAAGGTGGCACCAAAGTGAAAAATATCCGTTTAAATTTCGAGAGCGACCACAATCTTGACTGTAAAGTCGATGGTATTGGCGCAATGGGACTTAAATCAGAATTTGTGAAAAAAGCCTAAAAGACATTTTGAATTAAAATCATATACGTCAGTGTTGCGATAAAAATGCTTAACAATGCGTTTTTAAACTTTACATGTAAAGCAATCGCAACACACACACCAATGATTTCTGCTAAACCATACGGGTAACTTTCCCACTTCACATCTTTAAGCGCGTAAAACACTAAAATCACCATAATCATGAGCGGCATATTGAGTTCAATATACTTAATGAGTGGCGAAGGCTCACGTGTACGGAAAAGCAAGAAAGGAATGATGCGGGTTGCATACGTCGCAAGGGCTGCTATGATGATGCTTCCGATGATGTAACTACTTTCCATTTTCCATACTCCTCTTAAAAACAATCAATACAAACGCAGCGGCACAAAGCGATAAAATAAGCATCTTTTGCGGCGGAAATAAAATCATGCCAAATAGCCCAATAATAAGGGCGACAAAAAAAGGCTTATGCAATCTATTTTTTTTGTATAGCTCAATGGAAAGTACCACAAACAGTGCTGTCAATGAAAACTCAATGCCTTTGTAATTAAACGGCACAATATTACCAAGCACAGCACCTACAACACTACCAATGATCCAATAGCATTGGTTTAAAAAAGTAATCCAAAGATACGCACGTTCACGATTTTCTTCAGGAACTTCACTGGTTTTCAACAGTGCAAACGTCTCATCCGTGAGTCCAAAAATGAGGTAATGTTTTTTCCATGAAAACGCTTTAAAAGTTGAAATCATCGAAAGCCCATAAAAGGTATGGCGAAGGTTCAGCAAAAAGGTCGCAATACCAATTTCTAAAATGGTTGCTTGTGAAGCAAAAAGTGTGAGGGCTAAAAACTGACCCGAACCTGCAAAGATAAAAACGCTCATAAAAAAAGCATAATACCACGGAATCAAAAGTTTAGACAGTAAGAGTCCAAATGCCATTCCAAGAGGAATGTAGCCCATCATAACAGGAATGGTGAGTTTAAAAATTGCTAAAAAATTCATTCATTTTCTTTTACATGTAAAGTATTCTGCCTCAAAAGAGGCAGAGCCATCAATAGACTATTTTTTGATGTAGCGATCCAAATATTTTTGTGTTGCGTTGCTATCACTGGCTTTTTGATGCAACTCTTTTTTAGAAGCTGTATCATTGGGTTTAACATCACTAAAATAGATCTGATCGATCGCAACAACCAGTGCGACCAAGATCAGAATGGGGAGCAAGAAAAGCATAATGACCTCAAATCACGTTTTGAGAGCATTAACGGTTTGCAGCATTTGATCACTCGTCGTAATCGCTTTGGAATTCGCTTCATACGCACGTTGACCCGTAATAAGATCGGTCATCTCTTCTACCAACTGAACGTTACTCATCTCAACAAAATTTTGTCTGGTTTGACCAAGACCATTTAAACCGGGATTGCTCACAATAGGATCGCCTGAAGCATTGGTGTTGATGTAATTGTTATCCCCTAAAGAGTGAAGACCCGCGGGATTGATGAAGTTAGCAAGCTCAATTTGACCAATTTGTTGCGTTGCGGTTTGTCCTGCTTGAAGCACAGAAACCATACCGTCAACGCCAATGGTAATCTGCGTTGCATCGGCAGGAATAACCAGTTGTGGAATCATTTGATACCCATCGCTGTTGATGACATTGCCATCGGCATCAAGCTTAAACGAACCATTACGGGTATAGCCTGTTGTTCCATCGGGGAGCAAAATTTGGAAAAAGCCATTTCCCGTAATTGCCATATCTAATGAATTGCCGGTCTCTTTAAAGTTACCTTGCGTAAACATCTTTGCAATCGCCGTAGGACGCACACCCAGTCCCACTTCAATACCCGTTGGAGAAACCGTTGTGCCACTGGTTGAAGTTCCAGCATACGTCATGGTTTGGTACATCAAATCCGCAAACTCGGCACGTTGCTTTTTATAACCAATCGTATTAACGTTTGAAATATTGTTTGAAGTAGTATCGATCTGTGTTTGTTGAGCGATCATACCCGTAGCGGCTGTATAAAGTGATCTGATCATGCGTTATTCCTTACCTAATTTATGCTTTTGTTGATGCAAGTTTAGAAATTGCTTCGGTATTAAGATCGTTCATATGTGATTTCATTACTTTTTGATACATATCGACAAGCCTATTGGTTTCAATCAAACCAACCATTTCACTGACAGGATTGATATTGCTGGTTTCCAAAAATCCCTGTGTCACTAAATTACCTTCACCCAGTTGTGTTAATTCATCGGTACTTTTAAATTTATAGAGGTTATTACCCTCTTTGAGCAGTGATTTGACATCATCGCTTTGAACAATGTACAAACTCCCCAACTGATCTTCACGATTGTAAACGCCACCACTCTGATCGACGCGAAGTTCACCGTCTTCTGGAATGGTAATGTACTGTTGGTTTTGAAAATAGGTTGAAGGCAAAACAGGGTAACCTTCTTTGGTGGTCAAGACACCTTCATTATTGATAGAAAAAGAGCCATTTTGCGTTAAACGAATGCCATTGGGCGTTTCAACCATAAAAAAAGCATCTTCACGTTTAAGTGCAAAATCCAAAGGATTGCCTGTATTTTTAACACCGCCTTGATCGTATTTCGTATACTGCTCAACGATCTGAGGGACTCTGACAACGGAAGCATTCATAAATTTACTTGCCTCTTTTGTATTGTCCTTAAGGGGCATCTCATCTTTATATTCTTGAAAAATTCTTTTAAAATCACCTACGACCACATCATCACGTTTGTACGCTGTGGTATTTAAGTTGGCAAGGTTATTAGAGATGACATCCAGTCTGTTAAACTGAGTAACCATTGCTCCGGTAACGCCATAGTAGCTATTTTGCATCGTTTTTCCCACTCGTATTTAGAATCATGTACTACTTAAGCAACTCCTGTTCCATTTTGAAAAAATTACCCTTTTAATACTATTTAAAAAAAAACTCGGTATAATCCACATCTTTTATTAAGAAATTTAGAAATTCCTACCTCCACACACCTTACTCAAGGAGAGTTACACTTATGGCTTCAAAAGAACTCTATACCGCATTAGAAGAACTTTTTGCAGAAAATGAAAAAGCACATGTTACTTACGAAAATGTTATGGACCTTTTTGTAAAACCTCCAACACCTGCAAATGTCAAAAAGTTGATGAGTCTTTTAGAAAAATACAAAGTTACCTTAATTTCTTCTGCTGAAATTGCTAAAATGCGCAACAAAGAAGAAGCACGCAAAAGAGAAGAAGAGCGTCAAAAACTCCAAGATGAAGCCCTAGAAGAAGAGTTTGACCTTGCCAGCGAAAAAGAACTTTTAGAGTGGTCACGCAGTGATAGTCCTGTGCGAATGTATCTTCGTGAAATGGGACAAATTTCACTTTTAACCAAAGATGAAGAGATTGACATCAGTAAAAAAATCGAATTTGGTGAAGATATTATCATTGATGCCTTCTGTTCTGTTCCTTATTTGATCGACTTTATTTTGGATTACAAAGAAGCGCTGATTAACCGCGAACGCCGTGTCAAAGAACTGTTCAAAACCTTTGAAGACGACACCGATGATGACAGCGAAGAAGATGAATTTGACGATGAAGAAGGCGAAGAAGGCGAAGAGAAAAAAACCTTCTCTAAAAAAGACAACACAAGAACTGAAAAAGTTATTGAGAGCTTCAAGTCGCTCGAAAAAGCAAAAAAAGATTGGCTCAAAAGTCTTACCAGACCACCGGAAGAAAACCTTGAAGATCCAGAAGAGATGATGAACTACGATCTAGGACTTGCGTATAAAAAGAAACTTCTTAAAGACGCGTTGATGGATCTAGGACCTACGAGCAAGTTGATTAACGAGCTTGTAAAATCCATGGAAACAGCGCTTAAAAGTGACTTTGAATTCGATAAAGAGCTGAAACGTTTAGAGTATCGTTTACCTCTTTTTAACGAGACATTGAGAGAAAATCACGTCAAACTACTTGTGAATATTGTTGATCTTAACAAAGAAGATATTACGACGATGGTTCCTGAAGCCACGATGGTTTCGACCTACATGGAGATCAAAAAACTGTTCCAAACCAAGGAAGCGAGTAAACAAGGCTTTGATCTTGATCCTGAAAAACTTAAAGAGGTTTTAGAACAGATCAAACGGGGTAAAAAAATTGCTGATGAGTCTAAAACACGTATGGCAAAAAGTAACCTTCGTCTGGTTGTTTCTATCGCAAAACGTTATACAAACCGTGGTTTACCATTCTTGGATCTCATTCAAGAGGGCAACATTGGTTTGATGAAAGCCGTTGATAAATTTGAGTACAAAAAAGGGTACAAATTTTCAACCTATGCGACATGGTGGATTCGTCAAGCGATTTCACGTGCCATTGCCGATCAAGCCCGTACCATTCGTATTCCAATCCACATGATCGAGACGATCAACCGTATCAACAAAATCATTCGTAAACACCTTCAAGAAGAAGGTAAAGAGCCTGACATCGAAACGATTGCATTGGAAGTGGGTTTGAGTGCCGATAAAGTCAAAAATGTCATCAAAATCACTAAAGAGCCTATTTCGTTGGAAGCACCTATTGGTAATGAAGATGATGGTAAATTTGGCGATTTTGTTGAAGATAAAACTTCTATTGCGCCGATTGATTACATTCTAAAATCCGATCTTAAAGATCAAATTGATGAAGTACTTGATCAACTCAATGATCGTGAAAAAGCCGTCATTCGTATGCGTTTTGGTTTGATGCACGATGAAAGCGATCGAACGCTTGAAGAGATCGGTAAAGAGCTTAACGTTACACGAGAGCGTGTTCGTCAAATCGAAAGCTCTGCGATTAAAAAACTGAAACATCCAAAAGTTGGACGAAAACTTAAAAACTATATTGAGAGCTAAGCAATGAGTAGTTTTGCAGAAGCGTGGATTGAACATGATTACAATCCTTTTATTGTTTTTGACAACACGGGTAAGATTGTTTCCCTCAACCAAGAAGCACAATACCTTCTTGGTGAGGTGAACCATAAAAAAATCTTTGACATTGCCCAAACCTATGCGAGTATGACCTATGGGTTTAAAACAACCATTGTAGACATTTCGTTTAGTTCGTACAAATTCTATGCCATTACGGTGGGGTATGATGATGAAACATCCATTGGTATTAAGCTTTACAAGAGCGCTACAAAGAAATTTGCTAACGTTGAAGAATATGGCGAAAGTGTCAACATCTACGCACTTTTAGATCTTTGCATTAGTGCTTCTTCTACCAACGCTAATATCAAGTTCAAAAAAGAGTTTGACCCGACGTTTCCAGATGTTCGCCTCAAAGTCGAAGACTTTATGAAACTACTGACTAAAGTTTACCAATCACACCTCAATGCACCTATTATCACCACGCGCTTAGCGCTGATTACAGGTGAATATATTCGTTTTAATACTAAAAAGTACCCTATTTTTTCAATCTCCATCAAAGGCGAAAACAGAGATAGAAACTACGAAAAGAGTATCGAAGAAATTGGTATTAAAAGTAACTGTACGATTCATTTTGAACAAGACGAAACACTGATCCACGCAGCATTAGTCTCCTAAAAAATCTTTACATGTAAAGTTTAGAATCTTTACATGTAAGATTTACTTCTTTACGCATTCATACACGATCCATCATCAAATACTTCGCTCTCTACCCTATGCTCTTTTCCCCATTGATACATCAAGCTGAGTATGGGAATGACAGATTCTCCCTCTTTGGTAAGTGAATATTCTACCTTTGGTGGAACTTCATTGTACTGTTCTCTGTGAATAATATTGTTGCTCACCAGCTCTTTAAGTTGTTGACTTAATGTCTTATGCGCAATCGGTTTAAGTAACTCTCTGAGTCGATTGTATCTTATGACGCCTGCTCTACTAATTTCCCACAAGATAATCCACTTCCATTTTCCCTCAAGAATCGACATCGTATAATACATTGGGCATTTTTCATATTTATCGCTAAAATTTTGCACTGTTGTCTCCATTACTTCCCTTTTAGTTAGTATATAACTAAAAAGTTCATTCTATACTTAAGTCATATATTACTCTATACTTCCATTTATCAAATGATTGAGAAGGAAAAGATATGAAAATTGTAGCCATCAATGGAAGTCCTCGCAAAAATGCCAACACCGCAACCTTGCTAAAACATGCTCTCAAAGGCGCCGAAGCACAAGGTGCGCAAACAGAGCTCGTACATCTTTACGATTTGAATTACAAAGGATGCGTGAGCTGTTTTGCGTGTAAGCTCATAGGTGGAAAATCGTACGGAAAATGTGCCCATAAAGATGAACTCAAACCGCTTTTAGAAAAGCTACGAGACGTAGATGCCATTCTTTTAGGTTCACCCATTTATTTTGGAAACATCACTGGAATGATGCGCTCTTTCATCGAACGCTTAGCGTTTCAATATACCCTTTACGATGCCAATTACTCCTCATTATTTCCCAGAAAAATACCCATAGGGTTGATGTATACAATGAATTTAGATGAAAAACGCATGCGAGAATGGGGTTATGTTGAAGCACTTCAAGGTCTTGAAAAAAGACTTGGCAGTATATTTGGCTCTTCTGAAGCACTTTATGTCACCGATACCTACCAGTTTAAAGACTATTCTAAATACGAAGTAACCGCTTTTAGTGAGGAACTTAAAGCAAAAAGACGGAAAGAAGTGTTCCCACAAGATTGCGAAAAAGCGTTTGATATGGGAGAGAGATTTGTCACCAATGGTGTTTCCTCTACTTTTTGCAGTGAGCATGCTCCGCATTAACAGGAAATTTACGTTTACATGTAAAGCTATTTGGCTTTACATGTAAACAAAAACAAATTAAAAAAATTTACGTACGACTTAGTTGCATAATGATAAACTACCCATCATAAAAATTATAGGTAGACACTTTATGCTCAAAACTCTAATTATCTTACTTCTTTCGTTCAATTTTGCCTATTCTTGCGCTCTGTGCGGTAATGGTAAAGCCTCTTTTGTCACGGTAGCCATGAACGCGTATTTTGCAGAGGATAAAATCGAAAAAATACATACGCAGTGGAAATTTGATTCAGGTACATCCAAAGACTTTAAACAATTGTACTCAGAAAAAATCCTCGCATCTGATAAAAAGAGAATGTATGATGGACTCGAAAATTTCCAAGTACCCTACTTCATGACTTCTATTATCATTAATGGAAAAAATATCTCTTTTAAAGCTGAAAATTTTGACTTATCCTTTGATCACAATATCGTCACCATAGAATTTGATATACCCCTCAATTACAGCCTAAATGATAAAAACAGTGTCGAAATTATCTTTGTCGATTCGACCAAAGCGATCGTGTTTCTAGAAAATCTTGACAATCTTGACATTAACAATTCAACGAATTACACCATTAAAAAGCTCAATGGCTTCAAAGTGATCAAAGAGCTTGTCGCAACAGTCAATTATATTAAACTAGAGATTTCTAAATGAATACAAACTATACGGCTGAAATGGCCTTACTGCTAAAAAATTTAGCGATTCAGCTAGGCACATTGTTGGAAAACATTAAAAACGAGCACACTGTATTGTCTATTATTTCTCTTTTAACGCTTTCCTTTATGTATGGCTTAGTGCATGCAGCAGGACCAGGGCATGGCAAAACACTGGTGGCATCTTACTTTACCTCTAATGACAAAAATTATAAAAAAGCTTTGAGCTTGTCATTTATGATTGCAACGGTGCATACCTTTTCAGCGCTGATTCTGACGTACGTTTTGTATTATCTGTTTCAAAATATTTTTTCAGTCGCTATCCTTAACATTGCCGACATTGCAACGAAGATTTCAGGTGCTCTCATCATCAGTATTGGTGTGTATTTGTTGTATGGGAAATACAAACATTACAAAAGCACAAAAACGCTGCAATGGAGCACTCAAAAAATAGCTTCATGCAATTGTGCCAGTTGCAAAACGCAAAACTCAACCGATGTGGCTTTGGTCTTAGCCGCTGGACTCATACCCTGCCCTGGTACGATCACGGTATTTTTATTTTCAATCTCGCTTGGACTGTACTGGATAGGCTTTTTAAGCGCCGTCGTGATGAGCCTTGGCATGAGCTCAATTATTGCAATAACTGCTTTAGCGAGTGTTAAAATTCGTAATAGCTCAAAAAATAGGTATTCTAAACTCTTGAAATATCTCGATTTTGGGGCGACGTTCATTATTATTATCTTAGGACTTATCCTCATTTTGAATTAGAAGTCAGGAACATATGCAATTATTAAAATTAAAAAAGGTACACCGTGGTATTAAAAAACTTTAAAGACACTGTCATTGAAGCAAAAAATTTAAACTTTAAAACCATTATTCGAGATGTGACGTTTGACATTAGAAGAGGTGATTATGCGGCGATTATTGGACCTAACGGTGGAGGAAAAAGTACGCTTATTAAGCTTATCCTTGGACTTATTCCCTATAACAGCGGTATGCTCAAATTGTTTGGAAAGACACCAACGCTGAGTGCTTTGAAAAAGATAGGCTATGTTTCTCAAGGCATCTCAAAATTGGATGAAAATTTTCCCATCAGCGTTCATGAAGTCGTCAAACTTGGGCTCATTGCCAATAAATCTCTGTTTGCAAGCATCAATCGAAGCGATTTGGAGATCATTGATCGTGCTTTAAGGAAGATGAATATCGAAGATTTGAAAGACGCCAAAATCAGCGAACTCTCAGGCGGACAGCGCCAACGCGTGATGATCGCCAAAGCGCTAGTCAATAACCCACAAATCCTCATTCTCGATGAACCCAATACAGGCGTTGACAAGCAATCCCAAATCAATTTTTACGCCCTTTTAAAAGATTTAAATGGCAAAGAGAACATTACAATTCTTTTTATTACCCATGATTTAGGTGTTATCGTGGATGACATCAACAAAGTTTTGTGCATCAACCAAACACTTTTAGCCTGCCACGATCCGCGCCAAATCTATCATTCAGAACAGTTAAATCAGCTCTATGGCGTCGATGCGCACATGGTTTGCCACCATCATTAAGGATTGATATGGAAATTTTTCAATACACATTTATGCTCAAAGCCTTTTTAGCAGGCACCTTAATCGCCGCCATCGCCTCTTCTCTTGGCATGTTCGTGGTCGTCAAACGCTTTTCAATGCTCTCAGACGCACTTGCGCATATTTCGCTCCTCGGCGTGGCGATTGGCTTTCTCACCTCCATTGCACCCAATTACAGCTCCATCGCATTTACCCTTTTAGCGTCATGGGTGATTGAGTATTTAAGACAAAACAATAAACTCTACTCAGACTCAATCCTTTCTATCTTTTTATCGGGATCTTTAGCGCTTGCCATCATCATCGTATCGGCTTCTGCGTCGTTTAATACCTCTTTGTTTGACTACCTTTTTGGCTCAATCGTTGCGATTGATGACACGGATATTATGATTATTGTGCTTTTAGGATTGATCTGTACCGTGACGTTGTATGCCAATTTCCAACGGTTTTTATACATCGCATTTGATGAAGAGAGTGCGAAAGCTTCAGGCATTAACACCAAACTCTTAAACTACCTGCTCATTTCCTTGGTTTCGGTAGTCATCAGTGTTTCGATTAAAATCGTAGGAGCTCTTTTGATTGGCGCGATGATGATTATACCTGCCATC
Source organism: Sulfurospirillum diekertiae (assembly GCF_011769985.2). Classification (NCBI taxonomy): domain Bacteria; kingdom Pseudomonadati; phylum Campylobacterota; class Epsilonproteobacteria; order Campylobacterales; family Sulfurospirillaceae; genus Sulfurospirillum; species Sulfurospirillum diekertiae. The sequence continues at coordinate 1,764,454 of NZ_CP039734.2, forward strand.
ATTGCCATGCAGTTTAGTCAAAATTTTAAAAACTCGGTGCTTTATGCAGTTATCATATCGATTGTCTCCGTCATTTTGGGTCTGTTTATCTCCTACTATGCGTCCTTGCCTAGTGGCGCGACCATTGTTGTTTTGCTCTTGTTCTTTTTTATGATTTCGCTTGTATTCAAGAGGAAACAGTATTAATTTTTTTAGAGTGACTCTTTTATATGCAACTCAGTTGCATAATGTTATGCTTTCAGTATTAAAACGAAGGAGTCACCTATGTTAAAAAAATTTGCATTAGCAGCAGCCCTCAGTTCGGTCATGTTTGCAGATGTATCGGTCACCACAACCATATTTCCACTCTATGACGTTGTCAAAACGATTGGAGGCGATAAGGTCAAACTTACTAATTTGGTTCCTTTTGGCGTTGAAGCGCATGAATTTGAGCCTAAAGCCAAAGATATCGCAGCCCTTTCAAAGAGCGATTTTTTCATCATCAGCAGTCCCGTGTTTGAAACATGGAGTACCAAAGTTATCAGCTCGTTAAAAATTCAAGATAAAACGATTGATATGAGCCAAAAAGTCAAACTTATTGAGCTGAAGCATTCTGAGCATGAGCATGCTCATAAAGAAAGTTACGATCCACACTACTGGTTGAGCATCGATAATTACATGAATGTTGCCAAAGAAGTAGCAACCCTGCTGAGCACCAAAGACCCTGAAAATGCCAAATTGTATGAAGCCAATTTAGCGACGTATCTTGCAAAGCTGGAAGCATTAAAAACGGATTATGAAGTGCTTAAAAGTTGCAAAAACAAAAAAGTCATTGTCAACCACGACGCTTTTGAGTATTTAGCACATGAGTATGGCATAACCCAATACTCCATCACAGGCATGACACCAGAAACCAAACCGTCTCCCAAACAGATTGCACAGTTAATTGATTTGACCAAAAAAGAGAAGATTACCACCGTCTTTTTTGAAGAATTTGCCAGCGACAAGGTCGCAAAATCTATTGCTAAAGAGGCCAATGTTAAAACAGATGCACTCAGGCCTGTTGAAAATATCACCGTGGCGGAGAGTAAAAAAGGGATTGGCTATATTGACATCATGAAAGAGAACCTCATCAAATTACACGATGCCATGGATTGCCAATAATTTTGTTCTAAACGTTCAAATCATATGTTAGAAAATCTTTACATGTAAAGTCATTTTGGCTTTACATGTAAAACTTCAAAAGTATTTTATTTCAAGGCATTGATTATAATATCTAATAAGTTATCTATATCTTTTCTATACTCAAGAGCAAGATGAACCCCTTGTTGAATACCTTGAGCTCTATTATAAAATTTTAACCACCATGATTTTTTAGGATATGTTTCTAGTTCATTTTTACTTTGTTCAATATTCTCTATTGCTTTTTTCGAATTAACATCTTGTTCTAGCTGTTCTATTCTTTTTTGCAATTCATCTAATTTCTTAAATAAATCTTCTTTTTCAAAGTCTGTAAATTTTTCTGTTTCACTCGTGAATTTTTTATTCAGTTTTTCTTCAAAATCATCTATATATGAAACAGTGTCCACATCAAAGTCAACTATACTTTTTAAATCAATATCTAAATTAAATAACCAATTTCTAATTTTTTTGATACATTCATCAATATTTTCATGAGTAAATATTTCTTCATTTTTATGATTACCTGGTTTTTGTCTCGTTTGTATAACGGTTTCTATTTTTTTATTTTCTAATGATAATCCTAAAGCAAAAAAATTACCAACAACATTTTCTTCAATACTAAAAGAATATTGCTTTGAAGCTCTATATTCTATGTAAGCTAATATTTTACCTTCATTTGGAAACTCAAATTTGAAGTCATCTTTTGAAAATTGGTTAGAATTCGCAATCGTATCTTGAATTTCTTTAATTATCGAATTTTTCAATATGGCCATTAAACTCTCCCAACAAAATTTAATTCACTTTAGATACTTCAGTATTGTAACAAAAAATAGATTTATATTATGAAAGAAAGTCACGGTTACATGTTACATGTAACCGCCTTGAGCGAGCAAAATATTAAAAAATCTACAATCCCAAGCGTCTAATATTGCTGAGTGAAATAAGATGGGCTGTGATGAAAGGTGTCGCTCCTTTTTTGCACATGTCAAGATGTTTCTTCTCACTGAGATGGCTAAGTTTTTCTTCATTAACCGTAAAGAAACCATTGATCGTATGGGTTTTGCCCTCTTCATCGAGAAGATTGGCACTTTGTTCGACTAATAGTCCCCATGATTCTAACTCTTTAATCAAAGCGCTACATGCTTGTAATTCGCCTTGAAAGCGAACGAGAAAGTCCAATGTATTCTTCGTCAAGTCCGTTGGTGTTTTATCCTCTTTAAAGAGCGCACGTTCCTTGTTGGATTCATTTAACGCTTCCAAAGCTTCTTCTTCAATACCTAAAGAAAAGCCTTTTTTATCTTCATTTTGAACCAAAATAAAGGGATAGCGTCTCAAGAAAGCGGGAAGGTATTTGCCTCTTTTAAAGCGACGATTTTCATCCAAGTAGACATTTTTATCGTTAAAGCCAAGAAGTGCAATGGCAAGCCAGTCGCCTTCTTGATTTTTAGTAAACAAAATCGGATAATCTTTACATGCTTCGTAAACTTCTCCAATGCCCAAAGGTACGCTTATCATCGTTTCTAAGTTGGGGTAACTGACTGCGTCATTGACGGCTTTGGTTTGATCTTGTGGTTGGTTGATAATATGCATTGCCATGGTGTTATGTTCCTCTAATGGATAGTAATATGGCGCGTATCATAACATTTTAAGGACAAATTTTCACTTTGATGTGTTGTGAGGAAAAAGCGGTTACACGTTTACATGTAACCGCTTTAGAGTACTAAAATTCGATGAGATTTTGTATTTTTTCAACGATGCTTGGATCTTCAAGCGTTGAAATATCTTGGGTAATCGGCTCTTTTTTCGCAATGGAGCGAAGGATTCTACGCATAATCTTACCACTTCTTGTTTTTGGAAGCCCCGGAACGAAACGAATCGCATCAAGCTTAGCGATATTACCGATCTCTTTCACGATGAGTTTGTTAAGCTCTTGAATCATATAAACTTCTTCACTCATGCTATCGGCACCTTTGATGACGATGTATGCAAAAATACCCTCACCTTTGATAGGATCAGGTCTTCCTACAACAGCAACCTCTGCTACGTTTTCATGGTTACCAAGAACTGCTTCAATCTCTGCTGTTCCAATTCTATGACCTGAAACGTTAATAACATCATCGGTACGCCCTGTAATGATGATATAGCCATCATCATCGTACATCGCTCCATCGCCAGAGAAATAAACAGGCTTACCATCTTTTTTACAATCCCCAAAATAGGACTTAACATAACGCTCAGGATCACCCCAAATGTTACGAATCATCGATGGCCAAGGTTTTGTGATACACAAGAATCCTTTTTCACCTTTTGGTGTTGGATTGCCATGCTCATCCATAATTTCTGCTTTAATCCCAGGAAGTGGGAATGTCGCAGAACCTGGTTTTATCGGCGTAGCCCCAGGAAGTGGCGTAATCATATGCCCACCCGTTTCTGTTTGCCACCATGTATCGACAATCGGACAGTTTCCGCCACCGATTTGCTCATAGTACCACATCCACGCATCAGGATTGATCGGCTCACCCACCGTTCCAAGCACTTTAAGAGAGCTTAAATCATAACGAGATGGCGCGTCAGCACCCTCTTTGTGTAATAAACGAATCGCTGTGGGAGCAGTATAGAACTGATTGACACGATGTTCTTCGATCATGCCCCACCATCTACCCACATCTGGGAATGTAGGAACACCCTCATACATAATGGTCGTTGCACCCATCGCCAAAGGTCCATAAACAATGTACGTATGTCCTGTAATCCAGCCAACATCCGCTGTACACCAAAACGTATCGTTTTCTTTGACATCAAAGACATGTTCCATCGTGTACTGCGCCCAAAGAATATACCCTGCACTACTGTGTTGAACGCCTTTTGGTTTACCCGTACTGCCTGAAGTATAAAGTAAGAAAAGTGGGTCTTCGGAGTCCATCCACTCAGGCTCACAGTACTGAGACTCGTTCATGATGATCTCATTGTAAACATAGTCACGCCCCGGAACGTACTCAATGTCTTCAAAGTTTCGCTGAACGATCAATACTTTTTCACAGCATTCACACCCAACACTGAGCGCTTCATCCACAACGGGCTTTAACATGTAAGGCTTACCACGACGAAATGCACCATCGGCCGTAATAACGAGTTTTGCTTCAGCGTCTTGAACACGATCGCGTAGTGCTTCAGCCGAAAAACCACCAAACACAACCGAATGAATCGCACCAATTTTTGCACACGCTAACATTGCAAATGCCGCTTCAGGGATCATTGGCATATAAAGCACAACACGATCTCCCTTTTTGATGCCAAATTGATTGCGCATCAAATTGGCGAGACGATTGACACGGTAGAAAAGTTGAAGATAGGTAATAATACGGCGTTTGCCGTCCTCACCTTCCCAAATGATCGCTGCTTTGTTTTTACGACTCTTGAGATGACGTCCTAGGCATTGATGCGTAACGTTTAATTTGCCACCTTCGAACCATTTGTAGAACGGAGCATTATCTTCATTTAATACTCTGTCATAAGGCTTAAACCACTCAATTTTTTCACGTGCTAGCTTATCCCAGTATCCTTCAAAATCCTCATCCGCTTGGATACAAAGCTCTTTGTACTCACACATGTTCTTAATTCTGGCTTCTTTGCTTAAAGCTCTACTTGGTTCGAAAAGTTGTGACATGGTTACGATCCTTTTTCATATAATTATTTTATAACGTCTCTTGGGCGAAGCCCAAAAGCCTACGTTGCACTATGCACTAAAGCTTGCCTCTAATGAGGCAGAGATTTAGTTACATTACGGCTTCTTTTAAAAAAAGCCGTAATGTTTTTTAATGGCTTGAAGCGCCTTCTGCTCCAATACCCGTTTGACTTCGAATAAACTGATGATCATATGCAGCTCTCTCGTTTACTGCATCTTCGCTATTATCCATTAAAGAGATAATCCAGATACCGATAAAGGCAATAGCAACTGAGAAAAGTGCTGGGTTACCGTAAGCGTAAATAGCTGTTTTATTTCCTAAAACATCAACCCAAACCGCTTTACTCAAGATAACCAACACAATCGCTGTGAAAAGTCCTAAGCCTCCACCATAAACGGCACCTTTAGTTGTAAGCTTTTTCCAAAACATTGATAAAATAAGAATTGGGAAGTTTGCACTAGCGGCAATCGCAAATGCAAGACCTACCATGAACGCAATGTTCTGTTTCTCAAACGCAATGCCTAAGAAAATCGCTACGATACCAAGAGCAATCGTTGAATACTTAGAAACTCTCATCTCTGTCATCTCATCCACACGACCTCTTGCAAAAACATTGGCATACAGATCATGACTGACCGCACTTGCCCCTGCCAGTGTCAAACCAGAAACAACCGCCAAGATTGTTGCAAAAGCAACCGCTGAGATAAATCCTAAGAAAAGGTCTCCACCAATGGCATGCGCAGAGTGAATCGCTGCCATATTACCGCCACCAATCAGTGTGTTTTTAACAGCATCAAAATATTGCGGATGACCTGTTAATAAAACGATAGCACCAAATCCTATAATGAAGGTTAAAACATAAAAGTAACCTATAAATCCAGTTGCATAAAAGACGGATTTTCGAGCCTCTTTCGCATCACTGACGGTAAAAAATCGCATCAAGATGTGAGGTAGTCCTGCGGTTCCCAACATCAAGGCAATCCCTAAGCTAATCGCTGAAATAGGGTCGCTGACAAGACCTCCTGGGCTCATAATCGCCGCTGATTTTTTCACAGCAACCGCTTGGGAAAAGAGTGTCTCAATACTAAAATCCATTTTGTACATAATCATCACAGCCATAAAGGTTGCACCAGAGAGCAAAAGACCTGCTTTAATAATTTGTACCCATGTGGTTGCCAACATGCCACCAAAGGTAACATATAAGATCATCAAGATGCCCACCATAACGACCGCATACGCATAATCAAGTCCAAATAAAATTTGAATCAACTGACCAGCACCTACCATTTGAGCGATCAAATAAAGTGCCACCGTAGCAAGTGACCCAAAAGCGGCAAGGGTACGAATCGGCGTCTGTTTTAAACGGTACGATGCAACATCCGAAAACGTATATTTACCTAAATTTCGTAGTTGCTCAGCGATTAAGAAAAGAATAATCGGCCAGCCAACCAAAAAGCCTATGGAATAGATCAGTCCATCAAAGCCTTTGGAATATACCAAGCCAGAAATTCCAAGAAAAGATGCTGCAGACATGTAATCACCTGCAATCGCTAAACCATTTTGAAACCCTGTAATGCCTCCACCAGCGGTGTAAAAATCTTTCGCCGTTTTTGTACGTTTTGCTGCCCAGTAAGTAATACCAAGCGTTCCTGCCACAAAGACCAAGAACATGACAATCGCAGACATATTGACTTCACTTTTTCCTGAAACTTCTGCAGCCCCTGAGGCAAAGAGTCCATTGGTTAATGCTAAAAGCAACCATCCCCATTTCATTCCGCACTCCTTGCTTCTTCTTTGATTTGATTGTTTAACTCATCAAATTCGCCATTGGCTCTTTGGATATAAACACCCGTTAAAATAAAAGACAAAATAATAATGCCAAATCCTACGGGAATACCAACGGTAGTAACGCCACTTCCTATGGTCTGACCAAAGGTAGCAGGTGAAAAAGCAATTACAAGGATAAACGCATAATAAACAACCAACATAATGATGGTGAGTTTCCATGCGAAACTACTTCGTTTTTGTACGAGTTCTGTAAACTTCGGATTGGCTCGTACTCTGTCATAAATATTCTGACTCATAAATGCTCCTTCTTTTGTTATGTGGTAGCTATGAGAGTATTGTAAAGAAGTAACATAGCATTATCGTAGCATTTTATATTTTGAAGATTTACGCAGAATATTTTAGAAAAATATGTGTATATTTGTAACTTTTAGCGGTTTTTCTCAGGGAAATACTTATCAATCTTATAGCCAACACCTTTGAGATTGATAATAAAATCTTCTTTTAACAGCTTGCGAAGACGGCTTATTTCTGCCCTAATAGAGGGATTATCGATAGGTTCATCGTTCCAGACATAGGTGCGGAATTTATCGAAGTCAACTACCACGCCCATGTTCTCACACAGTAGTGTCACAATTTGTAACTGTTTTTTGGTGAGCACTTGAACATTGTTATTGTAAAAGAGCATCTGCTCTTCTTTTGAAAAGACATATTTTGAGCTTAAAATGATGTGTTTAAGATGTTTAATCTCATACTCTTTTTTAATCTTGTCAATGCGAAGCCCCAACTCTTTCAGATGGAATGGTTTTTTAAGATAATCCGAAGCGCCTAGCTCAAATGCTGTGCTAATGTCATCAATGTCCACATTGGCACTAATGAAGATCGTAGGAAACGCATGTTCGATCTCATTAAGTGCTTTAAGAAGGCTCAGCCCATTCATTTTAGGAATATTGATGTCTAAGAGCAACAGATCAAACAGATCTTTTTTGATCGCTTCATACGCCTCTTCGCCGTTACCAAACGAGATGACTTTATGCCCAAGAGCTTCCAAATACTCTTCAATAGAACTTCGTAGCATCAACTCGTCTTCAAGCAGCAAAATTTTCATAAGTTATCCTTTTACAAATCGGTAGCGAAAAAGTGTTTTTAATTCGTCAGAGAGAACTTCAATAGAAACCCCATTCGTATCACAAATCTCTTTGACAATATTAAGCCCCAAGCCAAACCCACCGCGCGCCTCATCTTCACGGTAGTAGCGATTAAACAGTTGATCGGGAGCTTTGATCATTTCTCCACAGTTTTCTACTTCAAAAACAACTTCATTTTTATCCTCAAAAAGCTTTACATGTAAAGGGTGTTTTTCGTAACTGTACTTGATGGCATTAGAAAGATTATTGTCGCAAATACGCTGTAATTCAGTCTCATTAAAGAAAATAAACAGATCGGACACAATGTCGGTACTGATGTGCAGTTTATTGCCCTCTGCCACATCTTCAAAGTAGTCCACCCGCTCGGTTAAAAACTTGGAAAAGTCAATCATTGCTTTTTCATACACCACGCGATCTTTTTTAACCACATACGCCAAATCTTCATAGATATTATCGAGCACTTTGACGGCTGCTTCGATTTTAAGTAAATACGGATTTTTTTCGAATTTGAGATTGTAAAGATCAATATTCATTAAAATGATCGAAAGCGGTGTGTTGATCTCATGAATCGCGTTTTTGACAAACTGATCTTGCTTTTCAAGCAGCTCTTGCGTAAACTCGATAGAGCGTTTCAACTCTACTGTCTTTTGCTCAACGATTCCTTCAAGATTACTGTTAAGATCAACCAGTGCACTGTTTTTATTTTTGATCTCTTCGATCATCACATTCGCGTGCGTGACAATCTCTTGAAACTCGGTAAACTTGATCTTTTCCATATCAATGAACTCGTAGCTGGAAGAGGCTTTCTTAAACGAATAGACAATAAAGCGAATCTCGCGCTTCATGATGTCACTGACATAGCGATACTCAATGGTACTAATCATGTATAAAAAAAGTGTGAGCATATAGATTTTAAGAACAAAACTGATGATCTTATCTTGATATGCCTTCTTCTTCTGCGCCAACACATCTTCAATGCTACGAGTGCTTACACCACTGCCTAAAATAAGCCCTAAGGGTTCATACGTTTGTGTAACAACAATATCTTTGCTGGTATTTTCAAGACTAAGGGCAGAAGAGCGATACAGGATTTCACCTGAAACGAGCTCTAAAAAGAGATAGTTTTGTGCTTCGTCACCATGCTTGATCAGTGCAGAAATATCTTCTTTGAGCTTTTGATAAATCGCTTCTTTAGGAAGTGATTGACTTTGCTGAAAACGGTACTCGGTGATATTAAGAAGAAGATTTAATTGATCCGATGCACTCTTCTTTTGCGCCTGAATATAGCTCTCTTCAATGACTTTAATCTCTTTTTGAAATTCTAAATATTCATTGACAATGACTAAACACGCAGAGATAAAAGCAAAAAGACCTGCAAAAAGAATCGCCATAAAATTGATCTGGTTGATGCTCTTGTTATCTTTTTTCTTAAGTAGCACACTCATCCTTTACATGTAAAAGCTAATAGAAGCTATTTTACCAATTTTCCGCCCAAAAGAGGAGATCAAAACCATTTTTGGTATAATTTAGTTTAAATACGAACTACATGGAGCTAACATGAAAATTAGAATACCAGCCGAATGGGAAGAACAAGAGGCACTCATCGTCGTATTTCCTCCAAAACAGAGTGATTGGGCACACTCCATTGATGAAATCCATCGAACCTATTTAACGTTCATCAGCAAAATTGCACATTTTCAAAAATGCCTTGTGATCTGCGAAGATAAAAAAGCGCTGGCAACTATGTTACCAACACTCCAAAATATCGAACTGATCGAAATGGCAACGAATGATACATGGATACGCGACTTCGGTGGTATTAATATTTATAAAAACCATAAACGTCGCACGTATGACTTTATCTTTAACGCATGGGGTAATAAATTTGAAGCCAATTTGGACAACAGCATTACCAGTCAGCTCTTTGAACAAGGCTATTTAGAAGGCAAACTTAAAAGTTTAGACTTTGTCCTTGAAGGTGGAAGTATCGACAGTAACGGTCATGGCGTAATGCTTTCAACTGCTTATTGTCTTTTTGAAGAGAACCGCAATGCGCATCTTTCCAAAAAACAGATTAAAAAAACACTCATCGAACTTTTTGGACTCAAAAAGCTGATCATCTTAGAACATGGCGCGCTCATGGGTGACGATACCGACTCGCACATTGACACCTTAGCACGTTTCATCAACAAAAAAACCATCGCCTATGTGAAATGTTATGACAAAAAAGATGAACACTATCAAGAGCTGAAAAAGATGGAAAAAGAGCTTCAAAAAACAGAGTTCAATCTGCTTCCTTTACCTCTTCCATCAGCTAAATACTTCAACAATCACCGTATTCCAGCAACCTATATGAATTTTGTTCTCATTAACAATGCTGTTTTAGTCCCAACCTACAGTGATCCCTACGATGCAGAAGTTTTAGCTATTTTTGCCAGATGCTTCCCCGAACGTGAAATTGTTGGTATCGAATCTTCAATTTTAATTCGCGAACACGGAAGTTTGCACTGCGCTTCCATGAATATTTATAAAGAAAGAGACAACGACGAATGACTTTACAAAAAAAAGCAACGATTATTTCCAGTGGAACGGCAACGATCCTTATTATTATCAAACTTTTTGTCGGAATTATGAGTGGCTCTGTTGCCGTTTTAGCTTCTGCGATTGACTCTGTGCTTGACCTTATCGTATCAGCATTTAATTACTTTGCTATTTCCAAAGCCGAACAACCCGCCAATAAAAAATTTAACTACGGAAAAGGCAAAATTGAGGCTTTAGCGGGCGTCATTGAAGGTACGGTGATTACCGTTTCAGGTCTTTTTATCTTCTATACCGCCATTAAAAAAGCGATCAACCAAGAGCCTGTCGAATATCTAGGTTACTCCGTTATTGTTATGGTCATCTCTTTGGCAATTACCATTGCCTTAGTTCTTTTTTTAAATTATGCTGCGAAAAAGACACGAAGCATGGTGGTCAAATCAGATGCGCTTCACTATAAAACAGACGTTTTAAGCAATGGCGCTATCCTTGTCTCCTTAGTACTCATTCAGATAACAGGATTTGAGATGATCGACTCGATCATGGGTGTGATCATTTCCCTTTACATTATTCATTCAGCCTATCAGATTATTAGTGATGGTATTTACATCCTGCTTGACGCATCGCTTGATGAAGAGATGGTTGAAAAAATGCGTGACATTATTTTAGAAGAGAAAGAGATTAGCGATTTTCACTACCTTAAAACCCGTAAATCAGGCAATACAAACTTTGTCGATGTTCATCTCGTCTTTAGTCCTGGCATTTCACTCATGCGTGCGCACCATGCGGGAGATCGCATCGAAGAGAAGATTAAAGACCTTATCCCAGATGAAATATGGGTTATCAACGCTCACCTCGACCCTTATGATGACTCAGAGATCAACGATCAGCAATACGTGGCAAATGAGGGTTAAATCTACCCTCACCACAAAAGCGCTATTCTATACCCTATAAAGGCAAGTCCCCACGCCACAACCGTCGTAAAGATAAACAGATAAAACAGATACTTATAACTGCCTGTCTCTTTCGTAAAGACAATACTTGCTGCCATACACGGCAAGTAAAACATCACAAAGATGATAAAAGAAACTGCCGAAGCAAAAGAGATCTGTTTTTGAAGCTCACCAATCAAACTCTCATTTCCCTCATCTACGCCAGCTCCAAGTGCATATAAAACACCGAGCGTTGAGACAACAACCTCTTTTGCCGCCAGTCCAGACTCTAGCGCTACCGTCATCTTCCAATCAAAACCAATCGGTTGAAAAAGAGTATCGGTTGACTTGCCAAGCATGCCTAAAAAACTCTTTTCTAAAAGCTGTTGTGCTTTTTCATTTTCCAAGGTTATTTTGGCTTCTGCACTTTGAGCAAGTTCAATTTTTTGTGCAAATGTTTTTTCAATATCGGGATATTTAGGGTAGTTGCTTGCGAACCAAATCAGCAAAGAAGCACCCAAAATAAATGTTCCCGCTTTTTTAAGATACATAATCGCCTTACTTACAACCGTGTGCCAAATGAGTCTTATTGAAGGTAAACGATACTTTGGCATCTCCATTACAAATGGCTCATCGACACCTTTAAACACAAAGACTTTTAAAAATTTTGCCGCAAGAAGCCCAATGAGCGCCCCTGCTATATAGATAAGGAAAAGAACATTTCCCGCATTTTGCTTCGCGAAAAAAGCCCCAGAGAAAAGAACATACACGGGAAGCTTTGCACCACAACTCATAAAACCGATGATAAAAAGTGTGATCAGTCTGTCTTTATTGTTTTTAAGTGTACGGGCGCTCATATATGCAGGAACGGAACATCCAAAGCCCGTGACAAGGGGAATGAAGCTTTTACCGTGCAAGCCAAAACGGTGGAAAAAACCATCGAGTAAAAACGCAACACGCGCCATGTAGCCCGTTGTTTCCAAAAGTGAAATCCCAAAAAAGAGGATGACAATGTTAGGTAAAAACATCACCACAGCACCTACACCCGAAATAGCACCATCAGCGATCATAGAGCCAAGCTCACCATCGCCGAAGATCGTTTTCGCATACGTGCCAAGCGAGACAAAGAAAAGATTGATCCAATCCATAGGAATAGAACCTAGCTCAAATGTAAGCTGAAAAAGTGCCCACATCAAGGCAATAAAAATCGGAATACCAAAAATTTTATGGATCAATAGCGCATCGATTTTTTCGGTAATCGTTTTAGAAATACTCTTTTTACATGTAAGCACTTCCGTGACAACACCTCTGGCAAAAGAGGCTCGCTCCTCCGCAAAAATTTCGCTGACATCTTTTGTCTCATGGTGCAGATAGAGATGTTCCAATGCCTCTTTGAGCAGTGGCGACAACTCAAGCCAAATCGGTTCATCGTGCATTTTTTGATATATTTTAGGATCATTTTGTAGCAGTTTAAGCACCAAATCACGATACGTTAGCTCTGTTTTATAGCGCTTTTGTTTCAAAAAGAATGAGAGTTTTTCGATCTCTTCTTCCACAACATCACTGTAAATCAGTTTTGATTTTTCATAGGGAAAATTGAAAATGTCAATGGTGCGATTGAGAAGTTTACCGATGCCTTTTTTCGTTGCGGCAGAGACTTTCACGCAGGGAACACCCAAAATGGAACTGAGTTGCTCATGATCAACACAGATACCCTCTTTTTGCGCTTCATCCATCATATTTAATGCGACGATCATCTTTTTACCCAGTTCTAAAAGCTGTGTCGTCAGGTAAAGATTGCGCTCTAGATTCGTAGCATCAACCACGTTGATGATAAGATCGTACGGCTCATTTTCCAGAAAATCTTTGGTGACTTTTTCATCTTGAGTGTAGTCGTTAAGCGAGTACGTTCCGGGTAAATCAACGATTTTAATCAAATGCTCTTGCGCGCTAAAACGTACTTCCGCTTTTTCAACGGTGACACCTGAAAAGTTACCCACTTTTAAGCGTGCATCGGCAATGGAGTTGATGAGCATACTTTTGCCCACATTGGGCTGTCCCACCAACGCAATGACAAGCTCTTTCATATTTTTTGAACCTCTATGCTTTTTGCTTCTTCATAACGAAGGGCAAGCAGTGTTGTACCTACTTCAATTTCCATAGTGCTTTTTGCGATACTTGTTGCTTTAATTTGGAGTTGGCTTCCTTTATGAAGTCCCAAGGAAAAAAATCTTTGTTTGAGCTCTTCGTTGGCATCTATTCGTACCACGACAGCTTTGTCTCCAGCATTCATTTGTGAAAGTTTAATCATAATTGTCCTTAATTGATAATGCTGATCAAGATTGTAAGTTAAAACGTATTAAAACCATATTAATGTAGAATAAGTTATTCAAAATAACTCTTACTAGGTGGATTTTATGAAAGTCGGACTCATCCAACACGCCGTTGAAAGTACCAAAGAAAAAACGATACAAAAAACCGTTTCACTCATCCAGACAGCAGCCATTGAAGGAGCACAACTTGTCGTACTGCAAGAACTTCACCAAGACCGCTACTTTTGCATTAACGAAGATGTTGCTTGTTTTGATTTAGCCTCTGCATGGGAAGCTGACATCGCTTTTTGGTCAAATGTTGCTAAAGAGAACAATGTCGTTTTAGTCACTTCTCTGTTTGAAAAACGCTCCGCTGGTCTTTACCACAACACCGCCGTTGTCTTTGAAAAAGACGGCACGGTCGCTGGAAAATATCGCAAAATGCACATCCCCGATGATCCAGGTTTTTACGAGAAATTTTACTTCACCCCAGGTGATACAGGCTACAATCCCATCCAAACCAGTGTGGGCAAACTAGGACTTCTCGTCTGTTGGGATCAATGGTACCCTGAAGCCGCACGTTTGATGGCGCTTAAGGGTGCAGAGATGCTCATCTACCCCACCGCCATCGGTTGGTTTGACGACGATATGGAAGATGAACAAAGAAGGCAATGTGACGCATGGGAGACCATTCAGCGAGGTCACGCTATCGCCAATGGCTTGCCCGTCATTAGCGTCAATCGTGTCGGCAAAGAAGAAGACACTCACGGCGTACTGGACGGCATCCGCTTTTGGGGCAACTCCTTCGTTGCAGGTCCACAAGGCGAGATCATCGCACGCGCAAGCCACGATGAAGAAGAGATTCTCATCGTCGATGTAAACTTAGCACGAGGCGAACACGTCAGACGCATCTGGCCATTTTTACGTGACCGCAGAATCGAAACCTACGGGGATTTGACGAAACGCTTTATCGACTAAAATCTTTTTACATGTAAAGGCTCAAAGCTTTACATGTAAACCTTTGGAGAGCACATGGAACTGGTTTATTTGTGGGTAGGTAAATATAACAATTTTGAAAAACAAGGTTTTTCATTTAATGGTAAATATCAATGCATTTATGATGAAACTACTAACCAACTTACCATTACAGAAAATAAATATTTTTTGAATATTTTCCCTAAAAATATAAATATCACTGCTATTGTTGGAAAGAATGGCAGTGGAAAAAGTAATTTATTGCATTGTATCATAGGTGGTATTTTTCAAAATAATAACAATTGGAGAGGCATTGAAAATTTATTTTTTGTATTAAAAGGAGATGATTCTTTTTATATTGCAAAAGACGATGATACTAAAGCACCTACAAATTTTAAGACACTATCGTTAGAAGATGTCAAAAAATATCTTTATTTTTCCCTTTTTGACTTTTCTTTAGTGCAACCACCACTTTGGAATGAATGGGATAATTACAAGAAAAATTATTCGTTAGAGCCGAGCGTTGATTATCAAGGTTCTGGTCCAAATGGATTATCAAAAGTTACGCCTATTGGATTTGATGCAAATTTGTCTTCATTGGCTACTTATTTTTATAAATATATTGACAATAAAATTCTAATACAAAACTCCATTGATAAATATGATATTATCAAAATCAAGTACAAGAGAAAAATTAATATTAATTTTCTTGAATTTGAGAAAAATGTTATTCTTAAGTATTATGAAAACCATGATACTCTTTTTGGTATAACAAAAAATGAATTTGAACAAAAAAAAGCACTTCCTGATTATAAACAATTTGAAATCTTCTCTTTAGATGAAGATGAAATAGAATTAATTGCTTATCTTGACCTATTTTTTCAGGTTGAACTTGCTTCTTCGCAAAATAAAACATTAGGTTTTTATAACTTAAGCTTGGGGTATAAAATGCTCATAGCCAATATTGGTTTGATTCTAAAAACTATCCAAAAGAGGGCAAATACTCGGGATGTTGTTTTTTTACTTGATGAAATTGAAACATCATTACATCCTAATTGGCAAAGAAATATCGTAACTATGTTTGTGGAAATTTTTAAAAATTATCAAAGAAAAATACATTTTATTTTTGCATCACATTCTCCTTTTTTACTATCTGATTTACAAAATGAAAACTGCATTTTCCTAAAAAAGAACCATGAAACTATGGAAGTCTTATACTCCTTACATGATATAAAAAACAAACTTTTGGGGCTAATATTCATACACTATTAAGTGATGCTTTTTTTATGGAAGATGGATTAATGGGCGAATTTGCGAAAGAGAAAATCAATAAAGCCATTACTATTCTAAATAAACAAGGCAAACTCAGTAAAAGTTCTCTTGCATATTGCGAACAAATCATTTCAATCATCGGTGAACCGATACTTAAACGACAACTTCAACGAATGCTTGATAGTAAAAGGCTTCACAAAATGGACGAAATCGATCGCTTAAAAGCTGATATTTCAGAGCTTCACCAAAAACTCAAAAAATTAGAAAATAGAAAATGATAAAAATTGCTACATCAAATTTAGAAGAGTTGGCGAACACGCATTATGAAGCACTAAAATCAAAATTCAAATTTCCTACATATAAATACTCTCTTGAAGAAGTCATCACCGCAAAACCTGAAAAACTGCATGAAATTGCGATGCACTATAAAGGTGACACTGCATTTAATTTTATGAAAAATGAATACAAAAAATTTACCGTTAAAACATATGATGATACATACGATGCCTATAAATTAGCGCAATCCCTCAACGTCACCGTTTGCCCATATTGCAACCGAAATTATACGTTTACGGTTCGCTCAAAAAACGGTTCAACGCGTCCGCAATTTGACCATTTTTACGACAAAGCGACGTATCCCATTTTGGCATTGTCGTTTTACAATCTCATCCCCAGTTGCCCTACCTGTAATACAAGCATAAAAGGACGCAAAGAGTTTTCACTTACAACCCATGTGCATCCTTATGTTGAAGGCTTCGATGACAAGGCACATTTTGCTTTACATGTAAACGAGAGTTCGTTTTATTACGATGAAAAAGGATTTGATTTAGAACTGAGTTCAGACGATGTCAAAGTCCAAAAAAACATCGACGATTTTGCGCTAGAAGAGATTTACAAAAACCACAAAGACATCGTCTTAGAACTCATCCAAAAGTCCGTGATGTACAATGAAAGTTACATCGAAGAGATGATGAAAAACTACGAGGGAACGCTCTTTAAAAACGAAGAAGATTTACTGCGTTTGATTTTTGGCGGATACATAGCCGATGAAGATTTGGGCAAACGCCCTCTTTCCAAACTTACAAAAGACATCTTAGAACAATTAGAGATTATTTAATCGCTTTTATGGAGAAAAATAAATCACCATATCGTTATGTTTTTATAAATACTACGATATACTTTACTCAATTTATTGAGGAGTATTAAGATGAGTGAAGTTTATTCTATCTTTTTATCAGCCGTTTTCTCAAGTTTTATCGTTACGACGGGCATTATTGCGGTTATTGGAAGTATCTATTACTTAACGTATAAATGTTTTGCATCGTATATTTCCTTTGACAAAATTGCTCAGGCAGAGCGACAGATGTCTGCAGCAAAAAAAAATACCGTTAGCAATTGACATTACATAACACTTAGTGACATACTTTTAATAAATATCAAGGAGCATGTTATGAAAATAAGTGCAAGAAATCAAATCACCGGAACTGTAGCAGAGATTAAAAATGGTCCTGTGAACAGTGAAATTGTTGTTGCAACTAAAGGTGGCGATAAAATCGTTTCTATCATTACGCATGGTGCTGTTGAGTCACTGGGTTTAAAAGTTGGTTCTGAAGCCCTCTGTATTTTTAAAGCACAAAGTGTTCTTCTTGCAAAAGCAGACATCGCTTTAGCAGTCAGTGCACGCAATAAAATCAAAGGCACGGTAACTGAGATCAAAGATGGCGCTGTTAATTGTGAAGTCGTCCTCTCTACTCCTGCTGGCCTAACGGTTACAGCAATCGTGACTGAAGATGCAAAAAAAGAGCTTTCCCTTGCAAAAGGCGACAGCGTTTATGCCATCATCAAAGCTTCAAGCATTTTAGTAGGTGCAAACTAAATCGTAAACAAACCCCTTCGTGGGGTTTGCTTTACATGTAAAACTATTTCTCGTAATTTTTAAAATACCACATCAATGCGAACATCAAACCTGAGGTCGTCGCAATACTCTCATCAAACATAAATTCAAGTGTTTCTTCGCGTTTAAGGTAAATGACTTCGATATTTTCATTCTCAATACCACCACCCTCACTCACTTTCATGCTGTCATCCAAAATTGCATAGTAAAGCGTTTGCCTGCCACCCGCAAAACCAACGGCGGTATAAAAGGACGATATTTTATCAAGTTTATCAAGTGGAACATCGTAACCCGTCTCTTCCAATACTTCTTCTTTAGCAATTTCGATGAGACTCTTGTCTTTATCAACAATACCAGCACACAGCTCATAGGTAAAACCATCATGATTTTTAACATAGATAGAAGGACGAAACTGTTTTACAAAGACAAACGAGTCCAAATCTTTGTGGTACAAAAGAATGGCAACACTATTATGTGTATCGACGATATCCCAGCGCTTTTCTACACTATTGTGCAGATAGTACATACTTTTAGGTTTAATATAATCTGAGTGTAGACACTCTTCAACTTTAAGGACCTCAATGGTATGTTTCATCGCCTAAATCCACCCTTTTTTCTTGAAGTACAAGATCGGCGTTACGGCAGAGAGAACCATCAAAATAAGCGAAAAGGCATATCCATAATCCCAATGAAGCTCTGGTAAAATCTCAAAGTTCATCCCGTAAATACTCGCAATCAACGTCGGTGGTAAAAAGATAACGTTCATAATGGTAAAGATTTTGATGACTTTATTTTGCTCAATGTTCAAAACACCCAAGAAGATATTTTGCAAGTAATCGAGTCGTTCAAAATTAAACTCAATGTAATCAATCAACGACTTAATATCTTTGAGCATGATAACAATATCGGCACGAAGAGCGCTGTCATCGTATTTATTTGATTTGATAAATGCGGTCAAGATGCGTTGTTTATCCATAAGGTTTTCGCGGATATTCATATTCAAATCTTCAAAAGAGGAGATTTTTTCCAACATCTCCGCATCATCATTCGTATAGTCTGTAAAGACGTGTTTACGCAAGCGTGTAATGTCTTTAGAGAGCTTTTCAATAACGTCCGCATCCGCATCAATCCTGATGTCGATGAGCTGAGAAAAGATGTAATATCCATTTTTGAATTCACGCGGAGCATAGTAAAAACGCTTGCTAAACTCATCAAAAGTTTTCAACTCTTTATAACGAATAGAGATAAGTACATTGCCTTGTAAAATGAACGAAACCGTCTCATTGTGAGCATTTTCATCTTCAGAGATCAAGAAAAAACTGTTAATCTCAATCTTTTTGTCCTCTTCCCAGTAACGTGAAGATATCTCAATCTCTTCACTCTCTTGCTTTGTAGGAAAATCGATACCAAAGGTCTTTTCAACAAAAGAGATCTCTTCAGAGCTAGGGAGAAGCATGTCAAGCCAAACAACTTTGCTCTTTTTATCTTCATTGCCATCAAATTCACTCAGATCGGTAATGACTTCTAATTTATTACTATTTTTAAAAAAACATTTTATCATGGTAGACTCTTTTTTTGATCATTTTGTCATTATTTTTAGGCAAAACCCAAAATCTAAGCTGTTATGGCTTTAACACTTACCTTCAAAAAGGTTAAAAGCTATTGCCATTTTGCAAGAAATTTATTTTATCGCAAAATAGTTTCATTTTGTTTACATGTAAAGACTAACTCGAACTTTTTTCAAGAGGCGAAGAAAGATTAAAATTTTCCTCTCTCATCGGCGGTGTTTCGTTTTCCAAAGCACTTTCAACTTTTTTTCTAAGCTCCGTAGTATAATCTATAAAAGCTTTAAGTTCATGCCCGCTCAATGCACTTTTCGCTATTTTAACAACACTTGCTGGATCAATGGCTACATTATTGCGGTAGAGACCAAAATGGAGATGAGGACCGGTGCTAAGTCCTGTATTACCTACATAGGCAATCACTTGACCTTGTTTGACACTCTGCCCGCCACGAAGTCCTTTGGCAAAACCATTTAGGTGTCCATAAAGCGTTTTAAAACTACTATCATGGTTGATCTCAATCGTATTTCCATACCCACTTTTTTCTCCGACAAACAGAACTTTTCCATTGCCTGCTGCTTTAACAGGAGTACCTACACTTGCAGCATAATCAATACCTAAGTGTGCACGATACTTCTGTAAAATAGGATGCCAACGCATTTGCGTAAAGGGAGAAGAGATACGCGTGTAATTTACAGGATTGGAGAGTAAAAAGCTATCGAGTTCTTGCCCTTTTGGATCGTAATAGTTTTCTTTATAAAAGTAGATATAGTTTTTCTTTTTCGATGTTTCGACCATGGAAACATTGATTTTAAGTGAACCAAACAGTTTACCAAGTCGCCTTTTTTGCTCATATAGCAAGACCAATTTATCACCTTTTTGAAGGTTGCGAAGATTAACTTCACCTCTAAAGGACTGGGCAAATTCATTGGCTAAAGTATAGCTATTGGTTGCATTTAAAATATCAACATACGGAGAATTATGAATTTCAATTGCTAAGGTACGCTTTTCATTTTGAAGAATAATAGGAATAATCTCCATCACAAATTTGTCATCTTTCTTCTTGATGTGCATTTGGAGTTCTTCACCAATAGGGATTAAAACTTGCTCTAGCTGATTGTCTTCACTTTTAAGAACATAATACTTAACCCCTGCCACAATCTCAGCTGCGAGTTCTTGTTCTTCTTTATCTAATGTGTAATAAATCGATGATGGTAAATGGTTTCTATCCAAAAACGAGAGAAAGGTTTCACCCTTAGGCCACTTAAGCTCTTCCACAGAAGAAGCTGACATAAACGATAAAAAAAGTAATAATAATGATAGAATTTTAGCCATTCTTCCCCCTAGTTCTTTTTCGATTTTATCTGAACAAATCTTACAAAATGCCTAAAACACTTCACTTGCAAAAAAGAAGTTTTTTTAAAACAGTTATAGTATAATCCCTATTATAAAAATAAAAGGGGTGTCATGTACCCTTCAAGGAGTTCCCGTTGAACAAGCTATTTTTGGTTGTGTGTCTATTTTTGTTTGGCTCTTTTGCAGAGGCCCAATCTTTTTTTAAAGAGTATAAAACAACTGTTTTAGAATCAAATGAGAAACAAATAGTGATTGCTGATTCACCCGAATTTGTCGTTGGTGCGAGTGGTGTTGTCAGCCATAAATTTGATGCAACACATGCAACGATTATTGCGAGAGTTGATGTTGTCAGTAAAGATGGTACTAAAGCTGTTTTAAACATTGAAAAATTTGAGATGCTTTCCCAAGGTGCCTTCCCCGATACAGGTGTCAAGCCAGCTGCGGGAGATCAAGTCATCATTAACTATCTTTATGACCGTGCGCTTATCATTGCACCAAACCAAAATGTATATAATGAAGTCACTAAAAATTTTGACACGATTACATGGATTCATCCTGATATCGTTGCTGCCTATTTAGCAAAACTGTATCGCCCAAACCCCGATAAAAAAATCTTTCAACAAGCATGTTATCAAAATGCTGCATCGATCATTTTCTTTGGTATAGAAAACAAAGGCTTTTTTGTCGATTGTCATAACTTTCATATTGTTCAAAGCATTGATGTTAAAAGCAGTGGTGAAACAATGCTTCCATTTTATTCACGTATCAATAAACAAATTGACTCTTCTTGGTTTAATTGGAGCAGTGGAAAAATTGCAGAATATGACAATTATTATGCGTATCTCTTAGGTCAAACCAATACACTTAAAGGTGCTGGTATTGATGGTATTCTTATAAACTTACCATTTGATGTTGTAGAAAGAAAAGACTCACTATGGAAATAAAACACATTGACTATTTTAAAACTCTTTTGGGAAACGACAATGTTTATGATGATAAGGCGCACCTAATCGCTTATTGTTATGATGCGACACGTACACGTTATCAGCCTGATGCCGTACTTTTTCCTCGCGATGAGCAAGATGTCAGCGACATTTTAAAATACTGTAATGAACACCGCATCATCATCACACCACGAGGGGCTGGAAGTGGCTTTACAGGTGGCGCATTGCCTGCAAACGGGGGCATTATTTTAGCCTTTGAAAAACACATGAACAAAATTTTAGAAATTGACATGGAAAACATGGTTGCCGTAGTGCAACCGGGTGTTATTAATATGCAGTTACAAAAGACAGTAGAAGCACAAGGTCTCTTCTATCCGCCAGATCCTGCCAGTGAAGAGTATTCAACTATCGGTGGCAATGTCAGTGAAAACGCGGGTGGTATGCGTGCGGCAAAATATGGCATTACCAAAGACTACGTGATGGCACTTCGTGCGGTACTTCCTAATGGAGAGATTATCCGTGCGGGAAAACGTACTATAAAAGATGTTGCAGGGTATAACATTGCAGGTATTCTTATCGCTAGTGAAGGCACACTTGCTTGTATCACTGAAATAACGCTCAAACTTATTGCAAAACCTAAAATGTCTCAAACTGCCATGGGCATTTTCCCTAGTGTTGAAGATGCAATGAATGCCGTGTACAAAACGATGGCTGCGGGCGTAACACCTGTAGCAATGGAATTTTTAGACAACCTTTCGATTAATGCCGTTGAACAAAAATACAATAAAGGGCTTCCAAAAGATGCTGGTGCCATTCTCATCACCGATGTTGATGGCAATACACAAGAAGAGCTTACGCAACAACTGGATGTCATTGAAAAAGCATTCGCTGAAAATGGATGCAGTAGCTTTAAACGAGCCGAAAGTCTTGAAGAGTCTAAAAACCTCTGGTTTGCAAGACGCAATGCCAGTCAGTCTATTACGATTTATGGTAGCAAAAAACTCAATGAAGACATCACCGTTCCACGTAGCAAACTTCCTGCACTTCTAAAAGCCATTGGTGAAGTTTCAAAAAAATACAATGTTACCGTACCGTGTTTTGGACACACAGGCGATGGCAATGTTCACACCAACGTCATGGTGGATGGCAGTGATCCTAAGCAACTTGAGATCGGACATAAAGCGATTGAGGAAATCTTTAAAGCAACCGTTGCACTCGGTGGAACTTTGAGTGGTGAGCATGGTATAGGACTCAGTAAAGCGCCATTTATGCACTTAGCCTTTAGTGATGCAGAGATGGAACTTTTCCGCTCTGTCAAAAAAGCGTTCGATCCAAACAACATCTTAAACCCATCCAAAATGGGACTTTAATTGTTAAGCACTAAAAATTGTGTTGAATTTTTCAGGAAATTAAGAGACGTAGAGCTCGCGCACTACGCCTCTTCCCTTAGTTTTCACACCATTTTAGCGCTGATCCCCATTCTTCTCATTACCTTTAGCATTTTTACTAAAATGCCTCTTTTTGAGGTTTACTACGAAAAGCTTCAAGGCTTTATTTTTAGCTCTCTCATTCCCACGCAACAAGATGTGATGATTGGCTATTTGCGAGATTTTATTGCCAATACCAGTAATATGGGTGTGGTAGGCATCATCTTTGTCCTCTACATTTCCATCATGTTTTTTTTAGATTATGAAAAAATTGTGAGCAAAATTTTTGAAATTCCAACGCGCAGTTTTTGGGAAGCACTCTCTACTTACTGGACAATGGTGACATTGATGCCACTTGGGCTTATTATCTTTTTTTACAGTTCAGCGGTAGTTCAAGAGTTATTAGAAAAAAATGTCATTACCAATTCGATCAATCTAGTGCGTTTTTCACCTTATTTTATCATCTGGCTTTTGTATTTCATCATGTATTTCATCTCTGCCAAGACAAAAATTCACCTCAAAAGTGCCCTACTCTCCTCTTTTATCGCTTCACTCTTTTGGTATGTTTCTAAAATTCTTTTTGTCTACTATGTCACTTACAACAAAACCTATTTGAGCATTTATGGCTCTTTTAGCATTCTACTTTTCTTCTTTTTATGGATCTATTTTTCATGGTTTATCTATCTCTATGGTTTAAAATTCTGCTTCTTATTGAATGAAAAAGAGACTGAGAAACGCAAAGCCTAAACAGCCATAAAGTGCCAGTTTAGAGCGTATTGCCATGAGTGAAACACCCACGTATAAAACCAACATCCACCACGGAAAACTCAGCATGTAACTTTGTGCATTTACATGTAAAAAGTCAAGTAAGTAGGCATCTAAAATTCCTCCTAGATGGATTACATGTAAAAGTACACCCAAAGGGTAAAATACAATAAACACCAGACTAGAAATCGGTGATGTCAGCTGTAAAAAGGTAAATACAGGGAAAAATGTATGCACTATTGGAACCATTAAAAGAAAAATACCTAAATCAATGATGCTGAGCAATACCCAGCGATTGAGACTTTCAAAATGGTGCAAAAAAAGAAAAAGGTAAAAAACACCTGCAACGGAAAACCAAAAAGAGAGTGAAAAAACAAGCGTTGGAAAGAGTGCTAAAAGCCCAAGCGAGGTGAGTCCTAGCATCTCATACGAAAGCACTTTTATGCCTCTAGAATAGAAAAAAAAGCCTAAAACACTCATCGCAAATGCTCTTAAAAACGATGGTACAAAATCGATCACAACCATATACGCAAATAAAACGACCAACACTACCATTGTCAAATCCGCCGTAAGATTTCGGTACGGGAAATAGCGGCTTTGAAAAAATTGATAGAGTGGTTTTAAAAAGAAAAAAAGCAGAAATGAGATGACACCCACATTGTAGCCACTAATGGCAATCAGATGTGAAATACCCCATTTTTGGACTTCATCACGAAGTTCTTTCGAAATAGGCGTGGCAAAAAGCAGTGTTTTATAGAGTTCTGCTATTTTTTCATTGTCGTGTTGATTGTCAATCCAACGATAAAGTGGCTTCACATCAAGCAAGGGAGGATTGTCTTCGTAGATTTCGTACAACGCTAATGATGGGGCAAAAAAACCTTGTAAGTAGGCTAAAAACGTGACTTTTTCAACGTTCAGTTTTACCTTTACACGGCTTTTAATAGGAATAGAAGAGATACGCCATGAAGTCGTATAAACCTCTGCACTGTTGCCATCGAGTTTGAGCTTGAAAACATCGTAGCTTCGCCCTTTTTCATTCGTTTTCGTGTAATGATTTAGTACCGTCGCTGTGTTTACATGTAAAGCATTTTTGGTGAGTTCTTTGAACTGATAAAATTCAATTAACAGAGAGATAAACGCAATGCAAAGCACCACTGCCAATATCAGAAAAAATTCTTTTTTGCTGACAAAGAGTGGTACGCTTAACATTAAAGTGCAGGCATACTGATTTTCGCCTCTTTGGTATCCAAACTGGCTTCTTTATAGACAATTTCTATTGGAATTTTGCCACCGCCATCGACAAAGCGCGTGCACGCTTTTTGGAAAACAAGATTGGCAACGCCAACAGGTCCATTTCTGTTTTTACCCACAATGACTTCGGCAAGCTCTTCTGGTTTCTCAAAGAAGTTACTCTTGTACTCTTTGCCTTCTGTGCGTGCTTTTTGCTCTTTCTCTTTTTCTTCGCGAATGCGGTAAACATCATCGCGGTACACAAATAAGATCATATCGGCATCTTGCTCAATCGCGCCCGATTCTCTTAGATCGCTCAGCATTGGGCGTTTATCGCTTCGACTTTCAAGTCCACGGTTTAACTGCGACAGTGCGATGATTGGAATGTTCAATTCACGCGCTAAAAGCTTTAACCCACGGCTAATATCACTCACTTCCAAGTGACGATCTTTATTCCCTGCTGAGTTCATCAACTGCAAGTAGTCAATAATCGCCATTGATATTTCAGGGTGTTGGCTTTTAAGTTTACGAAGTTTTGCACGCACTTTATGAATATCCACCGAGCCATTATCGTCCACAAAAAATTTGCGCTTGCTCATCTCATCCGCCGCACTCGTAAGTCTTCCCCACTGCTCATCACTCATATCGCCTACTTTGAGCTTTTGGAGCGGAATAGAGGTTTTAGCGCTCAACATCCTGAGCATCAACTGCTCCGCTGGCATTTCGAGTGAAAAGATCGCAACACCACGACTGTGATCGAGTGCATTTTGTGCCAAGTTAAGACAAAACGCAGTTTTACCCATCGCTGGACGTGCCGCAACAATGACAAGGTCGCCTTCTCCAAAACCAGAGGTGAGGCGGTTGAGCTCGGCAAACCCTGTATCAACGCCGATAACTCCTGAATTGCCACGCTTTTTCATCTCATGAATATGCGCGATGGTTGCATGCGTCATCTCTGGTGATTCACGAAACTCTTTACTTCCATTCTCTTGTGTGATCTGATAGAGCTTTTGTTGAACCAAATCCACTACTTCAGTTGAAGGTAAATCTTTCTCAACGGCAATCTCTTTAATGTCGCTTGTCAACTGCACAAGTTCACGTTTGATCGCTTTTTCACGAATCTCTTCCACGTACGCTTTGGTCGCAGGGAGAGGATTGGTAGAGAGAATTTCCAACATCGCGTCTTCATCAAAACGCCCTAACTGATTGAGCTTTTTCTTGATGAATTCCTCATCAATCGGTAGGTCTTCTCTCTCGCATGCCTCCATTGCTTCGTAAATATAACGATGACTGGGCAGATAAAAATCTTTCGCAGATATAACGGCAGCAATATCTTCAAACGTTGCAGGATTAAATAAAATCGAGCTTAAAACGGAACGCTCAATATTGACATTGTGCAGATTATTCATGCTTTATACTCCTTGGCGGCAAGCTCAACGGCTTCTAAAAATTTATCGACAAGGTCTTTTTCTTTCAGTTTTGCAATGACTTCGCCTTTGACCATGACCAGTCCTTGCCCTTTTCCAAAAGCAATCGCTACATCAGCATGTTTGGCTTCGCCGATGGCATTGACCACACAGCCCATGACTGAGATATTCAGAGGGACTTTGATGTGTTTCGTACGACGCTCAACTTCAGCTACTGCATTGACAAGATTGGCTTCTAAACGTCCGCAGGTTGGGCAAGAGATGATGTTGATGCCTTCCGCTTCCACACCGCTATCTTTCAAAATAGCGCGTCCGACTTTGATCTCTTCTTCAAGCTCCCCTGTAATGGAAACACGCATCGTATCGCCAATACCATCGAGGAGAAGAGAACCTAAAGCGATGGAAGATTTAATGGTTGAGTGAAACAACGTTCCCGCTTCCGTAACACCGAGATGAAACGGATACTCCACTAAAGGTCGAAGCATACGGTACGCTTCGACGGTACGGGCAACATCACTCGCTTTGAGAGAAACTTTCATATTGGTAAAGCCCAAATCTTCAAGGTATTTGATATTATACAGTGCTGATTCGACCATACCTTTCGCCGTTGGTCCATATTTCTCATCAAACTCTTTTTCTAAACTTCCACTATTTACGCCAATACGAATGGGGATTTTTCGCTCATTGCACGCTTTGACGACCTCTTTAACACGCTCTTTATTACCAATATTGCCAGGATTGATGCGAATACAATCGACCACTTCCGCAGCAATCAGCGCCAAACGGTAGTTAAAGTGGATGTCCGCAACGATAGGTAACGTGGAACGCTCTTTAATCGCTTTAAGTGCATGCGCATCATCGTAATCCGGCACTGCCACGCGCACAATGTCAGCTCCTGCAAAATGCAGCCGTCTGATTTGTTCTACCGTTGCTTCCACATCATGGGTTTTCGAAAACGTCATCGATTGTACAGGAATTTTGGCATTGCCACCGATGGGCACATTGCCCACAAAAATTTGTTTGGTTGGGTATCGTTTGATCATTGTTTATCCTAAACTATATGCTACAAATAAATTCTGCCAACATGGTTGGCAAGCTTTAGTGCCACAGCGGCTAGCGTAGCCAAAAGGAGCTTTGCTTCGTTGGCGTTGTAAAAATAAATTATACCTTGTTCAAATTAAGAAAAGGATAACGGATCCATATCAGCTTCTACATGTAAGAGTTTAACCGCATGGGCAAGTTCGAGTAACGCTTTACTGGAGTCACTGCGTGCTAAAAGTTCATAGCGGTATTTGTTGGCGATTTTAGCGATGTTGGCTTTACCAAACCCGACCACTTCGACCTGAGGAAAACTTTGTGCGATAAGCGCTACTTTGTCGATTAATGCTTTGGCTTTTTCATCTTTGACATGAGAACTCATGAGCCTCAGCATCTTTTTAAAGGGTGGGTAAAGTCCTTTTCGAAACACCAATTCATCCTTCAAAAATTGCTCAAAATCACCCAAATACTGCTTGAAAAAGTCGCTATTTTTACTTTGTATCAGCACTTCTCCATACCCTTTACGCCCTGCTCGACCTGCGATTTGCAATACCAATGCCAACGTCTTTTCACGTGATCTAAAATCATTCATACCCAACAGTGCATCCACACCAAGGATGACAGCAAGCCCCACACCGTGATAATCATGCCCTTTACTGAGCATCTGAGTTCCCACCATAATGTCGATCTTATGCTCATTAAAATCGCTCAAAATCTCAGAGAGTTTTTTCTCCGTTCGCACTTCATCGCGGTCAAACTGTTGCACGACATGCTCGTGATAATGCTCCGTAAGCTTTTGGCTCACTTCCGCCGTTCCCATACGCGTTGCGACAATGTCTTCACATCCACATTTAGGACAGACTTTAGGAATGACTTCGGTGTAGTTACAGTAGTGACATTTCAGTGCATTCATGTTGTGGTGAAGGCTCATGCCAACACTGCAAAATGGGCACTCGACATTCGCGCCACAGTTTTTACATGTAATGTACTTAAAGTTCGCCCGTGTCGGTAAAAAGACGATGACTTGTTTGTGTGCATCAAGCGCTTTTTGAATTGCCTGTGTCATCTTAAAACTGAGTCCATGTTCGCCATCATCGTACATGATGTAGCTTTGCGACTCAAAAAATGTGCCCTTAAGCCTAAAGGTTGGAATTTTATGAAAACTCCCCAACGTAGGCGTTGCCGAGCCTAAAAGCACTTTACACCCCAGTTTTTGCCCAAAAAGAAGTGCCAAATCTTTGGCGTTATAGCGAGGACGATTACCAGACTTGTAGCTCTCATCATGCTCTTCATCCACGACAATTAAGCCTAAGTGTTCCAACGGTAAGAAAAGCGCTGAACGTGTTCCCGCGATGATGGAAATTTTGCCCTCATGTATGTCGCTGAGTATCTGCTCTTTTTTCTTTGCACTAATCTTGGAGTGCCAAATGGCAACATGTGTTCCAAAATGATGTTTTAGGCGGTTTTTCATCTGAGGTGTCAGTCCAATCTCAGGAAGCAAAAAGATGGCTTGTTTGCCCTCATGGATGGTCTGTTCAAAGAGTTTCATATAGATTTCAGTTTTACCACTGCCTGTATCACCAAAAAGAAGTGACGTAGGATGTGCTTCAATAAAGTCATATGCTTTTTGTTGTTCGGTGGAAAGTGTGATGTCTATCGTCGTTGTTTCGTTTACATGTAAAGCATGGTGCGTATACGGTACAAAAAGGCTTAGCGCCTCACCCAGTGAGCAGACATAATACTCGGCAATGAAACGCGCCAATTCAACTGTTTTGGGAGGGTAAAAAGTTTTACATGTAAAGGAAATTGACTCGCAATCAAACTCAGGTTTTTCAACTTCGGCTATCAGCACACCTTGTGTTGTTCGCTTGGAAAGTGTCACTTCAACAATAGTCCCTAAAGGAAGCGATTGCTCCGACTGATAGGTTAAAGGCGAAAGCGGGGATTTTAAAAGAGAAATATGGTAATAAAACACATTCTATCGCGTTAAATATTTACAATTTGTACCCGTTGTAGCACTACTAGCATTACAATCAAATGTACCTGCTGTTGTACTGTATGTAAAGGGAATAGGTGTACCGCTAATATAATATTTATAGGTTGTATCATCCGTTTTTGTCCAACCGTTATCTTTACTAGTTTCTTTAGCATAAATGGGAGAAGAGAGGACATTACCATACGTTCCACCATTGAACAATGGCGCACCAGGAGTATCGGCAACTGCAGCATCAAGTTTTGGAGGCAATGTTGTATTGCCTTCTAACAATCGTTGAGATTTCAAAAGCGCAATTCCTCCTTGAATAGAAGCAACTTCTGCTTTGCCTTTGGAGACGACAGCATCTTCACGTACACCAGCAAATTTTGGAATAGCAATAGCGGAGAGAATACCTAAAATAACAACCACAAAAATAAGTTCGATCATTGTAAAAGCTTGTTTCATCAATAACCTTTGAAAAAATTTAAAATAGGAAAAAAAAGAGGAAAGTAAAATACTTTCCTCTTTTTTATGTATTCTTAGTGAGTTTTATTCGTTTGAACAGAAGCATTCAAATCAGTCAGACCTGTTGCCCAAAAACCAAAACGAGGTGCAGAAGTGCTATTACCGTCAAGACAATAAATTGTTTCTGTTTGTGGCAATGCTGTCGTATCAAATGAACCACCAGATGATGGTGAACTAGCAGTAGTAGATGTACAGTTTGTCAAAGTTATCGTAACCCCTTTAGGAATATCTGTATAGTCTGATAAAATAAAATGATTTGCTGCACCACTTGCACCACTAATAGAACCATTACTGTCTCTCATAGAACGTGACCACATTGCTGGGGCAACCGAACGATTAAGCGTACCAATAAATGCTTCAGCAGCAGCAATTTTTGCATCTGTTGCAGTTGATGTCAATCTTGGGATAGCCACGGCTGCCAAGATACCTAAAATAACAATGACGAAGATAAGTTCGATCATCGTGAAACCTTTTTTCATATTCACTCCTTGTTTTTTGTTAGCCAATACACTTATTGACCACGTAAAAGCCATTCTAGTACAATCTTTTTAAAGCTCGACTTAAATCTCATCCATTTGGTGTAATAGCTTGGTAACCTCTTGTTCGAGGACGAAATTATCATAACATTTTCCCACATAGGCAAACAGGAGTTCTTTAGGGTCAATGGTGCTTTTCTCTTTAAACTTCTCTTTAAAATCCGCTTCAAACTGCACGGCGAAATCACCCTCTAACTTGATGTCAAAGTCTTTGCCACCAAGGCTAATGGTTATTTTACTCATTTTCCAAGCACAGCTTCGATTTTGCTGAGCAAATCATCAGAATTGACATCTTTATGAATCAAGTCTTGCTCCAATTTTGCAATCTGAACATTTTTAGCTTCTGCCAACGCTTTGGCTTTGACCACTTCTTGACGTAGGGCTTCATTTTGCGCCAGAAGATCTTTG
Source organism: Sulfurospirillum diekertiae (assembly GCF_011769985.2). Lineage (NCBI taxonomy): Bacteria > Pseudomonadati > Campylobacterota > Epsilonproteobacteria > Campylobacterales > Sulfurospirillaceae > Sulfurospirillum > Sulfurospirillum diekertiae. The sequence continues at coordinate 1,795,350 of NZ_CP039734.2, forward strand.
TATTTTTCCAAAAGTTCCGTTATCTTTTGGCTTAATGTGCTAATGTTTCTCTCTTCTTCAAACATGCGAGTGCCTTTTTGTATAGCGTTGTTTGGTATAATTGTAACAAAATAATGGGAAAAGTATCAACTATGAGCGAATTTTATTTAGAAAGTCCCTATCAGCCATCAGGCGATCAACCGCAAGCCATCGATAAACTCGTCTCTTCCATCCAAAAAGGAAGTCGTTACCAAACATTGATTGGTGTGACGGGCAGTGGTAAAACCTATACAATGGCACAGATCATTCAAAAACTGAAGATGCCAACGCTCATCATGACGCACAACAAAACCCTTGCCGCGCAACTTTACAGCGAATTTAAGGGCTTTTTTCCTAAAAATCATGTGGAGTATTTTATCAGCTATTACGACTACTATCAACCTGAGGCGTATATTCCAAGAAGTGATCTTTTCATCGAAAAAGACAGCTCCATCAACGAAGAGTTAGAGCGTTTGCGTCTCAGTGCGACAGCATCACTGCTTAGTTTTGATGATGTCATCTGTGTCGCTTCCGTCTCGGCAAATTATGGTTTGGGCGATCCAAGTGAGTATAAAGAGATGGTGCAAGTCATCGAAAAAGGCGAAAGTATCAACCAAAAAAAGCTTCTTTTGCGCCTTGTCGACATGGGTTATAAACGCAATGACACCTTTTTTGATCGCGGTTGTTTTAGGGTCAGTGGCGATGTCATCGACATTTACCCAGCCTACAGTGAAGAAGAGGCGATTCGTGTGGAGTTTTTTGGTGACGAAGTGGAGAGCATCAACTATTTTGAAGTGTTTCTCAACAAAAAACTGCAAAACCTAAACAAAGTCGTCATCTATGCCGCCAATCAGTTTATCGTCGGGCACGAGAGGCTTCAAAAAGCGATCAAATCCATCGAGCAAGAGTTAGATGAACGCCTCGAATACTTCAAAAATGAGGATAAATTGGTCGAGTACCAACGCCTTAAACAACGTGTTGAGTTTGACCTAGAGATGCTTCAAAGCACCGGAGCATGTAAAGGCGTTGAAAACTATGCACGCTACCTCACTGGCATTGCGCCAGGTGCAACGCCCTACTCACTCTTTGACTACTTTGAAGCGATGAATAAAGAGTATCTGGTCATCGTCGATGAATCCCATGTCAGTCTTCCGCAATTTCGCGGTATGTTTGCGGGAGATCGCAGTCGTAAAGAGGTGCTTGTCGAGTATGGATTTAGACTTCCAAGCGCACTAGATAACCGTCCTTTGATGTTTGATGAGTTTATCCATAAAGCACCACGTTACCTTTTTGTCAGTGCCACACCCAAAGAGTTAGAGTTGGAACTTAGTGGTGATAACACCGCCGAGCAAATCATCCGCCCGACGGGGCTTCTTGATCCTGAGGTCGAAATTTTAAGCAGTAAAAACCAAGTGGAGACTCTTTTTGACAAGATCAAAGAGGTGACGGCTAAAGATGAAAAAGTGCTTGTAACGGTATTGACGAAGAAAATGGCAGAAGAGCTAACGCGCTACTACGCCGATCTGGGCATTAAGATCAAATACATGCACTCCGACATCGACGCGATTGAGCGCAACCAAATCATTCGCTCTTTACGTGTGGGCGAGTTTGACGTGCTTGTGGGTATTAACCTCCTTCGTGAGGGACTTGACTTGCCTGAAGTCTCCCTTGTTGCTATCTTAGATGCCGATAAAGAGGGCTTTTTGCGTTCCGAAACGAGTCTCATTCAAACCATGGGACGTGCTGCTAGAAATCTCAACGGCAGAGTCATCATGTTTGCAGAGAAAATCACGGATTCGATGCAAAAAGCGATTGAGACGACGCTCAGACGCCGTGCCATTCAAGAGGCTTACAATAAAGAACACGGCATCACACCAACCAGTACCACGCGCAAAATGGATGAGAATTTAAAACTTGAAGAACATGCTGACATCTACAATATGTTTGATAAAAAAGAGAAGATTCCACCGAGCGAAAAGAAGAAAATTATTGCGGAATTGACAAAGTCCATGCATGAAGCTGCGAAGATTTTGGAGTTTGAAAAAGCAGCGAAATTACGCGATCAAATTGAAAAATTGAAAAAGATGTAAAAAATCTTTACATGTAAAGCCATTTTGGAGTAAAATTGAGCATGGTTTAGGAGGAAACTATGCAAGTAGATAGCGCTCTAAACGCCTCTTACATACGCGTTGCTAACACACCCACTTCATCTTCCACTACGACGACATCCTCATCATCCCAAAAAAAAGACGAAAAGACTACTGATCTTACGGCTTCACAACGTGCATTAATTGCTGAGCTGCAAGCGATTGATACTTCTGTACGAGCCCATGAGAGTGCTCATATTGCCGCTGGTGGTGGTGTTATTCGGAGTGCCGCTGTTTTTACTTACGAGCAAGCACCAGACAAAAGGCTTTATGCCATAGGGGGAGAAGTTGGCATCGACACTTCAGAAGCTCCTACGCCTGATGAAACGGTCACCAAAATGCAAACAGTGCGAGCGGCTGCGCTTGCTCCCAGTGACCCAAGTGCGACTGATTACCAAGTAGCGGCAACGGCTTCAATGCTCCAAATGATGGCAAGACTTGAAGTTGCACGGCTTAAACAAGCGGCACTGATAGCCAAACCCAATGAGAGCTACCAGCGCTCAAATAACGAAAATTCTACCTCTCTTTTCTCAAATTACGCCTAAGTATGTAACGGCGTTACCTTTTTATAACTTTTTTCTGATAAAATAATTAGATTTATTTTGCAATGAAGGATCAAACGTGCTTGATTTAAATGACTCTAGCCTGTATCTTAACCGTGAGCTTTCATGGCTCAAATTTAACACCAGAGTCCTCACCCAATCCTTAAAAAAAGAGTTGCCTCTTTTTGAACGACTCAAATTTTTAGCCATTTATGCCACCAACCTTGATGAATTCTATATGATCCGCGTTGCAGGGCTTAAACAACTCTTTAGTGCCGGCGTCATTGAAACGGGTGCTGACCAAAAAACACCTTTGGATCAACTCAGAGAAATCAGAACGTACCTTTCGAGTGAAAAAGAGATTATTCAAAGCAGTTATGAAGAGATCGTCAAAGACCTTGAAAAAGAGAATCTTTTTATTACCGATTATGACAATTTGACGCCTTCATTGGCAAAGTTATCGGATGACTATTTCTTTTCAAATGTCTTACCTGTCATTGTCCCGATTGCAGTGAATGCCACACATCCTTTTCCGCACCTCAACAACCTGAGTTTCTCTCTTGCTGTAAAACTTCAAGACAGTGAGATCGAAGAAGAAGGCAATTACAAATACGGCATGATCCGAATTCCTCGTGTACTTCCACGCTTTTTCCAAGCAGGGGACAATACCTATGTGCCGATTGAAACAATTGTTAAAAAACATGCTGAAGAGATTTTTCCTGGCTATAAACTCGTCGCATCTGCCGCGTTTAGAGTGACCCGAAATGCGGATATGGTCATCGAAGAAGAGGAAGCGGATGATTTTATGATGATTATGGAGCAAGGGTTAAAACTGCGCCGTAAAGGAGCATTTGTACGCCTTAACATTCAAGATGGCACCGACCCTGATTTGCTCAATTTTCTCAATTCACATATGCAGATTTTCTTTAAAGATATCTATGCCTATAAAATTCCACTTAATCTTGGAGCATTATGGCAAATTGTGGGCAATAAAGACTTTTCACATCTTGCATTGCCTCCGTACAATCCAAAAACATTGCCGCCATTTGATAGCAATGAGTCTGTCTTTAAAGTGATCGATAAAGGCGATGTTTTACTATTTCATCCGTATGAGAGTTTTGATCCTGTTCTACGACTCATTCGTGAAGCATCTAAAGACCCAAAAGTGGTCTCTATTCGTATGACACTCTACCGTGTGGAAAAAAATTCTCAAATCGTCCAAGCTCTGATTGACGCTGCCAATGAAGGCAAACAAGTTACCGCCGTTGTGGAACTAAAAGCGCGTTTTGACGAAGAAAACAATCTCCATTGGGCAAAAGCGTTGGAACAAGCAGGTGCCCACGTGGTTTACGGCATCACCGGTTTTAAAGTTCACGCGAAAATCGCTCAAGTCATTCGCCAAGAAGAAGATGGCAAACTAAAGTTTTACATGCATTTTAGCACGGGTAACTACAATGGCGCTACGGCGAAGGTTTACACCGACACCAGCTTCTTTACATGTAAAGAAGATTTTGCCAAAGACGGTACGATGTTTTTCCATATTTTATCGGGCTTTTCCAAACATAAAAAACTTGACACGCTTTCCATGTCACCGACACAAATCAAGCCTAAAATCATTAACCTCATTCACAATGAAGCCAAATATGGTGCTGAGGGGCGCATTATTGCTAAAATGAACTCGTTGGTGGACTCTGATGTGATTCAAGCCCTTTACTACGCTTCTATGCAAGGGGTTCAGATCGACATTATTGCTCGCGGTATTTGTTGTTTACGTCCGAATGTGCAAGGAATCAGTGAAAATATTCGCGTCAAATCTATTATTGGAAAATACCTAGAGCACGCTCGTATTTTCTACTTCAAACATGGTGATCCAACCACAACCTTTATCTCTAGTGCTGATTGGATGCCAAGGAACCTTGAGCGACGTTTGGAGCTTATGACGCCAATTTTTGATAAAACATTGCAACAAAAACTGTTTGAAATTTTACAACTCCAACTCAATGACAATGTGCTCAGTTGGAATTTAGAAAACAATGGTGATTACACGGAAGTTGAGCCAACCGAAGAACGTGCGATTAACAACCACACCGTGCTGGAAGACTATATGAATAAAATCTATAAGGCACAAAAGAAAGATACTAGCTCCCATAAAGCTGAAAAATTGGCACGTCGCTTGTTTAAAGAGAGCTAAAATGATTATGGAGTTTCAAGGCGTATCACCTCGCATCGCTTCAGATGTGTTTGTGGCACCCAGTGCGGATATTATCGGCGATGTAACTATCGCCGAGGAAAGTTCCGTTTGGTTTGGCTGCGTCATTAGAGGCGATGTAAACTCCATTAAAATTGGCAAACGAACGTCGATTCAAGACCTTAGCATGATTCATGTCACGCACTTTAAAAAAGCCGATCGCAGTGATGGATTTGCAACAACGATTGGCAATGATGTAACCATAGCGCATCGCGTGATGCTCCATGGTTGTACTATAGAAGATGCCTGCTTAATAGGCATGAGTGCGACGATCTTAGATGGTGCGGTCATCGGTACAGAGTCCATCGTCGGGGCTAATTCACTGGTGACTAAAAATAAAATCTTTCCACCGCGTTCACTCATTATGGGCAATCCTGCCAAAGTTGTACGAGCACTTAGCGATGAAGAGGTTTCCTCTCTTTACGCATCGTCCGCTAACTACGTGCGGTTTAAAGCGATGTATCAGTAGGCTTTGAAGGCTTCTCTTTTTTCTTCTTCTTTTGGTTTTGAGGATTCGTAAAAGCGATTAACTGCTCTACGGTTTGCACCTCTTCAGGTAAATTTTCCAACGCTTTAAAGAACACTTGCGCCGTAGCGCGTGCATCGTATAATGCTCTATGGTGATTTTCAAAGCCTATCCCCAAATAGTCCGTAAGCGCCCCTAGACCATACTTAGGTGCTTCGATACATTTTCGCGCTAAATCAATGGTATCAAGTCTGCGATTCAAAAGCGGACCAAACCCTGCTTGTTCCATAGCGTAAGAGATAAAATAGTAGTCAAAATTAACATTATGCGCAACAAAAACGGCATCTTTGATAAACAGACGAAATGCTTCTAAAACAGACGTAAGTGAGGGTGCTCTTTGAAGTTCCGCAAGGGTAATGCCTGTGAGTTGCTCAATGCTATCAGGTAAAATATCTGCCTTAGCCAAGGATGAAAACTCAGCAACTTCTTTGCCATTTTCAATCATCACCGCACCGATTTCAATAATCTGGTGTAAAGCGGGTTTACTGCCATTGGCTTCAATATCGACAATGCAAAATTTTCCCTGACCGATGGGTGTAGTAATCGTTTCTAGGGTAAAAGCGTAATTATTGTATTTAGTGATAGGAAGCCCTAAAAGTTTGAGCATTGATATATCTTCAACATCCACAGGTTCCAACTCTTTAAACGTATGCATTTTGGCAAAAAATTCTTTATGAAAAATAGGCTTTTGCGTCATCTTAAAAATATAACTATCTACTGCTCTCACACTTTGCCTTCTTTATAAATGCTCGTACTTTATCGTGATCTTTAAGGCCTTTTGCTTTTTCTACGCCACTGCTGACATCGACACCGTAAAAGCCAAAAGGTTTAATTTGATCAATATTTTCAGGAGTCAATCCGCCTGCTAGGATGATGTTGTCTCTATCACTGTTTTCAAACCATGAAAGATCAATCCTCTTCCCTGCTCCGCCGTAGCCTTCAACATAGGCATCAACAAGCCTGATTAATCCTTGATACTGTTCGACATCACGAGGTTCGCGCGTACGCACAACACGAACATAAGGCACTTTTAACGCGTTAAAAAATGTCTCATCTACTTCAAACTGAATCTGCGCCATATCCATCTGCGCCTCTTTACATGTAAGACTCACTTCATCAGGTGTCACATCTACAAAAAGCCCGATCTTCTTTACATGTAAAGGCAATTTTTCTGCAATTTCTTTCGCATTTTGAGGTGTAATATAACGAGGAGATTTTGGATAAAAAACAAAACCAAGTGCGTCCGCCCCTGCTTCAATCGCACATAGTGCGTCTTCAAGGTTCGTAATACCGCAGATTTTAACCCACATCTGTTACACTTTTAAAGAATCAATAGCGTTTTTATAATCATTGGAGCCAAAAATATAATTGCCTGCAACGACAATATCCACCCCCGCATTGGCAAGTGCTTGAATATTTTGGTTATTGACCCCACCATCCACTTCAATGAGTGTTTGCGCATTTCGTTTTAAAATCATCTCTTTTAAAATCGGTGCTTTTTCTAAAACATTGGGGATAAATTTTTGCCCACCAAAACCAGGGTTGACACTCATAAGGAGAACCATATCCAAATCTTCAATGAGATATTCTATCGCAGACGGTGGCGTGTGAGGATTCAATACAATCGCGGGAGAAATACCTAAGTTGCGAATTTTTTGAATCAACCGATGCGGGTGTTTCTCTTCTTCAATGTGAAAGGAAAGGTATTTAGGTTTAAGCGGAGCAAAAAGATCAACAAAAAATGTATTGTTTTCAACCATCAAGTGAATATCAAGAGGCTTTGTAGCAGCGCGTGCTACAGCATTTACCACAACAGGTCCAATGGTCAAATTGGGAACGAAATGCCCATCCATAACGTCCACATGGACAAGATCACATCCTGCCATGCAAATCGATTCAATTTCTTCTTTTAACTTTCCAAAATCAGCAGAAAGGATACTTGGAGCAACTAACATAGTTTGCCTTTATACGATTAATAGACTTCGTAACAAAGTCTATCCACAAAAATTTACTGAAATTGTACCCAAATTTATAATATTTTCGATATAATCTCAGGCTGCATAGAATTAAGCGTTTCTTTTGCTTCTTTCATGTACAATTCACGAAAAATTTTAAGGATATCGATATGGCAAGAAAATGTGCTCTTACTGGAAAAGGCCCTATGGTTGGTAACAACGTAAGCCATGCGAACAACAAAACTAAAAGAAGATTCCTTCCAAACCTTAGATCTGTCCGTGTGACACTTGAAGATGGAACGACTAAGAAAATTAGAATTGCTGCTTCGACACTTCGTACAATGAAGAAAAACGGCTAAAATTTCTCCTTTCATGGGGAAATTTTACGCTAGTCTTGTTTTGATCTTACCTCTTTTTCTCACAATCAAATCCTAAAGGATTTACAGATGTTTACCATTCTCCCAATTATTAACGGACTTGACAATGTTGCTGGTTTTTTCTGTCAAGGCGTATCGGCTTGTTTTAAGCCTAATGGCAATAACGATGTTGCTTTTATTCGCTCTGATGAACCGTGTGATATTTCCAGTGTTTTTACAACCAATGTATTTCAAGCAGCTCCCATTAAACATTTTTTGCGTTACCCCAAAGGGTTCCAAACCAATTTTATTTTGATGAATGCCAAAAATGCCAATGCAATGACAGGAGCGGAAGGTATCGAAGATATTGATACATTGTTTCATAAACTCAAAACAAAATTTCCAACTTTACACAACCCTATTATGAGCTCAACAGGTGTCATCGGATACCGTTTGAATGTTGAAAAACTCTCAACTGCTTTTGATAAATTTGATTTTAATGCCAAAGATTCTCACTCAACAGCCTCCGCTATCATGACAACCGACAGCTTTAAAAAAGAGCTCTGTTTAAAAGTGATTTTAGAGGATGATAGTTTCTTTCATATCGCAGCGATCTGTAAAGGTGCAGGTATGATCAATCCAGCGATGGCAACCATGCTCTGCTTTATTATCACCGATGCCAACATCCCTAAAGCCGATATGGATGAACTCTTACTCCCTGCCATTGAAAATTCTTTCAATGCCGTCAGTGTCGATGGAGATACCTCAACCAATGACACCGTACTTCTTTTAAGTTCTAAAAAAAGCAATGCTTATCATAAAAATGCTTTCAATGAAGCATTGTGTCGCATTACCAAAGAGCTAAGCCTTATGCTGGTACGTGATGGCGAAGGTTCTTCCAAAGTAGTTGCATTTGAAGTGAGTAGTGCAAAAAATGTAGCTGAAGCAGAACGCGCTGCTAAAGCACTTAGTAATTCACTGCTTGTTAAAACAGCACTATTTGGGGAAGATCCAAACTGGGGACGTATCGCTTCGACTATTGGAGCCAGTGGTATTACATGTAATGAAGAAACCCTTGTGATTCATTATGACGATGTCTTAATTTACAGTAAAGATCAGCGTTCCCTAAATGCAGAAGCTGAAAAAAAAGCTGCGGCTGTCATGAAAAAAGAGTCATTTCGTATCCATTGTGAACTAGGAATTGGCGAAAGCTCTTTCACTGCATATGGCTGTGATTTAGGACATAAATATGTTGAGATTAATGCCGACTATAGGACTTAGTCTTAAAATTAAGCACTTTTTGATAAAATAAAACAAATATAAAAGGAGAACCTATGCTACACGAATACAGAGAAGTTATCTCAAAACTCAAAATTGATAATGCACACTTTGCTAAAATTTTTGAAAAACACAATGAACTTGACCAAAAAATTGCTGATGCAGAAGAAGGAAGAGAGCATATTAGTGAGGCTGAACTTGATGCACTCAAAAAAGAGAAACTTAAACTTAAAGACGAAGCGTATGCAACAATCGTTGCTTACAAAAAAGAACACAATCTCTAAAACAAGAGCTCTTGCAATTTTGCAAGAGCCAAATTGAGTTTAAAGGCTCAATCCTCCTACATTCACTTTTTTCCCTTGACTGTTTTCCTTACAAAATTCCACAATTTTTCCATGAAACCGTGCATAAAGTTCTGTTAAAGAGATCTCTTTTCCATAAAGCTGATTGATTTTTGATTGATTGTGCAAAAGGCCTTCAACCATCCATTCTTGAAGAGCAGCATAAGATTCAAAGCTATAGTCAAAACCTTCAAGCAAACGTGCCGTATAGGCATCAACAACCATAGCCTCTTGTTTACAGGCATAACAGAGGATAGAGTCGGCACTCTCTTCACCAATCCCTTTTTGTGCCAACAACCACTCACGATCGACTGCTTCACAAAAAAATTCAAAGGAGCTAAACGCTTCAAGAATAGCGTTTGCTAACAAGGAAAGATTTTTTGCTTTAGTATTGTAAAATCCACTGGGCTTAATGTGCATAGCAAGTGATTCAAGATCAAGAAGCGAAAGCTTTTCCAAGCTATCAATTCCTGCACACTCTAAGTTTGCCATACTGATTTCAACTTTTTCCCATTTGGTCTGTTGGGTTAAAATGGCGCCAACAATCACCCAAAAGGTACCAGAGCGCGGCCACCACAAAGGATCACGCGTGGTCTTGAGATAGCCTTTCTGTTTGAGGGCAACCAAAAGATCAAAACTATTCATGTACAGCCTTAGTGATCAAACGCTCTTGGTCATCAAAGACACGCAGTTTAAACGCTTCAATACACTTACCTTCTTCTATTTCCATAACAATCATCTGCAAAATCTTTTTACATTTCTTTGGAATTTCTAAGGAAGCGGGAAGTCCTGTAAGAAAACGTTTGAGTGGAGCATCTTTATCCATGCCTATAACGCCATCACGTGCCCCGCTAAGCCCAACATCGGTGACATAGCATGTTCCCTCAACGATTTGAAGATCGTCCGTTCCTACGTGCGTGTGAGTACCTAAAATGGCACTCACTTTGCCTTTTAAAAGCATATGCATCGCTCGCTTCTCTGAAGTCACTTCCGCATGAAAATCAATAATGATGGTTTCAACGCCTTCTGTTCTTAAGGTATCGACTACTTTTTGCGCTGCTAAAAAAGGATTTTCTACCATTGGCATCCCATAGTGTCCCATGATATTGACGATGGCAATCTTTTCATCCTTTACATGTAAAACGCTCACGCCTCGCCCCGGTACACCAACAGGGTAATTTAGAGGCCTAAGAATAGGCATCACCTCTAAAAGAGGGATGATCTCTTTTTTATCCCACGAATGATTTCCCCCTGTGAGAATATCAGCGCCATAGGAGAAAAGTTCTTTGGCGTGCTGAGAAGCTAAACCAAAGCCATGGCTGGCATTTTCGCCATTGGCGATGACAAAATCCAGTTCAAATTCTTGGCGAAGTTTGCGAAGGTATTGCTCCAACATCGTACGACCCGGTTTGCCTACAATATCCCCGATAAACCCTACTCTCATGCCTTCGTCCTAAGGTGAAGCAACACGGTAGCAATGATATCGTCATCATCCCGACTACGTGATTGCAACATGATTTTTTTCTCATCTTCGTATTTGATCGTAATATTTTGCCCGTAATTGGAGATAAGGACAATGTTTTGTTGTGTCGCTAAAATTTTAATCTCAATCAGTTGCAAGAACTGCTTTGTCGAAACATCAAGTTTGCCAAAACGATCCACCATCTCTTCTTCGATTTCTAAAACATCATGCACACTTGCACAACGGCTCAAACGTCTGTATAATTCGAGTCGTACACGGTCTTCTGCGATGTCATTGTCGCTAATGAATGCACTAATGGAAAGCTTAATCTCAACCTCTCGTGAAGCAATCGGTGTTTTACCCAAAAGCGAATTGATCGCATCTTCAAGCATTTTAAGATAGAGGGAATACCCAATATTTTTGATATGCCCACTTTGTGCTTCACCCACCAAATTACCGCCACCTCTGATTTCAAGGTCATGGTAGGCAAGGATGGAACCACTGCCTAGATACGAATTGGATTCAAGTGCAATAAGACGTTTTTTGGCAGATTCCGAGAGTTCTTCTTTATCTTTCACCAAAAAGTAACAAAAGCCTTGGCGCTTACTACGCCCTACGCGACCACGAAGTTGGTGCAGATCTGCCATACCAAAGTGATCGGCTGAATCGATAAGAATCGTATTGACATTGGGAATATGAATACCTGATTCGATGATGGAGGTACTTAAAAGTACATCATACGCTTTCTCTTCAAAATGCAACATCTCTTTTTCGGTGATAGCCGCACTGATTTCTGAATGAAGTGTGAGAATGCGTAGATTGGGCATCATAGAGAGCAGCTCTTTACGTTTAGCCTCAATGGTAGCAATACGGTTGTGCACAAAAAAGACCTGCCCACCACGTCTCATTTCCCGAATAATCGCCTCTTTGATAACCTTTTCATCATACTCTTTCACGAACGTTCGCACATCTTCTCGATCATTAGGTGGTGTTAAAAGCTGTGAATACTGCTTAATGGAACTCAGTGCCATATTGAGACTTCTTGGAATGGGCGTGGCACTCATAGAGAGAATGTGGACATTTTCACGGAAGTTTTTAAGCTTCTCTTTTTGTTTGACACCAAATTTATGCTCTTCATCCACCACCACAAGCGCAGGATTGTGTAGTTCTACTTCAAACAAAGAGTGCGTTCCTACGCAAACGTGCAACTCGCCACTTTTGAGCTCTTTTAAAATCACCTGCTTTTGAGCGGGAGAAGTAAAACGATCCAATTGCGCTACTTTGATGTTGTACTTGGCAAAACGGGTTGAAAGGCTCTTAAAATGCTGCGAACATAAAAGTGTGGTAGGTGCAATTAAGATCGCCTGAAAGCCTTTTCGTACCGTCGCAAATATTGCATTCATCGCCACTTCTGTCTTACCAAAACCGACATCACCACTGAGCAGTCTGTCCATCATCTTACCGCTTTTGAAATCACTCAAAATTTCGCCAATAACCCGTCGTTGATCTTCGGTATACGTAAAGCCTGCATCGGCTTCAAACAATGCCATTTCACCCTGTTCCATAGCAATGCTGAGCCCATCCACCATCTCACGTTTAGCCGCAATGGCAATGATCTCACTGGCAATCTCTAAAAGTCGCTCTCTGGTTTTGGCTTTGAGTTTTTGGAAACTCCCTTTTCCAAGGCGATCCACGCTGACCAAACCACCGCTTTCGCCAATGTAACGATCGATTACATGTAAATTTTCAACGGGGAGTAAAAGCTTATCGTCGCCCAAATACTCTATCAAAACAAAATCTTTAGTAGCCCCTAAAACAGTGACTTGTGTAAGTCCCTTAAAGATGCCAATACCATAGTTTTCATGTACGACATAATCGCCACTTTTAAGTTCATCCAGAACAATGTTGGCACGCTTACGTTTGATTTTTGTAGAGGGCTTATTGAGCGAGAGAATAACCTCTTCCGCGTTCATAATGTTAACGATACGCTCACTCTGAATCCACTTTACATGTAAAGGTTCTATATCTACAATACGCAGTAAAACTTCATTTTTTGCTAAGAGCGTTATTTTTTTATTTTGATGCAACTCTAAAAAAGTTTTGATGTTACTGGGTGCAATTTCCCTGTAAGCTTTTGCTTCAGGAATCGATGGAAGGCTTTGTAATTTTTTGGCACCCACCTCATCAAAAAGTGCTATTTCGTCAAGTTCTGCTACTGCATCCATACTCAAGTAGGTTTTAAATGCTTCCGTATAAACTGCCCCGCTCTCCCCCAAAACCCACAGACCAAGCGAATGCACATCTTTGGTAAAGCTATCACTTTTAAGAGAATCTATACGTTTTTGCATCAGCGTGTGACGTTCTTCATCGAGTGCAAAAAGGGCTGGGAAAAGTGTATAGCTTTCCAGTTCCTCTTTGGCACTCTTTTGACTCTCACAGTCAAAGAAACGAATACTTTCCACTTCATCATCAAAAAGACTTAAGCGAAGCGCTTTTTCACTGTCCGGTGGAAAAATATCGATGATATCTCCCCGTACAGAGATTTCACCTTTGTCTTGTACTACATCCACAGCAAGATAGCCCCAGTAGAACATTTGCTCTTTAAAATGTTCCAAATGTAAGCGCATACCAAACTCTAGACTTAAGGTGTCAAAAAGTTCGGCTTTGGGAAGTGGCGTTAAGAGTGTCCGCAAGGGAGCAATTAAAATCTTTTTAGGAGAGTTGTCTTTATAAAATGCTTGCAAAACACGTAAAAGCTCTACAATTTCCTCATGGAAAGAGAGGAGATCATCACCACTATTTGCCCGTAAATCAGGTAAAACATAACTTTTCTTACCCAGAAAAAGGGCTACTTCAGAAGCTAGGAAAGCCTCCTTTTCACCTTTGACACCTAAAAGTTGAAGGTCATTTTTAGTTTGTAAAAATTCATAACACGCAGCTTGTAACAATCAATCCCTTTGTTCTTCATACGAAGGTGCTTCCACACTCTCGGTTTTAATTTTGCTCTCACCCTCAAAAATAGCTTTGGCTTCAATAACCAGCTCTTTTGAAATGACTTTTCCCAAAAATTTGCCACCTTCTAAGACTTCAACATTATCGCAGTTGGCATTGCCTTCAAAGAGACCATTGATAATCAAATGACTTGCGTTAATCTCACCACTTATTTTTCCTTGCTTTCCAATAGTTACGATGCTATCTGAGAGCACTTTTCCAAGAATGGTACCATCGACATGTAAACGTGTTTGGCAATTAAAAATACCCTCTATTTTTGCACCACTGGCTACGATGGTTGTCTCGGAAGCGGGTATTGAGCATTGATCAGCTTTATTAAAGATTCCCATGTTACTCTCTTCTCCTTTTTAAAGATTTCAGCAAAATTAGAACCACGCCATCGTAAAAAAGGTTGTGGATCAAGTATTCTGCCAATGAATTTTACCTCATAATGCAAATGAGGACCTGTTGTCATTCCGCTAGCACCTGAATAAGCGATCATATCGCCTTTTTTTACAAATTGTCCCTCTTTGACAACGGGTTTATTTTGTAAATGTGCATAATAGCTTTCAAATCCATAATTATGGCTCAGCGAAACAACATTGCCATAACCGCTGTTTTGGTTATACTGTACAAATTTCACCACTCCATCTGCTGGTGCTAAAATAGGTGTTCCAATAGGCGCTCGAAGATCGATTCCCGTATGAAATTCTTTACGTTTTAAAATCGGATTATCTCTCCAACCAAAAGGAGAAGATATTTCACTATAGGCCATAACATCACCACTAGGGATATTATCGAAAAATGTTTTTTGCTGAATAATTGTGAGGTCAATCTCTTCAAGACGACTATCAATATTTTCTTCTTCGTTCGTACGAAGACCCATCATCTCTTCCATGTTACTGATTTTATCGCGAATATTTTCATACTCTTGCGCTTTTTCAGAAACTTTACTTTGGAGTTCTTCATTTTGAACTAAAAGAAGATTACGCTCAGAAACCGCACTCTCTTTTTTCGCTTCAAGGCTTGAAACTTCATGCATTAAAAATAAAATGACAAAACTACCGACTAAAATAACCAATGCCACAAACAGCGTAAAATAAAGCAAAAATTTTTTAATCAGTTGATGCAATAAAAAATGTCGTGAACCATTGACATCAGAGATAGTGACTGTAAATTTATTTCTCACTTAACCCCTTTAAAAAGGCTTCCACTACCGAAAAAGAGCCAAAGACAAGATACTCTTTATCGCTTTGAATGGTGACAAAAGAAGAGATAGGAAGTTCGAGAGCTTTAGCAGCAGCATAAATATCACGCTTATCGGCAGCACGTGGACTGTCAATCTCAATGACTTGGATCTCTTCAACAACGGGTTTTAAAATTTTTAAAATGGTTCTAAAATCCTTATCCTTATAGCTATTATAGACCAAAATAACCTTTTTTTCGCCTAAATTTGCCACTAAGGCTTCTGCTGCCATCACATTATGCCCAACATCTACCGTGACATTAGGTAAAAGTTTTTGACAACGCCCTTGCAAAACAACCGGCGAAAAAATATCTAAATTGCAATCATATCCAAGTACGTTTAACGCGCAAAGTGCTGTTCTGAAATTCTCTTTAAGATACGTTGGTAAACCAAATTTGTCACTATAGACATCCAGTTTGGAACTAAAGGTTTTATAAAAAAAATCGTTCACATCATAGAGACGGCTCTTGAGTTTTTTTACTTTTGCCAATGCGATAGGATGAACGTTAGCATCATACTGTTTGGCTAAAACAATATCCCCGGTTGCGCTGTTGATCTTCGTCTGAGCAATCTCTTCGATCGTTTGTCCCAAAAAAGATTGATGATCTAACCCAATAGGGGTAACAATGGAAAGGCATTTGGGAAAGACATTGGTCGCATCAAACTCACCACCAAGCCCCGCTTCGAGGATAACATAATCACATGTTTTGCAAAAAATACTCATGGCTAAAAGTGTTGTGTATTCAAAATACGAAAGTGATTCAGCCATACTAGGCTCTAACCAAGAGAGAAGTTCCGTATGCGCTTGCTCTAACATCTCATCATTGGCATCTTCGCCACTTAGCCAAATACGTTCATTAAATTTGAGAATATGCGGAGAAGTATAATGCCCTACCTGTAAACCATTGCTGAGAAGCATTTGTGCTAAAAAACGTCCCGTTGTCCCTTTACCATTGGTTCCAACAATATGAATAATTTTGGGAAGGGTTAAATGAGACGCTATGCTTTGATACGCTTTGGGCATACGAGCATAATCAATTTCATCGTAAAAAAGCGGTTTTGTCGCTAAAAATGATTGAAGTTGCATCAGAGCACAGGTAACACTTGATTACGTCCTGCCTCTTTTGCTTTATATAAAAAGCTATCAGCAGAACCTATCGTTTCTTCTTTAGATTTTTCTAAAGAGCGCTGTGCGACACCACAACTCACCGTCACATTAATGCGTTCATTTTTATACAAAAACTTAAATTGCTCTACAATGGCACGAATTTTATCGGCAAAATGAATGGCTTGCGCAAGATCAATGCTTGGAAGAATCACTAAAAATTCTTCACCACCATAACGACCTACAAAATCCACTTGACGCACATATTTTCGTAGAATTTTACCTAACGTAGAAAGGATGACATCACCTGCCTCATGACCATACGTATCATTGACCATTTTAAAGTGGTCAATATCAATAAAGCAGATGGTATAATCAACTTTGTAACGCATAAAAGCATCTTCAACACGTCCAAGTTCATTGGCTAAAGCACGCTTCGTTGCCACATGGGTCAAGTAGTCTTCTTTAACTTCTTGTTTTGCAACCAAAAGCGCTGATTCTAACTTGGAAACACGTTTTTGAAGCTTGGTAATTGTTTCTTGATTACTTGTCATCTTTTCGCTTAGAGATTTCGTCTCACTTTCCAAAGATGAGGCAATATTGAGAAGTTTTACATGAACGTTTTCAAAACTATCGTGTTCAAAATTAATACTTTGTAAATCTGCTTTAATAACTTTCACTTGCTCATGACTCACATTACTATTTTGAATCAATTCCAAAATCTTTTTATTAATCTCATCAAGAATTTTATCCAGCGCTGAAACTTTCTTTTGCACTTCAGCTTTATCAAGCTCTATGCGCTTTGAAATAAGCCCTTTAAGCTCTTTTTGCAAGGCTGGAGTACCAAGAGCATCAGGAGAATTACGTAATTCATTACCAATTGATGCTAATTCATCATTCATTCCTGAAGCAATAGAAGGGGCTAAAGATGCGATAATAAGAGGAACTAGCGTACTATAAAGTTCACTACTCGTATCTTTACTCATGATTTTAATAAGATCTCGCACCATTGCCTCAAGATCATCTTTACTCACATGCCCAAAAGAATCCAACTTCTTCAGATAACTGTCATCGTAGTTAGAGATAAAATCAAACCATTTTTCTTTAACAAGCTCAATAGATTGAAGATTTTGGTGAAAATCGAGACGCTCGAGGGAAGCATTTGCCAAACTGGTTGCTTTTGCATCATGTAAAAGGGTAATCGCTTGTAGCACTCTTTTGGTTAAAATAGCCAGAGTGTTGACCATTTTGAGGGCATCACCTTCATTGGCACGGTTCAGTTTTGCGACCAAAAAGGCAAGAAGTTCGTCGACATTACTGATGCTAAATCGTTTCATATCTGTTGCAATAGTAGGATCAAGCTTTTTAGTGTACTTATCTACTTTTTGACAATCTTCAACAATCACCCCTTTTTGTTTGGCAACTTTACAGAAAACTTTTGCATAATTATCGGGTGTTAAATTAAGATGCTCCGCTTTAATGAGTTCTAAGGTATCTTTAATGATCTCATTAATTGTTGTTGCCATTACGAAGTCCTTTAATCGAAATCTTGGAAACAAACTCATCTAAAGCATCTCCTGACGCATAGCGGATTGCATCAAAACGATTATTATCCGAAACAACACTGTTGGATTCAATCGAGAAGTCATACTCTCCTGTGGCCGTCAATTTTTGAACTTTTTTTGTTTCATCTTCATACTCCATTGCTAGGACAACGGTAGCTTTGTATGCAACAACATAGCCATATTTATCATACACGGTAGGAGAAAAACCGATGGAACCGATCTTTACATGTAAAACACTGTCTGCTTGTTCTTTGGCAACCAACTTTGCACCAAAACGACTGACAATCGCTTCATTGACAGCATCTTTTATGAGAACACTATTTCTTGGATCTTGTCTTGAGATCGAAACTTCCGCATATATTTTATTTCCTAAGGCATGCTTCACATAATAGGATGCTGGCTTGTAACCACATCCACTTAAAAATGCTACCATCAAGAATCCAAGAAATAGTTGTTTCATCTTATTTTACCACCAAATTAATCAGTTTATTGGGAACATAAATCTCTTTAAGAAGTGTACTTCCCTCTAGCCATTTTGTAACGCTCTCCTTACCAAGACGTAAAGCCTCCTCTTTTGATATGGAGGTTTCTACTTCAATTTCAGCGCGTTTTTTACCATTAACCGTTACAGCGAGTATCATACTATCTTCTACAAAAACTTCTTCTTTGAGTGCAATGGGTGTTAGATTGGTACATCCAAAAAGACTCTCACTCATTTCCCAGCAAAGATGGGGGACAATCGGCTCTAAAAGATTAAGGAGAATAAAATACCCCTCAGACCAAACAGCTTTATCTTCTTGCTCGCTAAGGGCATTGAGTGCTTCCATACAAGCCGCAATCAGTGTATTAAAGGTATAACTACCCTCATAAATTTCATTCGATTTTTTAAGAGCTTCATAGACTTTCTTACGTGCATATTTAGATTCTTTAGGCAAAGAAGCATGATCAATACTCGGAATGGCTTTACATGTAAATGCATTTTCACTCTTCTGTGCAAAACGTTTTAAAAATCTAAAAGCACCTTCTACGGCACTGTCATTCCACTCAAGTTCTTTTTGAGGCGGTGCGGCAAAAAGAATAAAAAGGCGTGCGGTATCAGCACCATAGGTTTTAATAATTGCATCAGGATCAACCGTATTGCCTTTAGACTTGCTCATTTTGGAACCGTCTTTCAATACCATGCCTTGCGTGAGAAGATTGGCAAATGGCTCGTCGCAATTCACGTAACCCAAATCACGCAAGACTTTGGTAAAGAAACGCGAATAGAGTAAGTGCAAAATAGCATGCTCTATACCACCGACGTATTGATCGACATTCATCCAGTAATTCGCACTCGCTTTATCAAAAGGAACATCATTCCAAAGCGATGGATCCGTGGTATAGCGTAAGAAATACCAACTGGATTGAAAAAAGGTATCCATAGTATCCGTTTCACGAACCGCATCTGCTCCGCAGCATGGACATTGTGTGTACTTCCAAGTGAGATGTTTATCCAAAGGATTTCCCTCACCTTTGATCTCAACATCCTCAGGAAGTGCCACAGGAAGATTCTCAATTTTCTCAGGCACAAGTCCACATTTGGGGCAATGAATCATAGGAATAGGCGCACCCCAGTAACGTTGGCGACTAATGCCCCAATCACGAAGTTTGTAGTTAATGACTTTTGTGCCAATTTTTTGTGCCTCAAAATAGGCAATAATTTTCTTTTGTGCGCTTTTAGAATCAAGCCCTGTAAATTCACCTGAATTCACCAATGTACCGTACTCTGTTGTCGCAATACTGCCATCAAACGGCGCTGTTGTTTCAATGCTTTGAATAATGGCTAAATCATACTTTTTGGCAAATTCAAAATCGCGTTCATCATGTGCTGGAACAGCCATAACTGCGCCACCACCGTACTCGATTAAAACAAAATTTGCCACCCAGACCGGTACATTTTTTCCCGTTAAGGGATGAATCACATCCAGTTCAAGACTAACACCCTCTTTAGGTGCTTGTGCACGATCCCTTGCTCCCACACTTTGCATTTTTTTGATTTGTGCAATTTTGTCTTCACTTAAAAGCTTATGCTCTATCAGATGTTTGACAATAGGATGCTCAGGTGCTAGAGCTGAGTAACTGACTCCAAAAATCGTATCGGGACGCGTAGTGAAAACTTTGTAACTTTCAAATTGATTGTCCAATTTTACTTTAGAAGCATCACTCAGACTAAAGGAAAATTCTAAGCCTTCGCTTCTTCCAATCCAATTTTCTTGCATCGTGAGAACTTGATTTGGCCAACCAGCACGCAATTTTTCACAATCGTCAAGGAGTTCTTGCGCATACTGAGTGATTTTAAGATAGTAACCGGGGAGTAAACGTTGCTCGACAGGATTGTCACATCGCCAACAGCACCCCTCTTCGACTTGCTCATTGGCAAGAACGGTTTGGCAGGTATTGCACCAGTTCAATGTGGCACTTTTTTGATACACCAATCCTTTATTGAACATCTCAATAAAAATACGCTGTTCATGTTTGGTGTAAAGAACATCACTGGCGGCAAACTCTCTTTTTTTAGAAAAGGACAAGCCTAATGATGCAAGCTCTTTACGCATATAATCAATATTTTCATACGTCCATTTTTTAGGATGAACACCATGTTTAATCGCCGCATTCTCAGCAGGCATACCAAAACTATCCCAACCGATGGGATGTAAGACATTAAAACCATTTTTTCGGTGATGTCTCGCTATGGCATCCCCTATAGTATAGTTACGCACATGCCCCATATGAATACGCCCACTCGGATAGGGGAACATACTTAAAATATATTTTTTCTTTTTAGTCATATCAACAAGGGGTTCAAACGCATTGGTTTGATCCCACTTTTGTTGCCATTTTTTTTCAAGTTCTAAAGGATTGTAAAGCATCTTCTCTCCATCAAATCAAACGGTACCTTTTTCGTACTGTGAGCGCATTTTTTCTTTTTCAATCTTATTTTTTTCTTTTAAAGCAAGTTTAGCCTTGTAGCCTTCTACACTGAAGCCAAGAACCTTTAAAAAAGGTGCGGAAATAAAGATAGAGCTGTAACATCCTATGATAACACCTAGTAACATTGTAAAGCTAAATCCATGAATAATCTCGCCACCAAAGACATACAGTGTCAAAACAACAAAGAATACCGTCAATACCGTCAAAATTGTTCTTGAAAGTGTTTTAGAAACAGAGGTATTAATAACATGCATCAACTCCATATCTTTCGTGCTTTTGAGCTCTTCACGAATACGATCATAAATAATAATGGTATCGTTAATCGAGTAACCAATCAGTGTCAAGATAGCCGCTAAAACATCTAAACTCATTTCAACATGAAAAAGAATCAGTGCACCACTGGTAATAGCCACATCATGTACCAATGTAATGATGGAAGCAACGGCAAAGCTCCATTCAAAGCGAACTGCTACATAAACCATAATACCTAACATACTCAAAACGGCTGCCATAATGCCTTTTTGTCGCAGTTCACTTCCTACGACTGGTCCAACGATATCTACTTTTCGTACATCAAATTTACCAGAATCACTCAAAATAGATCGTACTTTATCACCAACATCTTCGCTGACACCCCCTGATGTTGAGGCAAAACGAATTTGAATTTCTTCAGGAGAGCCAAACTCTGAGATAAGAGCACCTGAGAACATTTTATCTTTAGAAAGATCTTCTCTAATTTTATCAATAGGTGCTTTTTGTTCATATTTTAGTTGAACAATCGTACCTCCAGAAAAATCAATTCCGTACTCAAACCCTTTGGCAAAGAATAAAATAATAGAGAGCAGTGCCAATGAAAGTGTCGTTGCAATAAAAAAACGACTGACTTTCATAAAATCATATGTTTTATGTTGTGCAAAAAATTCCATTAGTGACTCCTCTTCATACCAAACCACAAGGAAAGGTTTTTACTTTTTTCAATGCGTGGCATAAAGAATTGATAAATACCATGCGTTCCTAAAATGGCTGTTAGCATGGAGACACTAATACCAATAGCTGTACTAATGGCAAATCCTTTAATTGGCCCTGTTCCATACACATACAAAAGAACTGAAGTAATAATAGAGGTAATATTACTATCCAAAATAGCACTCATTGCATTTTCATACCCATGTTCAATCGCTTGAGCCATAGGCATACCTTGCCGCAACAGTTCTCGAATACGCTCATTAATAATAACGTTTGCATCCACCGCCATACCAATGGTCAAGACGATACCTGCCATACCGGGTAATGTCAATGTCGCTCCAAAAAGAGCCATAATAGCAATCAATAAAAAGAGGTTGACAATCAATGCGATATTGGCAACAACTCCCGCTAAACGATAATAAACAAGCATAAAGACAGAGACCAGAACAAAGCCTGTAATCAGTGCAATCAAACTTGCCTTAATACTATCAGCCCCCAAAGAGGGTCCAATACTACGTTTTTCAAGAAGGGTCACAGGAGCGAGTAATGCCCCACTACGAAGTGCAATAGCAACATCATGGGCTTCTTTAACGCTAAAACCACCACTAATTTGTCCACTACCACCACCAATACGCTCACGAATAACGGGATCTGAATAAACTTTATTATCCAAGACGATCGCCAAACGATTACCAATATTGCTCGCCGTAAAATCACCAAAGATTTTTGCACCCTCTGAATTCAACGTAAAATTAATCACAGGCTGATGCATTTCACTGAAAGAGACCTTAGCATCGGTTAGCATACTACCATCAAGGATAGGAATCTCTTTTAGAATATGACGAATGTTATCGCCTCTGGCATCAGGCAAAATGACATCACCATATTGTGCCGCTTCTGTTGGGCTCATTGTAGTGGTACGATCTTTACGTTTTTCATCTACCGCCATAAGCTGCAAATGTGCCGCTTTAGCAATCAATTCACGTGCACGCTGCTCATCATCCGCTGTTTTAATACCAGGAAGCTCTACCAAAATTTTATCGTTACCTTGTTTTGCAACATTGGGCTCAGATAAACCAAATTGATCTAAACGGTTACGAATCGTCTCTACCGCTTGAGAAAGAGCATATTCGCGAATAACCTGTTTTTCTTGATCACTAAGCGAAAGGGTATAATGAAGAGCCTCTTTTGAAACTTGCAGACCACTAACGGTTTTAAGCATCTCATCAATTTTTTTCTCTTCATCTTTATCTAAAAGAGTAAAGGAGAGAAGTTCTTCATCAATACGGAAATCATCAATAATAATATCTCCGCTTTGCGCAAAAAATTTGATACTTGAAGCGATAGATTTCATCTTTGACTTAATTGCTTCTTCTGTTTGGACACCCAAAAGCATATGAAGGCCGCCTTGAAGATCAAGACCTAAAGAAACTTTAGCACCTTTTTCGCTTTGCAAAAAAGTAGGTATTGACATCACTACTCCAAAGATAATCGCGATTAAAAAGATAACTAAACGATAGTTAAATTTTCCTCTAGTCATCGATTTTCTTTGCAATATATTCTCTTGAAACCTTGACAATGACGCCTTCATCATTAAGCTTAACTTTGATAGAATCTTCCTCAGGTTTCACGACTTCACAGATTAAACCACCACTTGTAATCACTTTATCGCCTTTTTTAAGTGCATCAAGCATTTCTTTATGCTTTTTTACCTGTTTTTGTTGTGGTCTAATCACAAGAAAATAAAAAATTGCGAAAAGAACAACGAGGGGAAGTAAAGAAGAGAGTAAACTAGCAGAACCTTGCATGGAAATCCTTTATGAAAAAAAATTTAGATATTTATTTTACCCGCATTTACATAATAAAAGCCTTTGTTATTGCTTTATGTCTTTGTGCTTTTATCTACCTTGCGTATTTTAAACTTACATTCCTCACACTTAACTCTTTACTCGCCCTAACAGGCTTTTACCTACTTTTAGGTGAAAATCGTATTGTCTGGTTTTGGAGTGGATTTTTCACAGGGCTTTTATGGTTTTATTGGATTAGTTTTAGTTTTGTTTATTATGACTTGGTATTTCTGATACCGTTTATTATTCTTGGGATTGCATTAGTGTATGGGTTTCTTTTTTGGCTTATTGGAAGGCTTGGAAGCTCTATTTACGTACAACTTCCACTCCTTTTTGGGATCAGTTTTGTAGATCCTTTTCGTTTTAATTGGCTCAAACTGCAACTGACCTTGATTGATACCTATTTTTCAACATCCCTGCTCTCCTTTGGACTGTTTTTAAGTGCTATAACGCTGTTTAAAGTATTACCCAAATGGACGAAAAGCTTTGCGGTGATCCCCCTCATTGCGGCACTTTCATTTCATTCATCACAAACGATGCCTGAAACACCCCTAGATGTCGCTATACCAACCATGAATATTCCTCAATCACAGCGTTGGGATGAGGCATATCAACAAAAAGCAATTGATCTTAATTTTGCCTTGATTGAAAAAGCGATTGCGGAACACAAAGAGCTCATTATTTTACCGGAAAGTGCTTTTCCACTCTATCTTAACCGAGCTCCTCGTTTAATTGCCTCTCTCAAAAAATATTCAGAGCAGATTGCCATTGTGGCAGGTTCTTTAACCTATGAAGAAGATCAAGGATTTTTTAACTCATCGTATCTTTTTCTAAAAGGGGAGATGCAAATCGCTCATAAAATTATTCTTGTCCCTTTTGGTGAAGAGGTTCCTTTCCCTGCATTTATCGTTGAGATCATCAATAAACTCTTTTTTGATGGGGCAAAAGACTATCAAAAAGCGAAAGCACCGCAAGATTTTGTCATCAATGGCGTTACCTTTAGAAGTGCTATTTGTTATGAAGGAACCAATGATAAGCTTTTTGTTGGCAATCCAAAACAGATGATTGTTGTGAGCAATAACGCGTGGTTTACACCATCTACAGAGCAAACCTTGCAATATCTCTTGCTACGCTATTATGCAAAAAAATATCAAACGATTATTTACCATAGTGCCAATAGTGGAAAAAGCGGAATTATATACCCCTAAGAGTCTATTTCTCATGTAAAAGTTACGCGAAATCCACGATAGCTTTTACAGAGAAATATCTTTACATGTAAACTATTTTTTGAGTGCTTTAAAGAGTTCTAAACTATCCAGCTGTTCCCACGGATAATCACTCTGTCCTACTTGTCCACGTGCCGCAACATCAGCATACAAGAAAGTATCACTGCTTGGTTTATCAAGCCCAAATTTGTTGGTAATCCAGCGTGGTGTGAGACTAAATGTTTCAAGTACAAAAGAAGAGAGCTCATCATCACTGATGCTCGTATACGTTCCTGATGTATCAACAGCAATTGAGACAGGTTTTGCAACACCAATAGCGTAAGAGAGTTGAACGGAGCATTTTTTTGCAAGACCCGCTGCTACGATATGTTTAGCAATCCAACGTGCCGCATACAAACCACTACGATCCACTTTGGTGTAATCTTTACTGGATTGCGCACCGCCACCAATCGGAGAGTAACCACCAAAACTATCGACAATCAATTTACGACCCGTAAGCCCAGAATCGTGAAGTGAACTATGGTTCACATAACGACCCGTTGGGTTAATGTGGATAATCGTATTGTTGGGATCATAAAGTTCGGTTGGAAGTCCTGTATCGTCAATTAAGCCTTTAATCAAAACACGTACTTCTTCAATCGGAAGACTCTCATTCGAAGGTGCTGAGACAACAATCGTATGAATTTTTTGCGGTTTGCACTCTTCAAAATTTTGTTTCGTACCATAATCAACCGTTACTTGTGTTTTAATATCCACACCCAATTTATGGTTGTGAGTGAGTGCATAATTATAAACTTTATCGCACAACATTCTGGCATACGTAATCGCAGCTGGCATAAAATCAGCCGTTTCAGAAGAGGCAAAACCAAACATAATGCCTTGATCGCCTGCACCAATTTCACCGCTTTCTTGATCAACACCTTGGTTGATATCACTGCTTTGCTGGTTGAGAAGCACTTGAACTTTGACTTCATCGGGATGCAAACATTGTTCTTTCGTAAAGGCTGATTTTCCATCATAACCAATTTTAGCGAGTGCATCTTTAACGATTTTCTCATAATCCGCAAAGGAGAGAATACTTTTGGTATTGACCTCGCCACCAATGATGACATGTTTACCTGCGACGAAAACTTCACTGGCAACGCGTGAGTTTTTATCGGCAATAATAAGTGCATCAACAATGCTATCCGCAATGATATCGGCACATTTGTCAGGGTGACCTGGACTGACTACTTCAGAGGTAAAAAGGTAGTGTTTTGTGTGTTCCATTTTTGTTTTCCATTTCTTTGTTTTCCCGTCTTCAAACACGCTTAAAAAAACGCTTGTTTTAATCCTTTCAGGAATAAAACGCTTGTTTTTTTAAACTTTTATGCTTGTTTTTTTAAACTTTTATGCTTTCGAGCAAAGCATCTCAAGCATAAAGTTTGAAAACTCGTTTTCCATCCTTTTGTTTTCCATTTAGGGTTTCTTGAAGAGACGAAACATCAAATAAAATTAAAAGTTTGAACCAAGGCTCCGGTGAGCCCACCGCTTATTTATAAGGAGTATATTACTCTCTTTAATCTAAAAATTTCTTTGATTGTAGGGTTACTATGAAATGATTAGATTCCATAAACCAATGCTCACGAACGAGAAAAGAATGCCTACGGCAAGAGCGTTAATCAAAAGTGCTTTGTTCAACCCTCCTCTGATACCAAAAACAACAGCCAGTGTCATCGGAGGCATCGCTGTTTCCAAAAAAGTTACTTTCACCCAATCCTCTTTTAAATCAACCCAAAAGTAAAGACCCATGAGTATCAAAAATGGAGCAACCACCATCTTTAAACACAAAGCGATCATATTCTCTTTAAAATAGAGCGATAAGGTACGAAACTCTAACTTCATACCAACGATGGCTGTCACTAGAGGAATTAACGTCGCTTGGAATTTATCAAGTATGCTCTCAATAAGTGGAGGAAAATCCGTTCCATGAAATCCAACAGCAACGACAACCGCCATCAAAGGAGGCGAAAAAAATATCTGTTTTGCCACATCTCGTCCCCGCTGCTCTTCTCCTCCACCCCACGCAATGAGCGCTATTCCAAACGTCATTAAGGCAATAAACGTACCAATTTGATCATACACAAGCGCATAACTGACATGATTGAGTGAATAAAAGGACTCGATGAAAGAAAAGCCAACAAAGCCTGTATTGCCAAAACCGACAATAACCATCATCGTGACCAGATTTTTACGATCCATTTTCAAAAATCGTCCCGCACTATATCCCAGTACCAAAGAGAGTGCCATGGTGCTATAGGCAATAAGAATGATTGAAAAAACTTCATGATTAAACGTCATATGAGGTATTTTGGAAAGAGCAAGTGCAGGCAAGGAGAAGTAGAGTACAAATTCGGTTAAAGCTTCAGAAATATCGTGTTTGATGGTTTTAAAAATGTATCCTAACGCAACAAAAATAAAAACGGGAGCAACGTGTTCAATCATCTCAAACTTCTTTTACATGTAAAGATAAAAGGCATACCATCACCATGCTTTTGTCGTGCAATTTTCTAAAGCATTTTCTAACATTGCTAGAAATTTCTCGCGTGGTATCACCGATGCACCTAAAGATTGAAGATGATCGGTGGGAAGTTGACAGTCAATAAAATCGCCTCCCAAGCTTTTCACTTTTTTACAAAGTCCTATTAACGCAGCCTTTGAAGCATCACGCTTTATTGAGAACATTGACTCGCCGCAAAATACGCCACCAAGGTAGAGTCCATACAAGCCACCGACCAATTCACCCTCAAAAAAGCACTCGACGGAATGTGCAAACCCTTTTACATGTAAAGTACAAAAAGCCGCGATCAAATCTTCGCTGATCCAGCTTTTTTGACCTTTGGCAAGCCTCGTTTCCAAACACAAACGCATCACTTGTTCAAAGCAGGTGTCATAGCGTATTTCAAAATGTTTCATGCTTTTGATTAAACTTTTAGAGATTTTAATGTCAGAGGGAAAGAGCACAAGCCTAGGATCGGGCGACCACCACAAAATGGGATCGCCCTCGTTAAACCATGGGAAAATACCTTGAACATAAGCACGAAGGAGTCGCTCAGGTTTGAGATCACCACCCCATGCTAAAAGTCCCTCATCGCTGGCATCTTCGGGATCAGGGAAGGTATAATCATTCGGATGCAGCTGCGGGATGAGTCTCTTAGTTGCCACCGCTGTATTCAAACACCCATTTTTTAGCTTTATAATCTATTTTGCACACGCCACCATTTTTGAGCTTGCCAAAAAGAACCTCTTCAGAGAGCGGCGTTTTAATCTTTTCTTGAATCACACGACGCATCACACGTGCACCCATCTCTTTGCTATACCCTTCACTGGCGAGCTGTTTTTTAGCGGCCAAGGTTGCAATAATCTCGACTTTTTTATCTTTAAGCTGCTCGGTAAGCTCACTTAAAAGTTTTTCAACCACATTGATCATCACAGGCTCGGACAATGGCGCAAAGTGAATGATGTCATCCAAACGATTTCTAAATTCAGGAGAGAAGAAGTCTTTAATCGCATGATCCATTCGACTGCTCTCGCTCTTCGTAAAGCCCATCGTTGGTGCTTCTTTCGTTCCAAGATTGGAGGTCATAATGATGATAACATTGCGAAAATCAATCTTTGTTCCATTATTATCGGTCAAGGTTGCACTATCAAAAATTTGAAGCAAAATGTTGAGCATATCAGGATGTGCTTTTTCAATTTCGTCGAGCAATAACACCGTATACGGATGCTTTTTAATCGCTTCACTCAGTTGTCCACCCTCATCATACCCCACATAGCCAGGAGGAGCACCAATGAGACGACTGACCGTATGTTTTTCCATATATTCACTCATATCGTAGCGTTCAAAATGGACGCCTAACTCGAAAGCGAGTTGTTTCGCCACTTCTGTTTTACCCACGCCCGTAGGGCCTGTAAACAAGAATGAACCAATCGGAGCAGTCGGATTTCCCAACCCTGCACGACTTCGTTTAATGGCTTTAACCAATGCCTCAATCGCCGCATCTTGACCGAAAATTTTGGATTTGAGATGCGCTTCTAAGTGTTGCATCACCTCGCCCTCATCTTTATTCACACTGCGCGTTGGAATGTTGGCAATTTTGGCAAGAACGGCTTCAAGATCGCTCATCTCCACCACTTTTTTACGCTTTTTAGCCAAGTGAAACGAAGCACCTACTTCATCAATCAAATCAATCGCAGAATCGGGTAAAAATTTATCACTAATGTATTTTTTGGCAAGTTCGACAGAAGCTCTGATCACTTCATTAGGGTACTTCACACCATGATGTTTCTCATAGCTCCCTTTAAGTCCTTTAAGAATTAAAAAAGAGTCTTCAAGACTTGGCTCTAACACATCAATCTTCGCAAAACGACGGCTCAGTGCTTTGTCTTTATCGAAGAAATTGCGAAACTCACCATACGTTGTAGCGCCAATGCAGCGAATTTTCCCCGAAGCGAGTGCAGGTTTAAGCAGGTTGGAAAGATCCATCGAGCCACCGCTCGTTGCTCCCGCTCCTACGATCGTATGAATCTCGTCAATAAATAAAATAGCCCCTTTCTTAGCTTCAAGTTCATTCAAAATTTCTTTGAGTCGTTTTTCAAAATCCCCTCGGTATTTTGTACCGGAAAGAAGTGCTCCCATATCCAGTGCATACACGGGAGAGCCTTTTAGAATTTCAGGAACGCCTCCTTCGCTAATCTTCTCAGCTAAACCTTCCACAATAGCAGTTTTTCCAACACCGGGTTCACCCACTAAAAGAGGATTATTTTTCTTCCTACGACACAAGACTTGCATGAGCCGTTTCACTTCATCCGCTCTTCCAATCAGAGGATCAATCTGCTTTTGTTTGGCAAGAGCAATAAGATCAATCGTATATTTAGCCAATGCACTCTCTTTTTGATCATCATTGCGTGCATCTTTATTTTGGGGTGCGCTCAGTGCTGTTACTTCTTCAACAATCAAAAGTTTATCAACCCCTTGTTGCAATAACAAAGAGACACAAAAGGCATTGCTTTCATCCATCATCGCAATTAAAAGATCGTACACACTGGCTTCTGACTTGCCTGCACTCTTTACATGTAACATCATTGATTCAATGACGCGAGTCAATGCCACCGTTTCTAAAGGCTCATACGTCTCTTCAGTAGGCACAATCTGAGGATTCGCCACAAAATACTTTTCCATAGAACGCTGCAAGAAAGTAATACTGAGTCCACAGTTGATCAGAAGCTCAACCACATTCTCATTACTCAACAGAGCAAAAAAGAGATGATCAACGGTGATATACTCATAGCGATGCTTTCTTACAAAAGCTATGGCGTCATTGAAAACAAAATTGAGTTCTTGGTTAACCATAATCTACTCCTTTTTTACCTGATAATGTGCATTCGCAGAATAAAATGAATCATTCTGCTTCCATAATAGCACGCAGAGGAAAGTGCTCCTCTTTGGCCATTTTTCGGACATACTCTACTTTTGTCTCCGCAATTTCATACGTATAAATGCCACAAAGACCTTTGCCTTGTTCATGCACACTGAGCATAATTTCGCTGGCCTTTTCAAAACTATGATGAAAGATTTGCATCAAAACTTTGATCACAAATTCCATACTACTGTAGTCGTCATTGAGCAATAGAACTTTATACAGTTGTGGTTCTTTGAGTTCTATCGCATCAAGCGTTTCGTTTTGAAAATCCCCTTCGAAATGGTGCATGTAAAGCCTCTATTGTGCCGTAAGTTTATCGATATCTTTTTGGATAATATCCAAATCTACTTTTCCAAGATAAAATTTATTATCTGGATTTTTACCATAAATATCCGTAACATTTTGATACTTTCCATCTTTTAACACGACTTTAAACGGTACTTGCAAGGTTTCTTTATATTTAATGTCTTGCAAAATCGTCTCAACCAATTTTTTATTTTTGGGTGAATTGGTAATAAAATAATAGGCATTGTACTTCGCTGCAAAATTCTCCACAACATACTCATCACTGACATCTTCAAAAAAGTTAAGACCAATCAGCATAACACCATCACCATTTTGAAGTTGAAAATCCATCAAAGAGGGTGCTTCTTCCTGACATGGGGCACAAAATGTACCAAAAATATCAATCAATACAACCTTGTTTTCGTCATCTTCAAGCACAAAACCACCATTCTTGCGAAGCAGTGTCAATTTTGCACCCGAAACGCTTTTAAGCTCAACTTTGTCACCATCTTTGTAAGTCTCTTTTACTGTTGATACGCTTGATGATTCAGATCCACATCCTGTAAACAAAAGCAGTGTTGCGATTATGATTGAACTGATTAACTTTTTCATACGTTTCCCCATATAACTTTTGGTTTATTCTACTTTATTTAGATAAATAATATGTAAACTACTCTTTGTAAGCATAATTCTTGATCGCCGTTTTAGCTTCTCTTTGCGCATCTTTCTCTTTCAAGCTCTCACGTTTATCATGCTCATTTTTTCCACGCGCTAAGGCAATCTCAATTTTTGCAAGATTTTTGCTATTAAAATAAATTGCCAATGGCACAATCGTTAAGCCATCTTTGGCCACTTTCATATCCCATTTACGTAACTGCTTCATATGCAGAAGCAATTTACGAGGAGCCCTCTCATTGGGAGCATAGTTTAGATTGGCCGTTGAAAGGTGCGAAATATGCGCATTGAGTAAAAATGCTTCCCCTTTAATAATCTTGACAAACGAATCTTTCAGATTCACTCTGCCTTGACGAATGGCCTTTACTTCACTACCTTGAAGCACAATACCCGCTTCAAGCTTCTCTAAAATTTCATAATCATGGAACGCTTTTTTATTGCGTGCGACGGGTTCACCCATTAAAGTACCTCTTTAAGTCTAAAAAAACTACTTCCACTGCCACTAAAAAACCACCCTTTTTTAGCATAATTGCTAAGCTCTGGGTAGGCCTTAAGAGACGCTGGAAAAAGATCGTTGAGTTGTTCCTTAGAAAAACGGCTCAACAATTCGGGACTTTTAAGTACAACCATTTTCGAAGCTAACGCTTGATCCATTGATTGCAAGAAATATTCCCTATAGGTTTTATACACCAACGCTGTATTACAGGCAACTGCGGGTGTAAAAACTTCAATGTCAAGTGCGTTTTCATCAAACGTCTCAACAATTTCACCAATACCACTGACATTGGCACTCTCATAACCTGAGGCAAAAAAAGCAACATCGGCGCCCACTTCGCTTCCAAGGCGCATCATTGCTTCTCTATCAAGCCCTAAACTGGCAGTCTCATTGAGCATTTTCAAGAATGTGGCACTATCGCTACTACCGCCACCCAGACCCGATCCTGTTGGAATATTTTTCTTTACATGTAAAGCAAAATCTTTCATGACTTGTTCCACTTTTTGATCATATCCATGCTCTTTGAGTACCATGAAAGTACGATACAAAGTATTGTGCTCTAACGGACAATTAAAATCACCTACAAGTTCAAAAGGCTGTGCACTTTTTTTAGGAACAAAGCTTAGCGTATCAAACAAAGAAGGTACAAGCATAAAGCGTGAAAG
This sequence comes from Sulfurospirillum diekertiae, assembly GCF_011769985.2. Lineage (NCBI taxonomy): Bacteria > Pseudomonadati > Campylobacterota > Epsilonproteobacteria > Campylobacterales > Sulfurospirillaceae > Sulfurospirillum > Sulfurospirillum diekertiae. Next base: position 1,827,722 of record NZ_CP039734.2, read on the forward strand.
TAGCTCATGGTAATGACCACGTGTTCCTACGATTTTTAGAAAAATATTGACTTTGGCGTGTGCTTGATACTGCATTATTTAAGCTTAAAACTCAAACTAGCGAGCGCATCATGGCTCGTATTTTTACTCGCTTCAATGTTCGCTTCTTTGATCGCTTTTTCTAACTCTTCACGTAAAATAAGCATATCTTTAGGTGCATCAAAGCCTAGTTTCACGACACCTTTAGAAATTTCGATGACCCTAATGGTAATATTTTCATTTAGAACAACACCCTCTCCAATTTTTCGTGTGAGTATTAACATGTTACGCCTTTAGCGATAGTGAATTTAAGAGATATTCTACCCCATTTGCGCTGATTTCCACAACGCTAAGGACTTCATCAATCACAATTTGATAAATACCTTCTTCTTGCTTCTTAAAGTTTTCAACACTTAACTTTCGCCCTAATAAAATATCGTGAGAATCACCAAGGTAATCGTTGGTGGGAAGATCAAGATAATCTAATGGGTTGAGCTCTTTCTCATTTTCATAGGTAAAGTCGCCTTCATTGAGCCGTTCTAATGCACTCAAAGAGCCAGAAAATCCAAGTTTTTGAGCAATTAATGCCCCAATACTACGAACATATCCACCCTCAGAGATGGTAATCTCAAAGGTCAAAAAAGGATGTGCGTAGTGGATTAAATGACAGTCATAAATAGTACTTGTGATGGCTTTAAGCTCAAAGTCTTTATCGGCACGTGCCAAATCATACGCTCTTGCCCCTTCAACTTTTTTAGCTGAATATTTTGGAGGTAAATAGGTCATTTCACCCATCATACTTTTAAGAACAAAGGTTACAGAATCGGGATGAAACGGCATCATCTGTTCGACTTTTTCGATTTTTTCGATATCGAGTGTTGGGCTTGATGCACCTATCCAAAGTGTTGCGCGGTACGTTTTTGGCGCTTTTTTCAAAAAACGGAACAATTTTGTAAACTGCCCAAAGGCAATAATCAAAACGCCCTGCGCAAACGGATCAAGCGTGCCTGAAAATCCTGCTTTTTTCACAGTGTAACGTCGTTTAATGCGGCTTAAAAAATGGTTTGAAACCATACCTGAAGGCTTATAGGCAACAAAAAGGCGGTTATCCACTAAATCTTCTCCACAAAGGATGCCAAAATATCACGCCTTGTACCACTAAAATTAATTTGCAATTTAAACTCTCGTCCCACTTTGCTGATCTCTGTGACACGACCAATGCCAAAGATTTTGTGCTTGACCAAATCACCTTTTTTAAAGGAAGTCGTTTTTTCAAAAATCAAACTTCCTTCACACACCCCTGCTTCTTTCAAGAAACGGCTTTTGGTCAGCTCGGTTCTACGCCCTTTGTAAAAACGACTCGCAGAAAAACTCAGCGTGAGCTCTTTTTTAGCACGGGTAATGGCAACATACCCTAGACGTCGCTCTTCTTCGATGTCACTACCATCTCCTATCAGTGGGAAGAAACCCTCTTCCAAACCAATCACAAAAAGATACTCAAACTCCAAGCCTTTACTCGCATGAATGCTCATAATAGAGATATTTTCACTGTCAATTTGGTCTTGATCACTTTGCAGTGCAAGTTCATTTAGAAAATCGTCCACATTCATTTGAGGATTTTGCTTGACATAATCACGAAAAAGTCCGTAAAATTCATCAATGTTTGAGATACGTTCCAACGAGTCAGGTTGGTTGTTGTAATACTCTTTTATGGCAAAAGACTCTTCAATTGCATCAATCATATCGTAGGTGGAATTTTCCTGAATGCTCCGAATATGCGCGATATTTTGAACAAACTCTTTAAGCGCCAAGGAAGCTTTCTTTGTTGCCTCTTTTTCAATGGCAGATTCATTACATGTAATGTACTCATAAATGGATTGACGGTTATCGTAGGCAGATTTAATCATACGTTCAATGGTGACTTTTCCCAGTCCACGCTTCGGACGATTGATAATGCGTTTAATGGAAAAATCATCGTGAGGGTTGGCAATCACACGCAGATAACTGATGACATCCTTGACTTCAGCACGTTCGTAAAACTTGACACCACCTACCATATTGTAAGGAACCTGCTCTTTATTTAACCCCTCTTCTAAGGAACGACTGAGCGCATTGATGCGGTACAAAACAGCAATTTCATTAGGGCTCACACCACTGAGAATGAGTTTTTTAATGCGTTTTGCAATAGAATGTGCCTCTTGATTTTCATCGTGTGAGTCCATCACTTCAATAGCTTTGCCATCACCCTTGGTACTTTCAAGCACTTTGCCAATACGTCCACGATTGTGCTCAATCAAATCATTCGCCGCTTTTAGAATTTGTGTAGTAGAACGGTAGTTTTTTTCTAACTTCACGATTTTAACATTGTCAAATGATTCGTGAAATTCTAAAATATTTTTAATGTTTGCGCCACGCCATCCATAAATACTCTGGTCATCATCACCCACAACACAAAGATTGTTATGGCTAAAACAGAGTTTGCGCAGCAATTTGTATTGAAGTTCATTGGTATCTTGATACTCATCGACCATGATGTACTGATAGCGATGACTCACCTCTTCACACAAAGCATCATCACTTTCTAAAATTTTATAAGGAAGCACTAAAAGATCATCGAAATCAACCAAGTTATTGGACTCCAAATAGTCTTCATACTGCTCATAAATTTTAGCGATGACTTGGTAGCTTTTTTGCTCTGCTTTCTCCCATGCCACTTTTGGATCAATCAAGGAAGTTTTATAGCGTGAAATCTCACTGGCAATCATTCCCGTTGGAAGTTCAGTACTGGTACTAAAGCTCTTTAAAATGCGCTTTTTATCATCGGTATCAATGACCACAAAGCTATTTTTACGCCCTATTTTTTCGATGTGAAACTTTAAAAAAAGCAGACCAAATTTATGAAACGTACATAAAAGCGGTGGATACGTATGCTCCTCTATCATCGCCATAGCACGCTCTCGCATCTCACAAGCAGCTTTGTTCGTAAAGGTGAGCGTCAAGGTATTGGCAGGTGGAATCCCTAAGGAGAGTAAATAAGCCAAGCGCGACGTGATCGTTTTGGTTTTTCCACTTCCTGCACCGGCTAAGATGAGTACAGGGCCATCTACACATTTTACCGCATCTTGTTGTGACTCGTTTAACATCGTTAAATCTTGCATACGTTCATCTACTTTTTTATGATATAAATTGTATTTATTATAGCAAAAAAACTTTAAGCAAAACTCTACAGATTTTTTTCATGATTGAAACGCTACGATAAACAAAAGTTTTGATCAAAAAAGTGTAGCATTATCCATTGTTTTTGTTATTATTTTTTGTTATAATCTTTCAAGTGTTATCAAAAATATTTATACAATAAAAGGATTATTTCATGCTGAAAGATTTCTCAAAAGTGGAAACCTTTTTGACCGTTGTACGAGAAAAAAGCTTTTCTAAAGCTTCTAAAAAACTTGGCATCAGCCAACCTGCTGTCACACAACAGATAAAACTTCTTGAAGAATACTTAGATATTCAAATTGTGGATCGTAAAAAAAATGGTATCAAACTCACCACCGCAGGTGAAGAACTTTTCAAGGTAGCTATCAAGCTTGAAAAACACCTTTTAGCGGCTGAGAGAGAGATGCTGCGTCTTGTGAATAAAGAGGTTATTTTTGTGCTTGGAGCGTCACCAATGATTGGTAACTATATTCTGCCAAATTTTTTGAATGACATACAAGAAGCCATTAAAAATAATGTCATGCTCAAAGTGGAAGATGCTGCAGAAATTACTGAAAAACTGCTTGATAAAAAAGTGGACTTAGCACTCATTGAAGCACCTATCTTTCAAGAGGGAATTATTTACCGCGAATGGTTAGAAGATGAACTCGTAATTACCAGTCGCTCACCTCTGCCTAAACTGGTTAAAAAAGAAGATTTACTCTCTTATAATTGGATCTGTCGCGAAGAAGAGTCCAATACACGCAAGATTATTCATGAAACATTTGAGAAAATGGATGTGGATTGTAAAAGTTTTAAAGTTAAAAGTATTGTCACGAGTTCGACCGCAGTCAAACATACACTGATGAAAGCAAATATCGAAGATACACCAACTGTTTCCATTATCTCAAAACATATTATTGCTGATGAGTTAGAAAATGGGTTGCTCTATACCACAAAGATGAAAGGCTTGAAATTGACACGTATGCTCTATCTTTGTTACATCAAAGATCGTAAACATGATGCGCTGATTGACAATGTTATCAACTACATTATGAGCAAACAAGAGATTAAAGCTTAGTGCTACTTTTTAATAAGCTTTTGATTATTAGGATTGGACATAAGCGCTTCCATTGAGCGTTTTAGTCCAGTCTCTTTAGGCACTTTTACGTGAGATTTTGGAGGTGTACTTAAGTTAATAAATACAGGAATCTCTTCAATAATAATCTGTAAAATTGCTTCAATCGGTAAACTAACCAAAGAGCCAAAATTATCGCTACCAAACCCTGCTTCAAAGCTAATTCTTCCATTGTAAACTTGGGTACTCTCAAAGGTATACCCTGCTAAAAAGAACATCGTAATCGGCTTAAAATTTTGTCTGATTTCAGAAGGCAACTCAGGATCAAAGGTAACATCAGAGATATTTGTTAAAATTGAAAAATTTACCCCACGCTTAAGCAACAACTCCAACACCTCTTTGGTGTGCCTTTTCATTAATCCATAAAACTCTTCACTCCCAAGTAACGCTTCAAGCATCGCACATTCCTTTAAATTCTGCTAAGAGGGATTCTATTTCGCTAATACCTAATTGCCAAAAATGCTCATCTTCAATATCAAACCCAAATTTTTTAATCAACTCTTTTGGACTTTGACTTCCACCTGCACTCAAAAAGCTTGTGTAATTTTGAACAAAGACTGCTTTATCACTTTTTTTATACAATCCGTAAAGTGCTAAAACCAGTAATTGCCCATAACTGTAGGCATAACAGTAAAAAGGTGAGTGAATAAAATGAGGTATATAGCTCCACCAAAGCGCGTAATCTTTTGTGAGTGTAATACTCTTGCCAAACATTTTTTGACTCTCTTGCATCCAATATTGGTTAAATGTCTCAAGATCCAACTCGCCTTCATGCGCATGTACTTTACGCTCAAACGTTGTGAAATTGATTTGTCGGTAAAGGGTAGAAAAAATATCTTCAATTTTACTGGCATATAAAGAGCGTTTTTCACTCACACTCAAATTGTCTTTAATAGCATCAAAGGCAAGCATTTCCGCAAAGACAGAAGCTGTTTCAGACGTCGTTAAAGGTGTATCACTGCCAAGATAGCCGACGTCGCGTGAGAGATACTGATGAATCGCATGCCCTAGTTCATGCGCCAAAGTAAAGAGGTCACGTCTCGTATCGGTATGGTTTAAAAGCACATAGGGATGTGTACTCGGTGTTGCAGGATGAGAAAATGCCCCGCCTCTTTTTTTATCTTTAGGGAATACATCAATCCACCCTTTTTCAAAAGCCATAGAGGCAATTTCATAAAACTTAGGGTTAAACTTTTTGAAAGCATCTAGCACTATTTTCTTCGATGTTTGAAAATCAAATTTTTCGGTAGATTCTTCCAATGGAGCATAACGATCGTATTCATAAAGCTCAGTGAGCCCCAAAAGTTTTGCTTTTTGCACGTAATAATCTTGTACCAAATGAAAACTACTTTCAGCACTTTTAACCAAAGCGTCGACACTTTTTTGTGTAATTTTATTATCCATATGGCGTGACTGTTCCGCATTTTTATAGCCACGAAGTTCACATTCACTTGCAAGATCCGTTTTAATCATATTGAAAATATATGCCAAAAGTGGCTGATGCGGTTTAAGCCCTTTTGTAAAAGCACTGGCTACTTTTTGACGCACTTCACGATTGGAGTCTTGAAGTTTGCTAAGTATCTCCTCTTCGGAGAGCTTTTCGCCCTCATAAGAAAACTTCAAGCGGCTAAAGTGTTCATCGAAAAGTCTGCTAAATGCTGAAAATGACGTCATCTCTTTTTTAAGAAGAATACGCTCTTCTTTTTGACTAAGCTGATAAGGCTTCTCTTCCATCAGTGATTCTAAATAATATTTATAGGTGGGAGCCGCTGCGATCAACTCTTCTTGTTTTGGTTTAGAAAGCTTGTTAAATTCAAGTTCAAAAAAGAGAAGATCTTCAGCGATAGTGCTATGGGCTTGCTGATATTTGGCATAAAATCCACCATTATCACTATTGGTGGCAAACTTTAAAAAAGCATACGTCATAATGCGACCCAAGGTCTCATTGATCGATTCATACTCTCTAATTGATTCTAAGAACTCATTAACATGTAACTCTTTAAGTTTACCTTTGCAAACAGACGCAAAACTTTTTGCACGTGATGCGGCATCTTTTAAATCCGCTTCTAATACGGTTTCATTTTCATAGAGTGCTGAAAGATCCCAATTCAAATTTATTCCTTTATCCATAATACGTTATCAATGATTTTAAATCCTATAAGTGCATTCATTATAGCAAATTTCTGAGCTTTTTGAAGGCTTTTCATGTCCAAAACTTCAGCTTTGAGTGCACCACTTTTAAGCAATCGCTCTCGTGTCGTTCCTTTTAAAAGTGGATGAAGTGGCGTTTTCCATTCACCATCAATTAAAAGCGCAATATTTGCGATACTCGTATCTTGAAGCTTCCCTTTACATGTAAAGATAACATCATCACTATTTCCTTGTAAATGGACATTTAAAGCCTCTCGATTACAATATTTATATGCGTAATCTATTTCAGTCTCGACGAATGCAAATGTTTGAAGTGTGTGTAGAGCGCAAGGAATATACTCAATTTTCTGAAGCGCTTCGGCATATTCAACACGTACTCGATAAATTCCCTCCTTGGGAGGAGCCAAATGTTCTGAGAGAACGATTTTAGACATTGAGCCGTAAAGCGCTTGACGCGTTTGATCAAACCGTGCCTGATGAAAGGCAAGGTGGAAAATTTCGCCATCTACCGCTTTGAGCGTCTCAAAACAGGGGGATGTAGACTTTATCACACAACTCATCGTACTCCTTTGCTGCCTCACTCAAAAGCGTAATACCGCCACCACTTTTAAACATATAGCCCTCTTTTGTCTTTTCCAAAAAGCGAATCATCACAGCGCTATCTAAAGTTTTTCCATCATAGATACCAAAGATGCCCGTAAAAAAGCCCCTATCGTAACCTTCAAGACGTTTTATAATCTCCACGCTACTGCGTTTGGGTGTGCCACTGATAGAACCAGCAGGCAATAATGTTGCAAGGATCGTGCCAACATTATTATGCCAATTTTCATCCAACATCCCTGTGATCTTGGAGCTAACCTGTAAAAGCTCTTTGTTGCCTGCTTGAATCTTTTCTACGTAGCGAAACTGCTCCACACGCATGTCTTTTGACACCATAGAGAGGTCATTGCGTAAAAGATCAACCACCATCACGTGCTCCGCTTTTTCTTTCTCATCGTTTAAGATCATCTCCTTAGCATTAGGAATGCTCGCATCAATCGTACCTTTCATCGGATAGGTGCTGATGCGATTGTTCCTTATTTCTACAAAACGCTCGGGTGAAAAACAGACAAATGCTTCATGATAACAGAGTTTAAACGGAGCATTGGCGGTATAAAAAAGATTTTCGAGTGAACACGAGAGCTCAATTCGTGTAGGAGATGTCAGGTTAAGCAAATAGGTATTGCCTGCTTTTATCTCTTCAATAACCGCTTCCATCTGAGCACGATACTGCTCTTTTGAAGGAGGTGTTTTCGACCAAGAAAAATCTTTACATGTAAAAGTATTAGAGGCATTACTTTGGGTTTCTAATTGGTATAAAACACCATGAGGAATGGCATCAAGAACAAATGCCTCAAACTGTTTTGCCGCATAATCAATCATAAAGAAGAAAGGTGTTTTCTCCTTACCAAAGGCATTGAGTTTCGAGGCAAACTCAATGTTCAATCAGCTTCTCCAAAACCGCCATTCTCACGGCTACACCATTTTTAACTTGCTCTAAAATTTTAGAGCGTGGATCTTTCATCATAAAATCATCGACATCGACATTACGGTGTACAGGGCCTGGATGAAGAATGATGATGTCACGATCTCCCATGAGTTTTGACGTGATGCAAAAATCAGCACCATAATCTTTCAGTGAAGCATAAATTTGATTTGCGTGGCGCTCCGTTTGGGCACGTAAACTCATAATCACATCGACTTCATCAATCACTTCTTCAATAGTGTGGTATACGCGAAGGTCTGTTTGAGGCAAGAAATGTGGTGGTCCTACTAAAATGACTTCAACGCCTACTCGCGCTAGAAGCTCAATGTTGCTGTTCGCAACTCTGGAGTTTTTGATATCTCCCACAATGGCCACTTTTTTACCACGAACATCACCAAAATGGCGTTTCATGGTAAACAGATCGAGCAAGGCTTGCGTCGGGTGAGCGTGAGCGCCATCTCCACCGTTGACAATTGGGCAGTTAACATAGTTAGCTAAGATATGTGGTACCCCTGAGCTTTTATGACGTACCACGATAGCATCAGGTCCCATGGCATCAAGATTTGCCGCGGTATCAAAAAGTGTTTCACCTTTGCTGGAAGAGCTACGTGAGACATCAAGACTAACAACCATTGCACCAAGGCGTTTGGCTGCAATTTCAAAACTACTTCGTGTTCTAGTAGAGTTTTCAAAAAAGATGGTAATGACCGTTTTATTTTTTAAAATTTCTCGTGGTTTTTCATCCAAAAACTCTGTTGCTCTCTCAAGCAACTTCTCAATCTCTTCCAACGAAAAATCCCGTGTATTAATCAAATGGTTCACGCACCGCTCCTTGATGATTTTGCGAAAATAATAACAAAATTTGACTGTAAGTTTCGTTAACACTTCATTCAATTCTCTGTGGTACAATTCCGCGAAAAAGGAGGTAACATGAAAAAAATCTTTTACGCCCCGCTTCTGTTTGTGAGTTCTCTCCTTTATGCGGAGACCATGCATATGGCAGAAGAGGTACGCGTGATCACCAGTAAACCCGAGTACCGAATGGTCACGTCGCGGGTACCGTACCAAGAGTGTTGGGATGAACAAGTCGCCGTACAATACGCTCCTCCACCACCTAGCGAAGGAAGCGGCGTTGCAGGAGCACTCATCGGCGGTGTCGCAGGTGGCGTTTTAGGACACCAAATTGGTAGTGGCAAGGGTAATACAGCCGCAACTGTGGGTGGAGCCATCGTAGGAACCCTCGTGGGTAAAAATATCGGCGAACAAAGTGCGAGCAGTACACCTCCGCCTCCCGGTTATCGCATGGAACGACGTTGTACCACACGCTATGAAGAAAAAAGTTCTGAGCAGTTTATGGGATACCGCAATACCGCCAATTACAAAGGTCAAACGATCGTGAAGTATTCGGACAAACCCTTAGAGTTTATCCACCTCGACGTCATGGTAACTTACTAAACTTTTGATGATTTCATCGCAATCGTCTTGAAGCGAAAGCACTCTGCCGAATAGTTTTTTAAAAAATGGCAGAGTGATTTCATCGAAACGGGTACGATCACCTCTAAAATTGATGCACCATTCATAATCATCTACCCCTAGACCATCTAAAAGGTGAAGATTGAGCAAAATATCGTTAATACATCCTAGTTGGTCATGCCCAACCAAGAGTGTTTTGGCATGAAAGAGACGAATAAAATCGTACATGTAGAGATCTTCTTCAATCGGAACTAGAAGTCCGCCTGCTCCTTCAATGAGGACAATATCACACAATGCTTCGATCTTTGCGTAAGCACTTTCCAATAACTCTAAACTAATTTTCTTACGCCCTTTTGCAACATAAGGAGCAGCTGGAAGTTCAAATTGATATGGCGTAATATCCCTCATCTTTAGGACTTCAAGTGCAGGATTTAAACGTTTTGCATTTTCAAACAACACTGTAGCGTCTAAAGGATGCGTGATAACACCTGTCTCAATAGGTTTCATAACACCAACCTTGAGTCCTTTTGCGCTGAGTGCTTCAAGAAGTTTAAGAGTGGTATAGGTTTTCCCAATATCCGTATTGGTAGCAGTAATAAAAATTGGAGGGTATTTCATAGAGACTCTTTTTTGCATATTATAACAAAAAAGGCTTAGAAGAAACGGACGCCAAATAGCGTCCTTGTAATTTTAGCCGATGATATAGCGTGTTAAAAATGCAAGCGATGAGGCTACAATATGTGGTGCCCCATACAAAAATGTGGCAAATACTTGTATTAAAATGCTTTTTTTCAGTTTCATTCCAAAAATAATGATTGTCCCAATAAATGTTGTTGCAAAAATATAAGAGAGTGCATGGGTTAACCCATAGCTTGGATTATACGTGATGCTTGCTAGGGCTAATGAAATCACATAAGAAGCTATAAAAAAACCAATTACATTAAAGAGTGTTTCATAGCGCTGAAACTTCTCATAAAAATCTTCTACACTCGGAGCGGGTAAGCCTTTAGACTCTTTAAGTTTCTTAGCAGCAATGGCTCTTTTCTCAAAAAAGAAAAAGACAAATAGCGTTGAAGCAACCCCAATCGGAACAATTAAGAACAGTGCATCCAAAACAAACTCCTTGTGTCATTTTTGTGATCTTTGAAGATTGTAACCTTGGTTTGTTTGGTGGTTGCTTAAAAGGATGAATTAATGATAATTTTATTTATTTAAATCGTACGGGAACACAAAAGTCCAGATCAAACGTCTCATTGGCATTGATAAAATGATTTTTTCGATATACCGCAAAAGAGGGAAGCGATGCCTTTTCGTAATTACTTTTGGGAAGCCATTCATGGTAAATGACATCCATAAATTTTTTAAGATCACCATACACACCTTGCAATGAAAAAACGGCACAAAAGGTTTGAGGGATCCGCATTACACCAACTTCCGCACTTCGATAATATTTTTTACCCAAGGGAAGTTCTAAACATGCCACATAATGACACAAAGAGGACTCTACAAAGCGTGGATTACTATGATGTAACCCAATCATTGTTTGTTCAGAAAAGTCGATACCTTGACGTAATGCCCACTCTTGAAGCTTCAACCACGCCATCTTAATGCTGCGATCATACCCTTTATGCCTCACATAGGCCACATCAAAACTAGGCATCGTACCAATCTTTACATGTAAAGGTTTATCCACAAACGTATAGTCTCTGTTTTCATTGGCTTTGTCCACTTCGCGCCATTTGGTCGGGGTAACACCAAAATTCTCTTTAAAGGCTTGCGAGAAGGAAGCATTGGAGATAAAACCCACTTCATGCATAATGTGCGTTATCGTAGCTTCTGGGTTAAAAAGTAAAAGATTAGCCGCATGTTCAAGCTTAACACGCTTAATGTAAGCGTGCAGACTTTCACTTGTCACTTCTTTAAAAATACGATTGAAATGAAACGGAGACATTGCCACCAAAGAGGAGAGCTCATCCACGCCAAAATTCTTTGCAATATCTCCATGGATATAAAAAAGCACTTCATTGACGCGCTCAATATGATCATTTTTTGTGATTTGTTTCTGTTTCATGAAACAATTATAGCACAAATGGACAAAACTAATCCCTCATTTCATGTGGCTAATACAAAGAAGAAGCGCTATAATTTCGATACATTTTTAATAAAGGCTAGGCAATGCAAACCAAATTTGCAAAACGTGTTACCACCGCATCACGTTCATTTACGCGAACGATCTTAGACTTAACGGCACAAAGCTCCATTATCTCTTTTGCTGGCGGACTTCCTGATGCCGCTCTTTTCCCAAGAGACAGCATTGAAAAACATGCCAAAAAACTTTTTGAGACAGAAGATAATCGTCTGTTCCAATACAGCAATGCTTCCGGTGTTGAGGCGCTCAAAGTTGAGATTGCTAAAAAATATGTGGGCACGACATCAGCAGAAATTATGTTGACCAACGGTTCACAACAAGGGCTTGATTTAGTCTGTAAAACTTTTTTGGATGAAAAAGATTGTATTATCGTTGAAGATCCAAGCTACCTTGCAGCACTGGGGCTTTTCCATATGTACAATGCAACGATCAAAGCAGCGCCACTCAACGCAAACGGTGTTGATACGGTTGTGCTTGAAGCGTTATTTCGCGATTATTCACCTAAATTTTTCTATACGATACCCATTTTTCAAAACCCAACAGGTTATTCATATACCCTTGAAACCCGCAAAGAAGTGGTGCGGATTGCTAAAAAATACAACGTTATTTTACTTGAAGATAGTCCTTATGAAGCTCTACGATATGATGGTGTTCAAACGACAGCCTTTGCTGATTTATTGCCTGAACTCACCATCGCGCTGGGAACATTTTCAAAAACTTTAGCACCCGATTTTCGCATCGGTTGGATGAGAGCACCTAAAGAAATTATCAGTGCATTAACACTCAGTAAAGAGAGTACGGATTTGCAAAATTCTAAGTTTTTTCAACACATTTGTGCAAAGATGATGCAAAGTGGTGAATTACAAGAGCATACCAAAACGTTGATCCAATATTACCGTCCCAAACGAGATGCCATGGTAAAAGCACTCCACACCTATTTTAAAGAGAGCATTGAGTTCGTCGTACCTGAGGGTGGTATGTTTATTTGGGTTAATTTTAAAAAATGTGATGACAGTATGAAACTGTTTGATGTCGCCATCAAAAAAGGGGTTGCCTTTGTGCCGGGAAGTGTTTTCTTTGCCGATAAACGTGTCAGCTCTTACGGACGCCTCAACTACACGAACTCAAGTTTAGAACAGATTGAAGATGGTGTGAAAAAACTCCATGATGCCTATATAGAGCTTAGTTAAATTCCTCGTTTACAGATAATATTACCAAGCTGTGCCCCCACAGCTTGGGCTACCACATTGCATTTCACTTTAAAGAGGAAAAAAATCGGTAACCCTTCGGTTTCGCCTAAACATTCATAGTTTCCCATCCCTTTGGAGATAATACAGTCTGCTTTTTCAAAAATAACACGTGCTTTTTCATTCATATGCTCTATGACAAGACCAGGAGTGGGAACACCACTATCAACAATTACGGCGACTTCATTCATCCCAGAAGCTAGTGCGTCTTTACATGTAAGATCATTGATGATAGGACGACCTCGTACAAAATAGTAAACTTCAATATCTGGATAGAGTTCTGTGATAGTTTGAATGTAGAGTTTATCAAAAATCTCTTCCCCTGCATTGTCTGCTAAGTAAACTAATATTTTTGTCTTTGCCAGTTGAGCCTCAAGGGCATTAAAATCATCAATGGCAAATGGGGTATGGTAAATCTTCTCTAGTTCTTCTTCCAGATCATATAACATCACAGCTGCAAGGTCAATCACATTGCCTGCAACAGCCGTTTTGGTTGCTTCAAAAAGTTTATTGGAACTTGCATTGATTTTTGCTTCGCACAATGGAAGAAAAGCTTTGGCTTTTTGGGAGGAGGCTTTTTTAAAATCTGCATAAAGATCGTCAAGCTTTAAAAGCTCTGCCATTGCTTCATACAAAGGAGCCGCATTCAGTGGAGGGTTTTGGTTTTTATCAAATAATAGAATCTGATTTTGGGCCAGAGTATCAATGGACTTTGCTTGCTCATCATTTACATGTAGGAGTTCACACACACGTTTTGTTTGGTCATAAATACAGGTTAAACAAGGTTCTTGTAAGTTCATGTAATTCTTTTAAACTGGGGTGAAAGGAGAGGAGAAAGAAGGGAAGGCAGTAACACTCTTTGTATTACTGCCAAAAAAGTATTATTTTCTAAGTTCTCTAATTTTTGCAGCTTTACCACGTCTATCTCTAAGATAAAAGAGTTTAGCACGTCTAACAACACCACGTCTAAGAACAACGATTTCTTCAATACTGTCAGAATAGATTGGGAAGATTCTCTCAACACCAACACTGTTTGCACCGATTTTTCTGACCATAAAAGTCTCACCTGTACCCGTACCGCGTCTTGCAATACAAACACCTTCAAAATTTTGAACACGTTGTTTATCGCCTTCAATAATTTTAACAGCAACTCTTAGGGTGTCACCTGCTCTGAATTGTGGAACATTTTTCTCAGAAATCTGTCCTGCTTCAAAAGCTTCAATATATTTATTTCTCATCTATTATCCTTTTTGTTCATTCTAATGCTTCGCGCTAAAGCGAGAAAACAGATCGGGTCTGAAGTATTTTGTTTTAGATTCAGACATTTTATTTTTTAAGCTTGAGATTTTAGCGTGGTTTCCCTTTAAAAACTCTGAGGGCACTGATTTATTTTCATAAATCGGCGGTTTTGAGAAACACGGTGCCTCTAATAATGGGCTCTCAAAACTTTCCATACTGAGAGAATCCTCATTGCCAAGAACTCCTTTAATATTACGACTGATCGCATCACTCATCACAAGACTTGGAAGTTCACCACCCGTTAAAACATAGTCACCTATGCAAAAAAGCTCATCGGCAAATGTCTCAATCACTCTCTCATCAATTCCCTCATAACGCCCACTCACAAAAACCAAATGTTTTTTATGTGCCAGTCGTTTGGCATCGTTTTGCGTAAACAGTTTTCCAGAAGGTGTCGGGAAAATAATATATGCTTCACGTGATGCTTGTTTGATAGAACGTAAAAGATCAAACAAAGGTTGAGGAAACAGTACAAGTCCTGCGCCACCGCTGGCTTGATAATCATCGACTTTGCCATGTTTATTGAGTGTATAGTCCCTTGGATTCAAAAACTCAACACTTAAAAGCTCTTTGGCAATGGCACGTTTTAAAATTGAGTCTTCAAAATAAGAAGCGATCAACCCCTCAAAAAGTGTCACATACGAAAATCGCATTAGGAGTTCTCCAGAATTCCTAAACCATCTTTGCTAAGCACCTCTTTTTTGGCTTTATCAAACATGATGATATAACGCTCAATGTAGGGTAAATAAAAGGTTTTAGCAAGCCCTTTTTTGACTAATGCTTCATCAGTTTTGATAACCAAATAGTCTGTTACAGCAATGCGTTCTATCTCATCTACACTACCCAACACTGTTCCATCTTCGTCGATAACGCGTGCATCAATCAAATCAAACCAAAAAAATTCACCCTCTTTTAGAGCACATTCATTGATCGAATTTTCTTGTGTTGTAAATAACAATGTATTAACAAGCTTTGCAGCTTCTTCTCTACTTTGATACCCAACAAAAGAGATTAGCTCACGTGAAAGATTGAAAGAAAAAACTTCAAGTTCTTCACCTTTTTGGGTTTTAAACTTTTTACCTTTTTTAAACTGCTCAGGGAAATCACATTGAAGGTGAAGTTTAAGTTCACCTTTTAAGCCCACGAGTCGCCCAATTTGAGCGACTTCAATGAGGGAAGATTGATTATTCATCGTTAGCTTTGACAGTCACTCTGTAAGATATACCGTCTTTGGCTTTACAACCAGAGATAAGCGTCTTGAGTGAATTGATCATTTTGCCATCTTTACCAATCAACTTACCGGTATCAATTTTATCTGCATAGATGACAACTTCGCAAAATGTTCCATCAACATCGCTTCGCTCAACGCGTACACCTGCTGGATTGTCTACCAAAAGCTTGGCAAACTCTTCGAGAAATTTGTCAATCATGATTATTTACCCGTGATTTTAGCAACCCTGTCACTCATCTTCGCACCGACGCTTTTCCAGTAAGCAAGTCTCTCAGCATCAAATTTGATAACTTGTGGTTCTGTTAATGGATTATAATAACCGATTGTTTCGATTGATCCACCATCACGTTTTTTTCTACTGTCTGTTACGACGATTCTGTAAAATGGAGTTTTATTTCTACCCATTCGTGTTAATCTTACAACTGTTGCCATTTTTATGGTCTCCTTAAATTTTGTCTACGACTTAGATTTACATGTAAAGTTTACATGCAAGTATAAACCGTCACATCTTAACGAAGATGTGCGTGTTTACTTTGCGAAAGCATATTTTGAAGATCTTGCATTCCCTTTTTACCGGAGAACTTCTTCGCCATTTTTGCAGCATTTGCAAATTGCTTTAGAAAACGATTCACTTCTACTTGAGAAAGTCCTGAACCTTCAGCAATTCTTCTTTTTCGACTGTTATTCAGTAATTCTGGGTCTTCACGCTCTTTTTTCGTCATTGAACCGATCATCGCACGAATGCGCTTCATCTCAACCGAATTTTCCATATCAACATCTTTGAGTTGTCCTGCCATCTGAGAAAGTCCTGGAATCATCCCGATTAAAGACTTCATGCTTCCCAACTTTTTCATCTGTTCCATCTGCTCTAAAAAGTCGTTGAAGTTAAATTCACCTTTTTTAATCTTCTTCGTCAGTGCTTTGGCTTGCTTCTCATCAATAATTGAACTGGTTTTTTCCGCTAAGGTTTCAAGATCGCCCTCGCCCATCAAACGGCTCACAATACGTTCAGGTATAAAATGCTCTAAATCCGCAACTTTTTCACCCACACCGATAAAGCGAAGTGGCACATTCGTTTGCTCAGCAATTCCTAGAGCAACACCACCCTTACCATCACCATCAAACTTACTTAAAATGACACCACTGAGCGTAATTTTTTCATGAAACGTTACCGCACTTTTGACCGCATCTTGACCTGTCATAGAGTCAGCTACGTAAAAGATTTCATCTGGTGTGACTTCTTTTTTAATGGCTTCTAGCTGATCCATCAATTCGGCATCAATGGCTAGACGGCCTGCTGTATCGATTAAAACGACATCATACAAACCCTCTTTTGCTTTTTTCATTGCATTTTTTGCAATGGCAACAGGATTGGCATTTGCCTCTTCAGAGTAAAGATCAATTTCATTAGCAGAACAGAGTTGGCGTAACTGCTCAACTGCCGCTAAACGTTGTAAGTCACAGGCAACGACTAAAACTTTTTTTTGTTTTATTTTGAGATAATTTGCTAATTTGACTGTTGTTGTTGTTTTACCACTTCCTTGCAAACCCACCATCAATACAGTGGTTGGAGGCTTGGATGCAAAAACAAATCCTTGTCTACCAGGAACGGTTAAGATCGTCGTTAAATTTGTTTTTAAAGAGCGTAAAAAATTGACTTGGCCAATTCCTTTTGCTTTCGTTTCCAGTTCAACTTGGCGCACTAAATCACGTACAATTTTATGGTGAACATCGGCTTTGAGAAGCGCTTTTTTAAGGTTCTCTAATGCACTTTTTAAAGACTTTTCATCATCACTGAAACGTATTTTATTTATCGCTGATCGAAACGAATCGGTTAAAACCTCTAGCACAAACTATCCTTTTAATCTATTCACACATACCTGCCTTTGGCAAAGGAATGCAATTTTACACAACAAATACTTTAAACTAAATTAAACCTTAAAACTCATTTGGAAATTTAGAACTTCAGAATGCTTTCTAAAGTCTATTTTTAGGGCTTTTTATGGAATAAATTCTTTTTTTATCAAATGCTAAATTTAATAAAATCTTCAGGTTCTTTTGTTTGAAAAATATAGCCTAAGAGCATGATTTTAGAAGCGTGTAACATCAAACGTTTATATGGACGTCCACCGTATTCAGTATCTCCCAAGATAGAAGCGCCAATACTTTTAAGATGCACCCTAATTTGATGGGTTCGACCTGTTTCAATACGTACTTTAATTTTAGAGCGTTTTCCCTCAATCATCAAAGGCTCAACGTGACTGATTGCATCTCTACCTTCATCACTGATTTTACTGTAAGCCGTATTGCCTTTTTTAATAGTCAAGATTGGAGCATTAATGTCTACAGCTTCAACAATCTTGGCTTCAACAATGGCTAAATACTCTTTTTGAACTTCACGCTTTTTAAACGCATTGACTGCTTTTATACGGAACTCATCATCTTTGGTTAACAGTAAAACGCCACTGGTCTCTCGATCCAATCGATGCAATAATGGTAATTTTTTAATCTCCGCAACCTCTTCTGAGGTCATGAAGGCAGGTTTGTCTACCGCCATAATAAATTCATCTTCAAAAATAACTTTGATAGGTGCAATTTTTTCAACTTTAAATTTAGTGTTTTCAGGTAACTCTCCACGTGCAACACTCACTTTTTTGCTCGCGGAATATACAACACCACGATCGATGAGATCTTTGGCGGCACGGTTGGAGATGCCTTCTTGTAGAGCTAACAATTTATATGCTTTTTCCATTTTATTTTCCTAATATTTGTTCTAATAGTGGCTCTATATCGCCATGATGAACGATAGTACTTTTGGGATAAGTTTCAATACTATCAAAAACGTTTTTTATCTCTTCAGCTTTACATGTAAAGGCATTTGTCACCGCATCAAAAAGCACTTTTTGGTTAAAAACAAACTCACCGCTGATAAGTTTTGTCCCAAAAAATGCAGGTTCTAGTGGATTGTGCCCACCAATGCCATCCACAAAAGAACCGCCCAAGAACACAACATCAGCAATGGCGTACAGGTTAATAAGTTCACCCATTTTATCGCATAAAATGATATCGGCATCCAACGTAGTGTGCCCAGATAAACACATGAAACTTTTACCTACTTTGTCAGCATATGCACTTAAAAGTTTACTTACTTTTGCAAATCGCTCAGGGTGCCTTGGCACGACAATGAGCTGATCATTGGGAAGCAATGTAAGATGCGATAAAATCAACTCTTCTTCGCCCTCATGGGTACTGGCAAGAACAACCACTCTTTTATGAGGTTGCTTTGGATACACATGGCTTACTTCATACCGACTAAACGCCTTAATATTGCCACATACCTGCACGACTTTAGCGCCAAGCGTTTTCAATCTCTGCTCATCCTCAGTACTTTGTGCAAAAATCAGATCTATTGAGTTAAAAATCCAACGATACAACCAAGCAAAACGAACATAGGAAGCATAAGAATTATCGGATATTCGGGCATTGAGTAAAACTGTTTTCATTCCCTTTGCTTTGGCGACAATAAAGAGAAGTGGCCAAAGTTCGGCTTCCATAACGATCAATACTTTTTGTTTTCGTATCCAAAACGGTAGGAATATTTCAAATGGCAAATAGCGTACTTGCGCTAATGGATATTTGGAAGCTTCTCTAAATCCCGTTTGAGTTATGACACTAATACGTACACTTGAAGGCTCAATTTTTTCAATAAAAGGACTTAGTGACCGAACTTCCCCAAATGAACATGCATGAAACCAAACACCTTCCTCTGCAAAGCGAGAATTGTTTTTCAAAAAAAAACGTGCGGGAATTGAATCGTGATATTTTGGCTTAAAACGAAGGTAAATAAGTATTGGCAACGCTAAAAGATAGAGTAGCGTTGCCAATACATAATAAAAAAAAATCAAAGCTTACGCCTTAATTTCCTCAATCTCTTTGTATAAAATACGACCACAATGTGGACAGGTAATAATATCATCTTGCTTTAATACGCTGGCATATGTTTTATCATTCATTCGCATAAAACAGCCATAACATGCTTGTTTTTTAACAGGTACAACCGTACTGTTTTGAGCCCATTTTCTAATTTTTTGATAAAAAGTCAAGATTTTTTGGCTCATTTGTAAAACCAATTCCTCTTTTGCTTGATAAACATTTTTACGTTCTTCTTCAATCGTTTTAATTTGTGAATCAATTGAAGTTTTAATCTCTTCTGCCTCTTTGACAGCTTCTGCAATTTTTTCTTGTAATGCCGCAATATTGGCTTGTTTTAAATCAACAATTTTATCTAGGCGATTAATTTCATCATTGGCAAAATCACACTGCTCTTTTGAAATTTCTTCTTCGAGTTGAAGTGCTTTCACTTCTTTGGCTGTTTTGACCAAAGCGCTTTTTTTCGTAATATCTTTAAGTTTAGCGGAAAGTTCTGCTAAATGGGATTCATTTTTTGCTTTTTTAAGTTTAGCGTCTGCAATGTCCGCTTGGAAAGACTCTGCTTGGAGTTTTAAATCTCTCTCTTTATCTAAAGAAAGTTTCAACATTTTCTCAACTTTGGCAATACGTGGACCAAAATCGTCGATCTCTTTGTCTAACCTGGAAAGCTCAATTAACTGTTCTAAATACTTATTCATATGTTATGTGTCCTCTATTTGTACTCAAACGGATTTTTAGAATTTGATATTATAGCCTTTAATGGCAAATTTTTCAAATAATTGCCCAAACACTCTGGGAAATAGCGCTCGGACTCAAAGTGACCTATGTCCATTAATGAGAGATTATTTTCTTTTGCTTCCATCGCTTGATGATACTTTAGATCACCACTTAAGAAGCAATCGGCTTCAATTTGAGCAATCAAATCGCCCCCAGATCCTGTCGTGATTGCGCAACGTCCAATCCACTCACGTGCACGCACGATTCGTAGATGTTCAATACCCAAAACGTGTTTTACATGTAAAGCCAAATCATCCAAACTTTGGTTCACCTCACAGTAGGCAACAAACTCTTTGGTTTCGCTGACTTCAAAGCCTAGTTTTGAAGCAACATAAGCATTTAAATGGGAGAGATCAAAGTTGGTGTGCATGGCAATCAAACTGATCTTTTTTTGTACCATAATTTGAATTAAATTGGAAGGATATTTTGCAAAATCGAGCTGTTTTAAACCACTAAAAATAAGGGGATGATGCGTGATGATAAGCGAATTTGGCGTTACTTGTTCTAAGAGTGAACCATCGACATCAAGACTAAGGTAGATTTGCTCTACCTCATCATCCAAACTCCCAATCAATAAACCACTGTTGTCCCAACGTGCCTGCGTAGCAAAGGGACTCAGTGTATCTAAAAAATCGTAAAGTGCGCCAAGCGTCATTAACCCACCACTTCTTTGTATTTGAGCGCGCACCCTTTGGCAAGTTCTCGAATTTTAAGGATGTAGTTTTGGCGTTGTGTCACCGAAATTGCTTTACGGGCATCCAAGACGTTAAACGTATGCGAAGCCATCAAACAGTAATCATACGCTGGTAATGGTAAATTCTCCTCAAGGCAGCGTTTACATTCCACTTGCGCATTTTCAAATTGATCAAAGAGCATAGAGACATTGGCGATTTCAAAGTTGTATTTACTAAATTCATACTCGCTTTGTTTATGCACATCACCATAGGTTGTCACACCAAATTTATTTTCATTCCAAATCAAATCAAAGACGGACTCTTTTTCTTGAAGGTACATTGCCAAACGCTCAACACCGTAGGTAATCTCAACAGGCACAGGGCTGCATGGAATACCACCTACTTGTTGAAAATAGGTAAACTGTGTCACTTCCATACCATCCAACCACACTTCCCAGCCAAGTCCCCACGCACCCAGCGTTGGAGATTCCCAATTGTCTTCAACAAAGCGAATATCGTGTTTTTTAATGTCAAGACCCAGCATTTCAAGACTTTTAAGGTAAAGCTCTTGAATGTTGTCAGGACTAGGCTTAATGAGCACTTGAAACTGATAGTAACTTCCCAAACGGTTTGGATTTTCACCATACCTTCCATCTGTTGGGCGACGACTTGGCGCAACATACGCCGTTGCCCACGGTTTGCTACTCAAGCTTCGTAAAAAGGTTGCATTGTGAAATGTTCCAGCACCCGCAGGCATATCGTAAGGCTGGACAATGGTACAGCCTTGATCTTGCCAAAAAGTTTGGAGGTTTAAAAGCATTTGACTAAATGTAAGCACTATTTCTTTCCTTCTTCATTTGTTTACATGTAAAGATTATTTTGTTGGCGGTGTATAACTTTCCACCGCTTTGTTCCACATCATTTTATATTTTCGCTTGGTAAATTCAAGCTCATCTTGTAACAGTTCAAGCTGTTTGGTGAGTGTCTCAATGACTTTACGATCTTCGTCACACAGCTCTTGCATCGAAAAAAGTGCCTCTTTTAAAAAGCGGTTTTCACCTTTAAGTGCATCAAGTGTCTCTTCTTTGGCATCCAACACTTTTTCATGCAGACTTAAAATGGCGCCAACCGTTTTTCAACAAACTCAGAGCTCATTGAGATAGAGGAGCCTTCATAAGTGCTATCAAGGACAATCCCTTTCGTGGCAGGAATCAGTGCTTGTGCGCTACGACTTACTTCAACAAAGCATTTGCCCTCTTCATTCTTCGTGATGAGTTTCCCCTCATCAATCAATGACTGAATGGCAGAAATATCCAAATTCACTAATGTGCTAAACTCTTCAATTCCCATCCAACTGTTCATTGTTTCACCCTTTATAAGATAACTTCAATACCCATAGAATCTGTTTCAACTTTTTTTGCTTTTAAAATACGATCTTCTTTGAGTTTCGCCGCCAATTCTTCATCAGCAAGGGCTAGAATTTCCATCGCTAAATAGGCACTGTTAATAGCGCCTGCTGAGCCAATCGCTACCGTTCCTACAGGCATTCCACCTGGCATCTGAACGGTGCTTAAAAGAGCATCCATACCTTCCATAACGCCGCCTTTCATTGGAACACCAATGACGGGTTTGGTCGTAAGAGAGGCTACCACACCTGCTAAATGTGCTGCCATACCTGCTGCGGCAATAAAGACTTTTGCCCCTTTAGCTTCCGCATTTTTAACATACTCATGGGTTCTCTCTGGACTTCGGTGTGCGGAAGAGACGATAATCTCATGCAATACGCCAAATTTTTCCAGTGTTTTTGCACACTCTTCCATCACAGTAAAATCACTTTTGCTTCCCATTATAATAGAAACGAACTTCACGTTTTATCCTTTTATCTTTACTCTTAAAAATGTGAACCCTGGAAGGGTTGTGGGCAAGACAATCGCATTGACATTGCCGCTGTGTATCTCATCAAACAGTTTGCCACTAGGCGTTTGAAGTTTTTTAAAGCTTATTTTCCAAGAACCATCCTCTTCAAAAATAGTACCGATGTCATTCTCCATCGCTTCAATTTTGAGATGGGTTGGCATGACCAAATCATAGTTTACATGTAAAGATAAAACATCCTTACAAAGACACGTTGCACCATCTTCGTCCACTTGCGCAACCACTTGGTGCGTGCCTTCGCTGATCGAGTGCGCTAAATTTTGCGTGTCATTTTTTTCAAACGGACGGTTCACCAAATAGCCATCGCTAAACCCTCTGTTTTTGGTGGTATCGAGCTCTGCCGTGTATTTGCTCGCATCAAATTGACCGGCATAATAATCCTCAATCGCTTGACGATACGTTTTAGTCGTAATTCCTACGTAATACGAACTCTTCGTTCGCCCTTCGATTTTCAATGAATCAATGACACCTGAGTCTAAGATTTCTTTGACATGCGCGCTTAGATTGAGGTCTTTCGCATTCATAATGTGCGTGCCCTCAACGCTTTCTTCAATACGAAACAGCGTTCCACTCTCTTCGTTATGTGCATAAAGGGTATAGGGGAAACGGCAGTCATTGGCGCAGCTTCCACGGTTGGAGACACGTCCACTTTGCACCGAACTGATCAAACAGCGACCACTATAGGCAAAACACATTGAACCATGAACAAACACTTCCAGTTCCAAATGCGGCAGATGCTTTTTGATCTGTTCCAAATCTTTCAAACTCACTTCGCGTGCCGCGATAATACGCTTCACTCCCATATCAGAATAGACTTCAGCATCAAGGTAACTTAAAACATTCGCTTGGGTTGAAAGATGGATAGGAATCAGAGGCGCAATTTTACGTGCCAGTTTAATCACACCAGGAGCGGCCACAATAAACGCATCGGGTTTCATCGCTGCCACACGCTCAATGTGCTTTTCAAGAAGAGGAATTTGCGCGTTGAAAGGAAAGCCATTGATGGTAGCATGCAAATGTTTTCCTCGTGCATGCGTATAATTGATCGCCTCTTCAAAACTCTCATAGGTAAACTCTTTGCCAGACCTTATGCGAAGGGAGAAGTGACTCACCCCTGCATACACGGCATCCGCGCCATACGCCAGCGCTATTTTTAACTTTTCAAAATTTCCAGCAGGAGAAAGCAGTTCGACGTTTGACACCTATTTTTTTCCTAAACTAGCGATCAACGCTTCAATATCTTCATTGCTCACAACATCTTCTGTTGTTGTGTCACCATGAATATGTACGGCGGAACTAACACGATTGGTATCATCTTTAGAGCCTTCAAACAATGCACTCATGTATTTTGAAAGCGCACGCATCACATTGATAACACGTTCAATTTTTTGGCGGTGAATATCTTGATATTGCATAATGTCCATCGTCATCATAATCTCATCTTCAGCCATTTGGGCATTCATTAAAAGATCTTCAACACGTTCTTTCATCCCTTTGTTGTCATCCAATGCTTTTTGGAATTGATCAATTTTAGGAAATTTTGATACCAATGTTTCAAAAAGCGTTATATTAGATTCAATGAGTTTAATGACCTCTTTCGCATTATCTTCTGCACTCAGCATAAAATTATTGACGATTTCAAGTTTATCAAATACCTGAGTTGCTTTAATTTCAGAGTCTTTGGTCACATCATCCAATTGATGTACCATTTTGTGATCATCTGTTGGTGGTGGTGGTGGCCAAGACATTGTGGATGATGTTCTATATTCATTCATCATTTGGGTCGTAGCTTTGTCATGCTCTTCTTGTTCATTTAAAGCAGTACTCCCCTCTGTCTCTTCTTCTTGGGCGATGCTCTCCTCTTGGGGTGCAGTTTCGTCCATTTCGTCTAAATCGCCCGCCATCAAAGCATCAAGTTCCTCTTGCGTCATAAGCTTTCTCCTCAAAGTGACAAATTATGGTCTATTATAGTGAACTTTTTATATAATTTAACTTTAAGACCCTGATTGAAGGATGCCTACAATGATGATTGATCTTCACAACCATACCCCTTTGTGTCACCATGCGGAAGGGAGTATAGAAGAGTTCGTGCAAGCGGCTCTGCTTCAAAAAATAGATGTTTTTGGCTTTTCAGATCATGCTCCCATGAACTTTGATGAAGACTACAGAATGAGCTTTTCACAAATGGCAGATTATGAGCGTGATGTTTTACATGTAAAAGAAAAGTACCAAGACCAAATCAAAATTCTACTGGCCTATGAAGTTGATTTCTTGCAAGGCTACATTGATGAGCGTGTGCTCAAGCGTAACGTTGATTATTTTATAGGCTCTGTGCATTATCTAGGTTCATGGGGATTTGACAATCCCGAATTTATTGGAGAGTACCGCACTAAAAATATTGATGAAGTGTGGGAGCGTTATTTTGAGGCGATTACGGCTATGGCAAAAAGTGGTTTATTTGATATCGTTGGCCATTTAGATCTCATAAAAGTCTTTAATTATTTACCCAAAAAAGATGTGAGGATGATTGCAAAAGAGGCTATTAAGGCTATCAAAGGCGCCAATATGGCAATCGAACTCAACGCTGCTGGCTTTCGTAAACCAGTGGGAGAGCAATACCCAAGTCATCCACTATTAGAGTTGATGGCAGAGCATGATATTCCAATCACCTTTGGCTCAGATGCCCATGCAGTCGATCATATTGGTTTTTTACAAGATGACCTTAGAGCGATTGCAAAAAACTATGGGTATAAAAAATGTGCAACTTTTGAAAGTAGAGATCGAATATTGGTTAATTTTTAAGCACACTTTTCGACCTTATTTTCAGCTCAATCTGATAAAATTACTGAAATTTAAAATCTTAGGAGTTACAACATGGGTAAATTCGTTAACAGTGTTGAAGAGTTTTTCAAATACACTACTGACAATGAAGTTGAATTTGTCGATTTTCGTTTCACTGATATGAAAGGAACATGGCATCACCTTACATACACTATTGAATCCATTAGTGCTGAATCTTTCACAAATGGTATCCCTTTCGATGGCTCATCCATTGATGCTTGGCAACCAATTAATAAATCTGACATGCTCCTTAAACCTGAGGCTGAAACAGCATTTTTAGATCCATTTACAGCTGATTCTACCGTTGTTGTTTTCTGTGATGTTTTTGACATCTATAAAGGTGAACTCTACGAGAAATGTCCAAGAAGTATTGCTAAAAAAACATTAAAATACCTTGCTGAAACAGGTTTGGGTGATGTCGCTTACTTTGGTCCAGAAAATGAATTTTTCGTATTTGATGATGTCAAAATCAGAGACGACATTAACTGTTCATACTATGAAGTAGACTCTGAAGAAGGTACTTGGAATAGCGCAAAAAGTTTCACTGATGGCTATAACACAGGTCACCGTCCAGGTACAAAAGGTGGATATTTTCCTGTTCAGCCCATCGACTCTATGGTAGATTTACGTGCTGAAATGGTACAAACCCTTAAACAAATTGGTCTTGAAGTCTTCGTTGTACATCATGAAGTTGCTCAAGCACAAGGAGAAATCGGCGTTAAATTTGGTTCTCTTGTTGAAGCAGCCGATAACGTTCAAAAATACAAATATGTTGTTAAAATGGTAGCTCACCTCAATGGTAAAACAGCAACCTTTATGCCTAAACCACTTTACGGTGACAATGGTAACGGTATGCACGTTCACCAATCTATCTGGAAAAATGGTAAAAACATGTTCTTTAAAGAAGGCGAATATGCAAACCTTAGCGACATGGCACGTTGGTACATTGGCGGTGTCTTGAAACATGCACGAAGCGTTGCCGCTTTTACTAACCCATCAACAAACTCATACAAAAGACTTATCCCAGGATTTGAAGCACCTTCAATCCTTACGTACTCTATGCAAAACCGTTCAGCATCTTGCCGTATCCCTTACGGTGCAGGTGAAAAATCTGTTCGTGTTGAGATGCGTTTCCCAGATTCAACTTCATGCCCATACCTTGCATTTGCTTCTATGCTTCTTGCAGGCATTGACGGTATCAAAACCAAAGCTGAGCCTGTTGGTCCAATGGATGAAGACTTGTTTGAGCTTACACTCGATGAAATTAGAGAAAAAGGTATCAACCAAATGCCTCATACCTTAAGAGGTTCACTTGAAGCGTTAATTCGTGACAATGACTATCTTAAACCTGTTATGACTCCAGAATTTTTGGATACCTACCAACACTATAAATTTGAAACTCAAGTTTGGCCAGATGAGGCTAGACCTACAGCGTTCGAATTTAAAACAATGTACTCTTGCTAGTATTTTAATAGCTATCAGGGAGTGGGAAGCTTTTTTGGCTTCTTGCTCCCTTTTTTTATTCCTATACGCTTTCCAAGCTGAGCTTGAAAAACTACGTTACACTGGGTACTAAAGCTTACCTCTATGAGGCAGAGTTAAATCTTACGCTAAATTACTTCTTAGTTTGGCTTGAAAAGCTACGTTGAAGTAGCTTTCTAAAACTTCTTCTCTCTTGGCAATCCATCATCCACTAGAACATCAACCCACTATCTTCTTTGAGTTGTTTGACATTATTGGTTTTTGGGAAAGGTGAGACGTCGGTAAAGAACTCTGTTGTTCCATCAATTTTACGAGACTCAACGCCTTCTGGTATTTTAAATTCACGTGTTGTTTCTGGATGAAGTTCCACATATTTTGTCATAAAGTATTTAAAGGCTGGCGCAGCTGAGCGACCACCTGTTTCACCCTTTTTGAGTGGGGAGTTATTGTCATTTCCAAACCAAGTGATCACTTCAATATCAGGAGAAAAACCACAGAACCAGGCATCCACACTGCTGTTGGTTGTTCCTGTTTTACCTGCAATTTCAATACCAGGCACTTGTGCATTTCTACCCGTTCCTCGTTTGACAACCTCTTTCATCATATCAATCATCAAATAGCTCTGCTTTGGAGAAGTCATTGTTTGTGTTTTGGTTTCATAAACTTTTTCTACACCTTGACGATTAATGATTTTTTTAACCAACATTGGCTCTGTTCTTACACCATAATTTGCAAACATTGAATAAAAACCACTGTACTCTAGGGGAGAGATTCCAAAACTTCCTAGCGCTAAAGAGAGGTCCATGGAGAGATTTTTAAAACCATCTTTTTTGAGTTCTTTATACACACTATCCAATCCCAAAAGCGATAAAAGGTTGATGGTTGCAAGGTTGCGTGAATGAACCAATGCCTCTTTAAGGGTTATCAGTCCTTCAAAATCATTTTCATAGTTTTTAGGTTTCCACTCTTCATCGGTTTCGCTATTGACATAGGTTCGTGAAATATCTGGAATTTCAGACAGAGGAGAGTATCCCCAATCCAACGCTTTTTGGTACAAGAACGGTTTAAAACTTGAACCGGGTTGGCGTTTACTTTGGGTGGCACGGTTAAAACTGCTTTTCGCATAATCAATCCCCCCCACAAGGGCTAGGATATTGCCCGTACCATTTTCCATAACCACCATCGCACCGTTAAGATCCGAAGCATTGGCATCTTTACCCATTCGTGAAACCATGCCATTGTAACCTACTTTGAGCGACTCATGCGCTAAATGCTGAAGTTTTAAGTCAATCGTCAAATAAATTTGATAACCACCTTTTTTAATATCATCATACTCTGTACTTAAGCTTTTAATAACTTCATCCACAACATAAGGCGCACGATTTCGTGTGAGTGTCTCATCATACACCATTGGATGCTCTAGTGTTGATTTCGTATACTCAGCCTCACTGATCCAACCTAAGGCATACATACGATTGACAACCTGATTGGCACGGCTCAACGAAAGATCCATATGTTTTGTCGGATCGTAAGAGCTAGGAGCTTTAGGAAGTCCTACAAGAATGGCGATTTCTTTAAGGGTAAGAGCATCAAGAGTTTTATTGAAATAACCATGTGCCGCTGTTTTAACACCATAGTAGCCATGCCCAAAATAAACATGATTAAAGTAACGCTCCAAAATCTGCTCTTTGGTTAAAGAAGATTCTACGGTATATGCCAAAATAGCTTCATTGACTTTTCGCGTTAACGTCTTTTGACGACTGAGAACCGTATTTTTAATCAACTGTTGTGTAATGGTACTTGCACCTTCGACCATTTTCATGGCATGAATATCTTTTACAAGTGCTCTAAAAATAGCCTCAAGATTAATACCACTGTGCTCAAAAAATGAGGTATCTTCGGTGGCAACTAATGCTTCGATCAAACGTGGAGGAATATTTTTATAGTCCACATATAACCTATTTTCATCATCAAAAAGATTGGCAATGAGTTCACCATTTCTATCATAAATCTGTGTGGTTAATTTTGGTGCATAATCAATAATTTTATAGGCATCAAACCTGATTTGTGCGTATAAAAAAATAAGTGCCATCAAAGCTGCAAATGCAATCATCGTCAAAATTGTTATAATATATTTCACGTTCTAAAACTCCTTTGTCTAAATCCAGACTCTAAAAGTTGCTTCGTATACGCCTCTTTTGGGTCCTGTAAAATATTTTTGGTCAAACCGCTCTCAACGATTTTCCCTTGCTGAATAATGCCAACATTATCGCATAAATGCTCAATGGTACTAATATCGTGCGTTACAAACAGTAGATCAAATTCACACTCTTTTTGAAGCCTTGAAATCAGCTCCAAAACCGTTGTTTTACTCTCTTCATCCAGCGCCGTTGTCGGCTCATCCAAGAGTAAAAGTCTAGGTTTTAGCGACAGCGCCATCGCAATAATAAGACGTTGTAACTGTCCACCGCTCAGTTCAGAGGGAAAACGATCTAAAAAGGCAATATCTAGTTCTACCATTTTCAGGTATTTCTCTGCAATTTCTTCGCTTACCATAAACTGTTGACTAATTTTTGTCAAAGGAGAGAGTGCCGTAAAAGGATTTTGCGGTACAAAAGCGATGCTTTCACCTCGATGCAGTTCATATGAAGCATTATACTCAAGCGATGCATCCAATTCTTGAGGTAACATCCCTAAGAGCGCTTTGAGTGTCAAACTTTTTCCACTGCCGCTCTCGCCAATCAATGCAAACGACTTTTCAAAAGAAAAGCTCACATCAAGCAGTGTTTTCACTTTACTTTTGATGAGAAGCTGTTTACATGTAAAGCTCAAAAGCTCCCCTTTTGGATCAGAGAGCACAACGTTTCTAACTTTTCTACACTCTCACCAAGGCGTGGGATCAGACGCAAAATAGGTTTTGGAACCGTAGGAGGTCGAATCGCTCCCACTAAAAAGCCCTCTTCTATCAATTTTTGTTGAATACTTAGGGCATCGGCACCTTCGCTCAATGGATATGAGCAGATCAACCCTTTAATATTCACGCCCAATACCGTTTTCACAACAGCTTGACGTTTGGCTATTTCAACTTTCAAGCTTGCTTGATTTTTGGAAATGTACACTAACCCTTGGTAGCCCAAGGAAATATCGAACAATGAAGGAGCGGTAGTATAAATAATTGCTTTAGCACGATTTTGTAAAAATTCGCTGATGTGTTCGGAGCATAAAATATACGCACCATAACTTCCCAAAGCTTTTCCCAGTGTGCCCATTTTGATATGGTTGGCTTTGGGTGCAATGTTGTAAAGATCAAACACACCTCGAAGATGCTCACCCACAACACCCACACTGTGCGCTTCATCCACAATCAAAAGCGCATTGTAACGATCCGCTATCTCAAAAATATCAGGATTGAGAAGATCGCCACTCATTGAGTAAATGCCTTCAACGGCAATAATAATACGGTTATGATTGTGTGTATTGATCAAACTCTCCAGATGATTCGCATCATTGTGTTTAAAAAGCAACACCTCAGCATCCACCGTTTTAGAGGCGACCATACCACTGGCGTGATACTCTTCATCCAAAATTAAAAGATCTCGTTTGCGCGGTAACGCCTCAATCAACGAAAAATTGGCTAAAAAACCACTCCCGCACACCAGGGCGGCTTCAAAACCGTTATGTTTAATTAAAAACGCTTCAAATTCTTCATGAATGGGATGATAGCCATTGACTAAAATGGAAGCTTTTGGAGCATGCGTTTTATACTGAGAAACTTGCGCTACGGCATGTTCAAAAAGGGTTTTATTTTCAGCAAAGCCGAGATAATCGTTCGAGCTAAAATCCGCCAAATCGTCATCATAAAGCTTACGGCTTCGGTAGCGATTGGCTTTGGTGATGGCTTGCAGTTCGTTGTGATACATGATTACTTGGTCAAAAAAGGCAGAAGCTTCTCAACGCTCAGCCCCATAGCGGTACTCTCTAATCCGACCACTTCTTTAATATATGATTTACAAAATCCTTCCACCATACATGCGCCCGCTTTTCCCTGCCATTCATCACTCTCTAAATAATCATGCAATGCTTTGGTATCAAAAGGTAAAAAAAGATAATCGGTGGTTGAGAGATCAATAAGTTCAATCGTTTTGGATTTATAGATCATACAACTGAGGATGCTCACCGTATTGCCACTTTGCGCTTCTAAAATACGTTTGGCATCGGCTCTGTCTTTGGCTTTACGAAGGATTTGCCCATTGGCAGTTACAACCGTATCGGCACACAAGACAGGCATTTCCAAGTCGTATTTTTCAAGGTAACTCTGCATTTTTCCCTTGGTCGCATGGTAGACAAAATGCGAAGGATCACTGATGCGAAGGCTCTCTTCATCAAAGCCAGCATCTCGTTGAATGAACGGAACTCCAAATTTGCTCAGCAGTTCTGCTCTCGTGATAGAAGTGGAGCCTAAAACGATCGTTTGCATCTTAATAGCCTCGTAAAATCACGCCAAAATAGACCGAGATAATGGCTAAAAGTAAATTAAGCGGAATAAGATATTTCACCATTAAGATCACATTTTCCTCGACCTCAATGTAATTCTCTTCGGCTAATCCTTTTTTAGCTCTGAGGTATTTAAAATACATGTAAATAAAATTAAAGGCAATAAATGTCCAAAGGGCTTCTTTAGTATGCACCATGACATACGTGGTAGGATTGCCTGATTTAAAGCCAAGCCCTATGTGCATAAACACCGATGTTATCACGATCACTAACATTACAGGGACTAAAAAAAGAATATAACGGCGCATCATTTGCATACAACTATTGAACTTGATCTTTTCATCAGGAACATATTCTTCCACAGGTTGAATGACAAATCGCATTATGAACATACTGCCAATTAATAATGCTGAACTAATGACATGTAAAAAAACGATGATTCTGCCAAAATCGCCAAATATTTCTATGAAAAAATCACGCATCATCTAGCCTTGAAGAACCGTTTTAGCATACTCAATGGCTGCTTTTTTAGCTTCCTCTATTTTTGAAGCATCGCGTCCACCTGCTTGTGCAAAGTCATCACGACCACCACCACCGCCACCAACAATAGGTGCAATCTCTTTAATCCAAGCACCTGCCTTAATGGCCGCATTTTTAACACCTGCTGCGATCATCACTTTGTCCTCTTTGACTTGCAACAAAAGTACCGCAACAGATTCTTTTTCATTTTTAAGATCATCAATACGCGCTTTAATATCTCCAGCGCCAAGAACGTCAACGATGAGTTCAACACCGTTTACATGTAAAGATTCTACGGCTTTTCCTGCGTGGGCATTAAGAGATTCAACTTCCGTTTTTAAGGTTTTAATCTCTTCTTTAAGACGGTTAATACCGATGAGTGGCTCTTTGTGTTTGAGACTCTCTTTAATCGCTTCGATTTCAGCTCTAAGGTTTTGGGCATACGCTAACGCCGCACCACCACAAATCGCTTCAATACGCCTCACTCCCGCACTCACACCGCTCTCTTTTAAGATGAAAAAACTTCCAATATTGGCGGTATTGCTGACATGCGTTCCACCGCACAGCTCAATGCTTGCATCGCCAAAACTAACCACACGAACTTCTGAGCCGTATTTTTCACCAAACAGTGCCATTGCGCCACTGTTTTTAGCTTCCGTTACATTCATTAGTTTAGTTTGCCCCGCAACACCACTGGCAATGAAGCTGTTCACTAAGGCTTCAATTTTCACAATCTCTTCATTACTCAACGCTTTAGGATGGGAGAAGTCAAAACGTAGACGATCTTTTTCAACCAAACTTCCCGCTTGGCTTACATGATCTCCTAAGACTTTGCGAAGAGCGCTGTGAAGGAGGTGCGTTGCACTGTGATGTTTTTCGATCTCTAAACGTGAGAGATCAACACTAACACTCACCTCATCATTTACATGTAAAGGCATATCAAGTTCTACCAAAGAGAGATTTAGGTCAAAAAATTTCTTGGTATCAAGGACTTTTCCGTATCCTTCGATGATACCTTCATCGCCACTTTGTCCACCGCTCATCGCATAAAATGGTGTTTGCTCAAACATGACCCATCCGTTTTCTTCCAAGCTCTGAACCTCTTTGAAGTTTTCATCTAAAAGCGCTAAGACTTTTGTTTTGGCTTCTTTTTGAGTGTAACCCACAAAGGTATTGAGGCCAAATTTTTCAAGAAGCGGTTTAAACTCACCTTGAGTTGCTTTGTCACCACTGCCTTTCCATGAGGCTTTGGAACGTGCTTTTTGCTCCGCCATCAAAGCTTCAAACTCGGCTTCGTTAACGCTTAACCCTTTTTCTCTGAGCATATCAGCTGTCAAATCAAGAGGAAAACCATACGTATCGTAGAGTTTAAACGCCACTTCACCACTAAACATTGTTTTGGTATTGGGGAGTTCTTTCTCAAAAAGTTCGAGTCCTGAAGCGATGGTCGCAAAGAAGCTCTCTTCTTCGTTTTTGATCTGTTCAGCAATGACCTCTTTTTTAGTCACAATGTACGGATACTGTTTACCCATCAGATCACACAACGTATCTAAAAGTTTGTACATAAAGGGCTCTCTGAGTCCTAAAAGATAACCATGTCGAACGGCACGACGAAGGATGCGTCTAAGCACATACCCGCGACCGACACGACCAAAAGTTGTGCCTTGTGCCACAAGAAAGGAAACGGCACGAATATGATCCGCAATAACACGGTAACTTGCACCCGTTTTGTACGCATAAGGTTTACCACACAGTTCTGCCACTTTGTTGGTGAGAGGAATAAAAAGTGTTGAGTCATAGTTGCTAAACACACCTTCTTTAACTGCCGTCACACGCTCTAATCCCATACCTGTGTCGATGGAAGGTTTTGGAAGCGGATGAAGGACACCTGCTTTGTCACGCTCATACTGCATAAACACAAGGTTCCAAATTTCTAAGAAGCGATCACCATCGCCTCCCATGTAGTCTTCAGGCGTGTTAAAGTTCTCTTCCCCTTGATCAATAAAAATTTCGCTACATGGACCACACGGACCGGTATCGCCCATTTGCCAGAAGTTGTCTTTATCACCAAAGCGTATAATGCGGCTCGCATCAATATGTTTTTTCCAAATTGCCTCAGCTTCATCATCGCTCTCATGAACCGTTACCCACAATTTTTCTTTTGGAAGTTTAAGCACTTCGGTCACAAATTCCCACGCATGCGCAATCGCATCTTCTTTAAAGTAATCGCCAAAAGAGAAGTTTCCAAGCATTTCAAAAAAAGTATGATGGCGCGCTGTATAACCGACATTATCAAGGTCATTGTGTTTACCACCCGCACGAATACATGTTTGGCAACTTGTCGCGCGTGGAGGGTTAGGACGAGGAACTTCACCTGTAAAAACACTCTTAAAAGGAACCATGCCTGCATTGGTAAACAGAAGCGTCGCATCATCAGGTACAAGTGGAGAACTCTCGACAATCTTGTGACCTTTTTGTTCAAAAAACTTTAAAAACTCTGCTCTTACGTCCATACTTTCTTTCCTACCGTTATTAAAAATTTATTTATTTTAACGAAAAAACCTAAAGGCTATTATTAAATCCCCTAAAAACAGTCACGATACGATCTCTACAATGCACACTGATCGTTTAAGCGATACCCAACAATCCACCAACCTAAAACAACAATGATAGCGCCTAAAAAGCCATTGAACGTTAAAAGACAAAAAAGTCCCATGATGATCGCAATCATTCCCAATACATAACTTCCGGAGAGCACACTAAAGATGGCAACCACAATACCCGAAAGCCCTACGTAATTGAGATAAACCACTTTGCCAAGAAGTGTTCTAAATTGGCATACAGGAAGCATTGGGTCAGCGGCGCACACGTCTATCCATGACTCATTGACAAAGATGCCTTCTTTCATCGCTACCAAAAGAAGCGCACTTACAATTAAAATCAGAAAAGACTTGGTAATGCCACACAGTTTAGAGGGAGAAAGCCATAAAGTCGAACCAAAAACCAGCACGCATACAACCCAATTAAGGGCAAAATCATTCCGCGCACTTTCATGCAGTAAGACCGCCAAAGCACAGATAAAAAGTGTCAAACCACTGACCTTTTCCATCAAGCCATTTAGCTCTTTGCGCTCCGTTGCAAAATAGACCACCGCATAAACCGTAGCGATGATACCTAGCGTTCCAAGCTCAAAGTTGAGATACCTTCCATCAAACGCCAAAGCGAGTGCCATAACAAGCACCACGCTCACACTTAACAGATGCAAGGCATCTTCCCAAAATGTTTCACTTTTAGGTTCACTCAGTGTTATAACACTCATAAATCGCGCCATAGAACCACGCATCTCTATCTCTTCATCAATGAGAAAACGCACCAGTTTCAACCATAATAAAAAAGCAATACTCAGGCACAAAATCGCCCATGCGTACTCTAAATTATTGCGCGAAACGATCCAGTAAGCATTGGCTTGCCATGTGAGCGCCACCGAACCGCCAAAAAGGGTCGCAAACCAATATGGTGCTTTTTTACATGAACATCGTGGCAATCCCCAAAGCCAAATCAACCCAACCAGACTGAGCGTACAACTGGCGATGAAAAGCCAAAGAGCATTGGGAAAGTTGGAAACAAAACCATGTAAGATGTGCTTATCCGCCCTATTCGCATCAAATAGCCCCCAAAAACCGCCCACTGCACCTTCACTCATACGTTTCCACGGCTGATCGAACGCCTCGATAAAATTGTATTTCCAACCATTCTCTTCCGCCATTTTGACAAAACCGCGCGTGAAGAGCGCTTGGTTCACAGCACTGGGGTATGCACTTTCTCTCATACGCCCTTCACTCGGCCAACCTGTCTCCCCAATGACGATCTCTTTGTCAGGGATTTTTTGTTGCATCAACTCGCGAATATTCTTTACATGTAAAAGCGCTTTGTCCACACTGATGGGCTTGTCTTCCCAGTACGGCAAGATATGAATGGTCACACGATCCACCGCAGGAGCGATCTCAGGATGCTTGTTCCAAAACTCCCATACATCTGCATACGTGATGACCATATCAGGCAATGCCTGTTTGACTTCGCCTATGTAACCTACTAGTTGAGAAGCACTCACATCGTTACGCAAAAGCGCTTCATTTCCGACCACAACTGTTTCGATGATGTCTTTGTTCTCTTTGGCTAAACGAATCGTCGTGTCGATCTCTTTGCGCGTCAAAGCGGCATCACTGCTCACCCATGCACCCAACCACAGTTTCAGCCCATGTTTACGCGCAATTTCAGGTAACTCTTCAAGCCCAACGCTTGAGTAAGAACGAATACAACTCGTAATCGTCGCCAAATGCGCCAAATCTTTGTCCATCTGCTCCGTTGAAGGTCGAAACCCTTTAGCGATGTTCATCGGCGACTCATCTTTTCCAAAAGGAGCATAAGAGAGACATTGCAGTTTAACATTTGGGTCTAACGTGATAAGGCTAGAAGAAGGCAAAGCCATCCAAAACCAAAAAAGCCCCAGCGACACAAACATCGCAAGGTAAAAAAGGATCATTTTAAACGTGTGATTCATGCAATTATGCTCCATCATTATTAGTTGCGCGATTATACTAGAAATGGGTTTAAGGGTTTACATGTAAAGAAATTTAAGATGAAAATTGGCTATTTAGATACAATTATTCAGTTAAATATCGCTTTGAAAATTTTTACATGTAAAGATAAGGAAAAGATAAATGAATATACTTCAATTAGAAGAAAAACTAAAAGAATTATCGGTACGGAAAGATTCGTATTCTTTATATGGAGGTTTCCCAAATGAAGCATACTGCATATCACAATTTGAAAATACTTGGGAAGTTTATTATAGTGAAAGAGGGTTGAAAACAAATATGAAGATATTTTCAGATGAAGCGAGTGCTTGTGAATATTTTTTTCATTTATTAATAAAAAATGTTTTGAAAAAAGAACATCTTAGTTTATGCTAAACTTTTAACTTTTGCAAGACCGTGCTATCAACTACTTTAAAACATTCTACTTTTTCCTCTTAAAACCTCACGGAATAGTTCTTGTATAACCCTCTGTATCACACATAAAGGATACACATGTCGATTTTGCAGTTTATTAAAGAAAATAATTTAGCGTGGCAGCCTTCTTTCAACGGCGAGATCGGGAATGACCTCGTGGGCTACCGTGGCGCTTTGATCGTTGAAGAGGGAAAACAACTCTCACCAGATCGTATCTTGCCACCCAAAGTGCAAGCCAAACAAGTTTTATTGGTTTCAAATGACGACACCGTCACTTTTTTTGCCGCTGAATTAGAGAGTATTTTGCATTTTGAGGCTTTTTTTGAGCGCTACAAAGCCTTTTTTACGCCTGCCACCTTGGTCGTGCTGTATGTCACCGATTTGGATAAAAACGGCACATTTACCTATGAAGGTGTCACCATTCATGCGTACTCTTTAGCAGAAAGCTCTGTGTGGAATGAACTGCTTGATCTCTCAGGACTCGATAAAAGTGAACTCAAAAAACTTGACAATAAAAAGAAAATCGACGTACTGTATGAAGGACTTTTAAAGACCGATTGTGCGGCAAAAGCGATGAGTTATGAAGAGATA
This sequence comes from Sulfurospirillum diekertiae, assembly GCF_011769985.2. Lineage (NCBI taxonomy): Bacteria > Pseudomonadati > Campylobacterota > Epsilonproteobacteria > Campylobacterales > Sulfurospirillaceae > Sulfurospirillum > Sulfurospirillum diekertiae. The sequence goes on from NZ_CP039734.2 coordinate 1,865,403, forward strand.
CTCAGCCACAAAGGCACAAGTTCTAAAAAAATTATGGGCGCTGTTTAAGAACTATTTTGCATCCTCTTTTTGGTTTCATGCACTTTACATGTAAAGATGTGGCATGAAATCAAAAGGGCTTAACGCACCAACAACACCGCTCCCATATAGCCCTTTGTATGGGCATCCGCACTTCCATCGAGAAAATTAATCGTATAAAAAAGCGTTGGTATCACATCATCACCTTCAAGGTAAATGGAAGAACTGAGATAATTTGCTCCTTCACCAGTATCGTGAAGTTTTCCAAACAGTGTGCTGTTAATCACAGGTGTTTTACAGCGTTCATCCACCAAAGTTAAAAGCTCATCAATGCTCGGTATGCGCCAAGCTTTTCCTAACGCATTCGCCTTTTCTTCCGCCTCTTGACGTTTTAGAAGTTCTATTTCGCCCATACATCCTTTGCCTTTTTGCCACTCTTGTCCTAAAGCGCATCGACGCCAGATTAAACCACTTTTTTTATCGACTACTTCACCCTCTTTGGCTATTAATGTGTCCGTTTTAAACGAACACTCTGCCAACAAACTCAAAGAAGTTAACACAAAAGCGACGAATAATCGTCTCATGGATACACCATTTTTTTAGAGACACCGCCATCGACCACAAAATCACTCCCCGTGATAAATCCATCTTCTCGCTCCAATAAAAAGCTCACCACCTCAGCAATGTCGCTTGGCTTGCCAATGCGTCCACTAGAATGCCATGCCTGTTCTTCTACAGTTGCCACATAGCTTTCATCGGTATTGATCCAACCCGGGCTGATGGAATTGACACTGACATAACCTGCAAGGGAGATTGAAAGGGCATGGGTTAAAGCGACAATGCCACCTTTGGATGCAGAATAAGGCTCCGTACCCGCTTCTGACATAAACGCTCGTGTCGATGCAATGTTAATGATATGCCCCTGTTTCAAAATGGGCGCAAAGGCTTGCGATAAAATGTATGGAGCGGTGAGATTGACCGCGATGATTCTCTCCCAGTCCTGCAAACTCTGTTCATTTAAGGGTTTATGGATAAAAATACCCGCATTATTCACAAGCCCATACAACGCATCTATCTCTTTTGTAATCTGCTTTATTGCCGCTTGTAGCTCTTGAGTATTACTAAGATCGCACGTATAAAATTGTTCAAAAAAATGATGGGTTGGAACCTCTTTATCAAGGGCTATGACACGGTAATGGCGGCAAAGTTTTTCAGCGATTGCTTTGCCAATTCCTCGCGATGCTCCTGTTACTAAAACTGTTTTCATATATAACCTCCCTAACGCATACTAAACGATAGCACATCAACACTTTATCCTCGCAAAAGAATGTTTGGAGTAAAATATTAGCTATTTTTAACCTAAAGGTACAATGATGCAAATCCCTTTTATCGACCTCAAAACGCAATATGAAACCTATAAAGAAGAGATCAACAAAGAAGTTTTAAATGTTTTAAGTTCTACCCAATTTATTATGGGACCACAAGTGACAAAACTTGAGGAGAACCTTGCAAAATACACAGGTGCAAAGTATGCCTTTGCCTGTTCAAGCGGAACGGATTCCCTTTTATTAGCCTTAATGGCGATAGATGTCCAACCCGGTGATGAAATCATCACGACGCCATTTACTTTCATTGCAACGGCAGAAACTATCGCTCTTTTAAAAGCAAAACCTGTCTTTGTGGACATTGATGAAACAACGTATAACATCGATCCAAAGCTAATCGAAGCAAAAATTACACCTAAAACAAAAGCCATTATGCCCGTCTCTCTTTACGGACAAACGGCGGATATGGACGCCATTAATGCTATTGCAAAAAAACACAATCTAGTCGTTATCGAAGATGCGTGCCAAAGTTTTGGAGCAGAGTACAAAGGCAAAAAATCATGCAATCTTTCAACCATCGGTTGTACCAGCTTTTTCCCATCCAAACCTCTTGGATGTTATGGTGATGGTGGTGCTGTTTTCTGCAACGATGATGAACTTGGTGCAAAACTTAAATCACTCCTGAACCACGGACAAGGCAAACGTTACGAGCACAAATACATTGGTATCAATGGTAGACTTGATGCACTTCAAGCCGCCATCCTCAATGTCAAAATGAACCATTTTGAAGCAGAATGCAAAAAACGTATCGAAGTCGGTAGCCGTTACAGTCAATTGCTTGAGGGCGCAAATGTCGTTACACCAAAAATCATGAGCGATCGAAACTCTATGTACGCACAATATTCCATTCGTGTGAAAAATCGTGAGGCAATGATCCAAAAATTAAATGATGCGGGCGTTCCAACAGCGGTTCACTACCCTATTCCCCTTCACCTTCAAGAAGCATTGAGCTACTTAGGTTATAAAAAAGGTGACTTCCCAATCAGCGAGCAAGTCGGAACTGAAATCATGAGTCTTCCAATGAGTCCGTTCTTAACAGAAACGCAACAAGATTTCATTGTCAACGCAATTAAGGCATAAATGATGGTTAAAGTAGCACTAATCGGTCTTGGCTCTATGGGTCAAAACCACTACAGAGTTTTAAAGAGTTTACCAGAGTTCGAGCTCACAGCATTATGTGATATTCAACAAACCAGAGAGTACGATGAGCCGTTTTATACAGACATTGACGAGATGTTAGAAAAAGCAGACTTTCAAGCGGTGGTTTATCGTTGTTCCAACCTTTTTACACAAAAGTGTTGCGCTCAAATGTTTAGCTAAGGGCAAAGATCTTTTTATCGAAAAGCCAGTCGCATCAAACTGTGAAGAGGCTTCTGAAATTCTTAAAGCTGCCCAAAAAGCGAATGCGAAAGTCTGTGTAGGCTACATCGAACGCTTCAACCCAGTCGTTTCAGCGCTCATCAACGAACTTGAAGGTAAAGAGATTTACAGTATTGGCATTACCCGCGTTGGACCGTTCCCTCCACGTATTGCCGATGTTGGCATCTTGACCGATCTTTCAGTGCATGACATTGATCTTATTCGTTTCATTACCAAACATGAAATTGAAAAAGTTTCGATCTACAAATCACAAAAAATTCACAATCACCATGAAGATAATGCTATTTTGTCATTTCAGCTCACAGGTGAAATTGTCGCAAGCATTACCACCAACTGGTTAACACCTTTTAGAAAGCGTACGATTGAGGTCGCAACCAAAGAGGGCTATTATGAGGCTGATTTGATGGCACAAGATTTGACAGAATATTCAGAATATCAAAAAAACAACTCGTATGTCATCCGCAAAGTCATGCTTAAAAAAGAAGAGCCTCTGATTCGTGAACATAAAGCCTTTGCACAGTACATCGAAACAGGTGATCGTCATGGTTTAAGTACCATTGAAGATAGTATGATTACCCTCGACATCTCTTCACGAAAGGCATAAATGGTTCAAAAAGCGCTTGTACTTCTCAATATGGGAGGGCCTAACAACCTAGATGAAGTCAAGCTCTTTTTGTCTAATATGTTCAATGACAGCAATATTATCACCGTTAAAAGCTCGCTTTTACGACGTTTAATTGCTTTCATCATTACCACATCGCGCACAAAACAAGCACAAGCAAACTATGCGAAACTGGGTGGAAAATCGCCCTTAGTGGGGTACACCCAGCAGCTTGTTGATAAACTCCAAAATGCTCTATCCTCTTTACATGTAAACTTTGCGATGCGCTATACACCGCCCTTTTGCAATGAAGTCATTGCTGAACTTCAAAAAAAAGGGATTAAAGAGGTCATTTTACTGCCACTATACCCACACTATTCAACGACGACCACCAAGTCTTCCGTTGAGGATTTTATGAAAATTGCCAAAACATTAGGCTTCACGGGTAAAATACGCGTTATTGACCATTTTTATGAAGATAAAATGTATAACCTACTTTTAGTCAAAAACATCAAAGAAGCGCTCGGGGAAAATAATCCTGCCCAAATGGAGCTTATTTTTTCTGCCCACTCGTTGCCTCAAAAAATTATCGCGAATGGGGATCCTTACCAAAAAGAGATCACATTACATGTAAAGCTTATTGCTGAACTTCTAAGAGAAGAAAATCTTCATTTTAAAGCGATTCATCTCGCCTACCAGTCCAAACTTGGTCCCGTAAAATGGCTTGAGCCTTCTATGGAAGAGAAGCTAACTTCGCTTGAGAATAAAAATGCGCTCATTGTACCGATTTCATTTACGATTGATAATTCGGAAACGGAGTTTGAACTCTGCATGGAGTATGCAGAACTCGCACATAAATTAGGCTTTGATCGTTATATCGTTGCGAAATGTCCCAATGATGATGAGGCTTTTGTGGAGTGTATTACACACCTTATTGCTTGATTTCTTGCGGGGTATTTTGAATATCGGAAGACGGTGTGAGATATCCATTGTCAACAAGCTTTTCAATGATCTCTTTAAAAACAGGAACCGCACTTTGTGCTGCAAAATAAGCTTGTCTTTTTTTCGCTTCACGTACAAGTACACCTACGGTATATTTATTTTTCTTATCGTTAACAAAACCAAAGAATGAACCATTATAGATTCTAACATACTCACCATCTTCTGCAATGTGTGCTGTTCCTGTTTTGCCACCTATTTCTAAACCGCTCATTTTCGTTCCCGATCCCGTTCCTTGCTGAACAACTTTAATGAGAATTTTTTGGATACGTTTTGCCACCGCAACAGGAATAACCTGTACTTCTGGATTTTTTTCAGGAAAAAGTTCTTGTCCCGTTGAAGAGACCAATTTTTTAACGATAGAAGGAGTGAGCAATCGTCCGTTATTATTAAAAGCGTTATAGGCTTTAATAATTTGCATAAACGTCGCATTCATACCATAGCCATAGCCTACCGTTGCTTTATAAATGGGTGAATTAAAACGGTTCAGCGCAGGAATAATACCTGGGTTTTCAAAAGGAAGATCCACGCCACTTCTGACAGAAAATCCAAAATCCTTCAACCCTTGATAAAACTCTATTGCATCAAGTTTTTGAGCAGCTTGAGCCGTTCCAATATTACTCGAATAAACAATAATATCTTCAACGCTTAATTTATCTCCTCTATGCTCATCCTTAATCACTTTCGTACCAAGTTTATAGCTTCCTCCATAAATATTGTACATATCATAAGGATTGATTTTATTGGCTTTAAATAAGAGCGAAAAGGTAATAGGTTTCATGACCGAACCTGGTTCATAAATATACTCTATCGCCGAAATATTAAGAGCTCCATAATCTTTTTTGTCAATCGTGTCAGGATTGAAACGATTACTTGAAGCTAGTGTTATAAATTCGCCTGTTTCGCTATTCATCACGCCAGCTATAATCTCTTTAGCATCAAGATTTTTTTGATATTTATCCAAAACACTTTCAATCATTTTTTGCATTTTGAGTGACAGAGTTAAATGGACATCATAGCCATCAAAACGACGCGATGAGACGCTATTACCATCTAAGATAATGGCATTGGAGATATCACGTGAACCGATAATTAGCGAGTCTTGTACGGATGAAAGTTTGTCTTCGTAAAAACGCTCAATTCCTTTAACACCTGTTGATTTGGTAATATTTTTTTGCTCAATTTTCTTTACATAGCCAACAATAGGCGTCACAGAGTCCCCAGAAGGGTAGAGCCTGTATTCGCCACTTTCAATGACACTCAGACCATGGAGAAAAGCAACACCCGTTTTAGGGTCTTCAAAACTTTTAAAAACACCTAATTTATACAGTTTTCGTGAAAGTTCTTGTAAATATTTAGCGCTTTTAGAATCGATTTTATACGATAAGACGGTTGTACCAGAATTTGCATTAAGTGTTGCAGCAACAGCCTTGGGATCATCCCCGCTGTATAAGGAGTAAAGTTTAACAAAGAGGTCAAATTTTTGAGGATCAACATTACGAGTATCAACGATTGCTTTGTAGAGTTTTTGACTCGTTGCAATCTTAAAACCATCCGAACTAATGATGTTACCACGAAGAGCATAATTAACTTCACTGTGCTCTAATTTGGGTAACCTTCTATCAATAGTTGCCCAGTAAAAAAGTGTTCCAAGGAAGATAATAAATCCAATAAGAACAACAACAAAGAGAAAAAGGATTTTGATTTTTTTGGTGTCAGCTTGTTCCATGTAGGCAGAAAATTAAATTTGTGTCCTAGCAATCTCTTTGTAAGCACTGAGTGCTTTATTGCGAATTTCTAACATCATTTTCATACTCATTTCTGCTTTATTGATGGAAAGAGCCGCTTGATGTAAATCTTTCACTTCCCCCGTGGCAATATCAGCCATTGCTTTATCACCTTTCACTTGGGAATCATTGATCTCTTCAATAGAATCTTGTAAAATTTTTGAAAAGTCACCACTTGATGAATCAGCTTTATTAACAGTGATATTGGATTTATTGGTTAATGATGAAAGTGTGTCAATTGTACTAGCCATTTACCTTATCCTTTTAAAATATCTATTGCACTTTGTGCAATGGATTTCGCACTTTGAAATGCTGCTACATTCGCTTGATATGCTCTTGTTGCTTCAACAAGATTGGACATTTCAATTACGGGATTGACATTAGGATATGCAACATATCCTTCAGCATTGGCATCAGGATGGGAGGGGTCGTATTTATATTTAAATTCGCTCTCATCACGTACCACTTTATCCACTTTAACACTCATTATAGCAGGATTGGCATTTTCTTGCAAGAATGGGTCATCAAGTGGGTTTTCATAATCAAGCATATTATTTTGTTTAGCAATTTTGGCGTTAAGTGTTTTGTTAAAATCAATCGCTTTAAAGACAACATCTTGGCGCTGATAAGGACCACCTTCACTGGTTCGCGTGGTATTTGCATTTGCGATATTGGAGCTAATGACTTCCATACGATAACGTTGGGCAGAGAGTCCGTAACTACTAATATCAAAACTGCTTAAATAGGACATCTGTTTTCCTTATATTTTTGACGAATATTCAATAACGCTTTTAAAAATAAGACTATCTTTTTGTAAAGCTGAGCTTAACGCATTAAACATCATGGCGTTTTTACCAAGCTCCGAAGACTCAACATCTAAATCAACCGTGTTACCATCATTTCGAGCCATTTGTCCATCTCGAAGATATACCGTTGCTTTAGAACTATCAAAATCAGTAATGCCGCTTAAGTGCGCACCATCGGTTTGAGCCATTTCAAGTTTAGTGGAAGCATTATTCGTACCATAAATTTCTTTTGTTTTTGCAATCAATGCACTTTCAAAGTCCACATCTCTTGCTTTGTAAAAAGGTGTATCGATGTTCGCTATATTACTAGAGACAAGATCTTGTCGCATTGATCTAGCATTTAAGCCTTCAACCATTAATTTATTTGATTTGCTAATCTCAAAACTCATCGTTTTCCTTTCCACATTTCTTGTTGTATACAAGCAAATTTTATTCCAAATTGCGATACTATAAGGTTTAATCTATTTTAGTGTAGAATAATATAAATCCCAACTATACAATAAGAAACCATGGAAACAGATAAAATACTTTTTTCACTCAGCACCTTTGCCATCTGTGTTGGCATTGTTTTTTCATTGTCCTTACCAGTGTTTACGACACTTTTCTTTGACTATTCAGAGTATCATTTCTTCATTCGACAATTTGCTGTAGGAATGGTGAGTATCACGATAATGTGGGCGCTTTCACAAGTAGATCCTGATAAATTTTTAATCCATATTGGCTTCACAATATTTCTCAGTTGCCTTCTACTGATGGGCGTGATGCACTACCTTCCAGAATCTTTAGTAACCTCTGCTGGTGGAGCAAAAAGGTGGATTAGACTTCCAGGATTTTCACTAGCCCCTGTTGAGTTTTTTAAAATTGGTTTTGTTTATTTTTTGGCATGGAGTTTTGCAAGAAAACTCAATAATGATAAAAAATCACTCAAAGAAGAGATGAAACTTATCCTCCCTTATTTGGCAGTTTTTGTCTTGGTTATCTACTTAATAGCCGTAATGCAAAATGACCTTGGACAAGTGATTGTTTTAGCATTGACCCTTGCCGTGATGGCATTTTTTGCAGGAACAAGTCTTCAACTTTTTATGCTTGCCATTTTAGGCTCCATTTTTGTTTTTCTTGTGGCAATTTTTAGCTCCAGTCACCGAATCTTGCGTATCAAAACATGGTGGGCAACCATTCAAAACATGGTACTTTCTCTCTTCCCTGAAAAAATAGCCGCTGTCTTACGAGTCGAAGATGCACCAGAGCCTTACCAAATTTCACACTCGCTCAATGCAATCAAGCACGGTGGTATTTTTGGAGAAGGCATTGGCAATGGAATGTTTAAACTAGGCTATTTGAGTGAAGTTCATACGGACTTTGCCCTTGCTGGTATTGCTGAAGAGCTGGGAGCACTTGGTGTAACCATTTTGACCTTAGTTATTATCACGATTGTTTATCGTATTTTTAAAATTGCTAGCCGAAGTTCCAATAAAGTTTATTACCTCTTCTCGCTTGGCATTGGACTTCTCATCGTTTTTTCTTTCCTAATGAACGCCTATGGTATTACTTCGATTACCCCTATCAAAGGTATTTCCGTTCCATTTATTAGCTACGGTGGTAGTTCTATTTTAGCCCTTGCAGTGGGTATTGGAATGGTACTGATGATTAGTAAAAAGGCTAAGCTATGATTGCTATTACGGGTGGAGGAACAGGCGGTCATTTGGTTATCGCCCGTGCTATTAAAGAAGAGTTAAACAAGCGCGGACTCAAACCTATTTACATTGGCTCTACTGCAGGGCAAGATCAAACGTGGTTTGAAAATGATAAGGGATTTGAAAAAACCTATTTTTTAGAAAGCCGCGGAGTGGTCAACAAAAAAGGGATACATAAAGTCCTTGCTCTCTTTACGATCATTCGCTCAGCCTTTACATGTAAAGCTCTTTTCAAAAAACATCAGGTTAAGTATGTTTTTTCAGTAGGGGGATATTCCGCTGCCCCTGCTTCATTTGGAGCACTCTTGTGTGGCATACCTCTTTATATTCATGAACAAAATGCAATCCAAGGTAAACTCAATTCCCTTTTAAGACCTTTTTCTAAAGCATTTTTTAGCTCTTATGACGCAAAAGCAACTATGACGAGTTATCCCGTGAGTGAAACTTTTTTTAAGAGTCGAAGAGAACGATCGGATCTTAAAACAATCATCTTTTTGGGAGGAAGCCAAGGAGCAACCTTTATTAACCACCTAGCGCTTAAAATGGCAAAGCTTTTGCAGCAAGAAGGCATTGCTATTATTCATCAAACAGGAAAGAAAGAGTTTGAGCAAATGAAAAAATTTTACGAAGATGAAGGTATTTTAGCGGACGTGTTTGATTTTTCTAACGCAATCCCTGAAAAACTTGCACGTGCTGACTTTGCCATTAGTCGTTCAGGTGCAAGCACATTATGGGAACTTTGTGCAGCAAATGTGCCCGCATTATTTATCCCTTATCCTCATGCAGCTGCAAACCACCAACACTTTAATGCAAAAGCACTCGCTGATCAAAAAGCAGCACTTATCCTTCCCCAACAAGATATTGATCCAGTAGCACTTTTAACCCATATTAAAAGTATCAATCTTTCAAATGTTTCCAAAAAATTATCTCAACTCATTCATGATGGTGGAGCTCAAGAAATCGTCGACTTTATGTTACAACCCAAAAAATAAGGAGAACCCATGTTAGAAAATCTTATTGTTCGTATTGCAACGCGTGATGATGCTAAAGAAATAGCCGAATTTAATGTACTATTTGCAAAAGAAACTGTAAATAAAAATGTTTCACTTGCCCTTACAACGGAAGGCGTCCACCAGGTCTTTTCAAAATTTCACAACGGCTTTTACCTTATAGCTACGATTGATCATGTCATCCTTGGATTAGCCATGATCACAAGAGAGTGGAGTGATTGGAGCAATGGTGCTTATTATTGTATTCAAAGTATTTTTGTCACCGATCATGAACATGAAAAAGAGATCCACGATGCGCTTTTAGATAAAGCAAAATCATTGGCAAAAGAGCACTATGATGTATGTGGCATCAGACTTTATGTTCACAAAGACGATAAAGCTACACAAAAATCGTATGAAGAATTGGGATTACAAAAAACAAAATATAGGGTATTTGAAGAGACATTTTAAACGAAGTGGTGCGCCCGAAGGAATTCGAATCCCTGACCTCCGGTACCGCAAGGTTCGCTTAAGGTTACGCAAAGCTCTAAATATAGGCGTTTAAAGCATATAGACTACACCTAAGAGATACACAAAAGTGAGTCTAAGGTGCAATATCTTTCTAAGAATAAACATGACATTTATCAAGTTAGAATAAGGGTAGCCAATAGACTGTTACCCTACTTTAATAGACATGAAATCATCAAATCATTAGGTACTAAAAAATATCAAGAAGCTAAACAAGTAGCTTTCTCTTTTATATCTCCTTATCAAAGTATTGACCTCATAACTCGCACAACATTATTGACCGACTATCAAATACAAGAGTTAGTCGAAACATATATGCGAGATGTCCTCAAGATAAGTACTTCAACTAAAGACCTCATGTCACAACCTAATTCATCCGCAAAGATGAGTAATGAAAAAGCTATAGACCTCTTTTTGAAGAACTATAAACCTACAACAAGTAAAGTGCAGTACAACGAAGTATCCTCTTTTATGCTCAATATATTTTCTCATATTGTCCCTAAGCGTATGCCAGTGGAGAATATGAACTTAGAAGGTATCCTCAATCTTAGAGAGGTGCTTACCAAACTACCTAAAAGGAATATCCAAAAGTATAGAGATATGAGTGTTAAAGAGCTTATGAAGATTACACCACTTGCAGAAGAAGCCATTAGCACAACGACACTTAACAAATACATCAAATGGACTCGTAAGTTTTATACCTTTTGTACTGAGAATGATTTCATGAGAAAGAACCCTACTACAACTCTAGGAACAGTTACAAGTAACGATGCTATCACGGAAAGATTACCTTTGACCGCTCAAGAGATTAAACAACTGTTTGAACTTAGCAAAGATGAATTAGTTTTTCACAATGGTATCAAAGCTCTAGCCTACAGTGGTATGAGACTATCTGAACTAGCAAAGGCAAAGATTAACAAGATAGAAGGACTTGATTGTTTTGATTTGAGTAGTAAAACATTAAGACTCAAGACAAAAGCCTCTTATCGTATTATCCCCATCCACCACAGTATCAATATAGACCTCTTGAGCCAACTACCTGACCTCGAGAACTTTAGTAAACGAGTGAACACCCTCATCAGAGAACACATCACCACAGATACTAAAAAAGTCTTATACTCACTTAGGCACACTTTAGCCACTGAGTTAAAATTCAAGAGAGTGGATTCTTTAGTCATTTCAGAGATATTAGGACACGCTCACAGCGGTATGACTATGGGGAGATATGCAAGTAGATATCCATTGAAAATACTTAAGAAGGCTATAGACAAACTCAACTTTGAGAAATAATATATAAGGTCTCATAGAGGATATCTTTTACCTACTCCACTCGTCACTCAACACTTCTGCTTGTTTCATCACCGCATCTAGTGTTTCAACTTGCTTATCTGGTGGATATTTATACTTTTCAAGAGTCATGCGCGTAATATTAAGAATTTATGGACATCAAATTCTCTTTGTTCACAATTAAAACTGATATTACCTCTTTGTTGTTTTGTAAATTTATTAAATGTAAATATTTAAGATGAGATTTGATAACCTTACTTTTTATGAAAAGCATCTAAAATTTTAATGCAAAGTCAATATAATGAAAGAAGATATGGAATTGATATGTAAAATATTAAATCATTCAATAAATGAAATTTACTATAAAGCTATCGACAATATTATTCGAAAACATCCTACAATATCATATAAAACTGTAAAAGAAGCTATAGGAGAATTCGATATAGGAGAAGAAATACAGCTACTTTTATATGAAGCTTACACGCTTTTAGATTTAATTAAAGAAGCAGGTATTTCCGAAAATAATTATAGTAACATGGCTAAACAATATAAACATGCATCTAAAAAGATTTTAAAACTATCGCTAGAAAAAAACATCATTTACATGCTTCCAAAACCATCGAGGGTAGTATACTACCTAGCATATATACTTCATCAACATTTTCATATAAATCAAGATGAAATAAAATATATCCTAGATATTCTTTTGCCTACTAGAGAACCAAATAAATCGAGAATGCCTAAAAATAAAGAAGATTTAAATAAAAAAATTCAAAATTCATGTGAATTACAGAAGCACCTTGCAAATACCAATGAAGGGCTACAGAAAAAATTAGCGTACTTCACATTATCAATTTTCATCTTTGATGAGATGAATCACTACTCTCACCTTGTTTATGACATATAATCGCTCCTAAAATATACTAAACAAGCCAATCAAAATATCCATTACACATCAATATACTGATGTATAACTCTATAAAAAAAAGCATAAATTAAACTAAAATTTTAGAACCAATTGGGAATAAAAAATTCTTTCTGTGCATAGAAAGAATCAAAAGGTTTTATTATGAATATAGTGGTTGAACAAAAAAGATGGCTTTCGCCAATAGAGTTGGAAACAGTTTATGGTTTCTCAAAATCTGCACAAGCAAAAATGAGGATGGCTAGCAACAACTCGACATTACCATATACAAAAATAGGAAAAAAATATATACGATATGACCGTTTACTAATTGACAAATGGCTTGAGTTAAATCAAGTACAAGGCGTTTCTAATGACTAGTGTTATGGAAATCGTAAAAAAATCAATTGATTCAGTAATAGAACCAGTTACAGTAAAGAAATTTATAGAATTATTTAGTAAAAAATGGTTGAGCTTTGGAAATATCATTACACCACAATTATTAAAAACATGGGAATTAAATTGCGTAACTATGAATCAGGTAGCAATAAGCAATAAGCACAAAGTAAAAATTGTCAAATATATTGTTTCAGCAGTAACTGGCTCAGGAAAAACTGAGTGTCAAATTACTTATTGTTCTTTATTGCCAAAACATATCAAAGTTCTAGTTAGTACAAACCTTACTGATGAAGCCGACAGGATAGCACAAGCCATAAACAATGAATCTGGAGATAAAAGAGCATCAGCATTTCATACTAAAAATAGCACAACTATAGAAGAAGCCAGTCAGTATCAAATTGTAGTTGTTTCGCATGAATTTTACAGAAGAAATTTTGATGGTGGAGAAAAATGGGATGAATTAGTTGCTGACAGAGACCTTGTTATTATTGATGAAGCGCTCGATACTCTCAAAGAAATATCTATTAGTAAAAAAGATATAGATATTGCTATTAATATCTTTACAGAGTTATCAAAATGGAAAAAGTTTCAAAAGGATAGACAATTCCAAAATGATTTTGAAATGCTCAAGTACGAAAAAGAAATTTTAATGTTACTTGTTCAAGAGTGTGGTGGTGGTACTAAATTGATTAACTCTGAAAAATCATACGACATTCCTTTGGAGCAAATGCATCCGAGTATGTTTCCTTCATATCATGGACAACGAATCCACAATATTTTAGGTTTAAAATACAATTATTTAAAAGAAATTCTTACTCGCAATAGCACTATCAAATACAATGCAATTTTGACAAAGCGAGATGATTCAAGCAAAGACCGACTTATACGCAATGATATTATTAAAACTCTCAATAATCTTGAAAAATTAGTAGGAAACCAAGTATATATTACTGCAAATAAAGGAGATTATTCTTACAACCATGTTATTGATAGTACCCCAAAAAAGAGTCTAGTTTGTTTTGATGCAACTGCAGATGTTAATCAAATATATAATATTAGAGCAAAGTATCATAATGATCTCGCAAAAATAGAAAAATTTGATAAAGTAAGAAACTATGATGCGGTTACACTACATTTAGTTCCAACCAACACTGGTAAAGGAAGCATCCAAGAAAAAAATATTAACAGTATTTTAAAATCTATCATTTTTGGAAAGCAAACTTTAATTATTTGCCATAAAGAAAATGAGGCTATTGTCAGTCAAATTATTCGTAATACTTACAGCGATAAGGATATCAAAATTTCGCATTGGGGTGCCATAACGGGTCTAAATACTTGGAAAGAGTTTGATACATGCGTTATCATAGGCTTAAATCATAAACCAAAATCTTTTTCACAAAACAGAGTAAATATTGCAAGTAATGAAGAAATAGCATTTGGAGAAAACCAAAAAGTGCTTAATCATGCAATTAGTACCTCCGATATTTCATCAGAAATTATACAAGCTATCAATCGCATTAGAGTGAGAAAAATCATATCAAGCGATGGTGGTTGTGAAAGTGCAAATATTTATCTTACTTTGCCTGTTTTTGATTTTGATGAGCATGTAACTCTTATACGCCAGCAAATGTTGAATATTTCTATTAAAGATTGGGATGTCGAAGGTTTGCTTACAGTTGCAGAACTAAAAAAAGGTCACTTGCAATCCATATTGCTGTATCTTGAATCTCATTTAATGCATGGGGATGAAATATCAATATATGAGCCAAGAAATACTTTAAATATCAATGGAAGAAGTTATGGCGATATTATTAATGCAAAAGATTTCGAAGAAAAATTAAAAATAACTGGTTATGAAATTTTAACCAAAAAAGAACTTGGTTCAAAAGGAAGAGCTAAAAAGAGAGCAAGCAAGTATATTCGAAAAATTTAGGTAATCCAAATTTGGTGGTACTCTATAAGAAGATTTTTTATTTATATAGGGCTCCGCCAAAAATGGAAATAATTATTTTTTAACATTTTAATACCCTTCGGCTTTGGCATCCCCGCACTACGCTTAAGCTTCGCTTGGGCGCCACGCCTACGGTACAACTACTTTATAATGACGCTGTGGTTAAAGGCGATTTATTTCACTATAAAGAGGTCGCTCCGAAAATTGCATACCTTTTTTCATCAAATGGTTGTTTGTTTAATGTAACATTTATTTTTTTGTTATTTAGCGTCATAACAAACTCAATATAATAGTCGCTTCGATTAGTTATGGTACCGTACTTTTCTGCATATTTTAAAGCATCTTTATAGTCTAAACCCCTAAAACATGTGTTTAATCCACCATCATCCAATATAGACAAAAGACCATTATCAATATTATTCTTCGTTGCTTCCGATAAACCAAATAGATTGCCAAACATCACTTATCTCCCCTTATTAATTTTTATTTTATAAGACAATTTTGTAAAAGAATCTAGCTGACACTGAATGCAACTTTTACTTACTAGCAATTTCAGTTATTTTTGTTATCAGCTCATTTATACCTTGTTCCATTGTTATAGTCATATAACTAGCTGTAATTACAAAAGTACCATTTGAAGGAACTTTGACAAAATTTACAAATACCTCTTTCCCAAAAATCTGTAAGGTTGCCCAACATATGTTATTATTTTTTGCATTGCCACCATTGTCTATTGAAAACCGCTCAGCAGCACTGTAATGCTTATCACTTATTTCAATTGGTTTTTCTGTGTTAAGAGATTGCACAATAAGTGGATATATTAGTTCTTTACTATTTTTACTAGAAACTTTACTAAATACAATAAATAGTAAAATCAAGACAATAACGATTAAAACTATTTCCATTTACAATTCCTCTAGTTTTTTTTCAAAGTCTTTTAATGCTTTTTGAGTTAATAACTCCTGATAATTTTTTAGAATTTCACCACATTTTGTACAAAAATTGGCATCATGCTTATTTTCAGCATTGCATTTTGAACAATACTGATTATAGGTTCTATGATTAACTGCCCTATAAGCATCTGCAGCTATATCTGTTACTTTGTCTGCACCCTTCAAAGCAAGCTTAATGATAAAAAAAACTACTGAAAATAAAAAAAATACGAATCCATAAACCATAAATCATTCTCCTTTAAATTTAAATATTTCACAAATTTATTTAAAAATAATGCTTAAAACTCCAGTTAACAAAAGAACTTCTACTGCAATCAAAAGCACAATGGAAGTCATATAAAGTTTTTTATTTTTGATTAGATTATCTTTTAAATTTTCAGGCATTACTTTTTTTATATCAGATAATGTTTCTTGCCATGTTTCGCTAAACACATTTGCCATTTTGTACCTACTATGTTATTTTTAAGAAACCCCAAAGAAACAAGTACCAAGATAACGAAACAAAAACTACATCAAAAATAGTGCTTATATCTTTGCTTTAGTGTATTGGCTATTCTTTCCATAATGCTGTCTTTTTCGATATCTATTGTTTTACGATTATCGTTAGATTCAATTACTTTTCCAGAGCAGTCATATAACGTAGAAGATAAATTAATTGCATTATTTTTTCCAAAACTAACCAATCTAAGTCGTTTCGAGTATCCATAAATCACATTTTTTTTCACAGAAGCAGGAGCATTTTTAAAAGCTGTGTTAGTGTAAATTTCTATCATTAAGAATTGAATTAATTGATGTTCTTTATCAACAACAACACTGGTAGTATCTCCAAAGAAGAATCCCCATTCGTCATCTTCTGTCAAAAGAAAATATCTACTTTTATTATTTATTTTCTCTTTTAGCCACGACAATTCACTTTCGCTACATGCAAGAGGCAGGTCTTTAGCAATCAAACAAGAATTAAACATAATACATATCATCAGCAACACTTTTTTTATCATGCAATTATCCTTTGTTTCTAAAGTTTAAACTGGCATTTTTTACTTCATGATTCTTTATTTAGATGCAAGCCCCAGCAATGTTGCACCGATAAATAACAATGCACCATAATTTAAAAGCCAATTCTTTTTAAAATATAGCCAATTAAACAGGAGTGGCACCGCAACTATGTACATTCCTACAAAACTTAATTTTCCGACAAAGTAAAAAGATAAAGCACCACCAACAATATATCCTGCTAAAAATCCAATTGATGTTAGAACTATTGAAATAAAGATATTTTTAACCATAGATTCCTACCTAAAACAACGATTTCAACTTTAACTTCATTTCACTTCCGGTATCAAATAATGTTTTGTCACGAGAAGTGCATTTGTATAAAGACTGACTTGTAGCTTTACCTTCTGTATTAGTCTCAATAAAAAAGAAGATATTAGAAGAGGAATTAAAGATAAGTTTTTCACACCCCCTAAATAAGTTACATTTAGAATATCTATCACCACCATTTGTTGTTGTACTATATGGAAATGTCTCATTTTTGAATATTGCTTCACTTTGCTTAAATACAACATCAATGTTAAATTCATTCCTTCCTTTGGCTTCTCTTTCCGAAATTGTCTTACCATTATCATCAACAAGAGTACATGACAGATACTTATCTTGAAAATCAGCTGCTGAAACAAATGGTGTCATTAAAATAGACAAAAAACAAAATGATTTGAATAAATTCATTGTTACTTAGCTCCTATCTTGTTTGGATATTTTGCTACCTAATTCTAAATAAATCCATGGTGCAACATATAATAAACCTAAGCCAAAAAAAAATATAAATGGGAAAGCACATACACCTAAAAAACGCAAAAAGTAAACTTGCTTCATTGTTAAGCTATCGAACCATTTTTGCATAATATATCCCCTTGTATAGTAATTTAATTATTACATAGTGATTACTAGTTGAAAGAATAATGGTATCTCAATAGAATTGAAGCTATCCTTAACAATTGAGAAAGCCTATTGAAAAATATTGAAGATGTGACAACTGAAGTTATTGATGCGTTCCATCTGCAAATTGTAAGAAACGTTAAAAAGTTGCGTGAACCAAAAGGATACAGTCAATTGGCTTTGGCACAAGCGTTAGGTCATAAATCTGTTGGTCTTATTTCTCAAGGCGAACTTTATCTCAAAAAACAACACTTCAACTTGGAGCATCTTTATAAAATCGCTTATATCCTTGAATGTGATATTAAAGATTTAATTAACACAGATACCCTCTAAACTCACTCACTTTTCAAAAATACATCGCGCAGTTTTTGTAGGCATATACTCCTATTTCTCAAAACATAAGTTTCCCATAGCCCTCTAGGTCTAATCCATAAAAAGAATTACTTACCATCAATAATATCTATCTAGTGTGATGAAATTAAATCACAAGGAGTTCCAATGTTTACTATTATCACGCTCTTAGTAGCAACACCTGTTCTATTGGTTTTATACATGTTTGGTTCAAAGCCAACACAAGGAAGAATCGAGAAGATATACGACAACAGTGCCAATCGAATCTTAGACGATTTGGAAGCAAGAGTAAAGGGAGAGTAATATCTCCTTCTACACTTAAACGCTCAAGGATAGTACATCTCTTTAGTTACATTATTGATAATTGATATCATATTACTTTAAGCAAATAAGCGTATAATTGCTTTGCAATTAATTTGAAATATCCTCCCTCAACATAAAACCTTACCCTCTACAATCAACCTCTTATTGAAAAACCATTTATATTTATCATGAGTAATGTTCAAACCAGTGTGATGAAGAGAAATCTATTTTCTCTATCTCATCATAGGAGCGTGTGCTATGCATGCACAAGATTTAGCGTTGATACCAAAACAGTATCAGAATATGACCTTACAGAAGTATTTGGATGAGCTGTTTGGGTGGTATGAGAAGTTTGAACCAAAAGTTGTAGCAGGTGTTAGAGCACCTACTACGGATATACATTCAAGTACATTTGAACACAGTTTAGCCAAGTATGGCTTAGGACTTAATGATTTAACTTTCAATGAAATCATTCAAGATGATGTTGTTACCATCTTGCAAAGAAGAGGCATTGAGCCAATCAACAACAGTACCTATTGTGGCTTAGGGGGTGTCGTATGAAACTCCTAACCAAAGAGCTTGAAGCCAAACTGCCACCACTGTATTCTAATGATGCTTTAGGTTATGAAGCACACGCCATAGTGAAGTTCTTTACGCCTGATGCTTCATGGACATGGTATGCCACAGAGTATGACGCACAAGAGCGTATATTCTTTGGTTTGGTAGATGGCTTTGAAATGGAACTAGGCTATTTTAGTTTAGATGAACTGCAAAGTATCAAAGGCTCACTTGGTTTAAGCGTTGAGCGAGATATCTATTTCTCTCCCACCAAACTATCAACATTAATGCAAAGGAATACCCTATGAAAACCATTCGCTATCAGTTAGAAAAAGACGTCGAGAGTGCCAATGCAAACAATGTTGATTGGCTTAAAATGAGATTTAAAGAAGTGTTGGAGTCCGATAAGGACTTCACCCGTAAATGTGATTATCTAGGGCTTAGCATCGCTTCTATTGATGATAGGCTACAGAGTATTGACGATGAGATAAAAGAGCTTAGAGCCCTCAAGGATGTGCTTAAAAGTGCCAAAGAAATATCGCTTACACTTGGTGCTCAGATATTTTCTGACTATGGTATTTCAAGACTAGAGGGAACAAGAATTAGCTCTATTACCATCACTAATCCAATACCTTCATCTAAACTCAAACTCACTGTCATTAACGATAAACCACTCATTGAAGCAGGATTTTATAAAAAGGTTATCGATACAGATGCCTTACTAGAATCTTACAAGGCGGGCGATTATGTGGAATTGATAAGTCAGTATTGCACCATCGAGATGATAAAAGAATCTCAAGCCAAGAAACTGAAAATCAATAAGCGTAGAACCACTATAACAGACCTAGATGATACGTTACTGGAGGTAGCCTAATGGGAAAAGTAAGTGAACACTATCGCCAACAACAAGAAACGGCTCAAGCAGAGATTTTAGAAATCGATTACAAAACAGGAGAGATTATTCTCTCCGCCGATGCAAAAGATACAGAGCTTATCAAGACCACTAAAGTTAAAGCGTTTAACTTATTGGCTCGAACAGACTTTGTTCAAATCAATGGTGTATGGGAAGCCAAAAGAGATGCTTTAATTAAAATACTCTCAAGTTTACCACTAAGCTACAGTTGGCATATTAAAGAAGCAGAAATGACAACAGCTTATTCAAAAATACTAGGTGTGCTTACTATCACAACTGGTTCACTCTCAAGGCAAGCAGAATCGTTTGGTATTTGTGAGCTTAGTGAGCTCAAGGGAAATGGTGGCATGCATTTTATGAATGCAAGAGCAGAAACAAGAGCACTTAAGCGAGCGATTGAGACTTTGTTTGGTTCAGTGATAAACTACTTTGTAGTGACTTACATGGATAAGGCAGCGTAACGACTTCATAAGCCATTGGAAACTCTCCAGTGGCTCTACAATCAATAACAAAATCAAAAAGGATATCTAATGCTAGAAATATTTATAACAGACCTATGTGCCTACAATAATGGTTTTTTAATAGGCAAATGGATCACTTTGCCCCTAAGTGGTAAAGAGCTTTATATGGCAATCAGTGAAGTTCTAAGTGAAGGCGAATACGCTTGTAAGTCAGACTCAACCCATGAAGAAATCTTTATTACCGATTATTCGTGGAAAGGTAAAAGTATCTTTGATGTCGAAGAATACGATAGTCCTTGGGACTTAAATGACGATGTTGGCAAACTCTTTGAACTAAGTGTTGCTCAACAAAAAGCAGTAGCTTTTCTCTTGAGTGAACAATTTACTTATGACATGGACGATGCTATCCAAAGAAGTGATGATGTCATTATCCATGAAAACCAAACACTTGAAGATGTAGCGTATTGTCTGCTTCAAGAATGTTATGAACTTGATAAATTGCCACCGATTATTGCCAATCATATTGACTATGAAGGAGTGGCGAGGGAGCTTGATTATGATGGGAATTATTTTGAAGTGGATGGTGATGTGTTTGAGTATTGTGGGTAAAGGTAAGGTGTCATCTAGCGATTGATGGCACCTTAACATCTTAAAATTCAACTTAGGTATACCACACAAAGCAACCATGTCGACCAAACGAGGTGTAACACGACTTGGGTTCTTCATCAAGACACCTATGGCTAAAGAGTTTATTGTTAATTCTTATGTGGTATATAGCATGAAGACACCTTTAGTCTTTACCTATACAAAAGGTAACTAAATACCTCCGGTGTATTTGGCAAATCTCTACACGAATCCATACACAAACTTGATAAAAACTTGACTTTTTAGGGTGATATAGCTATAGTTCGGGCATTAATTGAATATTGTCTCTAAGATGTAGTATGTGTGTTAAGTGCCTATTTAAGGGGTTTCATTTTAAACGAAGTGGTGCGCCCGAAGGAATTCGAATCCCTGACCTCCGGTACCGCAAACCGATGCTCTATCCAGCTGAGCTACGAGCGCACATATTTGTTTGAGGTCGGTATTATATCTTAGCTAAGATAAATTAAGTATTAAAAAAAGGGCCAAAATGTCATTTAGTCTACAAAGATCACTTCAAACATCATTAAAAAGTTCTTGGACGATTTTGAAGCTCATTGTACCTATTTACATTTTGGCAGATATCCTCTTCTATTACAATCTTCTTTCGTATATTACCTTTATTTTTAAACCACTGGTCGCACTTTTAGGACTCCCTCAGGAAACCGCTCTTTCCATTGTGAGTGGACTTTTTCTCAATCTTTATGCAGCTATTGCCTTTGCAGCACCTCTAGGACTTAGCCCAAAAGAATGGACTGTCCTAGCCGTCTTTTTAGGTATAGCACATGCCCTTATTGTCGAAACAGAAATTATGAAACGATTAGGTATTTCAAGAGTATATTCCATTCTTTTAAGGCTTTGTGCTGGATTACTGGTAGGAGGATTAACCTCAAAACTTCCTCAGAGTTGGTTTTCTAATGAACTAAGCCAAGAAGCGATGGTACCATCACACCCTTTGTATCATTCGCTCAGTGATCTGTTACAAAATTCTTTGTATGAATCACTTTCGCTATCACTAAAAGTTATTCTACTGGTTACGACACTTATTTTCGTTCTTGACTTCATTAAATCACTTCACATGATTGAAAAACACTCGCAAAAAGTGAATAGTGGTTTTTCAATTTTGGTCGGTGTAATTTTAGGAATCACTTATGGTGCTGGTATATTAATTGCAGAATATGAAAAAGGGATTTTACAAAAACGAGAAATTTTATTTATTGGTACCTATTTAATGATCTGTCATGCAATTATTGAAGATACGCTCCTTTTTGTTATCTTTGGAGCCAATCTATGGATTATGGTAGGCTTACGCCTCACGTTTGCAACCCTTATCGCTTATCTTGTTTTAAAATATACAAAAATTACTTAAATTCTTGCTCATAGACTTCATCTAGAAGCTCAATAAAACTCACAGGTTCAATGTATCCAGCAAAATCATCTATAATTTTAAGATCTTTTGGCGATAAGATCAAATTGGTAGGAAAATACTTTACATGTAAGGCTTGAGGTAACTCGGGATTTTCTCGATTGATAGTTACATGTAAATATTTTTTTTCAATCTGATTACGATATAGTGCATTTTCAAAGACATCTTTTTCCATTTTAATACAATAAGGGCAAAACTCTTTTGTCACACTTAGTAAAATTAATTTTTTTTCGTTAAGTGCCTTTTTACGTTCAGCTTCCAAAAAATCAGCGTGCAATGAGAGTGTGCCTAATAGAAATATGATTAAAACACAAATCCATTTTTTCATCTGTCAACCTTCTTAACTCTTTGTTGTAATAATAAGCCTATTATAATAAAAATCAAACCTATATATGTTGAAAAAAGAATCACTTCTCCAACAAAAATAGAAATAAACACTAAAGACAAAAAAGGAGAAATAAAAATAAGATTTGCAATTTTTGCTGTATTGGTACTCAGCTTCATCGCTTGTAGCCATAAAATAAACGTAATACCCATCTCAAAAATACCGACATATGCCGAGCCTAAAAAACCATGGATATTAAACACCAAAGGATGAGACGTGATAAGAGCGTAAAATAAAATTGCAGGGACACCAAAAAGAAAATTGATAAAAAGACCTACCAGCGGATCTACATGTAACTTGGTATTATAAATCCAATACAATGACCATAAGACTGTTGAAAAAAGAGCTAGAAAAACACCTGTAAGACTATAAAAAGAGAAACCCCAGAGATCACCATGTGTCGAAATAATGAGAACACCAAAATAGCAAATAAGCCCTGCTAGAAAGTCATAAACACTTATTTTTTGTTTTAAAATAAAAACAGAGAGATAGGTTAACGTTAATGCCCATGTATAATTGATAGGCTGAGCCTCTTGTGCAGGCAATAGCTCATACGCATGAAACAAGACTAAATAGTAGATAAACGGGTTTATAAGCCCCAACAAAGCAAGTTTAAAATAGGTTTTTTTTGAATATAAAAATAAAATATAAAATTTGCGTTGATATCCCATCGCACAGGAAAATACACATAAGGAAAAAAAAGAGGCATAAAGAAGAAGGTTTAAGGCATCAAAATAGGCTAAGGATAATTTAAAAGCACTTGCAACCGTAGACCACAGTAAAACAGCAGAAATGGCAAAGAAATAAGCTTTTGATTGATTTTTTTTCAAGGGATAGCGCCTTTGAATAAGACGAGATGATGAGTTGTAAAAGGAAGAATCACGGAACTGGCAGCGACCTACGTTTCCATCCCAGTAAGGGAAAGTATTATCGGCGATGAAGAGCTTAGCTTCCTGGTTCGAAATGGGACAGGGCGTTTCCTCTTCTCTATAGCCACCAGAATCGTGAATTAAATCTATGTCGCATTATAGCGAAATAGGCTTAATTCACCATTCTTCAGGTGATTTTAGTATTGTCTAGTCAACAAAGCGCTTTACACTTAATAAGGAAGTGAAATAGCATTATCATACGTTATAATATGTAAGCCAAACGACCTATTAGTACTGGTCAGCTAAAGGGCTCTCACCCATTACACACCCAGCCTATCAAACATGTAGTCTTCATGAGGTCTTCAGGGAAAGTTAATCTTGGAGTTGGCTTCCCGCTTAGATGCTTTCAGCGGTTATCACATCCGAACATAGCTACCGGGCGATGCTCTTGGCAGAACAACCCGTACACCAGTGGTTCGTTCAACCCGGTCCTCTCGTACTAGGGTTAACTCTCCTCAACTTTCCTACGCCCACGGCAGATAGGGACCGAACTGTCTCACGACGTTCTGAACCCAGCTCGCGTACCGCTTTAAATGGCGAACAGCCATACCCTTGGGACCTGCTCCAGCCCCAGGATGCGATGAGCCGACATCGAGGTGCCAAACCTCCCCGTCGATGTGAGCTCTTGGGGGAGATCAGCCTGTTATCCCCGGGGTACCTTTTATCCTTTGAGCGATGGCCCTTCCACACAGAACCACCGGATCACTATGACCGACTTTCGTCTCTGCTCGACGTGTATGTCTCACAGTCAAGCTGGCTTGTACCATTATACTCTGCGAACGATTTCCAACCGTTCTGAGCCAACCTTTGTAAGCCTCCGTTACTTTTTAGGAGGCGACCGCCCCAGTCAAACTACCCACCAGACATTGTCCTGAACATAGATAATATGTCCCAGTTAGCTATCAGAATAAAGAAGAGTGGTATCTCAACAATGGCTCAGATGCAACTGGCGTCACATCCTCAAAGCCTCCCACCTATCCTGCACATCTTTATCCCAACAGCAGTGTCAAGCTATAGTAAAGGTCCACGGGGTCTTTCCGTCTTGCCGCGGGTAGGAGGAATTTTCACCTCCACTACAATTTCACTGGATTCCTGGTCGAGACAGCTCCCATCTCGTTACGCCATTCATGCAGGTCGATATTTAATCGACAAGGAATTTCGCTACCTTAGGACCGTTATAGTTACGGCCGCCGTTTACTGGGGCTTCGATCAATGGCTTCGCTTGCGCTAACCACATCAATTAACCTTCCAGCACCGGGCAGGCGTCACACCCTATACATCCTCTTACGAGTTAGCAGAGTGCTGTGTTTTTGGTAAACAGTCGGGAGGGACTCTTTGTTGCAACCTTTTCCGCTTTTTGGAGCAAGTCCATATACAGAAGGAGGCACACCTTATACCGAAGATACGGTGCTATTTTGCAGAGTTCCTTAACCAGGTTTCTTCCACGCGCCTTAGAATACTCATCTCACCCACCTGTGTCGGTTTACGGTACGAGCAATTACAGATATACTTAGAAACTTTTCTTGGCTCGACGGCATCAACGATTCACCATCCACTCCGAAGAGCATCAAGTGCCTGTCAGGTCTCGAATAAAGATACGGATTTGCCTGTATCTAATCTACCCTTCGAACAACTATTCCATCAGTTGCCTCGTTTAGCCCTAAGCGTCCTTCCATCGCGCTCTATAATTGGTGTTGGAATATTAACCAACTTTCCATCGTCTACCCCTTTCGGACTCGACTTAGGTCCCGACTAACCCTACGATGACGAACATCGCGTAGGAAACCTTGGGTTTTCGGCGAACAGGATTCTCACCTGTTTTATCGCTACTCATGCCTGCATACTCACTTCTAGCCGCTCCAGCGCTCCTTACCGGTACACCTTCAATGCTGACTAGAACGCTCTCCTACCACTCTATTAAAAATAGAATCTACAGCTTCGGTGGATAACTTTAGCCCCGTTATATTTTCCGCGCAGAATCGCTAGACCAGTGAGCTGTTACGCTTTCTTTAAAGGATGGCTGCTTCTAAGCCAACCTCCTGGTTGTTTGAGCAACTCCACATCGTTTTCCACTGAGTTATCACTTTGGGACCTTAGCTGGTAGTCTGGGTTGTTCCCCTCTTGACGACGCATTTTATCACCCGCCGCCTGACTGCCATGATTACATATACGGTATTCGGAGTTTGACAGGGTTTGGTACCTTGGTATAGGCCCTAGCCCAATCAGTGCTCTACCCCCGTATACTACAACATGACGCTATACCTAAATATATTTCGGAGAGAACCAGCTATCACGAAGTTTGATTGGCCTTTCACCCCTATCCACAAGTCATCCCGAGACTTTTCAACGTCAATGAGTTCGGTCCTCCACTAGCTCTTACACCAGCTTCAACCTGCTCATGGATAGATCACTTCGCTTCGGGTCTGCAGCATCTGACTAATTCGCCCTATTAAGACTCGCTTTCGCTACGGCTCCGAGTTTTCTTAACCTCGCCAGATACCACAACTCGCAGGCTCATTATGCAAAAGGCAGTCCATCACCCTGATAAATCATAGGGCTCTGAATGATTGTAAGCAAATGGTTTCAGGTTCTATTTCACTCCCCTCACTGGGGTTCTTTTCACCTTTCCCTCACGGTACTGGTTCACTATCGGTCTGTAAGTAGTATTTAGGGTTGGGAGGTGGTCCTCCCGGCTTCAGACAGAATACCACGTGTTCCGCCCTACTCAGGATACTGCTAAGATGAATCTAGATTTCGTATATGGGACTATCACCCGCTATGGTTAACCTTTCCAGGTTACTCTACTACCTATCATCATTCTACAACGCAGTCCTACAACCCCAGATGCAAGCATCTGGTTTGCCCTCTTCCAAGTTCGCTCGCCGCTACTATCGGAATCTCTATTTGATTTCTCTTCCTCTGGCTACTGAGATGTTTCACTTCACCAGGTTCGCTCCCCGCAGGGTAACTGACATTCCTGTCAGTTGGGTTGCCCCATTCGGATATTTGCGGATCAAAGCTTCTTGACAGCTCCCCGCAACTTTTCGCAGTCTAGTACGTCCTTCATCGCCTCTTACAGCCTAGGCATCCACCATTCGCTCTTAATAGCTTACCTATTCGTATTCTAATGCACATTTCACTCCCTTATTAAATGTAAACCATCTAACAAGTTGTAAATTGTTTTTTTGCGTTTTGTTGACTTTGACAATAATAAATTAAATAACATTTAGACTAAAAAGTCTAATATAAAAACAACCACAATTGTTCTTATATTAGACGTTGTGTCCTCATTTTCACTAACAATGTCTTGATACAATCTTTCACCATTTTTGATAAAATGGTGGAGAATAGCGGGATCGAACCGCTGACCTCCTGCGTGCAAAGCAGGCGCTCTCCCAGCTGAGCTAATTCCCCATGGTGGGCTTAAGAGGACTCGAACCTCTGACCTTACCCTTATCAGGGGTACGCTCTAACCACCTGAGCTATAAGCCCCTCTATCTCTTACAACGCTCAAGAAGCTAAACTCCTTTACCTACGCTAACCGCTAAGGTACTAAAGCCAGCTGACGTTGTCAGCAGAATCTTTTCTTGTCTTCATTCAATCTCTCAAAACTAAATAAGCTTCCCTAGCTGTGCTCGCCGGAGCACCATTGTGAGATAGTGCCCCAATACTCTAGAAAGGAGGTGATCCAACCGCAGGTTCTCCTACGGTTACCTTGTTACGACTTCACCCCAGTCGCTGAACCCACCGTGGTCGGTAACTAGTTTAGTATTCCGGCTTCGGGTGAATTCAACTCCCATGGTGTGACGGGCGGTGAGTACAAGACCCGGGAACGTATTCACCGTAGCATATCTGATCTACGATTACTAGCGATTCCAGCTTCATGGAGTCGAGTTGCAGACTCCAATCCGAACTGAGACTAGGTTTTAAGATTTGCTCCACTTCGCAGTATCGCGTCTCTTTGTCCTAGCCATTGTAGCACGTGTGTAGCCCTGGCCATAAGGGCCATGATGACTTGACGTCGTCCTCACCTTCCTCCTCCTTACGAAGGCAGTCTGATTAGAGTGCTCAGCCGAACTGTTAGCAACTAATCACGAGGGTTGCGCTCGTTGCGGGACTTAACCCAACATCTCACGACACGAGCTGACGACAGCCGTGCAGCACCTGTCTCTAAGTTCTAGTAAACTAGCACTCCCACATCTCTGCAGGATTCTTAGGATATCAAGGCCAGGTAAGGTTCTTCGTGTATCTTCGAATTAAACCACATGCTCCACCGCTTGTGCGGGTCCCCGTCTATTCCTTTGAGTTTTAATCTTGCGACCGTACTCCCCAGGCGGCACACTTAATCTGTTAAGTGCATTACTGCAATGACTAGCATCGCAACAACTAGTGTGCATCGTTTAGGGCGTGGACTACCAGGGTATCTAATCCTGTTTGCTCCCCACGCTTTCATGCCTCAGCGTCAATAATGTTCCAGTAGATCGCCTTCGCAATCGGTATTCCTGGTGATATCTACGGATTTTACCCCTACACCACCAATTCCATCTACCTCTCCCATATTCTAGGTGACCAGTTTCGAGAGCAGTTCAACGGTTGAGCCGTTGGATTTCACTCTCGACTTGATCTCCAGCCTACGCATCCTTTACGCCCAGTGATTCCGAGTAACGCTTGCACCCTCCGTATTACCGCGGCTGCTGGCACGGAGTTAGCCGGTGCTTATTCATAAGGTACCGTCATTATCTTCCCTTATAAAAGGAGTTTACACACCGAAATGCGTCATCCTCCACGCGGCGTTGCTGCATCAGAGTTTCCTCCATTGTGCAATATTCCCCACTGCTGCCTCCCGTAGGAGTCTGGACCGTGTCTCAGTTCCAGTGTGCCTGATCATCCTCTCAGACCAGGTAGGCGTCATTGCCTTGGTAGGCCGTTACCCCACCAACTAGCTGATACCATAAAGCCCCATCCTTTAGCGATAAATCTTTCCCAACTTATCTTACGATAAGTTGGAGTATGGGGTATTAGCAGCCGTTTCCAACTGTTGTCCCCCACTAAAGGGCAGGTTAGCTATACATTACTCACCCGTGCGCCACTAACGAAATAAGCAAGCTTATTTCATCCGTTCGACTTGCATGTGTTAAGCACGCCGCCAGCGTTCACTCTGAGCCAGGATCAAACTCTCCATAAAATTTTTATGAAGTGTTCTTCATTTGACTTAAAGTATCTCTTTTTTTAATAAAGAGTTGATAATCTCTTTTTTCGCGTCACTGACTAAGGTCGCTTATTTAGATTTCAAAGATTGAATTTGACATTGTTAAAATGGTAATGAACGTGAAGCTTATCCCCTACTTTGGGTACTTCTCTTTAACCCCGCTTTCTCAAACGAGGACGAAATTATATATCCTTACACCTTACAAAGACATTAAATATATCTCACCATTAAAAGAAATTAGTTCTGTGCTGATATATATGTATATCCTGTCTCTTGCTTCATTGTTATTACAATTAGAAGACTGACAATGTATAGAAGAATTTGATAAGAAAAAAGAAAAATTTGAATTTAAAGTAGAAAAGCTACGCTTATTAAACATGATAAAAATACACTTTATTTTTTTAGGCAAGTAAAAAGCTACGAGAGATAAAGAAGTGTAAAAAGATAAGGAGAGATCATATAATTATTTATTATCAGACAATGATAAAGCTTTATATTGAGAATAATCAGAGGGATACCGCTTTTGAATAAGACGAGATAAAAGATGAGTTGTAAAAGGAAGAATCACGGAACTGGCAGCGACCTACGTTTCCATCCCAGTAAGGGAAAGTATTATCGGCGATGAAGAGCTTAGCTTCCTGGTTCGAAATGGGACAGGGCGTTTCCTCTTCTCTATAGCCACCAGAATCGTGAATTAAATCTATGTCGTATTATAGCGAAATAGGCTTAATTCACCATTCTTCAGGTGATTTTAGTATTGTCTAGTCAACAAAGCGCTTTACACTTAATAAGGAAGTGAATAGCATTATCATACGTTATAATATGTAAGCCAAACGACCTATTAGTACTGGTCAGCTAAAGGGCTCTCACCCATTACACACCCAGCCTATCAAAACATGTAGTCTTCATGAGGTCTTCAGGGAAAGTTAATCTTGGAGTGGCTTCCCGCTTAGATGCTTTCAGCGGTATCACATCCGAACATAGCTACCGGGCGATGCTCTTGGCAGAACAACCCGTACACCAGTGGTTCGTTCAACCGGTCCTCTCGTACTAGGGTTAACTCTCCTCAACTTTCCTACGCCCACGGCAGATAGGGACCGAACTGTCTCACGACGTTCTGAACCCAGCTCGCGTACCGCTTTAAATGGCGAACAGCCATACCCTTGGGACCTGCTCCAGCCCCAGGATGCGATGAGCCGACATCGAGGTGCCAAACCTCCCCGTCGATGTGAGCTCTTGGGGGAGATCAGCCTGTTATCCCCGGGGTACCTTTTATCCTTTTGAGCGATGGCCCTTCCACACAGAACCACCGGATCACTATGACCGACTTTCGTCTCTGCTCGACGTGTATGTCTCACAGTCAAGCTGGCTTGTACCATTATACTCTGCGAACGATTTCCAACCGTTCTGAGCCAACCTTTGTAAGCCTCCGTTACTTTTTAGGAGGCGACCGCCCCAGTCAAACTACCCCACCAGACATTGTCCTGAACATAGATAATATGTCCCAGTTAGCTATCAGAATAAAGAAGAGTGGTATCTCAACAATGGCTCAAGTACAACTGGCGTCATACTCTCAAAGCCTCCCACCTATCCTGCACATCTTTATCCCAACAGCAGTGTCAAGCTATAGTAAAGGTCCACGGGGTCTTTCCGTCTTGCCGCGGGTAGGAGGAATTTTCACCTCCACTACAATTTCACTGGATTCCTGGTCGAGACAGCTCCCATCTCGTTACGCCATTCATGCAGGTCGATATTTAATCGACAAGGAATTTCGCTACCTTAGGACCGTTATAGTTACGGCCGCCGTTTACTGGGGCTTCGATCAATGGCTTCGCTTGCGCTAACCACATCAATTAACCTTCCAGCACCGGGCAGGCGTCACACCTATACATCCTCTTACGAGTTAGCAGAGTGCTGTGTTTTTGGTAAACAGTCGGGAGGGACTCTTTGTTGCAACCTTTTCCGCCTTTTGGAGCAAGTCCATATACAGAAGGAGGCACACCTTATACCGAAGATACGGTGCTATTTTGCAGAGTTCCTTAACCAGGTTTCTTCCACGCGCCTTAGAATACTCATCTCACCCACCTGTGTCGGTTTACGGTACGAGCAATTACAGATATACTTAGAAACTTTTCTTGGCTCGACGGCATCAACGATTCACCATCCACTCCGAAGAGCATCAAGTGCCTGTCAGGTCTCGAATAAAAGATTACGGATTTGCCTGTAATCTAATCTACACCCTTCGAACAACTATTCCATCAGTTGCCTCGTTTAGCCCTAAGCGTCCTTCCATCGCGCTCTATAATTGGTGTTGGAATATTAACCAACTTTCCATCGTCTACCCCTTTCGGACTCGACTTAGGTCCCGACTAACCCTACGATGACGAACATCGCGTAGGAAACCTTGGGTTTTCGGCGAACGGGATTCTCACCCGTTTTATCGCTACTCATGCCTGCATACTCACTTCTAGCCGCTCCAGCGCTCCTTACCGGTACACCTTCAATGCTGACTAGAACGCTCTCCTACCACTCTATTAAAAATAGAATCTACAGCTTCGGTGGATAACTTTAGCCCCGTTATATTTTCCGCGCAGAATCGCTAGACCAGTGAGCTGTTACGCTTTCTTTAAAGGATGGCTGCTTCTAAGCCAACCTCCTGGTTGTTTGAGCAACTCCACATCGTTTTCCACTGAGTTATCACTTTGGGACCTTAGCTGGTAGTCTGGGTTGTTCCCCTCTTGACGACGCATTTTATCACCCGCCGCCTGACTGCCATGATTACATATACGGTATTCGGAGTTTGACAGGGTTTGGTACCTTGGTATAGGCCCTAGCCCAATCAGTGCTCTACCCCCGTATACTACAACATGACGCTATACCTAAATATATTTCGGAGAGAACCAGCTATCACGAAGTTTGATTGGCCTTTCACCCCTATCCACAAGTCATCCCGAGACTTTTCAACGTCAATGAGTTCGGTCCTCCACTAGCTCTTACACCAGCTTCAACCTGCTCATGGATAGATCACTTCGCTTCGGGTCTGCAGCATCTGACTAATTCGCCCTATTAAGACTCGCTTTCGCTACGGCTCCGAGTTTTCTTAACCTCGCCAGATACCACAACTCGCAGGCTCATTATGCAAAAGGCAGTCCATCACCCTGATAAATCATAGGGCTCTGAATGATTGTAAGCAAATGGTTTCAGGTTCTATTTCACTCCCCTCACTGGGGTTCTTTTCACCTTTCCCTCACGGTACTGGTTCACTATCGGTCTGTAAGTAGTATTTAGGGTTGGGAGGTGGTCCTCCCGGCTTCAGACAGAATACCACGTGTTCCGCCCTACTCAGGATACTGCTAAGATGAATCTAGATTTCGTATATGGGACTATCACCCGCTATGGTTAACCTTTCCAGGTTACTCTACTACCTATCATCATTCTAAACGCAGTCCTACAACCCCAGATGCAAGCATCTGGTTTGCCCTCTTCCAAGTTCGCTCGCCGCTACTATCGGAATCTCTATTTGATTTCTCTTCCTCTGGCTACTGAGATGTTTCACTTCACCAGGTTCGCTCCCCGCAGGGTAACTGACATTCCTGTCAGTTGGGTTGCCCCATTCGGATTTGCGGATCAAAGCTTCTTGACAGCTCCCGCAACTTATCGCAGTCTAGTACGTCCTTCATCGCCTCTTACAGCCTAGGCATCCACCATTCGCTCTTAATAGCTTACCTATTGTATTCTAATGCACATTTCACTCCCTTATTAAATGTAAACCATCTAACAAGTTGTAAATTGTTTTTTTGCGTTTTGTTGACTTTGACAATAATAAATTAAATAACATTTAGACTAAAAAGTCTAATATAAAAACAACCACAATTGTTCTTATATTAGACGTTGTGTCCTCATTTTCACTAACAATGTCTTGATACAATCTTTCACCATTTTTGATAAAATGGTGGAGAATAGCGGGATCGAACCGCTGACCTCCTGCGTGCAAAGCAGGCGCTCTCCCAGCTGAGCTAATTCCCCATGGCTGGCCTGATGACGCAGTTATTTTCTGCAGAGACAAGGCAGTTTTTTAAATGGTGCAGGAGCGTACATTAAGTACGTGACTAAACCATTTAAAAAACTAACACAGGCTATGCGAAAAAGAACAAGTCATGGTGGGCTTAAGAGGACTCGAACCTCTGACCTTACCCTTATCAGGGGTACGCTCTAACCACCTGAGCTATAAGCCCGTTTCGTTGTCTTCATTCAATCTCTCAAAACTAAATAAGCTTCCCTAGCTGTGCTCGCCGGAGCACCATTGTGAGATAGTGCCCCAATACTCTAGAAAGGAGGTGATCCAACCGCAGGTTCTCCTACGGTTACCTTGTTACGACTTCACCCCAGTCGCTGAACCCACCGTGGTCGGTAACTAGTTTAGTATTCCGGCTTCGGGTGAATTCAACTCCCATGGTGTGACGGGCGGTGAGTACAAGACCCGGGAACGTATTCACCGTAGCATATCTGATCTACGATTACTAGCGATTCCAGCTTCATGGAGTCGAGTTGCAGACTCCAATCCGAACTGAGACTAGGTTTTAAGATTTGCTCCACTTCGCAGTATCGCGTCTCTTTGTCCTAGCCATTGTAGCACGTGTGTAGCCCTGGCCATAAGGGCCATGATGACTTGACGTCCTCACCTTCCTCCTCCTTACGAAGGCAGTCTGATTAGAGTGCTCAGCCGAACTGTTAGCAACTAATCACGAGGGTTGCGCTCGTTGCGGGACTTAACCCAACATCTCACGACACGAGCTGACGACAGCCGTGCAGCACCTGTCTCTAAGTTCTAGTAAACTAGCACTCCCATCTCTACAGGATTCTTAGGATATCAAGGCCAGGTAAGGTTCTTCGTGTATCTTCGAATTAAACCACATGCTCCACCGCTTGTGCGGGTCCCCGTCTATTCCTTTGAGTTTTAATCTTGCGACCGTACTCCCCAGGCGGCACACTTAATCTGTTAAGTGCATTACTGCAATGACTAGCATCGCAACAACTAGTGTGCATCGTTTAGGGCGTGGACTACCAGGGTATCTAATCCTGTTTGCTCCCCACGCTTTCATGCCTCAGCGTCAATAATGTTCCAGTAGATCGCCTTCGCAATCGGTATTCCTGGTGATATCTACGGATTTTACCCCTACACCACCAATTCCATCTACCTCTCCCATATTCTAGGTGACCAGTTTCGAGAGCAGTTCAACGGTTAAGCCGTTGGATTTCACTCTCGACTTGATTCCAGCCTACGCATCCTTTACGCCCAGTGATTCCGAGTAACGCTTGCACCCTCCGTATTACCGCGGCTGCTGGCACGGAGTTAGCCGGTGCTTATTCATAAGGTACCGTCATTATTTCCCTTATAAAAGGAGTTTACACACCGAAATGCGTCATCCTCCACGCGGCGTTGCTGCATCAGAGTTTCCCCATTGTGCAATATTCCCACTGCTGCCTCCCGTAGGAGTCTGGACCGTGTCTCAGTTCCAGTGTGCCTGATCATCCTCTCAGACCAGGTAGGCGTCATTGCCTTGGTAGGCCGTTACCCCACCAACTAGCTGATACCATAAAGCCCCATCCTTTAGCGATAAATCTTTCCCAACTTATCTTACGATAAGCTGGAGTATGGGGTATTAGCAGCCGTTTCCAACTGTTGTCCCCCACTAAAGGGCAGGTTAGCTATACATTACTCACCCGTGCGCCACTAACAAAATAAGCAAGCTTATTTCATCCGTTCGACTTGCATGTGTTAAGCACGCCGCCAGCGTTCACTCTGAGCCAGGATCAAACTCTCCATAAAATTTTTATGAAGTGTTCTTCATTTGACTTAAAGTATCTCTTTTTTTAATAAAGAGTTGATAATCTCTTTTTTCGCGTCACTGACTAAGGTCGCTTATTTAGATTTCAAAGATTGAATTTGACATTGTTAAAATGGTAATGAACGTGAAGCTTATCCCCTACTTTGGGTACTTCTCTTTAACCCCGCTTTCTCAAACGAGGACGAAATTATATATCCTTACACCTTAAAACTATGTTAAAGAAATTAAGAGGTTTATAGAATGTGTGTGTAGCCTGTTTCAGCTTCTATTGCAATACTGACTTTTTGAGCAGAGCCATCAGTACAATCTTTATCACACAAAGTGATTTTACATTGTGTCGTTAAAAGTTTATGCCACCCTGTTGCAGGTAGTTCATATGGGTTTGTGGACAAAGAATTCATAGGTCTTCCTAAATAATCAAAGTGTATATATTTAACGTTAGATCTACAACCACCACTAAAAGTTATATCTTTAATTCCATATTTATGACCAATATTTAATTCTTTAGTAGCACTTTGATCACTATAATGAATTATATTAGTTCCACTTGTCCCCCCTGTTAAATATTGGCTTGAATTAAGTGGATTGACTGCTACTTCACCCATATCTGGATTTCCTGTATGCCCTGCTTTCCAATCAGAGAAAATTGTATATGCCCATTGATCATCGCTTCCGGTATTATTCGAAAAATATAATTGCCATCTCCCTAATGCCCAACTTGCATCCGTCAAACTAAACTTGTCATCCATCATCGCCAAATGTTGTGTATAGCGAATATGACTCACCAATTGATCGGCAGCTTCGCGTAGAGGATTGCGTTGAAAACCTGTCGAAACAAAATAAGATAAAATGCCTACGACAACTATCACAAACACCAATTCAAGCATCGTAAACGCTTTTTTCATTTTATCCTCTTTTTAATTTATACGATAAAGATAAAACGTTCTCACTGTTTTACCATAATAAGCAATATCGATCTGCTCAAACCCTTCTTCTATCTCTTTTTGATTCATAAGTTTATACGCTCCACCTCGTTCTATGTTGTAAAATTTAAGTCTGAGTGCCATTTTATCATCTTTTGTGATAACTTTATGGATGTCTCTTGCTTTCAACTCATTGGCTAGTTCTCTTGCAATATTATAGTTAATTGCAAAATGTTTAGAGGGCTCATTCATAAAAGCATACAATGGTTTATTGAAAAAACTAAGCATTGTGTTGATAAACAGTGTTATGAGCACTAAGATAAAGAAAAATGTATGCAATTTACGAAAAGCAGGAAGTCTTACGCGATAGCTATTGAAAAAGACTTTCACCATCAAAGGGACAGAGAGTACAACAAAAGGAGCAAAATCTTCAAGCAAAAGCTTCTGGCGCAACGAAAGAAGCAGTGAAACGACTAATGAGAAGAAAGAGATATACCATAGAAGATTTTTTTCTTCTTTAATTAAAATGCGGTACATTGCATAGACAAAATATAAGAAAAGTAATGGAGAAAATACAATTGCATACACACCTAATGTGTCTATAAAATAGCCCCTAGGTTTTCCACCTGTATCAAATCCATACAGATACATAGAAGCACTAAATAAAATCAGTGTCACAATAAGCAGATCTGTTTTGCGTTTCATCAGAGCATACACAAACAATGCAATGTAAAAAATAGCAAAGGAATTATCAACAAAAAGACATATGATCAGCACAATATGAGAAGCTACTTTCCATTCTTTAAGATAGAGATACGTAAATAAAAGGCTGAAGAAGATGACGACAATACCACTGTTAACTAAAAGCGCTACGCCATTAACCCCTGGCAAAAAAGCATAAATGGCAACCGAAACGATACGATCAATTCGTTTTTTTAAAAAAAGTTTGCCAATCTTATACAGTAAAATAATGGAAGTTAAATGTAAAAGGATAAAAGGCAAACGAAGCGCAAAATCATTTTGTCCTAAAAGCTGTGTCGAATATACTGCAAGATAATGAACGAGGTCATTGCCATTAAAAAAAGTATACGCCTCATCGTAGCTAATGGAAATGCTCTGCGCACCATAGGTGAGTAATGCACTACTGATAACAAGGATAAGAAGTAAAAAAAGTCTTTCTCTCATAGTTTTAAGAAGTTGTTTAAAATGGCATGTCCGTGTTCACTTAAAATGGATTCTGGGTGAAACTGTACGCCATAGATTTGTTTGTCTTTTATTTGCAGTGCCATAATTTCATGGTCGTCCGTACTGTACGCCGTGGGAACAACTACATCGGGAAGCCCTTCTTGTTCAACCGTTAGAGAATGATAACGCGTTGTTGTAAAGGTTTCAGGCAGACCATCAAACAGACAGCTGTTGTGAAGTTGTTTTGTAATAGACGTTT
Source organism: Sulfurospirillum diekertiae (assembly GCF_011769985.2). NCBI lineage: Bacteria > Pseudomonadati > Campylobacterota > Epsilonproteobacteria > Campylobacterales > Sulfurospirillaceae > Sulfurospirillum > Sulfurospirillum diekertiae. The sequence continues at coordinate 1,902,415 of NZ_CP039734.2, forward strand.
TCCCGTGCATCATGCGCTTCGCACGCACCACTTTTCCACCAAAAGCTTGTCCAATCGCTTGATGTCCTAAGCAAATACCTAAAATGGGGATTTTCCCACCAAAATATTTAATCACCTCAAGGCTAACACCCGCTTCATTAGGTGTTGCAGGACCTGGAGAAATAATAATTTTTTCGGGATGCAATGCTTCAATCTCTTCAACACTCAGCTCATCATTGCGAATCACTTTAAGATCAGCGCCTAGTTCTAAGCAATACTGAACGATGTTGTACGTAAAACTATCGTAATTGTCTATCATCAATACCATGTTTCTTTTTTCCCTCAAAAGCCCCTATTTTAGAGGTTTTTTTCTCACTCACATTTTTGGATTTCTCAGATTTCTACCCTATTTCTACCCTAAATGCTATATGCGATAAATATTGTATCAATTTTTGTGTTGTTTTTTAATTAATAGTTAGATTTTACAAAGATCAAAAAAAAGCGATAGGAAGATTTTCTTCCTATCTTCATAAAGGTTACTGTATTTGCACCAAATACTGAGCTACACCATGTACTGGGAACTTCACAGGTGCACGATTTCCAGTACCTATTTTTTTGAAAGGTGGAAACAGCTTTGGATACTGTTTACGCTTTCTATCAACCGTTGATATGCTGATATTTAACACTTCAGCCACCTCTTCTCTTGTAAGCATATAGCCATACTTTTCTAACAATTTTTGAACCAAAAGTTCAACGTCCATCGACAATCCTTTTGTTGATGAACGCATTATGTTAAACATTGTTTTGCTTCATGGCATAAAATAGGCATGAAGACTTTTTTAACATGGTATATAGTTAAAACCTATACCAACTATGCTTCTGACAATTAAATTCTAAAGATCTAAAAGGAGCTTAGATCCTTCTTTCATTTTCCTCCATTGTGTTTGTTTAACACAACACGTTACCTGCTAGTAAAAATTTAACAGATGGCATAATTAAAGCATAGTAATTATAAAAAAATTATTAATCAAAATGCTTCAAAATGCCCTTTAAATAGACTTTTTGTTAGTTTGTCAACAACGGTGTTGACAAAATTCATTTGTAAAATATTGCTATTGTTCAAAAAAGAGTCAGTCTTTAAACTAACTCTTTTTTTGTAAACATAATTGACTTCTCAGTTTTAGTCACTCTCCAATTCAATTAAAGGCTAGGAGGCGATCTTCAACTTAAAAATCTCTGTAGAATTTTGTACTTCGGCTAATAATCCTTGAAGTTAATATTGAATTTTATCAATATTCTTAGTATAAAAGATACTAAATTTCATATTGTATTATTAACGGATACTGGGCGCACTTTATTTAAGATTGTTTTAGCAACATCAAGAGTTATTTCTTGGTGTAGGAATGAAGCATAAGTAATAATACTAGTAATCACGCAGAGATCTTCATCTATATTTTTAGAAAAATGGAGGGAGCATTACGCTCCTTGTTTTAAAATCTATACTTAAGATTCAAACCAATCGTATCAAAGTCATAATCCTTATAATCACTCCTACTCATATGATAGGTCTTATACTCAATCGCTGTTATAATATGCTGAGTTATAGGATATTCCATACCCGCGCCATAGCCAAGCCCATAACCACTTGTGCCGTCTAAATCTTGGAGTTTGTACCCACCAATAGCATAAACATTTAACTTATCCCAAATGTTGTAGCCCAATTTTAGGTCGCCATTGAGTCCATAAATGTGTGTATCGCTTATAGTAGCAGTCTCCAAATCAAAAGAAACACCGAAAAAAACTTTATTATCGAAAATTCGATTGACCCCATACCCTATTGTATAGTTAGCTCCATCACCTCCATCATTTATCGATAAATGAGACAACCCCACATGGAGGTCATAGTAAAAATCTTCTGCAAAGATAGGTGATGAAAAAGTAGCGATTGCCACACCACCCACTAAAAAGCGTTGTATAAATGTCATTTCAATTCCTTAGACTATTGTTGATGATGCATGTATGATTTCTCATAGTTACATGCACTCTATTGATGTTGAATCGTGTCATCGCCCACAAAAACCACTCTTTCAAAAGACTCTTTCCCTTTTGTCGAGTGCTATCGTAGAGTAAGTGTGAGACAAAAACTGTCAAAAAGCGAGGTAAAAATAGAGAGAAATTGGATAGTTGAGATGTTTACATGTAAAAAGATTTATGGATTGAGGAGTAAGTGTTGCAACGTAATCAGATCTATAATCTTTTGATCAGCAGAATCAGGATAGTTTTTAAAGAGTATAAAACCTAGAGTTTGCAGTTTTTCAAGAAGATGTGGAAGTAATGGGCACCTTGAGATAGCATAGAGCTTTTCAGGCGTACATTTCACTATATTTTTAAAATGTTCTAGGTTCGAAAGCAAATCCCCTTATAATCGGGTCAGTATGTAATCAAATCAAAAAGTAGAAAAAGCTATGGTTTATCCGTTTCAATCCCCTTATAATCGGGTCAGTATGTAATAATCTGCTGATGTTCTTTTTGAAGAACAAGAAATGTTTCAATCCCCTTATAATCGGGTCAGTATGTAATCAGAATTTATGGGTTACAGTAACCACAATACTATGTTTCAATCCCCTTATAATCGGGTCAGTATGTAATTGGTGATGCTTGGGATTGCACGCTTGATGAGATGTTTCAATCCCCTTATAATCGGGTCAGTATGTAATTCATTCAGAAAACTTAAAAGATTCTGATGGTTGGGTTTCAATCCCCTTATAATCGGGTCAGTATGTAATTAAAATTTATTAAAAGGAAATAAAATGATTAAAGTTTCAATCCCCTTATAATCGGGTCAGTATGTAATTCATGAACCTTTTCCTAAGCTAAAAATTCTTCTAGTTTCAATCCCCTTATAATCGGGTCAGTATGTAATAAAGTAAATGTAAAAGAAGATGGTAGAAAATCTCAGTTTCAATCCCCTTATAATCGGGTCAGTATGTAATCGAAAATGCGTCTAGTTATTTTAGCTGTTTTGACGTTTCAATCCCCTTATAATCGGGTCAGTATGTAATATCATTAAATTATTAAAAGGAGTTCCAATGTTATCTTGTTTCAATCCCCTTATAATCGGGTCAGTATGTAATAGAAACATTACAATGGTTTATTACAAATCAATCAGTTTCAATCCCCTTATAATCGGGTCAGTATGTAATAGCAGAGAATGCCGATACTATCGCACTTTCATTTCTTAGGTAAACCTTACATGATGAAAAATGGCACTTTTTTAAGGTTAAACGCCTTGCAAACGCCCTTTTTTGCATCAATAATTTCTTAAACGAAACTTTCACGTTAACCATTTCTTGCTTTACAGAGTGCATTGTATAGTTTTCTCTCTTAGAGTTATATCAAAAGAAACGGTTCATCAAGATTGGTTGCAGAACCAAAATGAAAACCATTTGATTTAATGGTATAGAGTCTGACATCATCGTGTGCCTTGTCGATGCATTGTTCTATCTTTTGTACCAAAATGTCCACTTCATGAGAAGTTGGTTCTAAAAGTAAAAAGATGCTGTTTTGGATACGAAACGCCTCTTTTTCTAAAAGTTTTGCAAGCTTGGCTAAGCGTTTTTTATCGCTGATGTCATAGCATAAAAGATAGTTTTTCATACTGTCTGTATCCTCTCATAACGTGCTAAAATCATTCCTCTTGCATTAATAAAAAAGATGTCAAGGTACTTAGACAACTCATAGGCGGTGGCAATATTCAAATCAATCTCTTTGTGCAGATACAGTGAGCGCAATTGTGCGATGCCATAGATTTGTGATAATACACCATCACTCACTTCTATGTAGCTACCTTTGAGATTGACCTGTAGCATTTTGTTTTTTATAACAAGGCATCGTTTTTCTCTAAATTCTTCTTCAGCATAACTATTTGCCTGTTGATTTGTGGGTTGAGCGAATTCATAAAAGGTTTGAGGTGTGTCCATAGTTGTCTCCTTGTGTCATATTTCAGATAAACACCATTTTTACATGTAAAGTCTTCCGCATGAAGTATTTGTTTTAAAAAAAGTTCTGCTACAAAACAGTTTATACTAGCTCTTAACGGTTCTAAAAGATCGCTACTCAGAGCAAAATGACTTCGCAACGGTGTATGCAAATAGCTCAAACTCGGATCAAACCCTCGCATATACAGTTTTGCCGTAATAGCATAATACGAAAGAGTATAGATATAACTGAGCATCGCATTTATAGGATCAAGCGGAGGATTTTTGCTACGAAATCCTTTAGTAAGCGATTTTTCAAATAGTGAAAAATAGTGAGCAAAGTAACGCTTTGCAAATGCTCCTTCAATACCCATGACCTCTTCTATACTTTGAGCTAATGCTAAATGGGTTAATGTTTCATCAATGCTTATTGTTATATCAAAATGCTCCAATGAGGCTTTATGTGTTGTAAATTTATCAAAAAGCAATTTTTTTGCAATCGAAAGATTATTCGATAAATTGGCATACTGAAGTGCTTTTAACTCTCCATTCTTTGCCATAGCAGGTAATGTCAATGCAAACTGTTTGCTGTCTTTCGTAAGGTATAAAATAGGCACATTGGCGTTGGCTGTCAAACGAACTGCTAAACTGGTCAGTAGAAAATGTAATTTGAGAGTTGCATTTTGATTTAAAACCTTAAAGAACCAAGTTAAATTGGTTAAACTCCATTTTCAATTTTTTGGAAAGGAGTTGAATGTTAAAAAAAGGTGAAATTAAAATGATAAAGAAGTTTTTAGCTGAAGGGTTTAGTAAAAGTGCCATTGCTAGAAAGTTAGGTATTTCAAGAGAAACTGTAAGGCGCTATGCCAATCTTCCAGATGATTATATTCCCCATATCAATAGACCTCCTGTGATTAACAGTGTTGATCCTTATTTGCCACATATCGCCAAGATGTTAGAGACGGCAGAGCAGCAGAAAAGTGAAATACCCTTAACCGTCATTTATGAAGAGATTAAGAAGCTTGGATATGATGGAAGTCTAAGGTGGCTTCAACAAGTCATACTAAGATATGAGCTTAGAGCTCGAGCCAAATTAGATGAGCCTATTATACGCTTTGAAACCAAACCAGCCCAGCAGATGCAAGTTGACTGGGTAGAGTTTCCCAAGGATAATTTATCCGCCTTTGTAGCGACGATGGGTTACTCTAGAGCATCTTATGTGGAATACGTTAATAATGAGAAGATTGAGACCTTGATAGGGTGCCATATGAACGCTTTTGCCTACTTTGGTGGTGTTCCAAAAGAGTGTTTATATGACAATATGAAAACTGTCATATTGTCACGAAATGACTATGGTAAAGGTGATCATAGATTCAATCCCTTGTTTGCTGACTTTGCCAAACACTGTGGATTTAGTATCAAAGTATGCAAACCCTATCGCGCTAAAACCAAAGGAAAAGTTGAGAGATTTAACCATTATCTGCGGTATAACTTTCATAATGGATTACGAGTGAGACTCTCTATGAAACATTACACATTAACGCTTGATAATGCAAATGCGGAAGTTCTAAAATGGTTGGACAATACCGCCAATAAACGCATCCACCAAACGACATTACAGATGCCATTTGAGTTGTTAGCACAGGAGCAGTTACAGCTACTTCCTGTGCCTAAAGCCTATCAAGGAATCCACCCTAAAGCTTTGATTGAAAGTGTAGCTAAAAAATATTCCCCAATCAATTCTCACAAAGACTTGGAAAAATTATATATCCCCAATAGAGACATTCAATGTTACGATGAGTTTATACCCATGGTTGCAAACATCATCCTTCCTGTTGGATTTTATGGTGGTGCATTATGGAGTTAGATACCTCTATCGATGAGTTATGTAAAGAACTCAAGCTCTCTATCATAGGCGAAAAATATCATGATATTGCCAGTATGGCAGCTAAAGAGAATTGGCAATATACACAGTTCTTGGAGGAGGTATTACGAGTGGAAGTAGATAATAGACTAGGAAGGTCTAAAAATATGTTGACCAAACTCGCAGGATTCCCAGTTATTAAGACATTAGAGCAGTTTGATTACACTTTCTCCGTTGGCGTGAACCGTAAACAGATTGAAGAACTCTCAAGCCTAATATTTGTTAAAAAGTATGAGAACATCATCCTCTTAGGTGAAAGTGGTGTGGGTAAAACACATCTTGCTATTGCGCTAGCACTCAAAGCGGTGCAACATCGCTATAAAGTAAGATTTACCACCATAAGTGAGCTTTTAAGTAATGCAAATAGAGCCAAAAAAGAGAAAAAATATGATAGCTTCTTGAAATCTATCGCCTCTCCATCGGTACTTGTCATTGATGAGATTGGATATTTCAATATGAGCAAAGAAGAAGCCAATCACTTTTTTCAAATTATTTCTAAACGCTATGAAAAAAGCTCTACCATTTTTACTTCAAATCTTGTATTTAGTAAATGGGTTCAAGTCTTTGCAGGAGATAAAATCGTTACAACCGCTATATTAGATCGAGTGTTACATCACTCACATATCATCAATATTCAAGGAGATAGCTACCGACTTAAAGAGAAGAAACAAACAGGAGTTTTACACTCAGAAATCTATAAGTTTGAAGCTAAATCTTCAAACATAGAAGGTCAAAATCAAGAGGTGGTTTAAGTTTCAATTCGCAACTTTTTTACACTATAAACTGACCAGTTCTGCGCTTCGCTTGACATTGGCAATCTGAATAATGCTTTTTGTATCAATGCAGACTGAATCTGTTATGACTAACATATCAACCAATTTTATAGGTATACTCTGCCCTGCTGTATAAAGCTTGGAAGCTTTGTAAGTCACCTCTGTTTTATCTTTATCGATGATGATAGTATTCATAAAATAATCATTCCTTCTTCAAATATTACGTCTATGGATTTGCCGATGTACAAAGGATGCTCCTCGATTTCAATGAGATTGATTTTATCTTCGGGCGCGCTATGGGGTGATAACGTAGTCAATAATACTTTGGCTTCTTTTCGGGAAAGTGGCATTTCAAGAGCAGATTTCTGACCGCCAAGAGCAAATGGATAACTAATCTTGCGAATCTTATACAAACGTTTTCCATTAAAAATATCGTAACAAAGTAGATAGTTATGCATCATTATTTTGAGCTCTTGCCTCATAATATTGCGCTAGATAACGTTTATAATAATGCTCACATAGCATACTCAAAATCAATGTTACACAAATAGCTATTCCATTTTTCAATGTCAAGATACTCTCTTGCACCAAAAGCTGATAAATCATTAAAACCAAAAGTGTGTAGAAAACTTTATGTAATGCGTAATACAGTTTTATTTTGTAGGTCAAATGCACTAAACTAAAATTTATCCATTGTCTCATTAAAAATCCTTTTACTTTTTTTATAAATACCTAATTCAACCGCCCTGTAATGGATCGATAAGTAGCATAATAAACAATAGATGCGACAAAAACTGTCAAAAATAGAAAATTATGCACAAAAAGCGAAGAAAATAAAAAAGTGAAAAGATAGCAGTCATTTTACATGTAAGATTTTGAGAGTCTACTACGGTAAAGGCACGCTGACAATACATCATTTGAACAAAAAAGGTTTTGCACGTACCATCAAGTTTGTTTCAATCCCCTTATAATCGGGTCAGTATGTCATTTCTTACATGTAAGGTTTTGACATATTAAAACTTGGAACTCTTTCGTTAGCCTTGTTGAGCCAAGGCTTTTTGGAGCTCTGTTTTGTAGAGTATTCTCAGCTCTTTGGGTTCTAAAATTTCTAGCTCAGGAAGCCACTGTTTAACAAACGGTAAAATTTCGATTGGTTGGGTATAGTCTACACTAAAGATCACACTACCATCACTTGGTGCTTCAATAAATTTCTGCGATGCAAAAAATGGTTTCATCTCTTTTAAAAAGTAACGGCGGATGGAAGGTGATGCTTTTAAAACCGCTGTTTTGAGTGCCACACCTTGCAAACTCATCGCATTTTGCATACTCTCAAAATAGTAGCGGTACTTCGCAAGAACATGCTTTTGATAGGTCGTTTTGGCGGAATAACGTACCTCTTTGATAAATGCAATCCGCAAAAGCCTTAACTCTTCATTTGCTGTTTCAATGGCAAGATACCAGTTGTTATTGGTAAAAATGAGCTTGAGGCATTTGACACTTTCAACTGTTTCTTCATTGTCATAACGATAGATAATCGTTCGATACTCGTGATGTTTAACGGCAATTTTTAGTTGAGAGAAGAGACGTTCATGCTCATCTTGCAAATTTTCAAAAGGGTTCGACTTAAAAAGAAACACCTCTTTATCTTGAGCGATGGCTTGCTCTATCGCCTCTTTTTCACTCAATGAGAGTTGTTTTAAAAATCTAGGATTATTCTCATTAATAAGCGTTAAAATCCAACTAAGCTCATTGCTCTCTTCAAGGAAAAAACGCAATGTTTTCGAAATGTCTTGTTCTTTATTGGGGACACGATAAACCGATACTTTTTTGCCGTGAAGATACTTTTGTTTTTTTTCAGAAACGAGAATGTCCCCATACAAACGGTGAATATCTTCTAAATAACGCCTAAGTGTGCGTTCATTCACCCCAAGCTCATCTAAAATGCGTTCATTTTGAGGGTAGAGCTCTTCTCCCTCGTAAAGCTTTTGCATCAGCGTAAAAATGTGAATAATCTTCTTCTCAGTTGTTGTACTTTTCATCAGGCGTCCTCATACTCTCTAAATCTTACATGTAAAAACTCTCGCTGTGTCACCACAGAGCCATCAACCATCTTTTGTGTCGCAACGCGCTTCGTGGTTGCATAAAGCGGAGTAAGTCCTAATTTTTTCGCAAAACAGACCATATGGTAGGTCGCTCCAAAGTCTCCTTGCACCAGAAGATAATCGCCTCTACTGGCGTCTTTTAAAAGCCTACTTTTATACGACGCTAAGGCAGTTATAATGCTTGAGACGTCAGGATCAAATGATGACCAGTTGGTATCATTGAGTGAAATAATCTTCTCAATACCTAGTACTTCATGCGCTTGACTTATTTGAGAAGGTAACATCTCATGGTTCATAAGCACAAATAATTTTTTTATCATTAACTCTCTTTTTCATTAGTTTATAGCGACGTACTAACAAACAGTGTCTTTTACTTCATTATTTTTGGATTATTTAAAATCTTGATAAAACGCGTCCATATAATGCCTTGCTTCTTTTGGATCATTTTTATGCTCAAAGTAGTGATACAATATATCAATTAACCTATGCTGTTTTTCACTCATATTTTTAGGTATATTCCATTGAGGTGGAATCTCTTTTTGATAGAGTTTTAAAATGCGTTTCTCTTCAAAAACATTTTTAAATAACACAAAAGGAAATAACTTTAAAAACATTGTATTTGCTTTGAGTTCAAACAGTGTATAGTCGTATTGACAAGGGGGAGATGTTCTGTCACTAGGTTTGATTGTGGCAAATAAATTTTGTTCAAAAACAAGAGTGTGAAATGTTGCAAAAAGCATCTCTAGTGTTGAAGTAATCGTTTCATGAGCATTTTCACCATACGCATGAGCAAAATCATTGCGAAGTTGACGCATTTTTTGTTGCAACGAGGAAAACGCATCAAAAACAACTTTGTTAGAACACACAAAATACGCATCAATTTCTTCTGACATCAATGTCGAATCACGTTTGCCTTTTTCAATAAAATCCATCATCGATTTTGTCACATGATACGCATCTGTCCCTGATGGAATACACAGGAGTTTTTTGGAATGCAATATATTTTGAATATAAAGTGGTAGCGCTTCATTAATAATCGTAATGGCATTTAGTAAATACCCCTTTTCAAGGAGTAATTTTCCAATTTTATAATAACGTTCATAATCTGCTTTTTTAGAAATAGCTTCCAAATTGATAAGATGTAACCGTATGCCACTTAAAAGCTCTTTGAGCGCTGCTACATGAGGATCAGAATCTAATTCCTCAATCTTTTCTCGTATTTGCCTTGGCAACTCTCTTTCGAAGAGCGTTTGAATGGCATTCGATAAGATATGTTGACTAAAATCTCTTAAAATTTCAAGTAATGGCTTATAGCGATCCGTTCGAAGGACGATAGAGCGAGCAATCGTATAGTTATCTTTAAAAGAGACAAGTGCGTATGCAATGGTTGCAATATCAAGATATTCATTGAGATCAATAATTTTATAATGCTTAGATGGTATCACTTCTTGAGCAAAGAGAATATGTTTTATTTTTTCAGGAGATTTGAGATGATTGACCAAAAGGCTTACTAATGTTAAAAGAGGTAAATGGCGAAAGCCATGGGAAAGATCAATAATGACTTCATCATGCTCCCTGAGTAATTGATTGACGGTGGAAAAATATGCTTCAAACGCTGTATCATCGATGAATTCAAACGAGCACTTTGTAACATCAAGCCCTTCAAAGGACAATACTTCTTTTTGAATTTTTTCAGCAGAAGCCGTTGCGAGTGCAATGATTTGATGCTCTTTGGCAAACGTATCAACCAGCAAAGGCAGCATGTTAATATATGTTTCTTTTGGAGGAGCTATGAGGTATTGCAAAGAGAGATCAACATCATAAACCGCTTTATCAGCGTCTGTTTTTTGAATAAAACTCTTTTCATTAGGATTTGGTTTGGTGGTACCTATCATGCCACATATAGAGATAATTGTCATTATTTTTCTTTTAACTTAATTTGCTTCACTATAGCGTATGTCATACGTTTTTATCTGATAATCTGATGTTGAGACATACTCCAACTCTTTATCATTTGGTATGGCAAAAATGGCAGATGCTAAAGTAACCACTTTGGTGCCTCCTGTAATATCTATCATGATCTCTTTATGTTTGTATTTAGCCTTTGCTAAGTCTTGATAAAGTGTTTCTAAGAGCTCATACACAGCATTACCATCTTCAAAATCAATCACAGAAGGTGTTTGTTCTATCATCGAAATATCACATGTTGGAAGAAGCTTTTGCACAAGGTTTTTAAAAGGTTCATAAATATTTTGTGAATCTTCTGAGCAAATAACAATGACCTTTTTAAGCCTCGTTTTATGATGATTAATCGCAAGTAATGGCATACGAAAATTATTACGCTCTAATTCATCAATACTATTAACGTGCAATACCTCATGTACTTTTGGATTTGCGCTCAAGAAAAGGATAAGTACTTTAGAGGCTTGAGGAGAAGGTTCGATTTCAATATCAACAGTAGGGACATAGCTTTTGGATAGATTTTTAATAAAAAACATAAGCCAAACTAAAAGCCCACTGGATATAAGTAGTTGACAAAAGACTTTCACTTTATCTTCCTCTTTAACGCCCGCAACGACCTCAATTAAGCCATCAGGAAGCCATGAAGCAATAATCATTAAAATGATTGCAATAAGGGCACCCCTTATGGAGAGTGTATTAGAACCAATAAAAGAGGCAACAATCTTTTGTGCCTCACGTTTATGAAATCGTGTCATTTATAACTCCTCATGTTTAACACTTCTAAATAAAGTTTACCTACTTCTTGATCATTCAAATGACCATTATTGTATTGATGAATCATGCGAATTAACTCTATAAAAGAGTGATTATCTTTCAATTTCAAATAAATTTGCTGTTGATCTGTTGGGGTAGTTTGAAATGCACCTTTTAAAAATTCTTCTATTTGATGAGGATGATAAAAAATGCCAAATACTCTTTGCCATGCTTCTGTAATGGTTTTTCGCATCTTTGTTTTTGAAATAATATCAGATGTAGCCACTTGGATAGCCTGTTGTTTTTGAGGAGATGGACTCGTGAAAGTGACAGATACTATATTGTCTAACTTGGAATAGTTTTTTAAATAGCCATTAATCTTGTCATTTTTAGTTTGTGCAAAATCTGCTAATTCCATATAACTTAATTGCGAATTTCTTTGATTGTCTTGAGGAGTCGCCATTGTAAGAAGCTCTTTAAGAATATTGCTACTCATCCAGTTATTAATATTTTCCTTCATCAGTGTTTCAAACTCTTGTAAATATTGTTCTTTATTAGGGTAATGAATTGCGACATTGATTTTCCCATACCCTAATGATTTACCAAGCCCAACATTATGAAATGTATTTGGGGTACTGTGAAATATAAGAGCAGAGAGCAAAGCGCCTATTTCACATTTTTTTAAATTGTGGTATCTCATTTTACCTTTAAAAATAACACCTTCTTTCAAAGGTTTAAAAGATGTCCCAATGGAACTAGTTGGATTATAGGATATTTTACTTTCATCAGGATTGTTTTTGTGGATTGGATACCGTTTTCGTCCGGCTAGCACAAAATTATCATTCATAAAGGTTGAGTAGAGCTTCTCATCTTCTTGGAAGATATAAAAAGGATAAAATGATGCTCGTGGTGTTCCTAAATTTTCAGTTCTTGGGGCTAATTTAACTATTTTTGTTTTATCAATCGCTTTAAAATGACTAAATTGGACTCGACCTTTTAGAGCAGTATCATTATTTACATAGCCAAAGAGTGTTTGTGCTAAATCTAGTTTTTTTTCAAAGTGTGACTTGAAGATTCCATCGTGAATACTTCCGTTATAGGGCAATTTGTAGAGGTAAGAAAGACCAAAATGCTTAATGATTGTTTGGTTTTGACCATTGCTATCTTTTCTCATCTCTTTTTGAAAAAATACGGGTACTTTTTGTCCATTAGCGAGTTTTTCTTTCCAATATTTCCAATCTGGCGATTCTTTTGGCTCCGTTTTTCGTCCATCAAAATAAGCAAATTTGAAATTTTCCATTGTTTCTTTTGATAGTGTTATCTCACCTATTGCATTAAAAAAAACAAATTCATATATTTTTCCATCACCCATTCGCCCATTATCTTTACGTGCACTTGCTTGTCCCGTTAGCACCAATGTACCTTCTAATTTTGTACCTTTGGTGTAGATTTTTTTGCCTTGAGCTTCTTTGGAAAAATCAAATTTTTGTGTTAATTCAATATTGAGTTTTTTTAAAAGATCATATTTGTATTTAGCAGTTTTAAAGTCTGGTTTGTTAATAAAACCACCTTGTTGTGCTTTAAATTTAGATCCAAAATCTTTATGGATATTATCTTGTGAAATTCTTCCCACAACACCACAGTCTTCAATTTTATAATCGTTCCCAACTTTTTTTAACCATCCACAAAAAATTTCTTGTGGTTTCATTCGATTCATATACAAATCTCGATTACGCAAATCTCGAATAGAGTATGTTTTATCATCGACCATATCTGGATTCATTTTACTAAAACTTATAATTTCAAGTACACTTCGCACCATCCCTTTGACTGTGGTTGATGGGATATAATATTCTCCATTATACTGGCAAAATTCTTCTGAAGGTTTATCTCTCTCATCACTATGATTTCGAATGAAGATGGGGCTTTTAGCCGTAATCGTAATGTCTATTTCCCCGCTTTCACTGTCTTCAAACGGTATATCGTGACTCACATCTTCACTCCATGATGGATAAAAAACTTCTTTATTGAGTGGTACAAAATTGTAAGGTGCTGTTATCATTTTCTATCTCCTGCAAAACCTGCAAAAACAACTTTTTTGAGTTTAAGTACGGGTATATTTTCACAAAGTAGGTCGTTCTCTTCTTCCCAAACCTGAGCCATTTTTATCTTAAGGCTTTGCTTCGCATCATATATTTGGGTGTCGATAAGCGAAACATCTTTCGTCTCATCCACAAACCACACATCGTTCATCTGACGAATGGCAATGGAATCTTTTCCATTAAAAAAATGTGCCTCATAAATAAATCCATTTTGAGGGGAAAAAGTAATCGTGCTAGGCGTTGTCCAAATATCTTTGATGGGAGCATCGCTCATCTGGATATACCCTTCATAGCCTTTGAGTGTATTGATATACTCTATGATTTCAATTTGATTTTTTTTCATAAGGCTACTCCATTTTTAGTGATAGTTCCTAAAAAGATGCCATGACCTTTTGTTGTTGCTCCACCAAGTGGAAGCATCCCTGTTGTCACGTCTTTTAATGCTAGCTCAAACGCCTCTAATTCTTTACCTTGAATATCGCTGTGCACTAAAAGTTCAATTTCATACCATTTCTCATCGTTTGCAACTGTTTTTTCTTGAAAAAGAGCACCTTCCATAGCTCCACCCGTAAAGCGATCAATACTTACATGATCAAATGTTTTGGTTTTGCCATGATCGTTTTTAAAACAGTCTGTAATAAGAATTTTTCCTTTTGCGCCATCTATGTTTTGCTTGCTATTTTTTGCCGCACCAAAGAGTGTGCTAACAGAGTCAACACCGTTGCCAGCTTCAATTGTATTGCCATGTAGCTTATTGTAATGATACGTTGTACGATGGGCTAAAGCTCCTTTTATAGAAGAGGCAGGTATTAGTACTTTTTTCTCGCTCAATGCGCGTTTCTCATAATCAATGACCTGTTCATATACGGGTGTCATATCGGCATCATTGTCACTAAAACCACTTCCAAACATAAAAAAGTCATCAGGTTTTAATTGAAGTATATAAGGGGTGTAATCTTTACATGTAATGGTTTCAAGATTGCATTCTTTATCTCCACCAAGAGGTTTATTGAGTGAGCTTGAATATTTTTCAATGTCAAAAAGTCCATACTCAATCTCTATCATTTTAAATTTTCCGAACCCTTTGGTACTTCCACCACCCAAGCGAAAATTAGAACTTCTTAAAAGTCCTATTAACTCCATAAAGAGCTCTTTATTATTATCGATAAATTCAATGCTAAATTTGAAGCGTGTTCCTTTAAAAACGACTTCTTCATCAAATTTTGCACCTTTTTGCGTTGTTCCTTTGGATGTTATCTTGGTGTGTTCGCGGAGGGGAAGGTTCTCAAAAAGCTTTAAAAAATCTGATTTTTGAACACATAAATCTTCATAGACCATCCCTTGTGTATCTGCGATTAAAAGTGCATTTGAGATAATGATTTTGGAGCCATTATTTAGCCCGAAAACATCTGCTGCTTTATCACCATGAAACTCTTTTCGTAAAACGCCCGCTATGGACGTTCCTAAAATCATCGGTAATCCATTCCAATCTTTTTGTACAGGAGAATCTTGGAGAAAGTCCATTGCATTACTACCCATTTTAAGTGGCGTTTGCGCTTCAATGACAATATGAGCTCTGTATCGTTTATTCATCATTTTTGCCTCCCATTTTCATTGCAAGAAGTTTGATAAATGTTTGCTTGTTAATCGCATCATGATCCATTGCTTTCACGAGTGTTTCAACTTGATGTGTCTCCCATTTTTTACTACCACTCCCAATGTACCCTTTGATTTTTTCTATAAAATCATTTTGATTACTGGATGCGATTGAGCGAATATTGCCCCACTGAGAAGAGTTGATATTTTTAAATTCAGCTTTGTGGTTTTTGATAAAATCTGCGACGTTCTTGGCAATTCTGAGCGTATCAATGGTTGTATTATGACGATTGACTAAGAACTGTATTGTGGAGTCTGTAAACGTTTGAGTGATTTTTTGTCGTTCATCCTTTTTCACCTCTTCTGGTTCATTAGATGCAAATGTAAAGCCTTTCTCCATCAAAAAGCTAGGATTAATTATAATTTCACCAAACCCCTCACTTAAATATGCTCCAACACCTTGTTGGATTTGCTTTAATTGTGCATCGGATATATCTTTTAGGACAATCACACTGCCTTTTTTAATGCACACTCTCTCATAATCTTTGGTTTGCCTTTTCGTATTATACGGTGTAAATGTAGACGTTCGTATTTGCGTTTTTTCATAAGCGATCTGTTCTTCTTTTAGTCCCTCACAAAGGTGTTTTAGTTCATACGTTGGGTTACCGCTCTCATCCAGTAAAGCTACTCGGCTATTGCAGTACAAAATAACTTCATTGAGGGGTAAATCTTTCTCGCTAATATTTTCTCTTGCTTGATCTGCCAAATGGGTGATTTTCACTTGCCCATATTCAGCTGATTTGGATTTACCAAGTCTTGAACTTGTTTGCAAAGTCTCTACCATAAGCTTTTCATCTTCAGGCACTATACTGCCATCAACTTTTACCACAAGCTGCCACATGGAACCTTTTTTGATCGCTTTATAGCCATACATAGTGCTATCTAAGCTTTTTCTATTTTCTTTATCATAGGCTGATTTTTGAGAGTAACTGTAGTCTATAAAAACTAGCTCTTTCTCTTTGGTAATGTAACCGCTTCGCAATTGCTTAAGTTGCCCTAATGTCTTAAAATCATCGGGCGTTAATGTATGATGGTTATAAATACGCTCATTTTCAAGTTTTTCATGGACATAAGAATAAGGAACTTTGTAAGTAGGCAGTTTTTCATTTTTTAAGATATGCGCATCACCAAATCGCACTTTGCCACTATGAAAAACCGTAAAACTATCTTTAAAATCATCATACTTTTGTGCGACCATGCCTAAGAAATTACTTCCTGCGATAAAATCTAAGTGGTCTATTTTCCCTTCTGTATTCGATGTGGCAGGCAAGACAATATCACTTAAAAATTCTACATGAAATACTAACTCTTTCATTGGTTCTCCTCCACAAAAAATTCACATCTCCCAAGACCGCGATTACGGTTGAGCCCCATGCGTTTGATCATCTTAAGAGATCGTGTCATTGCTTCTTTATAGTTTTCTGGAAGATCTCTGATTTCCCCACACAGCTCAAGAGGTACAACTACTTCAATTTCCCGTAAACTATTGTCTTCAGCAACACCATTAGTCTCATCTATTTTCGTAGAAGCGATAATATCGTAAAGGTTAGATTGGAGATTCAAAGAACAGATATGCTTTGCTGTTGTTTCCAGAAGTTGTGCATTTGAAAAATAACATTTTCCCATCTCAATACCATTGTTTCCAAAGCAGGTATTGACAAAGTCAGCGTCGTCCAAAGTTTCTGCCATTTCACGACTTAAACCTTTAATAATTTTTCCTGCAACATAAGGCAAATCATTTTGATCTTTAATAACAGTGCTATCCAGTCTTGCCCCAGCACTAAGCCCACTACCAATATGCCAATAATCATAAAATTTCAGTTGATAGCGTAATGTCATGCTTTTGCCTCCGTAACCGATAAAATTTGAAGCACATCGTAAATAAGAGTTTTGTCAAAACCATCTTTCGGAATGATCATAGTCTGTGTGCCTAACGCTGGATGCACTTTTTTGAGTTTCAAATTTAGAGTATCAAGTGCCTTTTTATCATTTTGGGCACTATTTTCATTAATTCTGTCCAATAGATCCTTGGCATAGTGATGACTTTTACTAAGTTCACCTAGCCATTCTCTAAGCCTGCTAATGGGGCTTCCTTCTTGCTGATACACCTTGACAACGTCTATCAAATCTTCAATGCTAGGCTGCCCAACATGTGCTACATAATATGGCCCAAAATCGCAGCGTATCACATCATGATCATTGCGAATGGTTAACTCATCTTCAATAAATTTTTCCCAACTTTGGAAGTTTGAGCTTTGAATATTGTGAAACATAAGGCTCGATGGGGCGAGCTTTTTATCGATATTTTTAGCGTGCTTTTTCGTCGCACCACATAACGCTTCTGCTAGACTAACCGCATAATGGAAAGGGTATTTTTCATTACAAAAAGCAATGCCTGCACATGCTGTGAGTTTATGCCCAGTGTGCATGTACGTAAGAGTTTCAAATTTTTCTAGGAAAGTTCGTGTAAATGCTAAAGCATCATTTGCATCGCAAATAACGCTCATATCATCGCCACCCAAAATGATTTTTCTAATTTTGCCACTTTGTATGACTTTTTTTGCTTCTTCGTATGCTTCATGGGTTGCTTTATCTAATCCTTTTGAAAACACTGGAATATTTGACAGCGTAGGAATTAGCGCACCTAGTCCATTACCATCGGCGTGAATAATGGCTATTTTACCTTTGCTATTTTTTAAGTCAGACAATTGCCCTTTGTTCGTAGGGTTTGCCTGATATTTTTGCGCAGTGGAGACATCCATGCGAATTTCATCATTACCTTTTTTTTCTATTTTGGCGACAGGTCTTGCTGTTTTAGGTGCTAATTCCATGAGATTAATGCTTATATCAAGGGGAATAGATGGCTTGTTTCTTTGTGTTTTGAGCTTTTTTTCAAGTGCGTTAATCGCCTTTTCATACGTATCATATTCAGCCTTTGTCATATCAACAACGGCTTGTGAGAGTGTAATTCCATATGCTTTTTGCATGATTTTTTTAGGAAAATTTTTAACGACATTACGAAGGTTTTCTTCATCATCAAACAGTGCTTTGATATTTCCCGCTGCATTGAGTAAGATGTTTTCATCGGCAACATTGGCAAAGGCTGTAAACTCACCTTCTAAGCTTCTGACAATTTCGCTTGCCCCTATAATTTCTTGAAGTTGATTTGTCTTAAAAATAAACTCTTGTATTCCTTGTATGCTAGCGCCGTATAAATATTTTGCCATTCCCTATCCTCGCTCTTTAATTTTATTATTGTATGCTTATTGCAAGACAAATTCTGTCACTGATGCCCTACTTTGATCTCACCCAACCCAAAAACAGTCTGTTTTCCAACCCCTAGTAACTCCCCGAGTTTTAAAAGTGCGTAACTGTGTTCATCAACATCTTCATAGTCAATCGTTCCCATCATGCCCCCTAAGTGCATCGTGCTCTCTTGCCTATTGGAATAACGACTCAATTCTTGAAATCGAAGATGCGTTCGTAGCTCTTTGTAGCGAGGGGTAAAAGGTAGTTTGGCAAGAGGTATGCCTTTAAGCTCATTGTGACGATTAAAAATGGAGCTTAAAATCTGTTCCAATGTGGGTGTGGTATGGAGTAATGCATTGTTTGATTTGATGCGAAGTGGTGTTAAAAAATGCAACGTAATGTCAGGGAAATACTCTTTTGTTTCAAACACATCTACCACAATCTGGCTCAAGTCAAAATTTTTTCCCGAAGAGACAACAACCCCATTGCATACGATGCGCTCTATCGGTATAAGGTGCCGATTCCACCCTACTCCAATGCGCCCAAACATTGTGTGTAATGCGCTTAGGACATAAGGAAGTTTTTCACATGCCGCCTCAAAAAGATACAAAGAAAAATTGTAATTGTTTTCATGCAATGGTTTCGAAAAGCGATACGCATGCGCTCTATTTTTGATTTCAAAAAAATCATAATAAAGGCAGTTTTGAGTAGCAAAACACCCTTGGCACTCCTGAGTTTTATTGAGGCAAGAGACCGCTTTTAGTGCAACACCAAAAGCACCCCTTAAAGTTGAGCCAAGAAAGTCTAATGAAGTAGTGAAAGAAGAGGAGAAAGTGATGTCGATTTTGATAAAACGTAACACTTAACTCTCCCCATAAAGATAATAAGTATTAAGCCAAAAAGAGTATTACAGCTTGCTTAGTTAGGTATGCTATTTGTAAAAAAGGAGAAAAGATACGGCAAATTTTTTAAGATAGTTGCCTCCCATGGTTTCTTACATGTAAGCAATGATGATGTTAAATCGGGTCAATATGTAATGTAACAGAAGTTGAGCATACAACTGCATATTAGTTTCAATCCCCTTATAATCGGGTCAGTATGTAATTGGTTTTTTCTATGCCAATCTCTCTTCTTCTGGTAGTTTCAATCCCCTTATAATCGGGTCAGTATGTAATTTATCAAGGAGAATAAATGATTGTTTCATTTATGGTTTCAATCCCCTTATAATCGGGTCAGTATGTAATTGGATCAGCAGCAGAATAAAACAATCTTTTTAAGGTTTCAATCCCCTTATAATCGGGTCAGTATGTAATCTGAAGCGGTAATGGAGAATTTGGAAGGTCTCTCGTTTCAATCCCCTTATAATCGGGTCAGTATGTAATCAAAAGACGCAAGATCTGCAGAAATTTTAAAAAGTTTCAATCCCCTTATAATCGGGTCAGTATGTAATCAAAATGCTATCGTACAACGATCCAATTGAAGTTTCAATCCCCTTATAATCGGGTCAGTATGTAATAGCAGAGAATGCCGATACTATCGCACTTTCATTTCTTAGGTAAACCTTACATGATGAAAAATGGCACTTTTTTAAGGTTAAACGCCTTACAAACGCCCTTTTTTGCATCAATGATTTCTTAAACGAAACTTTCACGTTTTATCGATTTATGCTTGTACATACTCCATTTTATATTTTTCTATCTTAGAGTTCTCTCAAATGGGAGATAACTGAAATATAGAGTTAGCGTTAAACTGTCAACTTTTAAGTCATGTAAAATACTATTTGTTGAAAATAAACACCTTTGCATGTAAAGAAGGAATCAAAGAAAAACCATTGCCGCATAACCACAAAAAAAGATATAAAAGCCAAAAAGTTCTATTTTGGTAAAGAAAAAATGTTCTTTCAATTATAGATAATAGCAAATAAGAGTGTCATAAGATTTATTTGTGGGAATAAAATGCCAATATTATATATAGTTCAGTAGAGGTGTTTTACTATTTGGGAATAAAATGCCCATATCCTCTAAAGAGGTAGCATCTAAAATCATTTTTGGGAATAAAACCCCTATATTATGAACGACAGTGAATAGTGCTGTATAAAGGCTTCAAAATCCTCTCTTAAAAAATTAACTGCAATGCTTGAAATCTTCTATCCATTATTTTTGTCACGAAAAGGGCATATATATACTCTGTCACGATAAAAAAAGTTTTGTCACGAAAATAGCCTATACCTCTTATAGAGGTTAAAAAGACAACATGAAAAATTCTATTTTTTTGTCACGAAAATGGCTTATATATGAACGATAGTGAATAGTGATGTACGAAAATCTTTCACAGAGGCTTTTAGAAGAGGTTAAATGTATCTCTTCTGGAGTGTTTATTTTGAGATTATCGATGCTCTTTGTATTGAGGGCTGTATTTAGAATAACCCAGTTCATAACGAAGTTTAGCAATCGCTAGAGCAGCTACAATAAAAGATAATGCGCCAAATATGATATTAAACCATGTCATCGTTAATCCTTCCATGTTTTTGTTTTATGCTTTATAAATTATAGAACAAATTGTTCTAAAACACCAATGGGAAATGTCTTATTCCCCTTTTTTATACTCCAGTTGTTTATCGGTATGTATCAACGTAAAGCTCTGTGCAGGGTTAGCACTGTTTTTACATGTAAAGGTCTCTTGATTCATAAAAACATTGATCGTTGGTGGATTCATAGTCTCTAAACGCATAAAAAGATATTCATCCATCGTAATAGGTTTAAATTGTGTTAAGGCATTCGAAACAAAGAGTTCACCGCCATGATAGGTGCAGTACTTCTGAGCTCCAGTAATACGTTCGTATCTCCAAGGAAAAACAGAGCTATTTTTCTCCAAGTCGAGTAAATCCTCGAACGAAGTGTACTTCGATGAAATTTGGGCATATTTTGTGCCTTTTAGCCATGTTTTTAAGCCAAGGCTTTGTGCTTTATCGTGTTGAATCAGATAAAAACGTGAATAGGTCTCTTTTAGATCTCGTTTATTGCCAAGAATGGCACTTTGATGTAACTCAACGTTATCTTTCATGGAAACGATGGAAAAACCATCATTGGGTGAGAGGCATTGGTAAAATCCTTCGTATTTTCCTAATCCTTGTTCTCGTATAGCGCTTTTATAACTCACATAATCAAGACTGAGCAGGGTTGGACGTGCATTTAAAGCTTGAATTGCTTTATCACCATAAACACTTTTTCCTTTGATGCTTTCACAATAGCCTTTAGCATCATCAAGGACTTCCATGATGTCACGAGCATCTGCCACATTCATTGCTTCATCGTAGGTTCGATACTCAATAATTGATTGATGCTCTCTTTCGGCAATCACATTGTAGTTTATTGTCTCACCACCTCGTTTGAGGGCAATGTATTCTTTTAAAGAAGTTGCTTGCTGCAAAGAGGAAGGATTAGGTTGTGAGGGTGTTGTGGCACAACCGCCAAGAAAAAGTGCTGCTGCTATTAAGGGGAGAACTACTATTGGTTTCATAAGATTCCTCCTACCATTTGATACCAGCCGTATCATACATTTCAAAATATTTCTCAGTTTTTTTATAAAACTTTTTAGCATTACCATTGTTATTCCCCGTTGACACATCTTGAAATAAACAGAGCAAAGAGATAAATCCTAAAACAACTTTTGTAAAATCATTAATCATGATTTCATGTATCTGCATCGTAGCCCTAGTATAATCACAGAAAACCCAATAAGCTATAAAAATACCCAACAGGCATAGTCCAAAAATCACGAAAGCAATCACTAGTTTCACCAAGACCATAATGAGGTAATCACGAATCATGGAAAGCATCTTTATTCTCCTTTACAGATTTTTGTTTTTTTCAAACACAAGGTACACATTATTATTCTGGGTATAGGAGTTTATCAATCGCCATCCATCCCCGTAAAGCTCTTGTGTGGTTGATGATTTTTTAAAATCACCCGAACAGGTCATTGGACTATCTGCAAATGCACCTATCTGTCTTGCCTCAAAACGACAGGTTGTGACTGATTTTTGCCCTTCGCTTGCAAAGAGACAACCAACGACCATAATCAACGCTAAAAGAACCTTTTTCATCGATGTTCCTTATGACTAATTTATGGATAAAGGATACCGTAAAAGAGCTTATTAAACACTTATAAGTGTTTGTTGTAAATCCCGTTAATCACTACTATTTCATCAACTTATAGGTGTTTATTAAAGGTAATGTATTGTGGAAAAAATGATTGAGCGTTTTATGGATCAAATTGTTGAAAATGTGAAAGCTGAAGAACTAAAAGAGGTATCAGCCAATTAGTATTAGCACAAATCCTTGGTCATAAATCACCCAATTATGTAGCTAAAATAGAAACACGTAAGCATGATGTCAGTTATAACCTTGAACACCTTTATAAAATTGCTTCTGAATTTGGTTTGGAAGTGATAGATTTAATCCCTCAGATAAAAAAATGATGCAGTAACCCTATAGTAAATAGAGCCAAAAGTCCTCTTGTAGTGATAAGTCAAATATCTCTATATAATCTTAAAAATAATCAAAAAATGTTACTCTTTGGAACTCTACGTAATAAATTTATCCAAAAATAGCTCAAAGTGTAAATTTCTCTGGCTCCAAAAAGAAATATATATATAGGGATTCTTTTTTATCAAAAATCTACTTTGCTCAAAAGGTCATTAATGACACTTACCATTCACAAAGGGACAAATGAAATAGGTGGAAGTTGTATAGAGCTTTCAACTCAAAGCACTACTATTTTATTCGATTATGGTACACCACTTAATTTAGAATCAACAAAACTTGATTTTAAAAATAAGAAGATTGATGCCATTGTTATTTCTCATCCACATCAAGATCATTTTGGTGAAATTACAATGGTTGAAACTACTATTCCTATTTACTGTGGGAAGCTTTCAAAAGAGCTTATGAACGCAACAAAGCTTTTTACAGGACAAGGACTGCTTGCAAATAAATTTCATCATTTTGAAGCGTGGAAATCCTTTCAAATTGGAGATATAACCATTACTCCCTATTTGGTTGACCATAGTGCTGTAGATGCGTATGCTTTTTTAGTTGAGTATGATGGTAAAAAAGTGATTTACAGTGGTGATTTTAGAGCCAATGGCAGGAAATCAAAACTCTTTGAAAATATGCTGACACAAAAGAAGCTCAAAAATGCTGATGTTCTTTTGATGGAAGGAACAATGCTTCAACGCAACAACGAAGAGTTCCCCACTGAAATCAGTGTCGAAAACAAGATTGTTGAGACGCTAAAAAATACTGAAGTCATCACCTTTATGATTGGTTCATCTCAAAATATTGACTCTCTAGTTTCTGCTTACAGAGCATGTAAAAAAGCAGAAAAAATCTTTGTGATCGACATGTACACCGCATGGATACTTGAAAAAATGTCAAGTGTTTCAGCCTCTATTCCAACAATGGATTGGAAAAACGTTTTTGTCCTGAAATCGTATGGCGGAAGCTATTATGAGAAAATCAAGAAAAACCGTGACTATTTTGGTGATTTTCAATACAGACTTTTTAGCAATGTCATCTTGCTTGATGATATTCAAAAAGAGCCATCACGTTATTATGTAAAAATCTCTCCTTGGCATATTGAAAAGCTTTTAAAAAAGCTTGATACCTCTAGCGCAAATATTATCTATTCTCAATGGCTTGGCTATTTGAAACCTGAATTTAGCGATAAAAAAACAGTGGATCTCTTTAAAAAATTACAAGAGAATCATAACTGGGTTTATGCGCATACTAGCGGACACGCTGACCTTGAAAGTTTAAAAAAGTTTTCAGAAGCATTAAGCCCAAAAGCTTTAGTTCCTATTCATACGGAACATAAAGATGCGTTTTGTAAACATTTTGAAAATACCGTTGTCCTTGAAGACGGTATGCCCTTTACCATTTAAGACATAAGGGAAAACCATGCAAGAAACGAATGAAAAACTCATTTTAACGTTTGAAAATGTTTACAAAGAAAATAGCTACAGAGGCTATCAGATTGATGATTTAACGGATTTTAAAAGTGAAAGCATTGATGTTGAGATGGAAGATATAAAAGAAGACATTATTGCTAATATCAAAGCCTATTTGAATATTGAAAACAACACAAGTTCCTTCATCTACAATGACATAGAGACTATTTTAGAAGGTGATTTTCTTTTGGACTATACGATTGAGACGGTTGATGTGGTTTTTCACGATCACTACACGTATGATGATTATAAGCATGACAATTCCTTGTATATCGATATGTATGAAGATCATTGTTTAAAAATAGAAAATAAATATGAAGAATTAGATCATGATATAAGCCAAGAACAAATGGACGTTTTTGAGGATGCTCTTCATGAAGAAACACAAGAATTTATTGATAATACAAGCAGCTATATTGCCAATGAAGGTGCGTATTTTATATCAAATTATTACTATACTGTTGATGTGGTTATAACGCTTACAAAGTCTATATTCTAAAATCAAAATTAAAGGAAAAAAATGGAATTTCTAGAAAAATTGATGCAAGTCATTGTTGATGAAGGAATCCAAACGCCAAAAGCTCAAGTGGAGCGCTATCTAAGTCCTATATTAGGACTGTTTTTGGAAGAAATATTGAAAAAAACATTTCACAAAGAATATCAAATGATTGTTCCAGAGTTTCCAATAAGAAAAGGTACGATTGCAAAATCTGTCGGAAGTGAACAATCGGAATCAAATCAATCAACTAATATAGATTATCTTATGTACAATCAAACTGAGAATAAATTTGTTTTCATTGAATTAAAAACGGATTCAAAATCATTCAAGCCTTCTCAACGTAAAATTTATGAAGACCTAAAATGTGTTGCTAAAGATAAAAACAATATATTTGGGCAACTCCTTTACGATGATTTAGAAAAAATATTAAGCAAGAGTACATCAAAAGATAAATATAAATATCTTAAAACAAAATGGAATGATTCCATGAGTGCTATTAATGATATGGAAATTATTTACATTGTACCAGCAAAAACTGGATTAAAAGAAGAGGTAGGGAGGGAAGATGAAAACAAGCTATGCGTCTTGTATTTTAATGACCTTCCTGTGGAATTATCGCTTTTTTCTGAGGAATGGAAAATCATTTTAGAGTATTTAAAAAAACTTGATATGAATTAGTTTTAAAACTCCCCCCCCCCAATATTTTTTTCTTATTATTCTTGATCCTATTGTGGCGGGGTACCATTCATAACGTCAACATGATTGACGTTATTTGTGTGAATAATCCCACTATCAAAATATGATGTTTGACTTGTATTAGATTCGTTCATACTTTGATTGTTTTCAGTCAAAAAAATGGTTTCTTGTTGCTGTGGTTTTTGTTCTTCTTCTCTAGAACTGTCAACGAGCGCGCCTATGCCATAAATTGTTACACCTAGCGTGATCGTAACAGCAGTTGAAATCGGTTCTCCTGTTTGATTAACCAAAGCGAATTCTCCACCAAATTTTTTCATATCTTTGCCAGCACACCCTGTAAAAACAAAAAAGACGGCTACTAAAACTAAGATGTTTGTAAAATGGTTTTTTTTCAATTTTGGTCGTCCCTTCTGCTGCTTGCCATAGCTAAAATAAAAGCAATGGTGATCAGTATAATTGAGAACGTAACCATATAAATATACGAAAATGTTGCAAATAAAAGCGAAGTATTTCTATATATTCTGACATACAAAGCAATAAATCCAACCAAAATACCAAAAACAATTAATTTCATCACCTCTTCACCAGAAAGAAGCCCTGTACCTGAAGAGATTAATATTCCCAAAAATATTGCTACGCCAATACACGCAGCTAGAAATAAAATGTAATTCCAATTCTCAGAAACAACCGGGTACTGGTAATGTCTCTCTCCATAGCTATTGATAAACCATCCAATAGAAACATATAAAAATATGACAAGTGCTATAACAATTACTTTTGAATTCGATGCACCAAGAGCATTGTTAATGTGTACTATAAAGTCGTTAAACATTTTTTTCCTTTATTTGTTTTAATAAGGAATAATAGAGTATTGAAGTGACAAATATAGTCAATTTGTAAATAAAAACTGGGATATATTTATTGTGAAGACTTTTATGGCAAATCCATAAAAATTATTGGGTCAGTATGTAATTAAGATCTTCCACTGTTAGAAAAAACCATCGAAAAGTTTCAATCCCCTTATAATCGGGTCAGTATGTAATTTAAAAAAGACGGTAAGAGTAAAAGTTTAGCTTTTGTTTCAATCCCCTTATAATCGGGTCAGTATGTAATATATCTATCTAGAGAATTAATCAATTTCATCGAGTTTCAATCCCCTTATAATCGGGTCAGTATGTAATAAAAAACTAAAGAGGTTAAATTAGAGCGAAATAGGTTTCAATCCCCTTATAATCGGGTCAGTATGTAATCAAAGACAGGAAGGAAAATCGATATACACACAGGTTTCAATCCCCTTATAATCGGGTCAGTATGTAATAGCAGAGAATGCCGATACTATCGCACTTTCATTTCTTAGGTAAACCTTACATGATGAAAAATGGCACTTTTTTAAGGTTAAACGCCTTACAAACGCCCTTTTTTGCATCAATGATTTTTTAAACGAAACTTTCACGTTTTATCGATTTCTGCTTGTACATACATCATTTTATATTTTTCTATCTTATAGTTCTCTCAAAGAGAAGTTAAAGAAAAAATCAGAAACAAAGAATTGTCTTATAACCTCTTAAGAAGTATCATCCAATATGGCTAAGATTGAAACTCGTAAGCGTGATGCCAAGTACCCTTATAGAGAATGGCTTACGAGTTTTATCGCAAAATAATGGATTTAATGCCGTAGGTAGAAATACAACTAAAAAACGATGTAATAGTTACTAAATTGCGTCTACTTTACTTGTGAAAAAATCGTCCCTAGTCCTCCAGTAGCTCCTTCAAGGCTATGTTTAAGATCTGTAGGAATAAACACAACTTTGCTATTATTTGAGTTACCCAAATGCATAACACTGTCAATATAGCGCTGTGCTAAAAGGTAGCTTGCCGCATCTCCAACTTTAATTTGTGATGCAATGACTACCATAGCTTCCTTATCACCATTAGCCAGAGCTACTTTTGCTTCAGCTTCTTTTTTAGACGCTTCATATTTTCCCTCTGCTTCAAGAATCAAAGATTGTTTGAATCCCTCTGCTTTAGTGATAGCAGCTTGTTTTTCACCTTCAGCTTTCATAATAAGAGCTTTTTTCTCACGTTGCGCTGCGGCTTGTTTTTCCATTGCTTCTTGCAAAGTATCACTCGGTCTAATGTCTTGCACTTCAACGGCAGTAAGTGATAATCCCCATTGTTCAAGGTGGTCACTAATCTTTTCAGACACTGAAGATTTAATGATTTCCCGACCTGAAAGTGCTGTATCAAGCTCCATATTGCCAATGACAGAACGAAGCGTTGTTGCTGCCATATTGGCAACGGCAAGTTCAAAATTGTCAATAGAATAAACCGCTTTGGCAGGATCACTGATCTTATAAAACACAACGGCACTAATGATAACAACGGCATTATCTTTTGTGATAACTTCTTGAGCTTTCATCTGTTGAATGAGCTCTTTTGTATTAAGCCTCATTTGTACTTTATCAAAAACAGGGATGAGAAAATTAAGACCCGGTTTTAGAACTGTATGAAACTTACCCAATCGCTCAATAATCCACTCTTCACCTTGTGGTACAATGCGTACCATTTGGTAGAGTAAATAACCACCTGCTAAAAGTAAAATGATAAAAAATGATAAGCTTAACCCCGTACTACTGTCCATAACAATCCTTTATATAATTTGTTTAACAACTAAATAAGTACCATGTGTTGCAACGATTTTAACGGTTGCAGCATTTGGTATCTCAACACCATTTTCAGATACAGCTTTCCACTGAGTGCTTCCCAATACAGGACTTGACAACATAACACTGCCCTGTATTCCCTCTTTTAAATCACATTCAACTTTTCCACGGATACCTATAAATTCATCAGATTGCCCTAATTTGCTGGAAGTTGTATCACCCATTTTTTGACGTTTAAAAATAAACGATCCTACAAACATCCCCACCAAAGCAATTAATATCTGCCAAATAAGTGAATTTGGCTGAAAATATGAAAGCACTGCCGAGCCAAAAAAGCCAACACCAATAAAACCTGCAAAAAAAGTAGGACTCGCTACTTCAAAAACAATAGCACAAATACCAAAAATACCCCAAATATACCATGGCATACGCTGCCTCCATTGCACAAGATTATTTATAAAGCTATTGCACTTTCATCTACAATATTGTACCTATTATTTTCATCAACAGATTTATAACACATGTAAATAAAGAGAATAAGACCGCCAATGTATGGTAAAAAACTATAAAGCTGATGCCAACCGCTCATATTTAGATCATGAAAACGACGTGTTGTAATACTGAGTGTTGGAAAAAGATACAAAGGAATTAAAAGAATGGATGAAATTGCTTCGATCGTACTAAAAATACTTTTTGTATCACCTTTTGCTAGTGCATCTGATAAAAATATCAAACCTAATACTGAGAGAAGTAAGATGGTGTGCATTACAGCAAATAACCAAAACGATTTTCTACTTGTTCGCCCTTTATAAACGAATGTTTTTTTTAATTCTGAAAAATAATTTGAAAACATGTAACGCTCCTTTAAAAATATAAAAGGAACTTTACATGTCATTAGTGACAAAAACTGTCTTTTAAGAGAAATTTATAGGGATATAAGTTCACTTTGACTAGATAGGAATACATATCTGAGAATGAACAATCTATTAGACTTTTTTTAACATGTAATATTGATTCTTTTTATTTGAATCCTCTTTTTTGGAAAGGGCAAATTTCAGTATGTACTCAAATTCTTCTATATCATCTGCGTTTAGATTGAATTTACCTGATACTATGGCGTAACGATAGGCTTTATCTATGTTTAGTTTAGGGTATCGAGCCACGAGTTCGTTGAATTTATCGGAGTTTGTGATTCTATGTTGTCTATTCCTATATGTGTTGTATGTTTTATCAAATAGTTTTTTTGATGCAGCTTCTAACTGTTTTCTGTTTTCTTCACTCTTTGGTTCAAATATATTTTTTGTAAATTTTACAAAAAGACTTCTACTGATCTTATAGCCATTTACAAAATATTCTCTGTAAGCTTTTTTTATCCAAGTATTAGCAATTTTTTCAAGCCGTGATTTACTACTTTCTGCTTTGATATTATCGATTTTATCCATGCCTTCAATGATTTTTGTGACTTCATCATCTTCCTGAGTTATATCCCACAAAATACCTGTTACCGCATTAATGGGTCTATCTTTGGCAACATAGGCTCGTTTAAATCCTTTATCTGTTAGTTTGTCATATAGATATTGGAACGCATCTTTTGAGTATTTGTGCATATCTAAAAGTGAACAATCTATTATATTTTTTTTCTTTGACATATAATTTCTCCTATAAAATGGCATCAATGTATTTTTTTGCTTCTTGATTCGTCACCTTAACATATCGATCCGTTGTATCGATTTTTGCATGATTCATCAACTCTTTAATAACAAAAGCATTAGCACCACGTTTGGAAAGTAATGAACCAAAAGAGTGTCTAAGCGTGTATAATGTAACTTTATTGATTCTATCGTTTACCTGTAAGCCTTGATTAAACAAAAGATCCATGGTGGGCTGTGTTTGCTTTTTAATGCCAATGTAAGACATATGTGAACTTTTATCTAACATTGGATTTTCTCGATAAAAGAGGTACTCTTCAGGGTTTAAATATTCTACCCATTGTTGCAATGCTTCACGTAGTCTTGAATGAATGGCAACTGAATAAGATGGTCTATTTTTCATGGCAATAAACGTTATTTTATTGAAAGAAAAATCAATATTTTTACATTGCAAATTCAATATTGCTTTTGGTCTTGCTCCCGTAAAGATAGCAATTAGAACGAACAAATAGGCTTTTTGTTTATGCAATAACGATTTTAATAAAAGCTCAATCTCATTTTCAGACAAAATTCGTTTACGCTGATTATTCAATGCTAGCAGCTTTACTTTAGAACATGGATTCACCATATTAATACGATCCGTGAAAACCGCATAATTAATAATCGCTTTAAGTTGCGCTAAGTAGTAATTAACAGAAGCAGCACGATAGCCTTTTTCTATCAATTTTTGTTTGAATCTTTGTATCTTTTCTGCTCTTAATGTCAGTATATTATCTAATCCAAATACTGGTGAGATTTGATGCATATATTTCAAATAAGCATCTCTATGATTTTTCATATCAGATTTTTCGTTGAAATAATATGTAGCTAGCTGATTTAGCGTTATAATCTCTTGGAATTTATTCTTTTTGATGTAGAGAGGCTCCTCTAAATCTTCTAACTCAATCATTGTTTTACGTCTTTGTACGACGGCATCTCTTTCAGAATAACCGTTAGATTTAAGCCCTACTTTTACCCAACGTTTTTTACCATCAATATCCTTATATGTATAGTAAAATGATGTATCGCCGTTATCCAGCACCTCTTTATATACGCCCACATTTGACTTCGATTTTACACGAGCCATTTCTACCCCATTTCTACCCTAAAAAGAAGAGTACTGATGAATGTTGATAGAAACTGGTTATCTATCTGAGAAACAGTATAATGTGAATAAACGTCTATTTCAAGGGGTTTTTAGTGGTTATGAAGACTATTGAGGATTGCTGAGTTTTACTGATGAAAAGGCATGTTACAAATCGAAACGATACTTGTTTATTATCAATACCATGTTTCTTTTTTTTATCAAATACTCCGATTGTAAGGAGCTTTTCTGTGCACTACAAGTTTTCTACCTTATTCCCATACAAAAGTGTCACTATTGACTATTGTATCAATTTTTGTGTTGTTTTAAAATTAAGATGCTAAAGAGTTAAAAGAAAAAATGTTAGAAGAAAAAAACGCTCGAACCGGGCAATTCGAGCGTTGATCTTAAAAATTGGTAGGTTCTACACAAAAAGGAGGTATGTGTCTTACAAGTGAAAGTATAGGCTTATACCTTAAACAAGATATGAACCATTCGTTAATAAAAACTAAACCTGTAAAAATCGTTCATATTCTTTACATGTAAACCCTAATCAATCCGTTTGTAAACCACCCATGCGATCCATGTTGCGATGATGCCTGTTCCGATGGCTGCTGATAAAAAGACCTCAGGGATTCGCCATGAAGCGTCCAATAAAACCATCGTAAGCACCGCACCAACGACCATAAACAGGGCATTTAAGATGTTGTTGGCAGCGATGATGCGTGAGCGAAAGGATGGGTCACTTTGGCTTTGCATGATGGCGTAAAGCGGTACGCTAAAGAGTCCTCCAAAAAGAGCGATCAGTGTCAAATCAACTAAAATGTGCCAAAAGGTGATGCTTGAAAAGAGTCTTTCGATGGGCACAAAACTCGAAGAGGTTAACGCAAAGTCGATTCCAAAAAATGCCATGCCCAAAGCACCCAGTATGATCAAAGAAGGGCGAATCGTGTGGTGGCTTAGTTTTTCGCATAAGAACGAGCCCACACCGATGCCGACGGTAAAGAGACTGAGCAGAAGCGTTACGGTGGTTTCATCGCCTTCTAAAACGATTTTGACAAACGCTGGGAATTGTGAAAGTAACAGTGCGCCGTAAAGCCAAAACCATGAGATAGCGATGATGGAGAGAAATACGGTTTTGTTCGCATAAGAGAGTTTGAGCGTTTGTGCCGTTTGCGAAAAAATATTGTACGAAAGACTCATTTGTGCATTGAGCGAAGGTGCGGTAGGAATGGAGCGACTGCACACGTAACCGATCAGTGCGATTGCCATGCCCATAATACCTGCGATGATGCCACCATACGCGGAAGCTGCGATCAGCCCTCCTCCAAGCGTGCCTAACAAAATCGCTCCAAACGTTCCCGACTCGACCAACGCGTTTGCCGTAACCAGCTCGTTTTCGCCCATATGTTGGGGAATGATGGCGTATTTGATCGGACCAAAAAGCGTTGAGTGCAAGCCCATACCAAAGACTACGACCAACAGCAGACTGAACCAATGCATGTAAAAGCCAAGCGTGGCGATGCTCATCAAACCAAACTCCAAAAGCTTGACCAAACGCGTCAATGCCGCCTTGTCGTATTTATCCGCCAGAGCTCCTGCCAGCCCCGAAAAGAGAAAAAAGGGCACAATAAAAATCGCCCCAATAAGCGGCGCTAAAACTTCTAAAGGTAAACTCGTCCAAGAACCTGCGTGAAACGTGACCAAAATAGCCAAGGTATTTTTAAAAATATTGTCGTTAAACGCACCTAAAAACTGTACCGTAAACAACGGCGCAAACCGTTTGGTTTTTAAAAGGTAAAAAGCACTCATGCGATCTCGCTTGCCATAGATTTTAACGTAACATAATCGGTCTTGCCCGTACCCAAAAGTGGAAGCGTCTCCAGATGGACGATCTTTCTAGGAACTGCAATTTCGGGGTAACCGTTGCTTTGCGCACTTTTTTGCAATGCTTCACGATTGAGGTTTTTATCGGTCGTAAACAGCACGATCGCTTCGCCTCTAGCGACATCGGGAATGGAGGAGCTTGCATGCAAAAAGCCACTGGATGTGAGTGTCGCTAGTTTTTCGACGGACTCTAAAGAAATCATCTCGCCTGCGATTTTGGCAAAGCGTTTCACACGCCCTTTGATCTGCACAAACCCAGCCTCATCAATGCTCACGATATCGCCCGTGTTGTACCATCCCTCGCCTGCTTCGGAGGTCGGTTTTTCCAAAACGCCTGGATTTTCGGCGCGTAAATAGCCGCTCATGACATTCGCACCTTTTACATGTAAAATGCCGCCATCCTCAATGCCAGCAACGGGAACAAGCTTACTCTCAATGCCTGGCAATATCTGCCCTACCGTGCCTTTTTTATACGCCATCGGTGTGTTAACCGCGATGACAGGCGCAGTTTCAGTCGCACCATACCCTTCAAAAATGCGTAAACCAAACTTCTCAAACCAAAGCTCACGTACGTTTTCAGAGAGTTTTTCCGCCCCAGCGATGACGTAGCGCACACGATAAAAGTCGTACGGATGCGCATGGCGTGCGTAATTGTGCAAAAATGTACTCGTACCTAGCAAAATCGTGCAAGAACGATCGTACGCGATCTCTGGAATGACGCGGTAATGAAGCGGTGATGGATACATAAAAAGGTGCATACCTCTAAAGATAGGAAGCAACGAACCCGCCGTCAAGCCAAACGAGTGAAAAATCGGCAAGGCGTTAAGCATTTTATCTTCCGTGGAAAAATCGACGATAGAACTGATTTGAGCGATATTCGCCAGCAGTGCTTCATGAGAGAGCACCACGCCTTTGGGTTTTCCCTCACTGCCTGAGGTAAATAAAATGACCGCGCTCTCTTTTTCATCTTGAGAGTTTGCAACAAGGCGCGGAAAATGAATCGCATAGAGCATGAGCCACAGCTTATCCACTAAGCGCATCGACGTTTTTAACTCTTCGAGGTAGACGATGCGAACACCCTGCAATGCTTCTAATTTTGGAGCGAGTTTGGCTTGTTCTACGAACGCTCGTGATGTGACAATGGTTTTGATCTCAGCCGCAGTACACGCACTTTGCAAGCCGTCTACACCTGCGGTGAAATTGAGCATGGCAGGGACTCGTTTCATACCTGAAAGCCCTAAAACAAGTGCGAGTGAAGCAACCGCCGTTGGCATCAACACACCCACCGCTTCGTCTTTTTGAGTGATAGGGCTTAAGAGTCGCCCCAAACCTAGTGCCATTTTAAGGAGCTGCGCGTAGGTGTATTCAACCTGTTTGATGTCTTCCACGATGGCTTTGTTTTTGCCATATGTCTCAATTGCATCCAAAAAGGTACCAAAAAGATCATTGGCAGGGCGCGCATCAAACGAACACTCTTGCATAAGATGGCGCATCGCTTCGCCTGAGAGTAGGCGTCTTTCATGCGATGTTCCCTCGTGTGAAACCGTAAGTTTGGTTGGCGTGCAGTAATGAAGCGTGATCTGCGGAAACAGTCTGTGGGGGAACGTCTTTGGCATGCGCGAAAGCCTACTAAATGTCGCACCTTGAATCATCACAGGAACCACCATCGCATTGGTTTTTACCGCAACAAAGGCACTGCCTTCGTAAATCTTCATCAAACTGCCCGTTGTTGTAATGCGCCCTTCGGGGAAAATAACCACAGGACGTCCGCTCTCCACCAGACGAATCACCGCCTTAATCGCCATCGGATTGGACGGATCGACGGTCAAATGATCGGCAAGCATAAGGAAAAATCGTACAAAAGGGTTTTTAGCGATTTGCGTGTTGATGATAAACACGGGCGAAACCGGCAACATCACGCCTAAAATCAATCCATCTAAAAACGACTGATGGTTGGCGATGATGAGCATTGGCTCATTTTTATTGGCTGTAAAATGCCCCTGAACACGTAGTTTAAATAAAAAACGTAGGATGATGCGAAGTGCTATTTTGATCATGTTAGTTTCCGTGTAGATAATTTAAGACATTGCTAAAGGTCGCTTCTAAAAGCGGTTTATTGACCCAAAACCAGACCTCTTTGCCGATCTTCTCACTTAAAAGCACTTCGGCTTGATGGAGGATTTTAAGGTGATGCGAAACCGTGGTGCGCGCCAAAGGTGAGACTTCGGCGATTTGCCCTGCATTGAGACGCTCACCATCTTCAAAGAGTAAAAGAATTCTTTGACGGTGCGCGTCGCCTAAAGCCATAAAAATGGCAGACATCGGTTTCCATTCAAGTGGTAAATCTTTGGCGTATTGTGTTTGCATCTTATATTCCTAAATGTTTAAGTTTATCGACATAATAATCTTTTTTGTCTTAAGGATTTCTTAGAAAATATCGGTTTGACTCTTTACATGTAAAGTGTTTTCTTCCAAACACAAAACCTTTCGATAATTGTTATAAATAGGATGATTCGCAGGAAAATAGACCAACATTGCTTTGACGTAGCGATCAAAGACATTTCTCTCTTGAGCGATGCAGATTCGTTTTAAAAGCGCTATATCGTAACTGTTCCACACCGTCGTAAAGGGCACAGGGTAGTCGCTTCCAAAGAGCAGTTTGGGGTGAATGTCGCTTTGCGTGGAGAGATGGCGCAACACTTTGGCACGCACAGGTGTCAGAAGCGCTGACACATCAGCATAGAGGTTATCGTGTGTTTTGAGCATCTCAAGCAAGGTGAAATAGTCTTCGTTAAAGCGTTTTGGATTGGACGAGAGTGCTTTGAAAATGTGACGAGGCTCGTAAGAAAGTGCCATATGCGCGCAAATGACTTTCACGCCGACTTCCAAAGGTTGGCGTAACATCTCGATGCTTTCGCACGTTTTAACCGAATGCACACTGCTCTCGCTTCCTACATGAATAATCAACGGTAGATCAAGCGCTGCAAGCTTCTCAAAATAAGGTCGATACCGTGCTTCTCGCGTATCAACACCCCAATAATTTTGCAAAAATTTTGCCCCTTTAAAGCCTAAAGCGTGGTACTTTTCGATGAGTTCTAACGCGTTGGGTCGTTTGGGATTGATGGAGAAAAAAGGGATAATGAGCTCTGGAAACTGTGCGTACAATGCCGCCACATCTTCATTGCTCGCGCAAACGGTTTTATCTTTGTGGAGAACATTGCCCTCATCATCGACCTTTACATCCACACCAAAAAGCACGATTTTTTCGATGTGCTCTGAGTGTTTCACCGAGTTCATTAGCGCATCGGTATAAGCTTTGTACGGCTCTTGTGCAAGGGCATTAGCGTCGATGCCAAAGCGTTTGGCAAAAAAACGCACGGCAACTTTGTCGTAAATTCGGTTGAAGGAGACTTCACTGCTTAACAAATGAACATGGGTGTCGATTGTTTTCATTTCTATATTCCTAATATCTTAAACATATTGTAATATTAATATAGCCAAGCTGAAAAAATTCTGAGAAAAAGCTTTTTTAGAAATCTTTTACGATGTGCGCCATTAACCATGTCATCGCCAAAAGATCGGCACTGCCTCCTGGAGAGAGGTTTTTTGAGATCATATCTTCATCCAAAGCCTTCAAGTGAATGTCCAAATTTTGGGCATTAGGCTTTACATGTAAAAGCGCTTTCGCTTTTGTTTTCGCGTACTCAAGCCCTGCCATGCCACCTCGTGACCAGAGCGTGCTGTCCTCTAAAAGTGACATCAGGAACAACAGGGTTCTTTTCAGCGCAACCGCTTCACCCTCTTCTTCTTTACACGCTTGAAAAAAGGGTAGAGAGGTTTCAAAGATGATGGCAAAACCACTCTGCGCGATGCCGCGAATACCACTGCTTCCCGTTTCATAAAAGAAGCGTGCCCCTGCGCTGTTAGGCTTTACATGTAAAAGATCGTCTTCAACCAAATTCGCGCATAAGGCTTGCATTTGGGCTTGTAAGTTTTTACATGTAAAGCGTTGATCGCATCCTTTGAGTCGCCCCATAGCTCCGCAAAAAACGGCTAAACAGAAGATCATGCCTTTGTGGGTATTGACATTTGACGTTGCTTCAAACATCGCTTTTTCACAGGCAATGCCAATCTCTCGAAGCCTTACAAAGCTCTGTTTGGCATCTTCATGAGCGTCAATTTGCGCAGTTTCAATCCACTGTGTCACAAACGGTTTGATGGCACGAATGCTGGCGTAAAAGGTGTGAATGTCCATATCGTGATGTGCGCCACTGTTGGCTTGGTCGACCAAACCCGGCTTTGGAGTGAGCTCCACTTCAGTTTGCATGGCGCGTTCGCACCACAAAGCAATCGAGTGAGCAAACGCATGTTTTTCAACTAAATGTTTGATATGTGCGTTCAATTCCATGTATGTGTGTTTTTGAGCGCGCGCACACAGTTTTGCCTCTTCTTCACAGATAAAACAGCGTCGTTTAGAAAGTCCAAGCGTGCTTCGTGAGAGAATGTTACCTGTTAAATCCAGCACATCAATATCCATCAAACGTCCCAGAGGATGGCTGTTTTCCAGTTTACATGTCAAGGCTTTGAGTGTCTTTGCATCTGCTTTACATGTAAAAAAAGATTCCGCTCCCGTAGAGGGTTGTTTACTCTCGCACGCCAGTAGTTCGATGCCTTCGTTTTCAATCATTTCAAGCAGTGCTTGATGCGCAATTTCATGCACAACCACCGCTTCATGTGAGAGTTTAATAAGGCTAGGAATGTTAATCGTAAGGGAGATAAGCGATGCCAAAGGGTGGCGGCTCAAAAGCTCTTTTTGCTTCCAAGCACGCTCCTCTTTGGCGCGTAAAATAGCGTCTAACGATGTCGGTTGGTCTATCATTTATGCCAATTGGCGCACGACGTCGATGATGGAACCATCACGGTATCGAATGACCGCAACGACTTTGTCGGTGTATTGAATCTCAGCAGGGACACCACATAGTGCAATGGCTCGCTCATACAGCTCTTCGATCTCGACGATATGAAGCCCTGCTTTTTTAAGGCGTGCTTTGAGTTCCACATTTTTCGGATTGACCGCAATACCTTGATCGGTGACGAGCACATCAACGCTGCTACCAGGGGTTACGATGGTATTGACTCGTTTCGTCACGGTTGGAATACGTCCACGCGTCAGGGGCGCTACGATAATGGAAAGTTTCGCATCGGCCGCTGTGTCACTGTGTCCACCCGAAGCGCCACGTAACAAGCCTTTTGAGCCCGTGATGACATTGACGTTAAAGTCAACATCGACCTCAAGCGCACTGAGGACAACGATGTCAAGCTGTTTGGTTGCGGCACCTTTAGAGCTTGGATTAGCGTATTCATTCGCGCTGATTTCAATATGGTTTTTATTTTCACCCAATGATTTTGCGGCAAATTCATCAAAACTTTGGACGTCCAAAAGCGTTTTAATAAGACCGCGTTTGAGCATGTAAACCATTGTACCCGTGATGCCACCGAGTCCAAAACTGGCATGAATGCCTTGTTCTTCCATCTTTTCACTCAAAAAGACCGTTGTTGCCAAAGAGGCGCCACCCGTTCCGGTTTGAATGCTAAATCCCTCTGTAAAAAGCCCCGAATGTTCAATCACTTTTGCCGTATGCCCTGCGAGTAAAAGCTCTTTAGGATTGGTCGTCATACGTGTTTCACCTGCACCAATTTTGGAAGGATCACCCACCTCATCAACCACGACCACCGCATCCACTTGATCTTGAGAAAGACTCGCGGGTACATTGGGATACTCTTCTAACGATTCGCTCAGAGCGATTACATAGTTTGCATACTGTGCATCAATCATGGCATAACCCAGTGAGCCACATTTGGAACGACCTGAGTAACCATTGGCATTACCAAAAACATCGCATACGGGAACACCTAAAAACGCTACATCAATTTTAAGTTCACCCGTTTGAAGCAGATGCACACGTCCACCGTGAGAGTGAATTTGCACCGGTTTTTCCATCAACCCTTTGGAAATAGCTTCACCGAGTTTGCTTCTAAGTCCTGAAGTATAAATCTCTGTCACCACACCATTTTTAATGTGCTCAATCACAGGATCATGCACGGAAGCGAGTGAACTTGAAGCTAAGGTCAGGTTTTTAAAGCCCATTTTAGCGATGACATTCATCACGTTGTTAAGCAAAAGATCGCCGCCACGAAACGCATGGTGAAAAGAGATAGTCATACCATCTTTTAACCCTGAGCGATGAATCGCCTCTTCAATACTCAAACAGAGCTTAGCACGCCTGTCTTCACCTTTCGTATGATCTTTACATGTAAAAAGGGGTGCACCCACCGTTGTGAGTTTGTCTACTTTAAATTGTTTTTCAAAATCTTTCATTGATCGTCTCCTAAAACACCTGACGCACGGGCTAAATCCATAATCCATTCGGCTCTTAAAATAACAGGAGCATCGACCATCTTACCATCGAGTGAAATAACACCAAGACCACGTGCTTTCGCATCTTTTGCGGCTTCTAACACTTCAATTGCCCAGTTAATATTCTTTTTAGATGGCGCAAAAGCGCTATGAAGCCATGGAATTTGGTTTGGATTAATCAATGATTTGCCATCAAATCCAAGTCCTTTAATATAATCCACTTCGTGCATAAAGCCTTCTTTGTCTTTGACATCGGAAAAGACGGAGTCAAACGCACCGATTTTTGCGGCACGAGCTGCGAGTAAGATTTGGTTACGCGCTGCCATAAGCTCATGCCCCTCTTTGGTGCGTTGCGTATGAAGATCACGCACAAAATCTTCTGCCCCTAAAGCAATACCCATCAAACGTTTAGAACATCTGGCAATATCTACGGCATTGACCACACCCAGCGCACTTTCAATGGCGGCTAAAAGCATCGTCTTCTTCCCTTTGCCTATGCGATTTTCAATGTGTGAAATCTCTTGTTCCATCTCTAAAACATCATCTACTGTATCGGTTTTTGGAAGACGAATAATATCTACCCCTCCTCTAATCGCCGCTTCTAAGTCCAAAAGACCAAACGGGGAGTTAAGAGGATTGACACGAACGGCGGTTTCAATATCTTTATAAGTAAAATGTTGCAACGCATGGTAAACCATCATACGTGCAGAATCTTTTTCACTGAGTGCCACTGAGTCTTCAAGGTCAAACATCACCGTATCTGGTTTATAAATAAATGCGTTACAGACCATTCCTGTGTTAGAACCTGGCACAAACAACATACTTCTTCGTAATTTCTGTTTCATGATAACATACTCCAATCGGGCTCAGCTTGTGATAAAGCTCTTAAAATAGCAGTTTGAACACGCGCTTTAATCACATAATCAAGTGCACCTTTGTCTTGAACAATGAGTTTAATGCTATCCACTTTCATTGCCTTGACCGTCTCCAAGATAAGTGATCGTATAGCATCGCCATAGATCTCTTCGACACTACTTTCCAACTCGATTACGATTTCTTTCTCTTCGATGGGCATTACGCGAACAAAAGCATCGCTCGATTCCAGTGTTCCCGCATGCGCAGTCTCTAGTTTTTTGCTCATTTTACTTCCTCTTTAGACATCATTTTCGCAATCAACGCATACGTTGTCGGAGGAACCAAAGGGAGGATCTCTTCCAAACGATTTTCATGCATTAATTTTCTGACTCTCGAAGCCGAAATTGGCTCACCACCGTACTCAATGCGTCCTAACTCTACCACCTCAATGGGTGGAAATTCACTTGGGCGGACGAGTAGCTTTTTCATCTGCTGATTGTACTCATTTGTCACGGCACATAAAGGTTCAACACCGACATATCGGTGCGTAATGCCCAATTGCGGGGCAAGATGATTTCTAAAGATATTGAGATCCAACTCCGTATAAAGCGAATCAATCTGACGTTTGTCCTTAATAAAATAAGTCGGAAACGTCGCTTTAGAAATAATATAGTCTGAACCCTCATGTATCGTGAGGTTTTCAAGATCTTCCAATCCATCACAAATTAAACGGTAACGATCTTTAAAGGTAAAAAAGGAAGCATCTTCCTTCACCACAAACAGATGTACCCACTCGGAACGTTCACACGCTTGTTCCACCAAATAACGATGCCCTAAGGTAAACGGGTTTGCATTCATCACAATGCTACCGACCACATCACCGGTATGTTTATACTTACGCAATCTTTTTTTATACAGATCGATATTATAGCTGTTCTCCATCAAAATAACGTGATGATTTGCTTGTTCGATATACTTAAATCCACACGACTCAAATACCTCCTGATAATCTGGCTTTGTAAATAAAAATAGATCATGCCTTCCTTCACGAAATGCCACCTTTAAAAGTTCACTCATGAGACTCAGCGCTAAGCCCTCTCCACGCATACTTTCATCCAGTGCAATGTTCTTGAGCACTCGACCACTCAGTCCTCCGCACGCTACAATGCGGTCATCTTCTTTGGCAATGACAAAAATTTCAACATCTTCTGACATCTCTAAATCAACACTTTGCAAGAAGTCATTAATCTTTTGTCTTCTTACGGTGCTGGTTTGAGGGACTTCAGAAAAGATAAAACTCATCGACCCTCTTTCTTATGCAACACCTTGACAAACATAGGGGCAACACTCATCACCAACAACATCCTCACGATATGATGAAGGGCAACATACGGCAAATTAGCCCCTACAATGATGGCGATGACATTCATCTCTGACTGACCACCGGGAGAAAAGGCTAACATAATCGAGAGCAGTGGAAATTCTGTCATCCACGAAACGATCGCAATAAAGAGAGATGAGACGAGGAGCAAAACAAAAAAATAGCCTAACGTTTGTGCTAAAACTTTGACAATCTCTTTAAGCGTAACCCCTACAAAAACAAAACCAACCGTAGTACCTAAAATGAGTTGAATGACTTTAATCACTTCATTAGGAGGACGTGAATAGACAAGCCCTGAGCCATAAATCAGAGCACCCAAAAACATCGGACCAATCATCGTGCCACCTGGAATTTTAAGCTTCAAAGCGCCCCACCAACCCAAGAGGGCACAGAAGGTTAGAATGATCATATCGTGAGGATCACTGTTTAAAAAAGGTTGTGTGATGCTTGCTCTGCCATCTAACGAGACATGAGAAAGGGCTTGAATGATAAAGGGAAGTGTAAAAACGATAAATAGCAGTCGTGATGATTGGGTCAGTGTGACTTTATACACATTAGCGCCCATTGATTCTGCTAACATCACCATTTCAAGAAGGCCTCCTGGCATGGCACTAAAATAGGCTGTCATCTTATCAAACTTCAGCCACTTCCAATAATAGAGCATACCACAAAATGTGACGACAATGACAAAAGGAAGGATTAAAACGAGGCTGGAGATAAAATCACCCAAATACTTCAAAATATCAGGATGAAAAGCGCTCCCAATGGTAATGCCCAAAACGGCACGTGCAGGAGCGGAAAACATTTTAGGAGAACGAAGAGGAAGAGCCTCAAAACGACTGGCAATAGCAATAGCAACAATCGCACCTAAAAGCCACGGCAAAGGCGTTCTTAAATACGAAAAGATTATGGCGCCTATTAGCCCTATTAACAATGATATTAGAACGGGAAGAAAGCGTTTAGGCCATAGCATTGAATCATCCAAAAATAGTTTAGGTAAACCCAAAAATAGTATCTTCTTTTTCATTAAGAAGAGATAATGGAAAAGAGTAGAAAAAGGGCTAAAAATGGTCTTTTTGATGCATATAAACGCG
This sequence comes from Sulfurospirillum diekertiae, assembly GCF_011769985.2. Lineage (NCBI taxonomy): Bacteria > Pseudomonadati > Campylobacterota > Epsilonproteobacteria > Campylobacterales > Sulfurospirillaceae > Sulfurospirillum > Sulfurospirillum diekertiae. The sequence continues at coordinate 1,945,167 of NZ_CP039734.2, forward strand.
ATTGAAGAGAGCATAACACTACGCCAAGACAACCCTTTTCATTCTTTACATGTAAAGAGATTAAGGGCAAAGTATTCGTTGTAATTTTAAGCCAAAATAAAACGTAGATACAACAATTAACGACAAAAGAATTAAGAAAGCATCCCAGCCTAAATATTGATAAAAAACACCCGGAGCAAATGTTCCTACGGTTCCACCTGCATAGTAAAAAGAGAGATACAATCCATTGGAAATAGCACGATTTTCAAGCGCTAGTTTGCTAATAAGTCCTGAAGCTACAGAGTGAATAATAAAAAAGCCCGCACAAAAGACAAACATACCACCAAACATCACCATGTAGTTATTCACATGAAATACTTGTAATCCCACAAGGTAAGTAAAAATGCCGATGATAATTGTCTTGGTCTCATTTCCAAAAAGACGGATCATCCATAAAACACGAATGGAAATAATAAAACCGATGATGTAGCCCGCATACATCATGCCTACTTTTCCATATCCCATCGTTGAACTGAGATTTTTAAGTTGAAAAGGCAAAAAGTTAAGCAGTGCTTGAAAAACAAAGAAGATAAAAAACATCATGGCATAGATATTAAAAAACGTTTTGTTTTTCACTATATCCAAAATTTGGGAACGTTTTGGTTTCACAAAATCGACTTTAAGCTCTTCGCTAAGAAAACTCAGCGCTCCAAACATCACAATTAACGAGACCCCTAAAAAAACAAAAAAGAGCCTCCAACCAAACAGATCACTGAGTATGCCTGAAAGCAATCGCCCCAAAAATCCACCCAAAATCGTCGCACCGATGTAGTAGCCAATAGACTGTTGCACCTTCTCTTTGGGCGTAATAAAGCCAATATAACTCATTAAAGAGGTCAACACGGCAGGAATTAAAATACCCTGTAAAGCACGAATCGCCAGCAATACAGAATACGTACTGCTCCACGAGAAGCAAAGCTCTAAAATTCCTAGCATTAAAACAGCATTTCTTAAAAAGAGTTTGGATGAAAACGTCTCTAAAATATAACCATAAAAGATCGGTGCAAACCCAAGTGGTAGCATAATCACGGTGGTAAAGATGACCGCCTCAAAACGGCTTAAGTCAAACTCTTTTTCAAAAAGCGGTTGGATGGGTTGAACAGCATAAAGCGTACACAGGGTAAAGATCGTACAAAGATAAATGATGAGGAGTTGGTGGTGAATGAGAAAATAAGAAAGGGAGCCTTTGCCCCCTTCTCTATTTATAATTGTCAATTTGAAAATCCCAGAAAAACTCAATCCACTCGGTTGTTTCGCGAGCAGCAAAATCTGGGCGGAGCAGTGCTTTTTCTTTGTAAAATACCGAAGCAATTTTAAAATCAACTTCAGGGTATTTTGCTCTTAGAACACGCTCTATTTCGATCATTGTCTCGCCACTATCAATGATATCATCGACAATAACGACACGTTTGGCTCTGCTTAAATCAGGAACATTAAAGATGTTGATGGTATCAAGCTTATGTGTCTCTTCATAATGCACCGAATTGATCGAGTAAAGATCACGCATTTCTAATGCTTCCGCTAAAAAATGACCTAAGGTCATACCACCACGAGCCACCGCTAAAATAACATCAGGCTTATAGGGCTTGATCTCTTTGGCAAGGGTGTTCACATCTATTTTAAACTCTTCATAACTATAAAAACGCAAATTAATGTCCTTCCTGTACGATAAATACGGTTAAACTGACAAACGTCAGAAACAAAATACCAAAGTTAATATCTTTAAACTCTTTTTTGATCACTTTAATGAGTACATACGAAATCAAACCAAATGCCAAACCGTTGGTAATGGAGAAGGTTAAAGGCATCATTATGACAATCAAAAACGTTGAAACGGCAATAGCGGTATCTTTAAAGTTAATGTGGGAAAGTTCCCCAAACATCAAAACACCGACCATGACCAAAACAGGATAGATTGCATTTTCAGGAATCGCCTTAAACAGAGGCATCATAAACAGCGTCAATACAAAACAAAGTCCTGTCACAATAGCCGTTAACCCTGTTCGTCCACCCTCTTCTACACCTGCGGCACTTTCGACAAATGCCGTGGTAGTAGAAACACCCACTACCGCACACACAGTACTGGCAAGTGCATCCACTTCTAATGTTTTTTGAAGCTCTTTACCATCATCTTTAAACAAACCTGCACGAAAACCAACGCCTGCAAGCGTTCCAAGTGAGTCAAACAAATCGGTAATCAAGAAGGTAATAATCACAGGAAAAAGTGAAAAGGTCAAGGCACTTTTAATATCAAGCTCAAAAGCAATGGGACTGACTGAAGCAGGAAGCGAAAAAAATTCTGTTGGGTAAGGAGCGATGCCTACAACCCACGCTACAATCGCCGTTGTGACAACAGCTAAGATAAATGAGCCTTTGAGTTTCCATGAGTAAAACGCAAACACTAAAACAAGGCCTAAAACACCCAGCAAGACATTAGGATTTTTAAAATTACCCACGCCGACCAAAACAGCAGGATTGGCAATCACCATTCCCATACTTTTAAGTCCAATAAAGGCGATAAAAGAGCCAATACCCGCACTAATCGCACGTCTAAGATCGTGTGGCACACTCTTCATAATCCACACCCGAAGCGGTGTTAAAGAAAGAACGAGGAACAAAAGCCCTGAGAGGAACACAACCCCAAGAGCGGTTTGCCAAGGCACTTTCATACCCAAAACCAAACCAAACGTAAAGTAAGCATTAAGTCCCATACCCACGCTCATAGCAATCGGTGTGTTCGCCCAAAGTCCATTAAGAATGGACGAAAAAATTGTAATCAAAGCCGTCGCGGTGATCAATGCTTCCATTGGCATACCCGTTTTGCTCATGATAATAGCATTGACAGGCACGATGTACATCATGGTCAAAAACGTCGTAAACCCAGCTGTAAACTCGGTTTTGACCGTTGTACCATTTTTTTCCAGTTTGAAAAAGTCCACCAAAGTAGATCCTTTAAATTAAGATATTAATATGTCTTGAGTTCATTGTAGAGGCTATCACGCTCAACGGCAGTAAAACCACTCGTTTCAATCAGCTCTAAAATACTTTGCATTCCAAGCCCTTTGGCGCTGTTCGCACCTGCGGCAGATTGGATGGATTCCACTTCAATCGTACCATCTAGATCATCCGCACCGTACTCCATCGCCACAAGCGCTAAGTTGATCGTTGATGTTGCCCAGTAGGCTTTGATGTGGTTGATGTTGTCAAGCATCAGACGACTGATCGCAAAGGTTTTGAGAATCTCAGTTGAGCTTAAAAAATCGTCTACTTTTAAATAGTTATTGTCGCGTTGATAGACAAGGGGAATAAATGCATTAAAGCCATGTGTCCGATCTTGCAAGTCACGAAGGCGAAGCATATGATCAATGCGATGTTCACGTTTTTCCACATGTCCAAAGAGCATCGTGGCATTGGACTCATGCCCTTTTTTATGCCAGAGTTCATGAATGTGCAACCACTCCGTTGAACTGACTTTACCTTTACAAATGTACTCACGCACACCCTCATCAAAAATTTCAGCGCCACCACCGGGCATTGAATCCACACCATGCGCAATCATCTTATCAATGACTTCTTCAAAACTGAGATGGTATTCTGTTGCCAAAAAGTTGATCTCAGCTGCGGTTAAAGCCTTTACATGTAAATGCGGAAAACGTGCTTTGATTTTAGAAAAAATCTCCAAATACCACTCAAGTCCCGTTGCAGGATTGTGAGCAGAGACCACATGCACTTCAGTAATATGGTTGTCATTTACCGAATGATCTAAAATCTTTAAGATCTCTTCGTGGGTCATCGTATAAGGATTTGGATTTTTACGGTTGGCAGAGAAAGCGCAAAACTTGCAGATGTCTTTGCAGATATTCGTAGGGTTAATATGTCGGTTGACATTGAAAAAAACTTTGTTACCATGAAGATTTTTGCGTCTTTGGTTAGCATATTTACCTAACGTAAAGAGGTCAAGATCGTAGAGCGCTATACCATCGTCAAGGCTTAAGCGTTCGTTATTTTCGAGTTTTTCGATAAGCGTCATAGGTTACTTTCATCATTTGAAATAAAGATGGATTTTAGCAACTTTTTTTGTAAAGAGAGGTTAAATGAGATTCTACTAAATAATGTCATAATTTTTTGATTCATTTCATTTAAGGATAAATTATCCAAAGTACCATAAAACAAAATTAGTCATATTTTTTTGTTTTTAAATGTTTTCCAATGTATCCTATATAAATTTTGTCATCTTTTTCAAAGTAGTGTATTCTATATCCATTCGGCTTCTTAATATGGTTTTGAAAATACGCTTTTGTCCCTTCTATTGTAAATTCCCTCAGTTTTTTCAAATCAGAATCTTGTTCTACACTTAAACTTTCACCACTAGTAACAAAATCAGACAAAGCTTTTTCACCAGTTTCAATGCTTCTTAAAATAGCTACTGCTTGCGAAAAAATAACTGTATCAATATTTATAATTTGCTTTTTTACTTCCTCACAAAAGATGATTTTTTCTTTGAAAAGCTCATCTTTTTTTGACCAAAAATTCAAAGGTGTAATATCTAACTGCAACCACTCCTCGAATGCATTAAAAAAATCTTGGTGTATTGATATGTGGGCTTCATCCGATATATGTTTAATGTCAATTGATGTGCTATCTTTGTCTAATGCAATTAAAGGGTTTTTCCATTTTTCAGCTGAAGCAAAACTAACAGCAATCGTTCCCCAAATATCTGCACATGCTAATCCGCCCAGGGTGGAGTGCCCTTCAAAAAGATAGCAAGGTCCTATCTTCTCTCCTAGGCTATCTATTTCTTCATCATTTGCAAAAAGAGGAGATTCAAGAACACATATTCCATTACTGATGAAACTTCGCAATCTTGTTTTTTTATCAGGATCTTGAAGTTGACCAAAAAACTGTTGAAATGTTGTATGGGGCAATATTTCAGGGTACTGTGTAAACTCCAGATCCATTCGAATCTTGTCTAATCCAACTATTTTAAGGTGTTCTAAAACTTGAAAAAAAGAGCCAAATAGACTTTCATGAGGAATTGGCAATGAAAGTTCATTAAAAACAGAAAACTTTACCATGTAATCAATTGATCCAATTGTTTATCGTACTCATCAAAAAATCCTTTTGGCCAACTTTTGTTAATTTTACCGTTCTCATCAATCAAAAGTTGCTCTACTTTTGTCTCCATTAAATCACTTCTCTTACTAAAATAATAAATAACAGAATCTTCAGGTTTTAGAATATTTTGCTTTGTAGCGACTCGAATTGCATTGAGAAAATGGTCACTGTGAGACTCCACAATAATTTGAACGCCATTGGATACTGCAATGGCACATAATTTTGCAATTTTTGCTTGCCCAGCAGGGTGAAGATGAGATTCTGGATTTTCGATGATAAGCAAATCACCCGGTTTTGATTTTAATATTGCCACGATAATTGGTAATACATAGGTAATTCCAAAGCCTACATTTAAAGGGCTATACTCATTAGTCGTATTTTCTCCATAAGTATATTGATACGATAAACTTGCTTGATGTGTATCTAAATGTTTTTTAGGGAGTACCTCTATGCCATTACTTATTTCGCTAAGCCAAAATGATACATTGTCTAAAAGCCTATCAGTTTTTGCGTCGTTATGTTTTAATGCTTTAATATTCAAAGGCTTATGTCTATTTTCATCCAAGTAATGAGCTGTATATTCACCTTTAGTGCCTAGCAAATTTTTTCTAACATGACGTTCGGATAATTCGTACGTCCTACTAGGTTGAATTCTGTCCGTATTAAGGTATTGAAAATCATCAGAGAACAAATTAATTACATTTGATATAGGAATTGGGGATGTAGTACTCAATGACAAATTATTATAGTTTATAGTAAAACTTATTTCCTTCAATGGCAAAGTACTTATCAATATACTTATATCTTCCTCATAGACTTCTTGATTAAATATATCTTTTTTATCGCCAAGATGAATATATTCGCCCTCCAAAGACAATGGTTGATTTTTGGTATCTTCGACAAGCTTTATAATATGTGTTCTTAAAGGCTCTGAATGTTCTTTCATGGAAGACATCATCATACTGTTAGTAACTATTTGATTAATTAACTCTCGGTTTTCTTTTAATAACAATAGTGATTGGATAAATGTTGATTTACCACTACTATTGATCCCCGTAATGAGTGTCAACCCTTTTAATGTTATTTCAATATCTCTAAGCGATTTAAAATTCTTAATTTGTATGTTTTCAATTTTCATCTATGACCTCTTTAATTAACCCATTCATAATTTTAAACCGTGTTTCTACTGCCCCTTTACCGCTAGTACCTTTAGTAATGGCATTAGTAAAATCACTTTGTTCATCCTTTAAAAGTTTTAGAAATTTTTCAACAAATAAATCTTTCCTTTCTAAAAATTTTTCTTTATTTTGAATATTGCTAAAGCAAACAGTAACCACATCAAATAATGAACGATTTAAAGATTTTGTTTTATCATCATTGGCAATAGATCTACTAAAACGATGCCCTGCTCCCAAAATATTTTCTGTAAATTCAAGCGTTTCTAAAAAATCTTTTTTTAAGTTTTCAAGAAGAACCTCATCTTTTATTTTGTCCAATTTATCCATGCTATCGTCCAAAAATTCACCCATATTATTGAATGTAAACTCTTGATAAGTTGGCAATTTAAAAGCAACAAATCTTAATACTAATTCTCTATCAGACATACGATTTGACTTGAGACCTACAATAGTTTTAAAAACTTCATTTTCGGCAATATCTTTGAGGAATTTCACACCTTGCCCTCCTTGATTAAGAGCCTGTCGTATCTCTTGTGCATTAAGAACAAGTCCACCCGTATTAATACGGTGAAAGATAGAGTAACGAACTTTTTTGGGAGTTTGTGCTTCGATCTGATAAGTTATAAGTTGTGTATCTTCAATAACTCGTTTAAGATTTCTATCTAAATCATCATAACTTTTGCCATTAAGTTCAGTTAAAAATTCCAAGTTTTGAAGTTTTAATTTTTTATCGACCATAAATTTCTTAATACTAGAAAGCCTTTGAAGCCCATCAACAACAATCCATTTTTCAGGAGTGCTCACATCGAAATAAAATACGGGTAGTGGAAGCTTTAGTAAGATAGACTCGATAAGTCTGCTCATTTTTTTTCTATCCCATAAATCTTCATTTCTTTGAAACTCAGGATTTAAATCAATTTCATCATGTGTTAGTTTAGTTACAAGACTGGGGAGAACTACAATTCTATTATTGATTGCAATATCTTTAGTTGAAAATGGATTCGTAATAACATTGTTGCCACTCTCGTATTCATTTTCTTCACTATCTTCTATTTCAATATTATTTTTTTCTAATATAAGCATTTTGTATTCTCCATTTTTCAAAAGTTAATTCTAGCTTTATCAATCTATAATTATCCTTTGTAACTTTTTACATGTAATCCTCAGGCTTATAATTTTCCACCACAAAATCAATATCTTTATCGCCTCGTCCACTCAAATTAACCAAGATAGACTCATACGGCTTTTCTTTCGCCAATTTCATCGCAAAGGCGACTGCATGGGCACTCTCAAGCGCTGGGATAATGCCTTCGTAATGGCTTAGATCGTAAAAGGCTTGAATGGTTTCCGCGTCATTGGCAATGCCAACTTTGGTGCGAGAAATAGAGTTAAGATACGCATGTTCAGGTCCAACGGAAGGGTAATCTAAACCACTTGCTACCGAATGAACGGCAGCAGGTTCACCCTCTTCATTTTTCAGCATAATGGAGTTAAAACCATGCAGTATGCCTTCGCTTCCATAGGTGAGACTCGCGGCATGTTCGCCGAGTTTTGTGCCTTTGCCTCCTGGTTCAACGCCATACATTTCACATGGATCTTCAATGAACGCGGAGAAAAGTCCCATCGCATTACTGCCACCACCGACGCACGCAACTAGGTTATCGGGAAGATTGCCTGTCATCTCTAAAAATTGCTCACGTGCTTCGATGCCGACCACACTTTGAAAGTCACGTACCATCATCGGAAACGGATGAGGGCCTACGACTGAGCCGATGCAGTAGATGCTATTTTCTGGGTCTTGCAAGTACGCTACAAAAGCAGAATCCACTGCTTCTTTGAGCGTCCTAGCGCCAAAACTCACCGGTACAACTTTTGCGCCAAGAACACGCATACGTACGACATTAGGATGTTCTTTAGCGATGTCCACTTCACCCATATGTATCTCACACTCAAGTCCAAAGTATGCTGCCGCCGTGGCAAGTGCGACACCGTGTTGCCCCGCTCCCGTTTCTGCGATCAGTTTTTTCTTGCCTAAGTATTTCGCCAAAAGTGCTTCACCCATGCAGTGATTGAGTTTGTGCGCACCCGTGTGGTTTAAATCTTCACGTTTGAGGTAAATACGTGCGCCTCCAACATATTCACTAAGACGTTTGGCATAATATACTGGTGTGGGACGACCTTGATAATGTTTGCGAATATCGCGAAGTTCGCGGATAAAATCATGCGAATTACCGATGGTTAAGTACGCCTCTTCAATCTTTTTAAATTGCGCTTCGAGTTCAGGTGGTAAATAAGCTCCACCAAATTTTCCAAAATAGCCTTTTGCATCAGGGAAAGCTCTTAAATACGGCTTTTGCATCAAATATATCCTTTACATGTAAAGTTTGAGAGTCTTTAATTTGGAAGTATTATAGCTTAGATTTCATAAGGTTAAATGGGGGAAATAAAATGGTGGTCCGTGTAGGCTTCGAACCTACGACCCCATCATTAAGAGTGATATGCTCTACCAACTGAGCTAACGGACCATGTTGCAAGATTGAAATTCTACTCCTCGCTTGATAAAACGAATGTTAATGTGTAAATTTTATTTTTTAGCACACTTTTGTCACGATTTTATAACATATTTTGCGAGAAGTAAGCTCTTTTTTTGTATGATATCCCATACGTTTTTTGAGGAATGCTGCATGGAAATCGAAGAGATTATTGAAGACCTAATTGACAAAAATGCCGATGATTTTGAAATATCAAAGCTCATTAAAGAACATATTAAAAATTATCTTGGTTCATTGAATGAAATTTTTGTCGAAAACCAAGGTAAAGATTTTTTAGTCAAACATGCTAAGCAGATTGATCAATTTATCATTCTCATTTACAAATACACCTTACGCAAATATTTTGGCAATTATATGCCTTTTGTCAACTCTATCCCTGTCGTGCTGGTTGGTATGGGAAGTTATGGAAGAGAAGAGCTCTGTGTCTACTCAGATACGGATCTGATGGTTGTGTATAAAGCACTTCCAGGCTATAACATCGAGCCTATGATCCAGTCAATGCTGTATCTTGCATGGGATGCAGGCATAAAACTCGGACATCGCACGCATAAACTTGAAGAGTTAGTACCTGCTAGCAACCAAGATCTCACCATCAAAACAGCGATGCTAGAATCTCGCTTTTTATGCGGTTCAAAACTTTTATGGATGGAAACCGAACGTGAACTCTTAAAAATTCAACGTTGGCAAAAAAAAGAGGTGATTCAACAGATCGTTGAAGCCAATGAAGAAAGACGTGCCAAACATCCGATGAGCATGGAACCTAACATCAAAGAAGGGGTGGGAGGGCTCAGAGATGCCAATACACTTTCATGGATTTGCAAAATTCTCTTTGGAAATATGCGCATACGTGACCGTGTGCCTGAGATTATTGATGAAGAAGAGTACCGAGAGTTTCGAAGTTCATTAGAATTCTTATTTCGTGTACGTTCAGCCCTACACCTCAGTGCTAAGAAAAAACAAGATGTACTCAACCTTGAATTTATCCCCGATGTGGCTGAAAAACTAGGCTTTGAAAATAAAATCTTAAAAAATGCCCAAATGCAACTTGCCTCCAAAACGATGTCGGCAATGCACACGATTGACGTTACATGTAAAATCTTTATGCGTAAGCTTACCTCCTCTATCCTCTCGCAACCAACACGTTTGAGTGCTCTCAAACGTGGTCGTGTCGAAAAAGGACTTTATGTGGTCGATCATTGTGTTTTTGCCTCTTTTAAAAAACCGAGTCCAAGCTTGAGTGTCGTTTTAGCACAACTGCAACAGTTTGACGACCCAAAACTTAGCTTCGACATTAGTTATGTGCATTACATCAAAAACGCTCATTTTGCACCCCATAACTCCAAAAAAATTTACAAACAGTTCAGAGCACTTTTATTTCAACAAAATCTTTACACTCTTTTTAGCCTTCTGTATGAAGCTTCGCTTTTGCAACAACTCATCAAGCCTGTACGCCAAATTCTCAACCTTGCGCAGTTTGATGGTTATCATAAACTGCCTGTGGATATTCACTCTTTGCACACACTCTATCACTTAGAAAACATCAAAGAGCCTTTCATCAAATCACTCTTTGACGATCTCTGTCCTGAAGGAAAAGCGCTCATAAAACTGGTCGCATTTCTACATGACATAGGCAAAGGAAGAAAAGGCGATCACAGTGAACTGGGTGCAAAAATCTTCAGAGCCTACGCGATGAAATTAGAGTTTTCAGAACAAGCGATTGAGACGGGCATTACGCTTATTAAAAACCATACACTAATGAGCAATACGGCAAACCGCGAAGATATTTACGATGAAAGAGTTGTCCTTGCCTTTATTTCAAAGCTTCAAAACCCCCAAATTTTAAAGCTACTGTATATTCTCACCTATGCGGACACCAACGCGGTCAATGACAATATTTACACCGGTTTTGTTGCCAAATTACTGCGTGAATTTTACAATTACAGCCTTGATATGTTCGATAAAGAAGAGCTCATCGATGAGACGACTAAACGTTTGCGCAAAGAAAATAGTCTTAAAAAAAGTCCTGAATTTTTAGCCCTTTCCAAAGCATTACAGAAAAAAACACTCTCGGTACAATCCAATTTCTTTTTCCTTAAGCTGAAACCAAATGCTATTGTCCAAATTGTCAAAGAAGCAGACGAGACACCTATTGACTCTTACTGTTATAAAATTAACAACGATTCGCACCTCAGCATCACGGTGATCCGAGGTAAAAGCTTTAACATCGGTTACCTCTTAGGAAAACTCTCCTATCTTGATCTGGTTCAGATGGATATTTACAAGCTCTTTGATGGCAAAAAATACTTCCAAATCGACTTTAATGAGAAAGTCACAGAGAATGATATTGAGCTGATTTGTGAGCTTATCGACAACTCATTTGATATGAGCAAAAAAGTTACATTGAAAAAACCAATTATTCTTAAAAATGAGATTAATATTGACTGTGAACACTCCAAATCGTATGCATTGATGCACGTCAATACCAAAAATCAACACGGTCTTATGGCATATTTGATGAGTGTGTTTGATGAGCACGGAATTGATATTGCAATGGCAAAGATTCAGACTATTAAGAATAGGACGCGGAACCTACTTTTAATCGAAAAGACAGCGCGCTTATGCAACAATGGACAAAATATACTAGATTATTTTTATTAAAAGGGTACCGTTTATGTGTGGAATTGTTGGCTATATTGGAACAAAAGAAAAACGCAATTTTTTGCTAGGTGGTCTCAAAGAACTTGAATACAGAGGGTATGATTCAGCAGGAATTGCCGTCCTTAAAGAGGGCGAAATTACCGCGTTTAAAGCCACAGGAAAACTCACGAATCTTGCTCGCAAAGTGGAAAACTTTCACTCAGAAGGATTTGGTGTCAGCATCGGACATACGAGGTGGGCAACACATGGTAAGCCAACCGAAGCCAATGCACACCCTCACTGGGGAGAATTTTCGTACATCATTCATAACGGTATCATCGAAAACTACAAAGAGATCAAAGACGAGCTTTTAAAAGATGGTGTAAAATTTTTAAGTCAAACCGATACAGAAGTGGCGGTTCACCTATTTGAAAAGAACGTCAGAGAACTAAAAGATTGTTTTAAAGCATTTGAAAAAACGGTTGCTTCATTGCAGGGCGCTTACGCTATCTTGCTAATCAGTAAAAAAGCGCCCGATGTTATCTTCTTCGCCAAAAATGCCGTTCCTTTATTGCTCGGTAAAAGTACGAGTGGTGAAGTTTATTTTAGCTCTTCAGATGCACCCCTTATCGGACTTGTTCAAGAAGTTGTTTACCTTGAAGATGGCGAATATGGTTGGGCAAAAAATCAAGAAATCACCCTTTTGAACAATCATGTACCACAACATCTTGACTTTAAAACACTAACGCACGATAAACTCTCAGCCCAAAAAGATGGTTACCGCTACTTTATGGAAAAAGAGATTTACGAACAATCTTTAGTGGTGGGTGAAACATTAATGGGTCGAATCAAAGACAATTCGATTATCTTGGATGAACTCTCTAGTCTTGATCTTACCCATATTGATGCCATTAAAATCTGCGCCTGTGGTACCAGTTATCACGCGGCTCTAAGTGCGTGTTATATGTTTGAACGCTTGGCAAAAATTCGCTGTAATGTGGAAATTGCCAGTGAATTTCGCTATAAAGAACCACTTTTAGATACACGAACGCTTTTTATTGTTATTTCACAAAGCGGTGAAACGGCAGACACACTAGAAGCACTCAAGATGGCAAAACAGAGTGGTATGCGAACCCTCGCCATCTGTAATGTCGATAACTCTTCAATTGTGCGAACCGCCGATATGACTATTCTCACTCGCGCCGGTATCGAAAAGGGTGTTGCAAGCACAAAAGCATTTGCAACGCAGGTCATTACACTTTGGCTTTTGACTCTTTATGTGGGTGAGCACAAAAAAAGTATGGATGCTCTAACGTTGCAAAGCGAAATTGCAGCCTTACTTCGTGTCCCGCTCATTCTCAAAGTCAGTGAAACAACCCATGAAAAAATTCGCCGCCTCTCCAAACGTTATTTACACGGGCATGGCTTTTTCTTCATTGGTCGCGATATTTTCTATCCACTTGCACTTGAGGGCGCACTGAAACTCAAAGAGATCAGTTACCTTCATGCAGAAGGTTACCCCGCAGGAGAGATGAAACACGGTCCTATCGCACTTGCCGATAGTGAGCTTTTCACCATTGCGCTAATGCCCAAAAATCTCTTATACGATAAAATGAAAAGTAACGTTGAAGAGTTGAGCGCACGTGATTCTACCCTCTTGGTGATCAGTCCAGAGCCATTTGAATTAGCCGATGATTTTATTAAAACGAAACCTCATACACATATGATGGGAGAATTTTTTGAGATGATGCTCATTACCCAACTCCTTGCTTTAGAGATTTCGATTCGCCTTGGAAACGATGTGGATATGCCTCGCAATCTTGCAAAAAGTGTGACCGTAGAATAATGAATGACATGTAAGGAAGGGTGATGCAAAAAAAGCTTTCTTTGATTATTGTTGGAACGATTTTTATCTCATTTATGCTATTAATGGTTATATCAGCACTTTCTATCCGCAATTTAGGAATCAAGAATGCTGAAGAAAAAGCACAAATTATTGCCAATTTAGTGCAAGATGGACTGAGTGCTCATATGCTTAGCGGCACAATGGCTCAAAGAGAATTTTTTCTCAAAAAAATCAGTACGGCAAAAGGTGTCGATGCTCTCTGGGTCGTACGCAGTAACTCGGTCATCAATCAATTTGGCAAAGGATTTAGCAACGAAGTAGCACGCGACAGTATTGATGAAGAAGCTTTAAACAGTGCTACCGTGCATAAACAAATTATCGAAGACTCCGGCAATGTCAAATTACGCGTCACAACGCCTTATATCGCAACCGAGCATGGTACGCCCAACTGTATGCAATGCCACCAAACCAAAGAAGGGGAAGTGCTAGGCTCTATTAGTATCGTCTTTGATATTACCGAAGCACGTACGAATGGCATTTTGAATGCTTTGATGATTTTAGGCTTTTCAATTGTGATCATGCTGTTGGTCTTTTTGATCATCAATAGGTCTATGCGCCCTTTAATGGAAATTTTCCATTCCATTACGTTTGTTATGAACAAAGCACAAGAGGGTGAATACGTCAGGCGTGTACGCTGTTCAAGTCAAGAAAAAGAGTACCAAAATGTAAAATTTGGTATCAACTCTTTATTGGATAAACTGGAAGGGACACTTACGGATATTGAGATGACCGTCAAGAAATTTTTGGCACTCTCACCTAATCACCAACCTGATCTTTTGTTAGAAACTCAAAGCATTGTCCATGAACTCTCAGACATCTATCAATTTAAACGTACGATCGAATTTGACGAAGATAAAGAACAAGTCTATCATCGTATCGGTTCTATTTTGCAACACGATATTGGACTGAAAGATTTTGTACTCATCGAATCAGGGAAAAATGACATTCACCCCAATATTGTCTTTGATGCTTCCTCTCAAAAGCGTTCGATTAATTTAAATTGTCGCGCATTACGCACCAAACAGACCGTTACATCCGATCAATTTCGTGATATCTGTGGATTGTGCAACACCTCTGCATCCCACTTGTGTATTCCTTATTTGATTAGCAGTGATTTAGAATTGCTTTTAAGTATCTGGGAACGAACGCCTGAAGAGCTGACCCACACCAAAACTCTGCTTCCAAAAATACAAAATTACATTGATGCCGCACGTCCAGAATTGGTCAGTAAAAACTTGACGGAAATTTTAAAAGTCTCTTCTACTACCGATGCTTTGACAGAGCTTTATAACCGCAAATACCTTGATGAATACATCGAAAAAGCGCTTTCCCAAGCGAAACGCAATGGCATTATCTATGGTATTCTCATGATTGACATTGACTGGTTTAAGATGGTCAATGATACTTATGGACATGATATTGGAGATCGCGCGATAAAAGCCCTTTCACAAGCACTCAAAGCCAATATTCGTGAATCCGATACAGCTTTTCGCTTTGGTGGTGAAGAATTTTTGGTTTTACTGTATGAATGCGAAGATGCGATGGTCATGCAAATTGCAGAAAAGATACGCCTTGCCTTTGAGAAAATGCCTATTCAGTCCAATACGAGTGCTACATTTTACAAAACACTGAGTGTAGGGGCATCTATCTTTCCTAAAGATTCTGATTCACTCTGGAAGTGTATTAAATTTGCAGATATTGCGCTTTACAATGCAAAAGATAGTGGTCGCAATTGTTGTAAACGTTTTGATCCAAGTATGATTGAAACCAAAGAACTTAGAAACGACTTTTAAAGGTACGTATGAAATTTTACCGCGTCTATGTCGAGCTCACCAATATCTGTGGGCTCGCATGCAGTTTTTGCCCTCCTAAAACACTTCCAACACACAGCATGTCACTTCTTTTTTTTGAACACGTGCTGGATGAATTAAAGCCTTACACCAAAGAGATAGCCTACCATATGGGCGGTGATGCACTCACACTTTCCAATTTAGAAGCCTATTTGGATATGACATGTAAAAAGAATTTTAAGGTCATGCTGACAACCAGCGGCTATTATTTGAGTAAGCATAATCTTCAAACACTTTTACATCCTGCCATCAAACAGATCAATATCTCGCTCAATAGTTACAATAAAAACAGTATGCCACTCTCTTTTGAAGCCTATATGGAACCTATTATCAAACTCTGTGCGCTTAAATTAGAGCATAGCCCAAACCTTTTCATCAATCTGCGTTTATGGAATAGGAACGAAACTCATAGTGAAGAAACATTTAATGAAAAGATCTTTACCTACCTCGAAAAAGTCTTTCACACACCTTTACATGTAAAGACACTTTATGAGCAAAAACCTCGCTCCATCCGCTTAAGTGAAAAAATACGCCTTCACTTTGACGACTATTTTGAATGGCCTAGCCTTCAGTCCAGCCACCAGAGTGATGGAACCTGCCAAGGGCTTCGTTCCCATTTTGGCATTCTCAGCAATGGGAAAGTCGTGCCGTGCTGTCTTGATAAGGATGGCGTCATGGAACTGGGAGATTTACATGTAAACGCACTGAGTGAGATTCTCAATACTCCACGCACCAAAGCGATTATTGAAGGGTTTAAACACGACAAAGCCGTAGAAAGTTTATGCCAAAAATGCACCTATAAAAACCGTTTTAAGGAAAACTAATGTCACAAAAACTTTACGAAAATGACTATTTTTATATCGAAAAAGAGAATGCCCTTATCCCTTGGGTTAAAATCTTTACCCAAAAACCCTACAAAGAGCTAAGCGATTGTGATCCAATGACTCAAGAAGTTCTCTTAAAAGCAATGCTCGTTGTGGAAGAGACCATGCGTTTTTATTACAATCCCAAAAAAATAAATATTGCGATGTTTGGTAACTATGTTCCACATCTGCACATACACGTTATGGCACGTTTTGAGGAAGATTCACACTTTCCTGAATCCATGTGGGGCATCAAACAACGTGAATCCAATCTTCATCTACCAAGTTTTGATAATTTTGTTACTATTTTGCACGATAAATTACGTAGTTGACCCCATTTTTGGGCATAGTTTAATCTCTCTTTTGGTAATCTTTAGGATAAATTTAGAAAATAATCATTAAAGATAACGAATGAAAAAAGTGGTTCTTAGTCTCTGTTTTGTACTCTCAACGTATGCGCTTAGCGCTAATTTACACTACTCCCTCATCAAAAAGGAGAGTGGCAAAGAAGGAAGCACCCTTCTCATTGTAGGTGGAATTCATGGCGATGAACCTGGAGGCTACTTTGCACCGATGCTTCTGTCCAGATATTATAAAATAGAAAGCGGCACTCTTTGGATCGTTCCAAACCTTAACTTTGATAGTATTGTCAAAAACTCTCGTGGTATCAACGGCGATATGAACCGTAAATTTGCCAAAATTGAAACCAAAGACAAAGATTTTGACACGGTTACAGAGATCAAAAAGCTTATTTTAAACCCTAAAGTAGATTTGACCTTAAACCTACACGATGGACAAGGTTTTTACCGCGAACATCAAATTGATAAGAACTTTAACCCAAAAGCATGGGGACAAGCAACCATTATTGATCAACAACAAATCCCCAATGCAAAGTATGGCAATCTTGCCGATATCGCAACCAAAGTGAACCAAGAGACAAATGTTGGACTCATCGAAGATGTGCATGAATTTAATGTCAAAAACACCAATACCAAAACGCAAGACAAGGCGATGCAACAAAGCCTAACGTATTTTTCTATCACCAATAACAAGCCAGCTTTTGCGATTGAAACCAGTAAAAATATTACGAACCTTTCACAAAAAGTTTTTTATCAACTCAAAACGATTGAAAAATTTATGAATGTCATGAACATCAAATATTCACGCTCGTTTGATCTGACAGAAGAAAACATCAAGAAACTTCTTCATGATGAGGGAATTATAGAGATTCCTCCAACCAAAATCATGTTAGATCTCTCCACACTTAAACCTTATATCAAATTTTTTCCTATGAATAAAGACAAACTTGTCTATACAAGCAATAACCCACTAATAGCGGTTATCAAAGAAAAAGATGAATACAAGATCATGAATGGCAATATGCTGGTTTCAACACTTAAACCTGATTTTATTGAATTTGAACACTCTTTAAATGACGTTAGTTTGATTATTGATGGCAAAAAAACAACAGCTAAAATTGGCTCTTTGATTAGCGCTAAAAACAGTTTCCAAGTCGACCCTATTAACGGATATCGTATTAACATCATCGGTTTTTCAAAACCGGGCGTTGTAAGTGAAGGTGGTATCAAGGTTGAACCAAAAGATTTTATCAAAACGTATGCGATTGATAAAGATGAAACCACTTACATGGTACACTATTACAAAGATAAAAAGTTTTGCGGTATGGTGAATATCAAATTCGAAGATGAGAAAAAAAGTAAGAAATAACGTTTCCCCTCAATGAGAAAAATTTCCCAGCTCAAATGAGCAAGCCTTGTGACACTCTCGTGGGAAAGTAAACCACCATTGTGCACAATGGTGGTAGATGCAAACACATTGACACTGTCATGTGTTATTCTAAAATGAGTTCATCAAAGAACTTTCTTAAAGATTAAGGAGCATTGTGTGAGCACTTACGTGGGTAGACAACCTATTTTTGATAAAGAAGGTGTGTGCTTTGGGTATGAGCTCTTGTACCGTTCATGTGATCAGAATAATATAGCGACGTTTCAAGATAGCGCTAAAGCAACAGCACGTGTAATGGTCAACATGGTTCACAATATTGGTCTTGCGCCTATTATTGGACAAAAAGTAGGTTATATCAATGTTGATGAGACGATGCTCTTTAGTGATGCTATTTTACTTCTCCCTAAAGAACATTTTGGCTTTGAGATTCTAGAACATACACAAGTCTCCCCAGCCTTATTTGAACGTGTGAAGCATTTAAATAGCCTTGGGTATCGTTTTTCGCTAGATGATTTTGATTGCAGCGATGCCATGATCAACGCTTATACGCCACTTTTCCCTTATATTGAAATCATCAAAGTCGATATCCAAGCGATTGGTCTTCCCAATCTTAAAGCCTCTATTGATAAACTTAAAACACACATTCCTCTCCTTGCAGAAAAAATAGAAACGCATGAAGAGTATGAAGCCTGCCGTAAACTTAACTTTCATTTGTTTCAAGGGTATTTTTTTGAGAAACCTGTTATTTTAAGCGGCAAACAAATTGAGCCGCTAACCGCCAATGCCTTAAGATTGATGAACTGTATTCAAGGGAATAATGATGTTGCTTACATCACAGAAAAGTTTGAAACATGTCCTGATCTTGTGTATAACCTTTTACGTCATGTCAATTCGGGTGCTTATCATTTCAAAAATAAAATTACATCCATTAAACAGATGATCTTACTTTTAGGACCTCAAAAAATTCTTTCATGGTTAGGACTTTTTTTATACGGTGCACCCCAAAATCACCCCTTTGGAATAGAAATTTTCAACAATGCAAAATTTAGAGCTAAAGCGATGGAAGAACTTGCCCTTACCTGTAAAAAAGCCGAACTTGCAAACAAAGCTTTTTTAACGGGGAGTCTTTCATTAATAGATACGTATTTGAATATTTCCATGCTAGAATTTCTCAATCATGTCAATCTCGATGATGAAATTAAAACAGCCCTTCTCTTTCATGAGGGATTTTTAGGTGAACTACTGTTTATCGCAACAGAAATGAACCATTCAAGTGATACGGATGCGACTATTTCTGCACTTAAACATTACCCTTGTTTTAAGACAGATCAATTGTATAATGCTTGCACCAATGCAACTCTTTTTGTCGAAAATACAGAACACGAATAAAACATAAGGAATGAATATGAATATTGTCATCTACTACTGTACACGCTGAGGATATATGCCAAGAGCTTTCCGTGTGAAAGATGAAATTTTAAGTGCCTATCCAAATGCCAAAACAACCCTTTCACCAAAAATAGGCGGATTTTTCGATGTTGTCGTTGACGACATTGTTATTTTTTCCAAAACGGAAAAAATTGGTACACCCATAGAGCGCTTTCCTGAAGTGGGAGAGATAGTTTCACTGCTTCAAAAAGCAGGTTATTAGCCTTTACATGTAAAGGCATTGATACTTTTTTTAAAGGTTTTAAATGGGCTATATTACGACCCTTTTTGTTCGATTTGCCTATTTTTTAGATGCATCCATACGCTACCATCGTGCAAAAGAATTTTGCAGGACACTTTTGGAGTCACAACACTCTAAACTCAAATTTTACTTTGATATTTTCATGGTTTTACTGGTTGTTTTCAGTGTTCTTTTCCTTCTGTATGAGGTAAAACATCCTGATGGACTACCCTATTTAGATGCTTTTGTACAATTTTCTTTAATTGTTTTTGTCATCGAATATCTTCTACGCTTTTGGATTTATTCAGATAGTCATAAGCTCTTTTTAGAGGCATATGATCATGCAACAAACAATGACATCCCTTTCTCTCTAAGACGTGCACTTTTTATCATCATTAAGAAAAAACTAGACTATATTTTTTCACCTCTTGCGATTATTGATCTTTTAGCGATTTTACCAAGCTATCGCCCTCTTCGTTTTTTAAGAATTTTTCTTCTTTTTAGAATTTTTAAGCTCTTTCGTTATGCCAGAAGTATGAAAACCTTTACGGAGATCATTACGGAAAAAAAGTTTGAACTCTTTACCTTAGCGATCTTTGCAAGCTTTGTTATCTTTACGGGAAGCTCTGCTATTTATATTTTTGAGACACATCAAAATCCAAAAATAAACACCCTTTTTGATGCTATTTATTGGGCAATCGTAACCATGGGTACGGTTGGATATGGTGACATTGTTCCCGTCACGACAGAAGGTATGGTTGTTTCCATGCTTCTTATTATCTTTGGTGTTGCGATTATTGCGTTTTTGACGTCTATTATCGTTTCATCGTTTCAAAGTAAGCTTATTGAGCTGAAAGAGAGCCGTACCTTTGCCGATGTCGATAAATTGGAAAACTACATTGTTATCTGCGGATACGGACGTGTGGGAGAAGTGGTCGCCAAAATGCTCCACGAAGATGGCTACAATCTAGTCATTATCGATAATGATCCATCCAAAATTAAATTGGCACAACAAAGAGGACTTATTGGCATTGTTGCAGATGCCTCTAAAAGTAAAATACTCGGTGCTCTAGGTGTTGGTAAGCGGGCAGCACAAATCATTTGCGCAACCAATAGCGATGAACTGAATGTCTTTATCACCCTCACCGCGCGAAGCCTCAGTAAACAGATTATTATCATCGCACGCGTCATTAAAAATACCCATAAGAAGAAATACTTTTTAGCAGGTGCCAATTACGCTTTTGGTGCCGATGAAACCATAGGATTAATGGGGGCGCAATATATTGATCAACCGATCTCTTATGCAGCCCTTGAAGAGATGCTCACAGAGAATACTGGCGTTATTTTTGATATCATCTCCATTCATGAACATTCCTGCTTTACCAATAAAACGATTGAAGTACTCTCACTTCATGAAAAAAGGCTACTTCTTTTTGGTATTTTACGTAAAGACGAGAGCGTCCCTTTTCATTTTAATCCATCGAACGATTTTGTACTTAAAGATCATGACATGCTCATCATCATGGGGAGAAAACACCACATCAATATCCTACGCAAACTCAATGATAAAAGGAGTGTTCTATGAATGATAGTAAAATTCTCCTTTTTGGTTTTACACGTTCCGCTATCGAGATAGGAACAAGGCTTAAAGCACAAGGTTATACTTTTACCTATATTGACAACGATCCAACATTGTTACCAAGGGCAAAAAAACTTGGATGCAATCTTTTAATACTCGACTACAGCGATGATGAAACACTTGTGACTCTGGGGATTGGAGAAGATGTCAAATTCGTCTTTACCCTTTTTGAAGAAGACGTTCAAAATGTTTTTTTAACACTTTCAATTCGCTCCCTTGATCCAAAAGTTGAAATTATTGCAACAACTCACACTAAAGATGCCATTCATAAACTTGAAATTGCAGGAGCAAGTACCGTTTTAGATCCCTATCAAATGTGCGGTAAAAGAATCTATAAACTGATTACCCAACCTGAAGTCATGCAGGTGCTTGATGAAACTATTTTTGGAACAGAAGACATTAATATGGAGCAGATTACTATTACGGCTCACTCTACTTTAAACGGTATCATGCTCAAAGAGTGCTATCCAACACAGAAGTACAACATGCTTTTAGTGGGAATTCATGATAAAGAGCTCAAAAAAGAGTTTATTTTTATCACGGAAGGACACGACCATAAACTTGATTCTGGTGATATTTTAGTTGTTATCGGGCAGAGTGCTGAGATTGAGCGCTTTAAGATGGATTATCAGCTATAAGAGCGGAACGATTAAAAACAGTGTTCCAACACACGCTAGTGTTTCAAGTGTGGTGATAGACGCCATCAATGAAACATCTCCGCCAAGCTCTCGTGCTAATATATGTGCTGAAGTCGCTGTTGGCATCGAAGCAAAGATAACAGTGATACATAAACTCATGCCTACCAGTCCCATTAATTGGGCTAGCCCATAGGCGATCATGGGGAAAATGACCAATTTGGCAACACTTGAAACCACTAACTCTTTTTTAGCATGTTTCAAATATTTAAGTTCTAACCCTACACCAACGGACAACAATCCCATGGGTAAGGCTGCATGACTGACAATAGCAATACTTTTTAAAATAAAAACAGGGAGAGAAATACCAAAAGCATTAATGGCACCACCAATAACACAAGCACCAATTAAAGGATTTTTAACGATTGTTTTAAAAAATGAGCTTAGAGAAAATTTGCCATCGCGCGTATAAATTGCAAAAACAGAGATACATAAGATATTGAGAAATGGAATGGCAAAGGCAATTACAATTGCGGCTAAAACCAATCCTTCTCCACCATAAACAGCATTGACCAAAGCTAAAAAAACATAAGTATTAAAACGAATGCCCCCTTGAACAATGGACGTAAATGCCCTATTTTCAAAATGTAAAATCAAATTCAGCAAAATTAAAATGATTAAAATAATAAAAATCCCAAAGAGGGAAGCTAAGACAAGATTGACGGTATAGGTTAAATCAATTTTAGCAACAGCCAACTCGTATACCAACAAGCAAGGCATGAGAACATAATAAGTAAATTTATCCATCTTTGGCCAAAAATCCGTTGATGGAAATTTTGCATGCTTAAATGCATACCCAATAAAAATAATTAAACAAATAGGGAGAAGTGCATTCAGTACATAGTTCATTATTATCCCTTAAATCGAAATCCTTCATTCACTAAAAAGCCTTTGAGTTTTTCACGACATTCGCCTTGAAATTCCATCCATTCTTCTTTACATGTACCGCCACTGCCCAGCTTTTTTTTAAGCAAAGAGCAGAGTTTGGTCAAATCTTCTTTTTCAAGAAAAAAGGGACCAACCATCGAAACAGGCTTACCTTGACGCTTTTCCATCTTTAACACTAAAAAATGTTTCGAAGGAAGTTTGATTTCTGTTGACTTTGAGGAAGTTTTTTCTTCCTCAAAATGCCATCCATCCTCTTTATCGAGCGCAGAGCCAATGCTAAAAAGTAACTTTTTATCTGCCATATGTCTCTCTAAAGGCTTCATAATCACCTTTAAAATCAATCACTGTTCCATCCGGATGCAGTTCAATAATACGTGTTGCAAACGCATCAATGAGCTCTCTATCGTGAGTAACACAGATAACATTTCCAGGGAATTTAAAGAGCCCTTCTCCTAACGCAATAATAGCCTCGAGATCAAGGTGATTATCGGGTTCATCAAGGACTAAGAAATTGCCTTTTTGAAGCATCATTTTAGAGAGCATCATGCGATGTTTTTCACCACCACTCAGCTGTGAAACACTTTTCTTTTGCTCTTCACCAGAGAAAAGCATACGTCCTAGGCATTTTCTAATCTCATCAAGATCTTTTTTCTCATCATACTGTTGTAGCCACTCAAAGAGTTGAAAATCACCCGTAATAATATCGGTTGTATTTTGAGGAAAGTAGCTTGGAATAATCGTTGCGCCCCATTTAATTGTGCCAGCATCTGATTCTAATTGTTCCATAATGATGTTACAAAGTGTTGTTTTACCCACACCATTGTGTCCAATCAATGCTATTTTTTCGCCTTTCTCAACTTTGAAACTCATGTTATGAATGACTTTTTGATCGCCATAGCTTTTTTCAATCCCTTCAACTTCAAGGACTTCGTTACCGATGTCGCGTCCCATACGGAAAACAATACTTGGATCACGGCGTGAAGATGTTTGAATGTCAGCGATATCAAGTTTTTCAAGTCTTTTTTGACGGGAAGTAGCTTGTTTTGCTTTAGAAGCATTGGCTGAAAAGCGTCTAACAAATGCCTCAAGTTCCTCTTTCTCTTTCAGTTTTTTATCTCTATCCACTTCTTGTTGTTTGGCAATTAAGTTTGCTGCCATATACCATTCATCATAATTACCCGTAAATTCGCGGATTTTTTTAAAATCAACATCTAAAATATTGGTAACAACAGAATTAAGGAAGTGTCTATCATGTGAGATAACCACCATCGTACCCTCATGGCGTAGTAATTGCTCTTCCAACCACGAAATCGCTTCAAGGTCTAGGTTGTTGGTAGGCTCATCCAAGAAGAGAACGTCAGGTTTTGGATAAAGTACTTGGGCGAGCAAAATCTTAAATTTATCACCACCGGTAAGTTCACTCATTAATGTCTCTTGAGCATCAACAGGAAAGCCAAGAGAGCCTAAAATTTTCTCAATATTCACTTCTACTTCATAGGTTGGGTCTTCTTCTGCACAGATAATCTCAAGCTCGGCTAAACGGTCATTCACTTTATCATCTGCAAAATCACCGGTAGCATACAAGTGCTCTTTTTCTTTAATCGCATCAAACAAACGTTTGTTGCCATACATAACCGCATCTTTAAGGGTAAACTCTTCGAAAGCATATTGATTTTGATTTAAAACACCGACTCTTAGGCCATTTTCAATTGAAATATTGCCACTGGTTGCTTCGATTTGTCTTGACAAAATTTTTAAAAAGGTTGTTTTTCCAGCGCCATTGGCACCAATAAGACCGTAGCGTTTACCTTTGTCGAGTTTTAAATTGATATTTTCAAATAAAAGCTGATGCGCAAAACGCATCGTTAAATTGTTCACTTCTACCATAGATGACTCTTTCTTTTTTTCGCGGATTATAACACCCTATAGCTTGTTTCCACATTTATCTCTTAGTATGATGCAAATATGTAAATTATCTTCATAAAATTGTAATTATCTCAGTAAACCTAGTATCCCCATTTAAAGCTGAATTCAGAACTTTAGAAAAATTCAAACTAAGTAGATGTATTATTGAAGCGGTTATTAAGATTTTATTCTAAATATTATATCCTTAATCTTGATATAGTATTTTCAAAGTTAACCTAGCGATTTAATTGTTCACGATAGTTGAAATTGGATTGGAGCACAAGTGATGATAGATTTTCATACGGTGTATTTACTGACACATACTATGTCACTTTTGTATATTGAAGATGATTCTTCGTTTTTAGAGGAAAGTAGTGAAGTTTTTAAAGAGCTTTTTGAAGAGGTTGTTACAGCGACAGATGGCGAAATAGGTTATATAGAATACGATCAATTCTTTCAAAAAAACTGGCTCATTCTTTGATATAGTTGTCACAGATATTAATATGCCAAACATGAATGGCATTGAGCTTATTCAAAAAATTTATGAACATAATCCTATGCAAACCATTATTGTGATTTCTGCACACAATGAACCCCAATATCTCTTAGAACTTGTCAATTTAGGTATAGAGCAATTTCTGCTCAAACCGAATAACTATGACACTATTTTAAATGTCTTTCACAAAAGTGCTTCTAAGGTGTTACGCTCATATAGCAAGGAAATAGAAACATCTCACGTACATTTAGGTACTACGCTTTTATGGAATAAACAAACAAGTGTATTGTACGAAAAGGATATGGCGATAAAACTCACTAAAAATGAAACGCTTTTAATGCAAATTTTTATTAAAAATCACACAAAGATCTCAACTCTACAAGAAATTTTTGATACATTATGGGGTGATGAACCTCACTTAGCATGTATAGAAACCCTTAAATCAATTATCTCAAGGCTACGTAAAAAATTACCAACGTCTATTATTGAAAATGTATATGGGTTGGGATACAGATTAGTGTATTAGTCAATCCAAGACAAAGGTAAAAGAATGATAAAATCTAAAATACTTCAAAAAACAATGCTTCTCATGGCTATTTTAATTTCAAGCTATATCGGTGCCGTTTTATTTCATTCTTTCCCTAAAATTAACAACAAAATAATTCAACTTGAGAAAATCAATATAGAAGAAGTACTCAATAAAATTATTTCTATCAGTGAACTTGCCTATCAATATTTAGAGGAATTTGAAAATGAAGCAATTACCTCACGTCAGAGAATGTTGCAAAATGCATCCTTGTTCCCTTTATATATTTTTGAAGATTATCATGCGAAAAAGAGCGCACAGAAGATAGATGAAAACAAAGCCAAAAAACGCGCATATAGTCAAATAAATGGTTTTGAATACCCAAATAATGGTTATTTTTTTATTATTAATCAAGATACAAATCTGCTTGCTCTTTCATTAAATAAAACACAAAAATCTCCATCTTTTTTACGCGATAAAGTTTTCCTAACACAGCTTTCCAAAGATGCTAAAGAAAAAAAAGAGGTATTTGGGCGC
The DNA here is from genome assembly GCF_011769985.2 of Sulfurospirillum diekertiae. Classification (NCBI taxonomy): domain Bacteria; kingdom Pseudomonadati; phylum Campylobacterota; class Epsilonproteobacteria; order Campylobacterales; family Sulfurospirillaceae; genus Sulfurospirillum; species Sulfurospirillum diekertiae. Next base: position 1,971,408 of record NZ_CP039734.2, read on the forward strand.
CATATTGGTAATTCAGAAACATTAGTCTACCTAAAATGGTTCCAACCATGGAACCTCTATATTGGGGTGGCTGAACCTATTGATGAAATTTCCCATGTTATTGATCAGAAAAAGCATGAACTCTTTGAAAAGCTCAACACCATCATTAAATCGCCTAATAGGGTCAATGTTGGACAATCTTTTATTTTTGATAGGCAAGGTCACGTGATTGTTGCTCAAGACACTCAGATGTTAAATAATAATCTTAAAAGCATTTACAATCCAAATACGCACAAGAATTTATACGATAGCTTTACCCAAACGGCACACGACTCAAAAATACTTTATTTTGACTGGAACAAATCAGAAGATCAAGAACATTACATCTATAAAAAAGTCCTCTGGATTGATTATATACCAAAACTACAGTGGTATGTTGCTACAACAGCGTACGTTGAAGAACTTGAGATTATGTCTCATAAATTACAAAGAATTGTCGCCTCTTTAGGAATTATTGTTCTTATCATTGCTCTGATTATTAGTTATATCTTTTTTAAAAAACTTTTACACCCCATCTCAATACTCTCTGAGATGGCAAACAGTGCAACAAAGGGAGATTACAGCGTACGTTCTTCTATCAAATCAAACGATGAGATAGGAGAGCTTTCAAAAAATTTCAACACTATGATTGAAACGATTGAAAGTAATATTAAAAAAGAAAAACAAATGATGGAACAATCTCGTTTGGCGCAAATGGGAGAAATGATGAGTATGATTGCACACCAATGGAGGCAACCATTAGGAGCTATCGGCAGTGCTACAACTTTTATTAAAATTCAAAGTGAAAAATACAATCTTGAAAAAAACAATGAAAAGTTTCTTTTTTTGAGTGCTTTGAATAGAAAACTCGCTAGTATTGAAGAGTATGTCTATTTTCTTTCCACAACCATAGATGATTTTAGAACCTTTTTTAAACAAAATACCGAAAAAGAGTTAGTTCTTCTAACAACACCCATCGAAAAAGCTTTACAAATGATTGAAGCTTCATTAGTAAGTAAAAATATTAAAATTATCAAATACTACGAATGCAACAACCCCATAAAAGTCTATCAAAATGAGCTTGTTCAAGTCATTTTAAACATCCTTAAAAATAGTGAAGACAATTTTATAGAAAAAAAGACTTCACAGCCGTGTATTATCATTTCGACCCAAAAAAATGACTCTACTTATAGTATTAAAATTGAAGATAACGGTGGAGGTATTTTAGATGAATTTCTTCCTAAAATTTTTGAACCTTATTTTTCAACTAAACTTGAAAAAAATGGGACAGGACTAGGACTTTATATGTCAAAAGTCATTATAGAAGAACATCATCAAGGAGAACTTAGAGCTACTAATGTGCAAGATGGTATTCTTTTTGAAATAATTTTACACATCTAATCCAAAAAATTTTTACTGCAACCTTTCTGCAACTCTCATGAAGTAATCTTTTCACATGTCAGCCAAACTATTTTGGCAAATCTTATGAAAAAGGAGTTCTCGTGAGTGATGTTGTTGATAATATATTTATCTACACAGACCCAGAGCGCTGCATGGGATGTCATAGTTGTGAGCTAGCCTGTGCTATGTCTCATTCATCGTATGATTTTAACAGTGCTGTGCTTGCAGGTGTTGTGCTTATCCCCCGCAATAAAGTAATCGCCATCAAAAATCAAACCACTACAGCTCAATGCGTACAATGTGAAGCACCTTGTTTGGATGCGTGTAAAAGTAATTGCATGACGCGTGAGGCTGTTGGGGTTATTAAAATTGATGAAGAAAAATGTATTGGATGCAAATTGTGTTTTAAAGCATGCACTTATGATTCCATTACTATGGTTGAAATCCCCCAAGAAGAACCAACAGATGGTAAAAAGAAACGCAAAAAGCTCAAAGCATTCAAATGTGATCTTTGTTTTGATCGAATAGATGTAGATGGTTCTCTACACTCAGCGTGTGTTGAAGCATGCCCCACAGATGCCATTATAATCACTCGTGATAACAGTTACAGAATAAAATCCCTTAGTTTACGTGGCTATTAATACTTAAAAAGGAGTATGCATGTTGGAAACACCTCGAATTAAAACCGTTGATATATCCGCACAAAAAATGATTTTTAAAGCAGAACTGGATAAAGTTGAAACCGCATGGGATCGCTATGATGCAATGCAACCTCAATGCGGATTTGGAGAGACAGGTTTATGCTGTCGTGTCTGTTGGAAAGGTCCTTGTCGAATAGATCCTCTAGGAAATGGGCCTAAAAAAGGTATTTGTGGTGCAGATGCAGATACCATAGTCGCACGCAATCTTTTACGCAGTCTTTGCGTTGGTGCAAGTGCCCATACTGAGCATGCACGACATATTGCACATACGCTTTATGCACTTTCAGAAAATGAGGCACCTGCTTATGCGATTAAAGATGAACATAAACTCTTAGATGTTGCAAAACGTTTAAAAATCGACACGGAAGGTCGATCTATCACAGAAATAGCCAAAGAAGTTGCTTCTGTCTCTTTAGAAGATTTCGCACGATTCCATGGTGAGTTTAGATGGCTCAATGCTGTTATCAATCCACTGCGTAAAGCAAAATTTGAAGCATTAGGCATCATGCCTCAAAATTTAGATAGTGTTGTTGTTAATGGCCTTGCAAGAACCCACGTTGGATCTGAATCTGATCCACTCAATCTTCTGTTAGCAGGAGCAAGGGTTGCAATAGCCGATGTTTCTACAATGGCCATGGGAACCGAACTTTCCGATATTTTATTTGGTACACCGCAACCTACCATGACAACAGCCAATTTAAGTGTACTTAAAAAGGATGCCATCAATATAGCACTTCATGGGCACAATCCACTTTTATGTGAGATCGTTTGTGATGTTGCCGCTACTATGAATGATGAGGCAAAACGACTAGGCGCTTCTGAGGGAATTAATATCGTAGGAGTATGCTGTACAGGAAATGAGCTTATGATGCGCCATGGTATTCCATTGGCAGCAAATTATCTTTCTCAAGAGCTTACGATTATTACTGGTGCAGTTGAAGCAATGATTGTAGATACCCAATGCATCATGCCAGCAGTCGTTGAGACAGCCAATAACTACCATACCGTTGTCATTAGTACTTTGGATGATAACAAAATGGCAGGAGCAACACATATTTCTTTTCACCCAGAAACAGCGATAGAAGGTGCTCGTAAAATTGTACAGCTTGCTCTTGATGCCTACAGTAGGCGTGATCCTAATAAAGTCGATATCCCAACCAATACGCAAAAAGCCATTGGTGGATTTAGTTATGAAGCTATTATTGCAGCATTACAGATGGTTGATAAAGAAAATCCCATCAAGCCATTAATTGATAACATTGTCAATGGAAATATTCAAGGGGTGGTTCTTTTTGGTGGCTGTAACAACACGAGAGTCGTTCATGATTACAACTACATTACGATGACCAAAGAGTTGGCAAAGAGAAATGTTTTAGTGCTTGCCACAGGATGTGCAGCAGGGGCATTGGCAAAATTTGGCTTTATGACACAACAAGCGACAGAAGATTATGCAGGTGATGGACTTAAAACAGTTTTAACTGCCATCGGTCAAGCTGCGGGAATTGGCGGTCCACTACCGCTAGTACTTAATATGGGTTCATGTGTTGATAACACACGAGCAGTGAGACTTGCAAATGAAATAGCCAATACACTGGGTGTTGATTTAGATTCACTTCCGGTATGTGTTTCTGCGCCAGAGCTTATGTCTGAGAAAGCACAAATCATCGGCACTTGGGCGACTGTTTTAGGATTGCCTGTTCATATTGGTATTGTACCTCAGATTATTGGCTCACCTTTTGTGACCAGCTTTTTAACACAAGGAATAGAAGAAACTCTTGGTGGAAAATTTATTGTCGAAGTCGATCCTATTGAAGCTGCCAATAAACTTTATACAGAGATTCAAAAAAGGCGCCAAAAACTAGGCATATAAATCGTGGGGGGAAGCCCCCACACATAATTTTTAATAAGGAGATGCATATGAAAATAGCAATCACAGGTAAAGGTGGCGTTGGTAAAACAACATTAGCAGGTACGTTGGCACGATTATTTGCAAAAGATGGCAAGAAGGTCTTCGCAGTTGATGCTGATCCAGATGCAAATCTTGCTTCTGCCATTGGTATACCTTTGGAAAAATCTAAAAAACTTATTCCCTTTTCAAAAATGAAATCATTAGCACGTGAACGAACGGGTGCTGAAGATGGATATGGTTCTTTTTTCATCCTTAATCCTAAAGTAGATGACTTACCAGAAGCATATTGTTTAGAACATTTAGGGGTTAAACTTTTAACTATGGGAACCATTGAATTAGGTGGAGGGGGATGTGTTTGTGCAGAAAATGCTTTAATTAAACGCCTCATGCAACATCTTTTAATCCAAAACGATGAAGTCGTTATTATGGATATGGAAGCAGGAATTGAACATCTTGGAAGAGGTACAGCAGAATCTGTTGACGCACTGATTGTTGTTGTTGAACCAGGACAAAGAAGTATTCAAACGGCTCATCAAATTAATGCTTTGGCTCAAGATATTGGTATCAAAAGAGTTTTTATTGTTGCTAGTAAAATTAAAGATGCACAAGACCTAAACTTTATTCAAACACAACTTAAAGAATTTACCCATCTAGGATTTATTACCTTTAGTGATGCCGTTAGAGAAGCGGACATGAATGGATCGTCACCAGCAGATACGATATCCCCTGTGATAGAAGAAATCAATGTTATAAAAAATGAATTGATAAAAATTTTCACTTACAGGGTATGAAATGCAGAGTCAAATTAAACATAATTATTTTAACATGAATAAACCCTTGAAAATTAGAAATTCAGAACTAAAATTGATTATTTCTATGAATAACTTTATGCCTAAACAATTTTCAATAAAATATAGCATTTCTCCTCTTTATTTGCATATGACAACATTAAACTTTTTTCACAGCCCTTGAAAAAATTAATAGTTATATGCTATGCGCGATACTCTTTTTCAATAGTCGAAAAAAGTCACTTTAAGTAGCTTGCTCCAAAATTTATTTCTCATGAATAATTCAAAATGACTGGGTACTTTTTGCTGCAATTAAAATTTCAAGTATTCAAAACATACTTAATTTAAAGAGAGTAACCCATACCAATAAAATAAAACTTTTACAAGGATAAGAGCATCATTAGTAGAGGGTGAAAGTTGAAATATAAAGCAAAATATAAATTTTTATATTAAGCTATATTCATGCTATAAAGTTTATATATAATTTTGGCATGAAAAGAGTCGATGTTGCAAATAAGTCTATACTAGTCTATTAATTCTACTAAACAAACCATAGAGGATAGTCTATGTCTAAAGTTCATAAATTCGTTATTACAAACTCTGACCTCTGCATTGCTTGTAACGCCTGCATGAAAACATGCGTTAAAAATGCCTATGCACGTGGGAAACTCTCCAAGAAAAGACTTGATGTTCTCTCGTTAGAGAGCGGTAAAATGCCCAACCAATGTCGCCAATGCGATGATGCCCCATGTGCTAATGTTTGTCCAACGGGTGCCCTTCGTATTGCTAATTCATGTGTTGAGCTTTGTGAGGAAATCTGTATCGGCTGTAAGCTCTGCACGATTGCCTGCCCTTATGGAGCAATCAACATTGACGCAGAATTTCCTCCTTCTATTATAGAGGAAGTAGAGCGACACTTGGAAGCTGGTTGTATCAGTGGGCTTAAAAGCATTGCTATCAAATGTGATATGTGTGATGGCATAGAAAGTGGCCCAGCATGTGTTAGTGCCTGTCCGACAGGTGCATTAGTCATGGTAGATCCAGTTTTGGGTGAGTGTAAATTTGGCAAAAAAGTCAAAGGCGATATGACGCCTTTTCTAAAAGCTATCGTGCCTGATGTTACATTTACAAATATTCCGGCTCCGGAAATTAAAAAACCCAAAGAACCCAAACCCGCTCCCGCTGAAACTTTAGAAACCAACAAAGAGGAAGCATAATGCAAACCATATACACGCTCTTTTTTTTAACATCCCTTCTTTCCATTCTACTCTATAAAAAACCACTTCTTGCCCAAAAAATAGGCTTTGGTTTGGCGAGTGTCGTTTCGCTTTATGCAGCGATATTTTTCTTTTCCAGTCTCAATGAAACATTGATCTGGAAATTGCCGGGGAATTTTATTAGTATGCCTGTTTTTAGGCTTGACTCATTAGGCATGCTCTTTAGCTTTTTGATTAGTTTAATTGCATTTGCCGTTTCACTTTTTAGCTTTGACTATGTGAAATTCTATGAGAAAAAGGCGAATTTAGCCGTTTTTGCTTCACTCTTTAATGCTTTTATTCTCTCCATGCTTCTTGTTGTTGCCAGTGATGGCGTTTTCTCTTTTATGCTTTTATGGGAACTAATGACACTCATCTCTGCACTTTTAATTTTAGTTAACGATGGGAAGGGTGCCTCTAAAAACGTGATGATTTATTTGGGAATTGCTCAAATTGGAGCATTCTGTTTAATGGTTGCCCTTATCATCATGGCAAGTTTTGCAGGTAGTTTTGAATTTAGTAAATTTGATGAACTAAACATTGGTTTTGGTATGAGTCTTACCCTCTTTATCTTACTACTTATTGGTTTTGGCTCTAAAGCAGGTATGTTTCCTTTCCATGTCTGGTTACCGCTAGCATATTGCCAATCTCCCTCTAATGCCTCTCTGCATTGATGAGTGGCGTTATGATCAAAGTAGCACTTTTTGCCTTTATCAAATTTTCACTTCTTCTTCCACAGCTTGTTCAATTTGGCTATATTTTACTGCTTTTTGGTGCACTTAGTTGCGTCTTTGGTGTACTGTATGCTGCAATTTCCAATGACTATAAAGCATCTATTGCATATAGTTCTTGTGAAAATGTTGGCATCATCTTTTTAGGACTTGGAGGAGCCTTTTACGGCCTTGGAGCACATATACCTTCGATTGCCTTACTTGGTTTTGTTGCAGCGCTCTTTCATATCTTAAATCACGCAGTTTTTAAATCATTACTCTTTATGTTGAGTGGTAATATTTATACCGCAACTCTTACAAGAGATATGGACGAACTTGGTGGTCTTCACAAAAAGATGCCTATTACTTCGATTATCTTTTTCGTGGCAGCACTTGCCATTTGTGCACTTCCTCCACTTAATGGCTTTGCTAGTGAATGGATTACCTATAAAACGATGCTTTTAGGTGGTATGGAACAAGGCGTTATGGCGCGATTTCTCTTTGTTATTGCCATAATCGCACTCGGTGTTGGCGGTGCACTTGCTGTCATGGCGTTTGCTAAAGTATATGGAGCTGTCTTTTTGGGACTCCCGCGCGATGCCAAAAGCTTTGAAGGCGCCAAAGAAGTTTCCGGTGTTATGCTACTACCCTTGTGCCTCTTAGCAAGTTTTTGTGTGGGACTTGGTGTCTTTATGAGTGACGTCATTAATGTTTTATCTAAAATTGTTCTAACCTTTATACCTGTCTCAAACGTCAATCAAAATGAATTTATCTCAATGCCTACCATTGTCCTTGTGATGTTACTCTGTGCTATTGTCCCATTTGTTTTACTCTATCTTTTAAAATCAAACAATACGACAACACGTATTACAGATCCTTGGGCATGTGGTTTTATCTACAACAAAAATATGCAAATTGGGGCAAACTCGTTTACAGGAGACATTCGTAAAGCGCTTAGTTTTATTTTAAGATACGAGAGTGAAATGAAGATGGATGGGTATTTTTCAAAAGTCGTCTATACGAAAAAAGTACACGATTTCTTTTGGGACAAACTCTATGAGCCAGTTATTCGATTGATTATGTTAATTGCCGAGAAAATAGGCATTTTTCAAAATGGTCGAACGAATTTTTATGCGGGATATATCTTGGTTTATCTCTGTTTAGTGTTGATTTTTGCATCTTACTATCTGTGAGGACACAATGAGCTTTTTTTACCTACTTTTACAACTTATAGCAGCTATACTGGTCGCTCCACTCTTTGATGGCATGGCTAGAAAGCTAAGGGCGAAATTTCAATCTAGGATAGGACCGAGCATTTTTCAAACCTATCGTGATCTTTTGAAACTTATCAAGCGTGGACGAACAAAGTCACACAGTGCAAGTTTTATCTATCAAATTGCACCTTATCTGATGTTTGCAACAACAGCAGCAATGTTCTGTGCCTTACCAATTACCTACGGAAGTGACGCTGTTTTTGCTCAGTTTTCGGATATTTTTGTTCTTATCTATCTTGGAGCACTGTATCGATTTATGTTTATTATTGCCGGCTTTGATACTGCAAACCCTTTTGCGGGTGTGGGTTCAAGCAGAGAGGCAACCATCGGTTTTTACAGCGAAGCAGTATCGATTATCTGCCTTATTGTTGTCATGTTAGGGGCAGGTAGTTCGAGTTTACCACATATCGCTTCTATCGTAAGTCTCAGTGAGGGTAACTACGGTTATCTAGTTCCTTCCTATGCCATCGCTTCAACCGCTTTCCTTTGGGTCATGTATGTTGAAACAGGCAGAAAACCTTATGACTTAGCTGAAGCCGAACAAGAGCTTCAAGAAGGTGTTTTGGGCGAATACTGTGGTAAAGATCTTGCTATTATCGATGTGGCTTTAATGTTGAAGCAATTTTCAATGTTAGGATTTTTCCTAATGCTCTTTGAGCCTTGGAGTTTTGAGAATCCTCTATTGTCTTTACTCCTTTTCCTCGCTGAGATTGGTGTGCTTTATGTTTTTGCTGTTTTTATCGACAACTTTGGACCACGATTTACAATGAACAAAGGAATGAAGCGAACCATGCTTTTTCCATTCAGTATTGCTTGTATAGCACTAATGCTTTATATTATTGGGGTATGAAATGATAAATTTTATTGATGTCATCACCGTTTTGATGATGGGAACAAGTTTAATGGTATTTGGTCTGCGAAAATACAAACTTAGTATTTATGCGTATGCACTGCAAACATTGCTTTTAGTGATTGTATTTTTGCTTTTACACTTCAAATATGGCGCTCATGAGTTACTCCTTTGGGCATTTACAGCCTTTTTGATGAAAGTCGTTTTTGTACCACTTTTTTTACTTAAGCTTGTGAATAAGCTTAGTATTATCAATGAAGATGAACCCGTAGGTGGCTTTTTTATATCGCCTGTTATAGCGCTTAGCTTTTCACTGGCTGTTTCAATGATGTTTTACAAGGTTTTTGTTCATTTCTCAATTTTCAAAGATGCGTTGCCACTCTTTGCCGCTTCATTTATCTTTATGATAGGTATTTTTGGCTTTATTTTGAGAAATTCATTTTTAAAACAGATTCTTGCCTATTGCCTTTTTGAAAATGGTATCCATCTAAGCCTAGCGCTTATGGCATATAACTCACATGAGCTTGTCGAGATTGGTATCTTAACCGATGCTATTTTTGCTGTTGTGATTATGAGTATTTTGGCGAAACGATTTTACGCCTCATATGATAGTCTCGACACATCTAAAGCTGTAAATTTAAGGGGATAAAATGGATATTCTTTTGTTGATACTAATCATACCTTTTGTGTGTGGTGTCGTAATGTTTGTTATGCCACTTCATTTCAAGCTCTTACAAAGCTTCCATATCCTTTTGAGCTTGATTGTCTCATCACTGTTACTCAGTGCTGTAAGCAAAGTCGTTCATGGAGCTGAACTTTCAGCCTTTGATAACTTTATTTTCTTGGACTCTCTTGGAGCCATCTTTTTATCGTTGATTGCTATTACTGGCTTATTGGTCAATATCTATGCCACCACCTATATGAAGTGGGAATTAGAAGATGGGCACGTCAGTTTAAAAGAGGTCAAAAACTACTTTGCGCTTAGTTTCATTTTTACATGGACAATGAGTTTAAGCGTTGTGTGCAACAACATCGCCTTTATGTGGGCAGCCATTGAGGCAACCACCCTCGCTTCAGTTTTTCTTGTATCTGTTAAAAAAGATCAAAAATCTACCGAGAGTGGTTATAAATACATCGTTTTATGCAGCATCGGTCTAGCATTTGCCCTTTATGCAACCATTTTACTTTACTCTGCAGCAAACGGTAAAATTGATGGTGATGCAATGCTCTACACCAATCTTATAGCCAATGCAGGCAATTTAGACAGCATGGCTTTGAAACTTGTCTTTATCTTTGCATTGATTGGCTTTGGAACGAAAGCAGGGCTTGCACCTACGCATACATGGCTACCCGATGTCCACGCCGAAGGACCCGCACCTACATCTGCCCTCCTCTCAGGCGTACTGCTTAAATGTGCTATGCTAGGGCTTATTCGCTACTATGCCATTGTCGCCAATGGTGTGGGTTTTGATTTTGTACAGTCTGTCATGATCATCAGCGGAACATTGACTCTTTTTATATCATCTTTTTTCCTTATTCGACAACACAACGTCAAAAGAATGTTTGCCTATCACTCCATCGCTCACATGGGTGTCATTGCCTTCGGCCTTGGTGTTGGTGGTGCTATTGGGCTTTTTGCTGCACTATTTCACTGTGCCGCACACTCCTTTACAAAAGCATTAGCCTTTTGTTCAACAGGAAATATTGCTAAGATCTACGGTACCAAAGATATGACCAAAATGGGTGGCATGATCCATATTGCCCCTTTAACGGCTGTATTATTCGGCATTGCTATCTGTTCACTAGTTGGTGTGCCTGGATTTGCAATTTTTGTGAGTGAATTTTTAATCTTTAAAGCTGCAGCAATCAATGGTTCGTATCTCTTAATGGGTATTTTTGCTGTCGCTTTAGCTATCATCTTTATCGCTGACTTTTCACACTTTTTCCTTGCATCATTTGGCAAGGTCGAAGGCAAAGTAGTCCATAACAGCGAGATGAAGTTCAGCGAAAACATTCCACTGATTGCCTTGGCTATTTTGATTGTAGCATTCGGCATATGGCAGTTTGATTCGTTCACGGTTCTCCTTGATGAGAGCGTTAAAACTATAATGAAAAAATAGGACTCACCATGAAATGCGATAAATTTATAGAAGCTCTGGCTACAAAAATTAAAATTTTAGAAGTTACAAGACAATGTGAAGATCAAGTCACCGCTTTGGTTGAGCTCAATGATCTTCCAGAGGCAGTTCGCTTTCTTTATTACGATATGGGTGGATACCTTTCAACGATGATTGCCAATGATGAGCGCAGTATCAATAAACATTATGCTCTCTACTATGCTCTCTCCATGGAGGGTGGCAAAATGTTTGAAGGTGATGAAATAGCACAAGATGAAAAATGTTTTGTCACCGTTAAAGTGCTTATCTCTCCAGATAATCTCACCTACCCATCGGTTACACCTTTTGTACCTGCCTGTGTTTGGTATGAAAGAGAAGCTTACGATATGTTTGGGCTTGTTGCAGAAGGGTTACCTGATAAAAGACGCTTGGTGCTCAGCGATGATTGGCCTGATGATCTCTTTCCCCTTCGTAAAGATGCGATGGACTATCGTTACCGTCCCGATATGAAAGAGCACTACAATGAACCTGAATATGAGTTCTTAAGACCTGAAGGTACAGGCATTATCGATGTGCCTCTTGGACCTTTACATGTAACGGCAGATGAGCCTGGACATTTTAGACTTTTTTGTGATGGTGATACCATTGTTGATGCCGATTATCGACTTTTTTACCAACACAGAGGTATGGAAAAGCTTGCAGAAAATCGTATGAACTACGATCAAATGGGCTATTTAGCAGAGAGGGTTTGTGGTATTTGTGGCTATGCTCATGCAATTGCATGTATCGAAGCGGCAGAAAAAGCGATTAATTTAGAAATTCCTGCACGTGCGCAAGCTATTCGTATCATCTGTTCTGAAATTGAGAGACTCCACAGTCATCTTTTAAATATTGGACTTGCGTGCGAAGTCACCGGTAACTACACCGCATTTATGCACATCTTTAGAATTCGTGAATACTCTATGAAACTTGCAGAACTTGTTACAGGTGGACGAAAAACCTATGGTAACGTTGTTATGGGAGGTCTCAGACGTGATATGACGGGTATTGAGATCAAAGAGAGTTTACGCATCTTACAAATCATCGATACGCAAGTGGATGAAGTATGGGATGCCGTGATGGAAGACAAACGCCAAATCAAACGATGGCAAGGCGTGGGCGTGCTTGATAAACAAGTCGCTCGTGATTTCTCTGCTGTTGGGCCTAACATCAGAGGCAGTGGTATTAAACGCGATACACGTTATGATCACCCCTACGACTTTTTCAAACAGATTGAATTTGATGTTGCCGTTGTTGAAGGTGGTGATGTTTTCGCAAGAGAAATGGTTCGTTATATGGAACTTAAAAGCTCTGTCTCTATCATCCGCCAATGTTTTGAGCTGATGCCTCAAACGGCAATTATCGTTGATCCAAAATTCCACGTTAAACCTGAAGACTTCGCTTTAGCCTATGTGGAAGCTCCAAGAGGTGAAAATGTCCACTGGATCATGCAAGGAAGTGCTCAAAAAGTCTTTAGATGGAGATGCCGTGCAGCTACTTACAACAACTGGCCAAGCCTTCGTTTTCAGTTCCGTGGAAACACAATTGCTGATGCTGCACTGATTGTTTGTAGCCTTGATCCTTGCTATTCATGTACAGAGCGTGTCACGGTTGTAGACATTAAGAGTAAAAAGAGCAAAATTTTAACAAACAAAGATTTAAAAGAATTTTCGAGGACACTTAAAAATAGTCCGATGAAGGATTTAAGATGATGAAACTTCTTGATATTACCGAAAAATACGGTAATACCACCCATAAATATCCATTTGAACCCTATAAAGTTGCGGCAAATTTTCGTGGAAAACCCGCTTATGTCTTTGATCTTTGCATTGGTTGTGCGGCATGCGGTATAGCGTGTCCCTCTAATGCCATTACAGTTCAGTTTAACAAAGATCAAACAAAATTAGTATGGGAGTTTGATTGCGGACGATGTATCTTTTGCGGTAGATGCGATGAAGTCTGCCCAACTGGCGCCATTAGACTCAGCGAAGAGTTTGAACTTGCCGTCAAATTTGACAAATCCGCTCTTATCCAAAGAGGGGAGCTTGATACGCAGTATTGCACCGAGTGTCATAAACCCTTTGCGGCAAAAAGGCTGATTAAATATGGTTACGAGTGTTTAAGCAAAGCCAATTTAGGCGAAAAGAGGCTTGAAGAGTCTAAAAATTATCTAAGTATTTGCCCTACATGTAAAAAAAACGCCACTGTATCAAACTTTACGAGTGGTAAAGAGATGGTGATAGAATGAAAACATATGTTGTACCACAAGAAATTACGGATGCCAACTCATTGGAGCAAAAGCTCGAACTCCTCAAACATATTGGACGCAGTTTTAGCGTTTATCGCATAGACTGCGGAAGTTGTAATGGTTGTGAAATTGAAATTTTTGCGGCTATTACACCAATGTGGGATCCAGAACGATTTGGTTTCAAACTCGTTGCCAATCCTCGCCATGCTGATATTTTACTCTGTACAGGTCCCGTGACACGTCAGATGTACTATCCGTTACTACGCGCTTATGAAGCAGCCCCTGATCCTAAAATTGTTGTGGCTCTTGGTGCTTGTGGCGCAACGGGTGGTATCTTTTATGATGCTTACAGTGTACTCAGTGGCATCGATAAAATTATTCCTGTTGATGTTTATATTCCAGGGTGCCCTCCTCATCCTGCAAGCATCATCTATGGACTTACAACCGCTCTTGGCGTGATGGAACAAAGACTCCAAAAAGTGAGTTTTGAGCACGATAGCGAAATGCCGCCATTGGTGAAAGATTCTGTCATTGGCAATACACTTTTTGAAAGAGATTTGCTCGTACATGCCAAAAGACTCATGAGCTATGTATTTGGACGAAAACTCTATGATAAATACCTTACAGCTCTTGTTAAAAGTGGTAATGTTAAAGACACAAAAGCCACTAAAATAGCTATTACTGAAGCTATGAGTACAGAAGCTGATCCACGCTATGCGGAGTGTCTAGGCATTTTACATAACGAGGTTTATACCCAATATATTCCCTGTGATGAGGAAGATAAAATCAGCCTCCACAGAGTCGAATGGGGGCAATAATGGTAGAAGTTTACAAACTCGTTCAAAAACATCTTGATGGGGCAAAGTCTGGTAATGTCACACTTGATCAGATCAAAATTTTCTCTACCTGTATAGGTCATGGTGTTGGCACAATTGACTTTAGTGAGAAAGTCTTAGAAATCAACGAATGCGAGTTTGAACAGATGCTCAGCACGGGAAATGAATATCTCAAACGCAAACTTGGGAACTTAAGTAAGTATTTTGAAATAGAAATCTTTCCAGAACATGCTGTACAGCTTTTACCTGAAATGATAGAATGCCCTTTTAAAAAGATACTCTCAGACTTAAAAGCAGGGTATTTGGTCCTTAGAAAAGATTTCCAAAACACTTAAGGGTAAGGAGAAAACGGTTGAAAAAAGCACTACTCTGTGTTGGAAATGAACTAAGAGGTGATGATGGCGTTGCTATCGCTGTTGGGCAATTGGTAGAAGAACAATTGCCCCAATGGAAAGTCTTTTTTGGTTACGATACACCTGAAGACCAGTTCGCAGCTTTGCGTGATTATACGCCCGATATTATTGTTGTCGTTGATGCTATGAGTGGTTTTAAAGAGGATAAAATAGAGTTTTTAGACCTCAGTGATGAACGCACTTACATCTACTCTACACATAACCTCCCTACGCCTATTCTTCTAAGTTATCTTCGAGATATTTGTACCAAAACCATCTTTTTAGGTATTTGTGTGTTGCTTGAAAATGTCTTACATTTTAGTGAAGGCTTGAGTGACAATGCGAAAGCTTCCTCCCTTAAAGCACTTGACAAAATCAAAGAGCTTGATACAATCATAGATAATTAAGTCAAAATCCATCTTTGCTCTCCTTTTAAATCATTCAGAAACCCTAAAAAAGGGTGAATGAATGATTGTTTTAAGAGGACAATTCCGTAAAATATCTTCCCAAAAAAACGCTTCCAAACTTTTTTCAAGCGTCACTTTTTACATGTAAACAGGCTCACTTCATTTTTTTAAACAAAGTTGTTGTAAAATCGCCATACTTGTTATCGATATGAAATTTTTTTCGGAGCATACGGTTGAAATACTTCAAATACATCTTACTTTCCATTGTTGTCACATCCCTTATTCAGATTTTACTGTGGACGAGAACTGGTGACCAAATCGTTATATCACCCCAAATCGGTGAAAAATTAGAGTCTCTCTCCTATACGCCTTTCAAAGGATTTGAGAAAGCGCTCAAAAGCGATGCTGAAATTGCTGAAGACATGAAAACGATTGAGCATATTGCGCGAAAAGTGCGAACCTATGCTATTTCTGATGCAAAACATGTCTTAGAAAATGTCCAAGACACTAAACTCAAAGTTGATGTTGGATTATGGCTTTCAACCGACAAAAATGCCAATGAATCTGAAATTGAAACACTCTTTGAACTGATCAAAATGTACAGCCCTAGAATCTCTTCGATTATTGTAGGAAACGAGGTTCTTTTACGTGCTGATATGACACCTGAAGAGCTGTATGCCTATATTGACCGTGTTTCAGTTCGCACCCGCATTCCTGTGACAACGGCAGAAGTTCAACACGTTTGGCTGAGTAACACTGAACTCGCACACCATGTGGATTTTATCTGTGTGCATATCTTGCCTTACTGGGAAAAAGTGCCTATAGAGCGAACGCTTGCTTTTACAAAAGAGAAATACGATGCCATTGCTAAGATGTATCCTAAAAAACCCATAACCATCGGGGAGTTTGGTTGGCCAAGTAGTGGATATAACAATGAAAAAGCAGAAGCAACACTGACCAATCAAATTGCCGCAATTACAGGCTTTTTGGAAATGGCAAAAGCAGAGAAATGGACCTATAACATCGTTGAAGCGTTTGATCAACCATGGAAAGGGGTACATGAAGGAAGTGTAGGACCTTATTGGGGATTATTTGATACCAATAAACAACCTAAATTTCATTTTATTAAACAGACTATCATCAATCCATTGTGGCGTTATCAAATGGCAGGCTCTGTTTTCTTTGGAATTTTGCTGACGTTCTTTGGTCTTAGAAATCAACGCGTCAACTTTGCACATGCGATTACCTATTCGGCAGCAGCGCAAGCAATGGGCTTTGGTATTGCTATGGCAGCGACGTATCCATTTATCTATTATATGAACTTTGGTATGTGGATTATGTGGACAATGGGAATTTTCTTAATGATCCCGTTGGTCATTATCACCCTTGCTAAAATTAATGAGCTCTTTAAATGCACCCTGGGCATTGCACCCAAACGCCTTGCTCCACTGCATCTCAAACTGGAGCATGCACCTTTTGTCTCCATTCATGTTCCTGCGTACAAAGAGCAGCCACATGTTTTAATTGAAACGCTTAATTCGTTAGCACATATGAAATACACCAATTACGAAGTCTTGGTGATTATTAACAACACACCTGAAGAGTTTTACTGGAAACCGATTGAAGAGCACTGTGCCAAATTGGGTGATAAATTTGTCTTTTTGAACATTACATGTAAAGGTTTTAAAGCAGGTGCACTTAATGAAGCACTCAAATACACCAACGAAAAAGCGGAGATTTTAGCCGTCATTGATGCCGATTATGTGGTTAGTGAAGATTGGTTGATCGATCTTGTTCCGCTCTTTGATGATCCAAAAGTGGGGCTTGTTCAAGCACCTCAAGATCATCGCGATAGCCAAGAATCTCTTATCAAACAAGCGATGAATGCTGAATATGCTGGCTTTTTTGACATCGGTATGGTGGAGCGAAACGAAGAAAATGCTATCGTTGCACACGGTACGATGCTCATGGCACGACTCTCTGCGGTACACGAAGTGGGAGACTGGACAACGTATACCATCGTGGAAGACTCGGAACTGGGACTACGCCTTTTTGAAGCAGGCTATACAGCGCACTATACTAACCGACGTTATGGTTGGGGATTGCTTCCAGACACCGTAGAAGCGTTTCGTACACAACGCCACCGTTGGGCGTATGGTGCTATTCAGATCTTAAAACGCCATTGGCGCCATTTTATGCCTTCATCTAAAACCTTAACACCTTACCAAAAATACCACTTCGTTGCAGGTTGGTTTTTCTGGCTCTCCGATGCCTTTGGTGCGATGACCGCTTTTTTAAATATTTTCTGGGTGCCATTTATTATTTTTGTGGGCGTAACCATTCCAACACTGCCGTTGACACTGCCTATCTTAGTGGCGTTCTTAGTCAACATTTTGCATGCGTTTATCTTGTACCACACCAGAGTCAAAATGAGTGTGAGAGAGACAATGCTCAGTGCCATTGCTTCGATGAGTTTACAGCTGGTTATCTTTAAAGCCGTCTACGATGGTTTTGTCAAAGATGGGCTTCCGTTTAAACGTACGGAAAAAGGTGGCAATACCAAAAAAGTCAATAAAAGTCCTATTCGCCATGAGATGATCTTAGCATCTTTACTAACCATCTCTTTCTTTGCACTTTACTTTACCAACTATACACGTATTACGGAAATCTATGTTTTTTCATTTACGCTTTTAATTCAAAGTGTTCCATATTACTCTGCTATTGTTCTGCGCATTATCGAACTTCAATCTCTCAAACCTAAGAAAGTAGTGGCTTAATGTCACTCCTTTCTTAAGGAAGTGTGTAAAAAAAGATATGCTAAAAAAGCATGTTTTTGTTTTAATATAGTTCCTTGAGTTTGCTATTTTCATGCTATAAACTTTGAATATTATGGTTGTAACAACCGTATTTAAAGGAGTTTATCATGGCTGATCTAATTTATCGTGTCAATATGACAAATCTAAGTTTTAAAATTGAAGAGGTTCCCGCTCGCTGGCTGGGATTAGGTGGACGTGGTCTTACATCTACCATTGTTGCTGAAGAGGTTGATCCAGAATGTCACCCTTTAGGACCAAATAACAAAATGGTTTTCGCACCAGGACTTCTCTCAGGAACTTCTGCTTCCAACTCGGGTCGTAACTCTTTAGGTGCGAAAAGCCCCTTGACAGGTGGTATCAAAGAGTCAAATGTTGGCGGTACAAGTGCCGGTATTTTCTCAAAACTTGGGGTTAAAGCACTCATTATCGAAGGGCTACCCAAAGATGAAAATACCTTCTATCAATTACATGTAACCAAAAACAATGTTGAGTTCATTCCTGTTCCTGAACTCGTCGGCAAAGATAATTACGCCGTACTCGATGCAATGATGGCAAAATATGACAAAAAAGTTGCGGTCATGAGTATTGGTCGTATCGGTGAAATGCGTATGAACCTAGCGAATGTCTCTGTAAAAGACCCCGGTGGAAAGCTCAGAAGTCACGGACGTGGAGGGCTCGGCGCTGTTATGGGTTCTAAAAAGATCAAATGTATCACTGTCGATGCCGCTGATTATAAAGAAGTCACGATTGCTGATCCTGATAAGTTTAAAGAAGCGAGTAAAATCTTTACCAAAGCACTTCAAGAAAATCCTATCAGTGGACAAGGTCTACCAGCCTTTGGAACGAACGTTTTGGTTAACATCCTTAATGAAGCAGGCGGTCTTCCAACCCATAACTTTAGACAAGGTAACTGGGAGCATGCTGAGGAAATTTGTGGTGAAACAATGGCTGAGAATATTAAAGCCAGAGGGGGAAAAACAACCCACGGTTGTCATGCAGGCTGTGTTATCCAATGTTCACAAGTCTATAATGACAAAGAAGGCAAGTTTCTAACCTCTGGATTTGAATACGAAACTATTTGGGCACTCGGAGCGCATTTAGGGATTCAGGACTTAGATTTGATCGCGAAAATGGATGGTCTGATGGATGATTTAGGTGTTGATTCTATTGAAACCTCTGTTGCCCTTGGACTTGCCGTTGATGCTGGTATTCTTGCATACGGCGATGGAGCCAAAGCGTATGAAATACTCTCTCATGATATACCAACTGGTACGCCACTGGGAAGAATTTTCGGTGCAGGAACACACATTTTAGGAAAAGCTTACGGGTTAGTCAGAGTTCCTACAGTTAAGGGACAAGGTATTCCAGCCTATGAGCCAAGAGCGGTTAAAGGACAAGGTATTACCTATGCTACAACGCCTATGGGTGCTGATCACACAGCAGGCTATGCGGTTGCAACAAATATCCTTAACAGCGGAGGACATGTCGATCCACTTAAAAAAGAGGGTCAAGTTGAACTGGCACGCAACCTCCAAATTGCTTCTGCTGCAGTTGATAGCACCGGTATGTGCATCTTTGTTGCGTTTGCAGCACTTGATGATGCAAAATGTTTACCAGCTCTCATTGATATGATTAATGCGCGCTTTGGCTGTGCTCTTACCATTGATGATGTGATGAACCTTGGTAAAACTATTCTTAAAACCGAGCATGAATTTAACATCAAAGCAGGATTTGGCAAAGCAGATGATCGTTTACCAGAGTTTATGAAATACGAAATACTTCCTCCTCACAATGTCACTTGGGATTTCACAGGTGAAGAGATTGATGAGTTCTGGAATTTCTGATGCACGTTGTTGTTAAACTCTTTGCTCAATACCGAGAAGGTCGCTTTAAAGTTGAGGAAAGAAACTATGCCATCGGTACAACGGCTCAAATGGTGATAGACTTATTGGAGCTTGAGCGAGTATCGCCTTTGGGTGTTTTGATGGTGAATAGTAGGCATGTTGAACCATCCTATTGTTTGCAAGAGGGCGATGTAATCGCTCTCTTCCCAAAAGTGGGCGGTGGTTAATTCCCTTTGAGCCCGCAGAAAAGACGAAATGAGCCTGGTGTTCCAGGAGGAAGAAGTGCTACTCGATCATTTTCATGTAGCTCTGTCTCTTTGGGAACAACGGTATTATTGAGAAAAACGGCTTCCACCTCTTTTTGCTCAAAGCCTAAAGAATCGATCAAATCAACAATCCGTGTTTTATCCTCTACCACCCATGAAGCATTCAAATAAGGTATGCCTTTTTGTGTGAATTTTGCTCGTAAAAATGAAAAAGCATTGAGTATAATATGCATTGGATCTCCTTATAGGAAAATTATACACTAGGATACAAAAAAATGGAACTTCTAACCTTTTTAAAAGAACAAACCTGTGATGGATTTCTTCCCCTTCAAGCAAGTTATGCGGCAATGGAACGTTTTACATGTAACTTTAGAAATGTTGAAGAGGTCGCTCTCAAACATGACATTTTGCCCCTTCGTTACAAACGCAATCAAAAAACTATTTCCACGAGGGAGCAGTACACTCTGTTCCAATCTACAGTACTGATTATCGGATGCGGAGGACTCGGTGGCTTTGTAGCTGAAATGCTGACACGTATTGGTGTGGGAAATCTCATCGTATGCGATGGTGATGTTTTCGAAGAACATAATATGAATCGTCAAAATTTTTCCTCACCTAAAACGTTGGGACGCTTTAAAGCAGAAGTGTTAAAAGAGAAGCTTGAAGAGATCAACCCTGCTTTACATGTAAAGAGTATGACCACTTTTTTTGATCCTAAAACCGATTATGAACTTATCGCTAAAGTGGACGTTGTTGTGGATGCACTCGACAATCCTGATCTCAAATGCCTGCTTGCCAATCTCTGTCTCAAAGAGCAAAAACCTTTTGTTCATGGTGCGATTGCTGGCTATTATAGTCAGTTTGCAACCTCAGTTTCACTTGATCAACTCTACGTCCAAAAAGGAGACGGTGTTGAGAAAAGCTCCGGCAATCCTTCGTTTACCGTTTGCTTTGCTGCCTCAATTCAAAGCGTAGAGGTGGTAAAATTACTGTTAGGCAAACCTCATCTTCAAGCTCCTTTGATGGGCAATTTATGGGAGTATGAGCTAATTTTGCTATAATCGTAAAAAAATACAGGAACGAAATGCAACAATTCAAAGAGGTTCTTTCGACTTTTCATGCACTCTGTTTAGGAATGATTCTTCTTGCACTTTGTATTTTGAAATTTGGACTTATCCCTTCGTATGCCTATTATTTTGTTTGGCAAAGTACGTTTGTTTTTCTCGTGATTGCTCTTTTTTTAAGTATCTATTTCAACAAAAGTAAACTCTTTGTTCTATTACTTTTCCCACTTTTTTTTGATTTAGCCCTTGCCTTTCCCAGTACCCTCTTTACAAAGCTTAGTGTCACAGCATTTTGGCATATCACTCCGCTGATTACGGCACTGGGTTACCTCCTCCTTTATGCCTTGCAAGAACGTGGTCTTTTTAGTTCATTTGGGGCATTCAGAACAGCACTTGGACTCATTGTTTTAGGAATCGGATACCTTGGCTTAAAATATTTTTCACCCAGTATGCAACAAGCTCTGGATACGCCTATTTTACATGCAAGCTTACATGGTCTAAGT
The DNA here is from genome assembly GCF_011769985.2 of Sulfurospirillum diekertiae. Taxonomy (NCBI): domain Bacteria; kingdom Pseudomonadati; phylum Campylobacterota; class Epsilonproteobacteria; order Campylobacterales; family Sulfurospirillaceae; genus Sulfurospirillum; species Sulfurospirillum diekertiae. Next base: position 1,992,847 of record NZ_CP039734.2, read on the forward strand.
AAGGCAAATGATTTTATACTGATTATTTCACTCATATCGCTTCTCTTTATTTTTCTGATCTCTTTACTGTTTGAAGTCCAAAGTCAAAAAGCTCCTTTTTGGATGCTCTTAGCACAAATGATCCCTTTTTTATTTTTGCAAGAGAGTAACTCTTTTCTTCTCTTTTCGCTGGTTACCTCACTGATTGCTATCAGTGCTCTTGTTCATGATGCCTACCGCATGGCCTATGCCGATACACTGACAGGAATTCCCTCAAGAAGGGCATTGGAAGAACGCTTTTTACATCTGGGTTCACACTATATGATTGCAATGGCCGACATTGATTTTTTTAAAAAATTTAATGATAAATTTGGTCATGACATTGGTGATGACGTTTTAAAGTTGGTCGCTAAAGAGTTAAGTCATATCAAAAATGGCGGCAAAGCGTATCGCTATGGTGGGGAAGAGTTTACCATTCTTTTTAATGGCAAAAAGAAAGAAGAGTGTATTATGGCGTTGGAAGAAGTGAGAGAGCGGATATTTAGACGTGGTTTTGTGATACGCGATAAAAATCGTCCTGAGAAAGTACCGCAAGAGATACAAAAAGCAAATACTGTAAAAAAAGAGAGGCTCTCCATTAGTATCGGTTTAGCAACATCAAGCAAGGGAAAAACACCCAATGAAATCATCAAAATAGCAGATGATGCCTTATACAAAGCGAAAGAGAGCGGGCGCAACTGTCTTATTTGCTTATAATTTATACATAATTACTTTTTTTAATATGTTACAATCATAAACCAATCCCCTTTAACGGAGTCCTTTATGAATAGTCACCTTAAATGCTCTATCGCAGAATGTAAAGCACGCCTAAAAGAGATAGATTCTATGGATTTGAAACAACTTGAAACATATGCAACCAAGTGCTCGACATGTGGTAATTGGATTTTAAAAGATGACCCTATTGCCAATGAAACTTATCGAAAAGTATCCTTAAAATGGGCAGAAGAATTTAATAATGATATTATGAAAAAGGGAGCTTAACTCCCCTCTCTTTTGATATTAATGAAGTTCACTATTTAGTTTGATTTCTCGTTTACTGCGTGTTGCGATGATCATACCATTCATGCTATTTTGGCGGAAATGAATACCATGAAGTCCCGCTAACTCTAAGCCTTTTAAGAAAACCATCTCTTCTTTGCCTGCTTTTTTGAGTTTTGCTTTAGGATTTGCTTCAATAATCTTGGCAAGCTCTCCAGCATTCACACCCACTTTAGTACCCTCTAAAATAGCAATACCCGCATCCACAATACAACCATCCCCCAAAGGAATCCCTGTCACCGAGTTGGCACCAAGGAGTGTATTCTCTCCAATACTCACAGGATTACCATTGGTTCCGCTTAGCACACCTAAGATGCTTGCTCCTCCTCCCACATCACTCCCTTTACCCACGACAACAGAAGAGCTAATGCGACCTTCGACCATCACAGCACCGGTAGTACCTGCGTTAAAGTTAACGTAACTGGCTCCTGGCATAATCGTTGTACCGGCATGCAGTTGTGCACCCATTCTTACTTTACTAGCATCTAAGATGCGCGTATTATCGGACGGAATAATGTGTGATAAGAAACGAGGAAATTTATCAACCGATTCAATGAGTGGATACTCACCCAAAAGTTTCATCTCAATTTCATGCATTCTCAGCCATTCAAGCTCAATAGGCTGCCCCAATGACCATGCGACATTTTCGAGCACGCCAAATGCGCCTGAGAGATTGAGTGAACGAATCGGAGCTTTACCTGTTGAGAGCGCATAAAGTTTAAGATAGACCGCTTCAGGACTCAGAGGTGCATCGTCTTCAAAAATAAAGACAATACGATAATCTTTTTTAAGCTTTTCTGTTTGCGCAATCCAGTCCAGTGTTTTAATGACTTGAACATTTTTATGCGCCTCACCTAAGGCAAGGTTTAGATAAGGAGTAAACGCATTCATGGCATTTTTAACAAATTTTTTCTTGACATCATAGACAAATTCGCTGCTGGTAAAATCAACATCAACGCCACTCTCTTGCAATGCTGCGATTAAAATAGCGGCACTCCCAAAGTTTTCATTCCAGTTGACCACAGGAAAGCTTGCCTGTAAAATCTTCTCGGGACTCAGTTGTCCACGATCAACCCGCGCGATACCAAAACCAATCGGTTTACGGTAACCTTCTTGTGATTCAATTTCTTGAACCAATGCTTTAAAATCTGTCTCATCAATACTAATGCGTAACGCCATACCTTCTCCTTTAATCCTTACTTTTTCGCACTTGAACAAGCACTGGGTGCGCCATTAATACCCATAGTTGGTTGAATCGCTTCATTGTTCGCACCACCTTCTGCATTGACTTTTTCAATGCACTCCCAAAGCTTACGAGCTGAAGCTTGATAGCGTTTCGCTGTCTCACTCTCTGGATGGAAGAAGCTTACTGGTTTTCCAGCATCTCCGCCTTCACGAACGGCAGGTTCAATAGGAATCTCACCAATCACGATGGTTTCAAACTTGTCAGCCAACGGTTTGGTGGTTCCTTTTCCAAAGATATCATACTCTTTATTGGTCTCAGGGCAGATAAATCCACTCATGTTTTCCATGATTCCAGCGATCGGAATATGCAATTTTTGGAACATATCCAAACTTCGCTCGGTATCATCCAAAGCGACTTGTTGAGGGGTTGTGACACAAATACCCGCAGTTACGGGAACACTTTGAGCTAAAGTAAGTTGTGCATCACCTGTTCCTGGAGGCATGTCGATGAAAAGAACATCCAAATCGCTCCACAAGATGTCGCGTAAGAGTTGCTCAATGGCTTTCATGACCATCGCTCCTCTCCAAATGAGTGATTGACCATTTTCCATTAAAGAACCCATACTCATCATCTCAACACCATACACAACAATAGGTTTGACTTTTTGTCCCACAATTTCAGGATGCGTATCAACAGCGCCCATCATACGAGGCACATTGGGTCCATAAATATCAGCATCCAGCAAACCTACTTTTTTGCCTTGGCTTGCCAATGAAATCGCAAGGTTAACGGTTGTTGTTGTTTTACCCACACCCCCTTTTCCACTGCTTACCATCACAAAATTTTTGATGTGAGGTGCCATGTTTTTACCTGATTGGGAGTTGCTTTTCTCTACCGGAGGCTTTGGTTGCTTCACCACAACATCCACACGGGTTGCACCAATGGCTTGAATTGCCTTCTCAATCGTTCCTTTTAATTCGTCACCAACCTCTTTACTAGAAGAGACGATCTCTGTTTCTACATAAACATTATTATCGGTTATATCAATATCTTTAACAAAACCAAATGTCACAATATCTTTTTCAAAACCTGGGTATTTAACGCCACCTAATGCGCTTAAAACGGCATCTTTATTTAACATTTTCTCGACCTTTATGCTTAAGTGATGGCAGAATTTAACACAAAAAAGATAAAAAAAAGCTTTCGAAATGTATAATATTGTAACACTTCAGAAAAAAGGACAAAGTTTGCCCGATTTAGCGCTTGTGATGTTAGGTGCAGGTAGCTCTTCACGGTTTAATCAACGTGTTAAAAAACAGTGGTTACGCATTGAAGATACACCCTTATGGCTTTTTGCTACTCAAAATCTCCAACAGCTTTTTCCTTTTAAGCAAATCATTGTTACCACAACACCTGATGAATACTTTTATGCCAAAAAGTTTAGCGAGTCCATTACGTTCGTCGAAGGTGGGGCGACCAGACAAGAATCCCTTGCCAATGCTCTTTTACATGTAAAGACACCTTATGTACTGGTAAGTGACATTGCCCGCCCCTGTGTTGACCAAGAGATGCTTGTGCGTATCTTAGCAGAGATGGAAAACAGTGACATTGTGGTTCCGTATCTGCCAGTTGTCGATACGGTCGTTTATGAAGATGCTACAATTAATCGCGATCATGTTAAGCTCATTCAGACTCCCCAACTCTCACGCACAGAACTCTTACGAAAAGCCCTTCAAACATCAACGCTATATACTGATGACAGCAGTGCCATCAAAGCAATGGGTGGGAAAGTCACTTATGTTTTGGGTAATCCTGAAGCTAAAAAGCTTACATGTAAAGAAGATGGTGCCACCATTTCATGCCTCAAAGCCCCTTCTTCTACCCCTTTTGTCGGAGAAGGCTTTGATGTGCACGCCTACGAAGATGGCAAAGTCATGATGCTTGGTGGTGTGGAAGTACATCCAACCACTGGCTTTAAAGCGCACTCCGATGGCGATGTTGCGATTCATGCGCTCATCGATGCTCTTTTAGGAGCGGCGGGAGCAGGTGACATTGGCGAACTGTTCCCAGATAATGACCCACGTTATAAGAATATTGATTCAAAATTTTTACTAAAGGAAGTGTGCTCGTTTTTAGCAAAAGTGGGATTCGAGATCATTCATTGCGACATTACCGTTATGGCAGAATTTCCACGTTTAAGTGCCTTTAAGGACAAAATTAGATTTACCCTTGCTAACATTATGGCAATTTCACCTATCCATGTGAATGTAAAGGCAACCACGACAGAGAAACTAGGATTCGTTGGAAGATGCGAAGGTGTTGCAGTCAGTGCAACGGCTACATTAAAATATTATGATTGGACGAATGTATGAAGATTTTAATCGTTGAAAACGAGATTTATCTCGCTCAAAGTATTGCCTCCAAGTTGATGGAAATAGGACATTTATGTGAAATTGCTACCAGTATTAAAGATGCGCTCAAAGATGAAAAATACGACGCAATATTACTTTCTACCAATATCTCTGGGCAAAATTTTTACCCTGTTATTGAAAAGCATCGTTCCTCTATCATTATTTTAATGATTTCCTATATTAGTAATGACACCGTCACCAACCCGATCAAAGCAGGGGCATGTGATTATATTCAAAAACCATTTATGATCGAAGAGTTGATCCGAAAATTGCAACATTTAAGCGACTTTAAAAATCTCAAGAAAGAGAATGAAACCTATAAAGAGTATGTTAAAAACCTTTTTAGTAGCGCAAATTTAGAACCTCTTGATAAAAAGACCAAATTTCCAATTCTCATCAAAACCAATTTTCAAAAACATGCCGATGCCCTTGTCTTTAACTATGCGCAGACACAAAATGAAACATTTACGTTCATCTCTTTAACGCAAAGTACGGCGTATGAAAAGATCGCACGTGCAGGAAGTGAGGAGTTACTCTACATTATTGACCTTCAAAATCTTAAAAAAAGCGAGAAACTTAAAGTCTACAACATTTTGGAGGGTAAACGTGCTATTATTTGTAGCACTGACCCGAACGAAGAGAGTGACTTTACAAAACTAGAACTCACAACTGACAGCAAAATTTTAGATCAGGGTGATATTTTATGTATTGATGATTATGTCAAGTATGTCATTTTCAATTTTCAAAATAAATTTCCCGATACAGAACTATCAAAAAAACTAGGAATATCTCGCAAAAGCCTCTGGGAGAAAAGGAAAAAATATGGAATCAACAAGAAAAAATAACCGACAACTCTTTTTAGATAAAGAGTTTATAGCAACCCTTGCCCTTGCCAAAGAAGGTGTTTTACATCCTGTTGACAAACTGATGAACAGTGCAGAAGCAAGGGAAGTTGAACAGAGTGGCTACTACAAAGGTAAGCCCTTTCCTTTCCCTTTTATCATTGCTCCTGCTGGTGAAAAAAACAGGGAAGTCTTGACAACAGCGTATCAAGGTGAACCTCTTGATTTTATGGTTGATGGCAAGATCCGAGGAACAATCATCGTTGATGAAGTGTTTGAGGTTGACAAAAAAAAGCGCATTGAGCAAATTTTTGGAACGTATGACATTTCCAACCCTGAAACCCAAATGTTCCTCAAACGACTTGGAGACATCGCCGTATGTGGAGAGTATGAGCTCCAATTTGATGATGTTAAAAACGTTAAAAATAAAATTGCCGATGCCAAAGCTCAACTTGGCGCTAAAAATGTCTCTGCTATTATGATGAATGCCAATCCTTTTCATAGAGCCCATGAGCGAGTCATTCGTATCACCCTTGAAAAGTGCGATATGTTGGTTATCTTTTTGCTTAAACCTTACAAGCAAGATATCCTCTCTTATGAGTTACGTCTCAAAGCACTTCAATATTTTGTTGATAATTATTTACCCAAAAACAGAGTTGTGATTGTACCCTTTGAAAATACATACCTCTTCACTAGCTATAAAAATGCTTTTTTAGATGCCATTTGTGCGTCAAACCTAGGGTGTAATAAACTGGTTCTTGGTCAACACCATAGTGGTATCGGTGCCTACTATGATCAAAATGAGATGAAGTCTGTTTTAGATCATTATGAAGACCTCGCTATCGACATTGAAATCATCACTGAATTTGTCTATTGCAATGAATGTAAAACGTTGGTGAGTACCAACACCTGCCCTCATGGTGGACATCACCATATCAAGTACCACGCTAAATCACTTTTAGAGATTTTAAAAGCGGGGATGTTACCACCTGCCATATTTATGCGCAAAGACCTTTCAGCCTTACTGCTCAGTGAACTCTTTAAGCATCGCTTTTCCAATATTGGAAAAATTTATGATGCAATTTTCCCTAACAGCGGTCTTTTAGAATCCCATGATGAACGTGATTTTTATCTTGAACTGATGCGTTTACATCAAACCACTTCTTTGACTTAGGACTTTTTATGCCAAATGCTTTTTTAACCTTTTTTTATACAGGACTTACCCCTAAAGCCCCCGGAACAGCAGGTTCTTTACTGGCTGTCATTCTTGGAGCATTGATTATCCACTATATTTCGATGGAAACCATTGTTCTTTTAACCATTTTATTTACGATTTTAGGTGTAAAACAGATTAATGCCTATGAGTCTATGAGTGGTAAACATGACGACAGTCGCATTGTGATTGATGAAGTGATTGGTGTGTGGATTGCGCTTATTCTAAGCTCAGGTACTCTTCTTCAAATTGTACTCTGTTTTGTATTTTTTCGTATTTTTGATATTTGGAAACCTTCTTTAATTGGAAAAATTGACCGAAATGTTCAAGGTGGCTGGGGTGTCATCGGTGATGATATGCTCGCAGGCGTCTTAGCCGGTATTTGCAGTGCAGGCGTTTTTCAACTCTTTGAATACGCCAAAACGACTCTCTTAAACTAAAAGATTACTTTTGGGCAACACCGGTGCCATAAGCCATATCAAACTATACTTTTCGTAATTTATTAAGAAAGGAATACGATGAATTATCTTTTGAAACCCATTATGGCACTGGTCTTTTTCCTCTCGCTTTCAAATGCAAAAGAGTTTGTCATCGACAATACTCATTCCAACATAGGATTTTCTGTTAAGCATATGATGATTTCCAACGTTAAAGGCAACTTCAATGCCTATACAGCGGATATTGACTTTGATGCAGAGAAAAAAATCTTCAACAAACTGAGCGCAAAAATTGATGCTACCTCTGTCGATACAGGTATTGCAAAACGTGATGACCACTTACGCAGTAGTGATTTCTTTGATGTTACAAAGTTTAAGACGGTTGATTTTGTGATGACCTCTATGCAAGAGGGTAAAGTCTATGGCAAAATCACCATTCATGGTATTACAAAAGATATCGTCTTAGTGAGCACCATTCATGGTGTCATTAAAGATTTTCAAGGACATCAACGTGTAGGCTTTAGTTTAGAGGGAAAACTCAATCGTAAAGATTTTGGATTAACCTGGAATAAAATCCTAGAAGGCGGTGGGCTGACCGTAGATGACACTATCAATCTTGCTATTGAAGTGGAAGCCATCGAATTATAAGCGCTTAAAACCATCTCTTTCAAAAGGGTGAGCGAAGAGCAAAAACTGCTCTTTCTCTTCTTCGCTCACTTCTAACACCCACACCACACCATCACTTTCAAATTCTCTCTTCACTATGGTTATATTTTGTGTTGCCGTATAGTGTTCAAACCTTGGCACGAGGGGATAGTCTGTTTTACATGTAAGGATTTCTTTGAAGAGAAAAGGGAGCAGCTTTGCATGAGCAATCACCTCTTTAGCACTGCTTCCATAAGCACGCACTAACCCACCCGTCCCCAGTTTTATACCTCCAAAATACCGCACAATCAAAAGCCCAGCTTCGATGAGTTCAACACCTCGCATGACATTGAGTACAGGAGGCCCTGAAGTGCCTTTGGGTTCACCATCATCAGAGTTATTTTCAACCACTTGCCGAAATTCATTGTAAAAACGCTTCGCCCAAACGATATGTGCTGCTTTGGGATGGTCATTTTTGAGCTTTACATGTAAAGATTCAAAGTCGCTCATGGGGCAGAGGTACGCTAAGAATGTTGACTTTTTTTCTTCAACCTCCGCGGTATACATCTGCTCAATGGTCTGCATCAATCCTCTCTTGAAATCACGACTTTAATGTCTGCAGGTTTCGCATGATACGGTGAAGAGGTCACAATAAAATCAACCCCCGTTTGAGCATAGGCAACAATGTTTTGCTCACCAATGCCTCCTGTGGCAGAAAGAAGCAGATGAGGGAACTCTTTTTTGAGTCTCACACAGCGCCTTAATGTCTCAAAATCCATTTTTTCGCATTGCAGTATCGCTGTTCCAAGCGTTGCAAAATAACGTGCTTCTTCGTAATTATCCACTTCCACAACAATCTTTTTTTCCAAATATTTTTGTTGCATTTTGGCAAATTGTGCTTCAAAAGCGGCATCATTCTCAAAAAAGACACGGTGCTGTTTAAAGACTAAAACAGAATCATAAAGTCCTAAACGGTGATGAGCCCCTCCGCCAGCATAGACAGCTTTGAGTGCTAATTCTTTGGTACGAGGAAAAATCTTACGTGTGGTTAAAAGCTCTATTTTGGGGTTGACTTCACGTGCAAGTGTAATCATCGTATGGGTTTTAGTCGCAATACCGCTTAAAAATTCGAGAATATTTTGGCTCACTTTCCATGCCTTATGTGCAGCGTCCGCTCTGCCATACGCCTCCAAGATAAGCTCACCCGCGTCCAGCCTATCGCCACACTTTTTGTAAGCGCGTGTCTCAAGTCCTAGCTTTTGACATATTTCTGTGACAAATTCCACACCACAAAGAACGATAGGCTCTTTGGAAGCAAATGAAATCTTGGCTTTGTGAGATCCAATATCTAATCCTACCGTGGTCATATCGATTAACCCAACATCTTCACGTATCATATCCATCATAAGCAAACCTTTACTAAATTATAATATTGTAACACAAGATGATTTAAAGGAATGGCTCCTCTTTTTGAAAAAAATGTAGCGCCGTAAACACCGCTAAAGAGATTACAATCAGAATGGCACATAAAAAGAGTGCTAAACGGTATTCACCATCAAAAACGGCATTGTAGATGGCTAGAGAAATCGTATCTGTTTTACCAACCATATTTCCACCAAGCATCAAAGTAATTCCCACTTCGCCTAATGCTCTGGCTGTTGCTATGAGCAAAGAGGCAATAACACTTTTTTTGATACACGGTAAAATGATAAAAAGAAGGGTATGAAATCTATTTTTACCACTCACTATAAGCGGCTTCTTTGATTGCTTTTGGGAAAAGTTCAATGGCAGACTGAAGAGGTTTGACCATTAAAGGAAGTGCGGCAACAAAACCTGCCAATACCAACCCGTTAAAGTCAAAGATAAAACGTATACCCATAGCATTCAAATAACTTCCAATCCAGCCATATTTACCTAAAAGAAGTAACAATAAAAAACCAATAGCGATGGGAGGAAAAATCAAAGGAAGCGTTACAAGTGTTTCAAACAGCCACTTATATTTAAGTTTTTCATTGGAGAGGAAATAAGAGAGTGGAATGCCAAGAAGCACTAAAAGCAGAGCAACCACCCCAATAGTTTTAAGGCTTAGCACCAATGGGTGCCAAACCTGTACCATATCAAAGCCCATATTTAACAAATATCTCTTTCGCTTTTGGAGTTTGTAAAAAAGCAACCAACTCTTGACATGCTTTATCTACTTCACAGGCTTTTAAACTTCCTGCTACGATTTCAATAGGGGTATAATAGCTTTGAGGAATTTTGATATACCCACCGATTTTATCCATGCTATCCAGTGCAGCGGTGAGGTTCATGATGCCCACATCCACCTCATGGGTACTCACATAAGAACTCACCTGAGGAACCGTAGCAACGACCAAAAGTTTCTCTTTGACGCTTTCATACAGTTTAGCATTCTGTAAAAACTCTGTACCTGCATCACCGTAAATCGCCTTTTTTGCTTCAGGCATTGCAATGGTTTTAATGCCCTCTTCTTTCAAATCGTCAACGCGCGTCAATGTAACACCCTTGGCATAAGCGATGACAGCGACACCCTCACCAATTTTTTGATAATGTTCAAAATGGAGTTCTTTCTGTTTCTCTAAAAATTTTTTATCGGCAATCACTAAAGCTATTTCTGTCTGTTTCGCTTGGGTAAAAATTTGCGCCATATTGCCATAAATGGCGTCCACATTGGTATGATTTTCAGCATACGCTTTGAGTACCTCTTGAACAGGTTTTTTATACCCTGCTCCCACAGCAATTTTAAGATCATCTGCAATCAGTTGGCTTAACAAAGCCATACAGACACCTATCACTATCTTTTTCATTCTGTGACCTTAGATCAATTTTTGAAGAATCGGAGTAAAGGCTTTGGTTCCTATACTCACACTATCGCCTACACGCAAATCCTTAGCTTCTCCACCATCAAGAACCACTTCGACAATCTGTTGTCCAATAGAGACAATGGCAACGTAAATCACATCGACTTTGACAATGTCCAACAACTCACCTTCAAACGAAAATTTCTGACTGCCTTGCGTGCGAAGCAACACACTTTTGGCATCACCATCTTGTATGACGCACCCTTGTGAGAGGACAATCACACGAGAACTTAGTCGATACATTTCACTCGGATCATGACTCACCATAATCGTTGTGGTGCCAAACGCTTTATGAAGCGTTAAAATCTCATGCTGAAGTTTTGTACGCATGGAAGGATCCAGTGCGGAAAGGGGCTCATCCATCAAAAGAAGTTTGGGTCTGTTCATCATCGCACGACACAAACTCACACGCTGTTTTTGCCCACCTGAAAGGGTTGCAGGTCTGCGAGTGGCAAGTTCGCTGAGTTCTGTCATACTTAAAAGTTGATCCGCTAAAGCTTTATCTTTGTGCACAAACAGAAGATTTTCAAGGACACTCATATTGGGAAAAAGGGCATAGTCTTGAAAGACAAAACCGATACCCCTTTTTTGGGGAGGCAGGCAGTGTGCTCCATCAAGCCACACTTCATCATCGACTTTGATCTGACCTTTTGCACTCTCAAGCCCTGCTAAAATACGAAGCAGTGTCGTTTTACCACTTCCACTTTGACCTGAAAGAGCTACAAAATTCTGTTTTTCAATTGCAAGCTTTACATGTAAATCCATCTTACCCATCGAGCCTAAAAGCTCTTTTTGGACATTAATCTCAATCATGCAATTCCTCCCAAACGATGACTCTGATTGTGATTAAAAACATAAACGCTTAAAAGCACGCAAAAGCTGATACTAACCATAATGGCACTGTAAATATGAGCACTGGTATAGTCCATAATCTCAACCATCTCATAAATAGCCACAGAGGCAACTTTCGTCTCACCGGGGATACTTCCACCTACCATCAAAACCACACCAAATTCGCCAATTGTATGTGCAAACGTAATGACAATAGCGGTCATCAAAGAGGGTTTAATATTGGGCATGGCCACACAAAACAGTGTTTTGAGCTTACTTTTTCCTGCAATATACGAGGCTTCAAGCATATTTTTAGGGAGTGTTTCAAAACCACTTTGAAGGGGCTGTACCATAAAAGGCAGGGAATAAAAACAACTTGCCACCACTAAACCGGAGAAGTTAAACACCAGCTTTATACCCAGTACGTCTTGAAAAAATCGTCCAATGGGTGAGTGAAATGAGAGGGCATACAGGATGTAAAAGCCTAAAACGGAGGGAGGTAAAACAATAGGAAGTGCCGTGATGGATTCGAAAATTGGCTTGAAACGAGACTTGCTTTGCGATAAATTCCATGCTAAAAAAAGCGAAACAAAAAAAAGAATTGCGGTAGTAATGGAAGCAAGTTTAAACGAGATCAAAAAGGGAGTAAACTCCAGTGCCATCAGTTTTTCAAACACCTTCTACCTCCATGACGAAAAGTTCACTTGCCTTCATCAGCAAAGTGACATCATCACCCACTTGGAGATTCATGCGCATTGAAGAGCTTAAAGTCAGAAAACTTTGCACCTCACTTCCTTTTACATGTAAAAGAATATTGCTCAAGAGTTTTCCATTTTCGATACTCACAATCTTAGCTGGAAGCTGATTGGAATAACTAAGCTCCCCGCTAAGATTTTTGGCAATTGCCACATGCGAAGGCTTTACGCCAAGGGTTACATGACTCTTTACATGTAAACCCTTTGGCAAATCAAGCCCCATCATTTTAAGCATACTTCCCTCATAATCAAACGTGATAATATGAAGATTCTGCTCACCTTCAATCTGGGTAACAACGGCACGCAGTCTATTCATTGACGACATATCCATAATTTTTAAAGATTGCTTTCGCTTTAGCACTGAGTACAAAGTCGTAAAATGCTTTAGCTTCTGCATTCTTCTCTGCTTGTTTCAAAAGAACGATACCCTGAGCGATTGGTTTGTAAAGTTTTGGATCAACATCAACCCATTGAACGCCTTTTTTATACTCTTTCATTTTGTCACTGTAAAAAGCAGAAGCATTAACAAAGCCCACATCAGCCGCAGTCAAAGAAAACTGTAACGCTTGTCCGATACTATCGCCTTGAACCAATTTTGGTTCAACTTTGTCTAAAATATTTGCATTTTTAAACGCTTCCATGCTCGCCGTTCCATAGGGTGCTGTTTTTGGATTTGCAATAGCAACTTTCTCCACTTTTGGATCTGCAATCACGGCAATACCTTTACTTAAATCAAGCCCTTTCGTGCTGACCATTGCTAAAGCGCCACTCGCATAAACAACAGGTTTCGTTACAGCAATACCATCTTCATACAAACTCTCAGGAAATTTCATATCGGCACTTAAGAAAATGTCAAATGGCGCACCACTTTTAATTTGTGTGGTGAATTTACCACTAGCACCTAGGATCGTATTGACTTTTGTATTTGGGTTTGTTTTAGCAAACTCCGTTTTAAGTGACTCTACCGCATCACTTAAATTGGCGGCAACCGCAACACTGATCTCTCCTGCAAGCAAACTCGCGCTTAACAAAACACTCGCTAATAACAGTTTTAACATAGAAACTCCTTGAATATTAGATTATTTTCCGATTAAGATACTACTCGATTTGATGATGGCACAGACACGCGACCCAACAGCAAGCCCTAAAGCTCTCACTGACTCAGCCGTAATGGTGGAAACAACCACATCATTTTGACCAATATCCACACTGACTTGCGCATTGACTTCGCCCAGTTTAATGTCTGTGACCATTCCCACAAGTTTATTGCGAGCGCTGGTAGCAACACTTAATTCATTGGAGATAAGCACAGATGAGGCCTTGATAATACCAACCACTTCATCCCCAATTTCTAGTCCCAACTCTTCAACGGCACTATTGGTAATATTGGATATAAGAATGACGCCACTTTTGAGGACAATACTTACCTCCGCATTGACTTTTGCCTGTTTAATCTCGCCGATTTTCCCCATCAGCTGATTACGTGCACTGATTTGCATAGCAATCCTTTGTATGTGTTTTAAACTATTCATTTCAAAGTCGCCCATGGTTGAGAGCCGATTTAAAAACCTCTCATACTCTTTTTTTAAAACGGAATAATTGGCAACAACTTCTTCTCCTAAGGGTGTTAATGTCGTTCCACCACCACCGCTTCCACCTGTGACACGTACCACTAAAGGATGATTGGAAAGATTGTTCATCGTATCAACAGCTTCCCATGCTGCCTTATAACTAAGACCCACTCGTTTAGCGGCACTGCTGATTGAACCTGTCTCGGCAATAGCTTCTAAGAGCTTCACTCTTTTTTCCAACAAAACGGGCTTGTCAAAGCTCATTACACCAGAAGCAATCCCATCCATTTTTTCTTCCTTATGTATTTATTGTATATAACGATAAATCAGCGTTTAAATAATTTGAAACATTATAACGTTATTACCTTAATAGCTATAACGCTTTATGTTTATTTTTTGATCATTTAAAGCAAAGTGGCTATTTTAGCCATTTTAAAAGGTAATTTTTAAGAAACTTTATATAAAATGATCGGATAAATCCTTCAAAAAGAGCAGCATGACACAAAAAATTTTATCGCTTATCTGCGGCGCATGTATTATTACCTCATCACTGAGCGCAACCTATCTTGACAAAGAAACTGCCGATCGTATTAAACGCAATACGGATTCTATTATTGCTAAAGACCTTAATAGCAAACAACTTATTTTTGCCAAAGATGAGCAAAAGATTAACCAGCCCGCTAGTTTAACTAAAATTATGACCGCAATGCTTGCGATTGAAAGTGGTAGAATGAACGATGTCGTCACGATTACGCGTGAGATGATTCAGGTTGAACCTACCAAAGCAGGTCTTAGAGTGGGCGAGAGATTTTATCTCAGAGATCTTGTTAAAGCAGCAATGGTGATGTCAGCCAATGACGCTGCCATGAGTATCGGTGTTTACTTAGGCGATGGTGATGTCGATAAGTTTGTAGGCATGATGAACCGTAAAGCAAAAGCAATCGGGATGAAAAACACCAACTTTACAAATCCTTGTGGATTTGATAGTAGTAATTTTGGACACCACTACTCTACCGCACTGGATCTTTTAACCCTTAGCGAATATGCCATTAAAAACAATGCATTTAATGATATGGCAAAACTCAAACGTCATGATTTTCAAGCCGTCAACACTAAACGTAAATATGCGGCTTACACGCATAACAAACTCCTTAACAATTATAAATATGCCGTAGGAATTAAAACAGGGTATACCCAAAAAGCGGGCCCTTGTCTGATTGCAAGAGCTAAAAAAGACAACAAAGATATTTTAGTTGTTATGCTGAACTCTGAACACCGTTGGAACGATATTAAAACAATTTTTGAAGATGTTTTACCTGATCTTACCGAAACAAAAAGCAGCTCTCACAAAGTCATTTCCCATTCTAAAAGTACGAAGAAAACAGCCTCAACGAAAAGAAAAGCCCATAAAATAGCTTAAGGCTTGTCACAAGACAAGCCTTTTAGGCTCTCTTCTATTTTGAAAAACCCTTTGCTCTCTCATACGATGCTTCCATCGCTTTAATAAAACTATCTCTCACTTTTCCTTCTTCCAACTTTGCATACCCAGCAGCCGTTGTTCCCGCGGGTGACATGACTTTGTCTTTCAAAAGAGCAGGATGTTCCGTTTTAAGCACTTCACCAACCCCTTCAAACAGCGTTGCAACATATTGATACGTGATTTCGCGCTTCATTCCAAGATTAACCGCACCATCACTCAAAGCTTCCGCAACAAGCGCTATCCAAGCTGGAGCTGAACCTGAAAGACCTGTGGCAATGTCCAGCTCTTTTTCACTCTCTAACCAAAAGCAACGACCAATGGAACTTAAAATATCCATCGCTTCCTCTTTTAACGCAACATCACCACACAATGACGTAGCAGATTTACGTACAAGTGCCGCCATATTAGGCATAGAGCGAATGTAATGCTTTGCCATAATGCCCGATTTGAGTTTTTCCAAGTTAATGCCAGCCATAATGGAGATAACACCCTCCGCAATCCCTTTCGTGTGCAGTGTTCCAAAGGATTGAGGTTTAATGGCAAGAATAACAAGATACCCTTCCAAGGAAGGAATCTCATTCACGATTTTGATCGTGGGATAGAGTTCTTGTAACTCTTTAACACGTGCGGGATACGCTTCAACCACCGTAATATCTTTTACATGTAAACCTTGAAGCATCGCTCCACCCATATTGCCAGCACCAATTAAAAGTAATTTCATTGACATTCCTATGCTAATTTTGAAGAATTATAGCGCATTTATTGGTAACGAAGTGCCTCAATAGGCTCCAAATTTGCCGCTTTTCGCGCTGGATAGAACCCGAAAAAGACACCCACACCTGTCGCTACCAAGAAAGAGATCACAATAGAATTTTGTGTAATAACCACACTAATCGGAAAGAAATGTGCCACGGTATACGCACCACCAACACCCACGCAAACACCAATAAAACAGCCGATGATGGAAATCATCAATGCCTCAAGTAAAAACTGCACTAAAATATGATTTTGCTTCGCACCAATCGCGATGCGAATACCAATCTCTCGCGTGCGCTCCGTAACAGATACCAACATAATATTCATGATGCCAATACCACCCACTAACAAGGAAATCGAAGCAATCGCGGCTAGCATCAACGACATCGCTTTCGTCGTCTCTTCAGCAGTATTGGCAAGGGCGGTGAGGTTACGAATCGTAAAGTCATCTTCGGCACTCTCACGCAGTTTATGACGTTGACGTAAAAGCTGTGTCATCGCTTCTTCCGCTTGATCCATCGTCTCCTCAGAGCGCCCTTGCACCATAATAAACCGCACCGTACCTTTGAACTGACTGCCAAATAACTTTGTTTGCGCCGTAGTGATTGGAACCATCGCCGTATCATCTTGATCGCGCCCATCTAAGCTCTGTCCTTTTTTAGCCAGAACTCCCACCACAATATAAGGACTGTTTTTAATCCGAATCGTCTTTCCCACAGAAGATTCATCACCAAAAAGATTTTCAGCAACGGTTTTCCCCAGAACAACAACGCGTGTTGCGCCTCTGACATCCGAATCCATAAAAGAGTAGCCGCTCTCAATCGCCCAATCACGCACTTGAAAAAATGAGGGCGTTGTTCCTATGACTTGAGTGTTCCAGTTTGCAGACTGGTAAACCATTTGAGCAGAACCCGATGAGACAGGAGCTGTTGCGGCAATACTATCGATCTCTTCCATAGCGGTTGCATCCGATATAGTCAATGTTTGAACCGCTCCACTTCCGATACGCACACCGCCTGACGTCATTGAACCCGCAAGAACAATGAAAAGATTACTTCCCATCGAAGCAATGGATTCTTTGACTTTGGCTTGCGTTCCAGCCCCAATGGATGACATCAAAATAACCGCTCCTACACCAATGACCATACCCAGCATGGTTAAAAATGTACGAAGCCGATTCGCACCCATCGCACTCCATGCTTCAGCAAACATGATAAATGTCATTGAGCCTTCTCCATCATACGCGCCGTTGGACCATCGTGTTGAATTTTCCCATCGACAAAATTAACCAGTCGTTTGGCATATTCGGCAATATCGGGCTCATGCGTGACTAAAACAACCGTAATGCCCTCTTTTTCGTTGAGATCACTAAAAAGCTGCATAATCTCTTGACTCGTCTTAGTATCCAGATTTCCTGTCGGCTCATCCGCTAAAATAAGTTTGGGGTGATTGACAAGGGCACGAGCAATGGCAACGCGTTGTTGCTGTCCTCCTGAGATATGTGTGGGAAGATACGTTCCAAACGATTCTAATCCCACGCTTTTGAGCACCATTTTCGCTCTTTCTCTGCGCTCATGCAAGCTCACCTCTGCATACACTAAAGGCAAGGCAACATTGTCGATCAAGCTTTTGCGAGGCAACAAATTAAAACCTTGAAAAACAAATCCAATCACCGTGTTGCGAAGTGTTGCAAGATCATTTTTACTTAAAGAAGATGTATTGGTTTGATTGAGAAAATACTCTCCCGCAGTTGCTTTATCAAGACAGCCAAGAATGTTCATAAAGGTTGATTTGCCCGAACCAGAAGGTCCCATAATCGCTACGAATTCACCGCTTTGAATGGTCATATCCACCCCTTTTAGCACACACACTTCTCCCGCATCGGTATAATAATTTTTCGTTAACTGCGTGATTTGGATGACTTCATTCATTAGAAGGGTCTTCCCATTGGACCACCTACTGCGGCTGCTTTTGCAAAAGCTTTTGACTCTTCAAGGATGATTTTATCACCTGCTTTAAGTTCATCGCTCACGATCTCAGTAAAACGATTATCACTAATCCCTGTCGTCACTTTAATGGCTTTTGGCTCACCGTTTTCAAACACATACAATACGCCAGTATTTGGTTCTTTTCTTTCTTTTTTAGCTTTTTGAGTATCGCCTGTTCCTTTGGGCGACATTTCTGTGGGCTTATAACGCAGTGCCGCATTAGGAACAACCAAAACATTTTTACGCTCTGCCAAAATGACATTCACATACGCCGTCATGCCAGGGGCTAAGATTTCATCTGGATTTTTGAGGGTTACAACCACATCGTACGTGACAACATTGGAAACGGTTGTGGCATTCAGCCTAACTTGTTTGACAACACCGGTGAAAGCGTTATTGGGAAACGCATCAACTGCAAAATTAACGTTCTGCCCCACTTTGATGCGACCAATGTCGGCTTCTGCAAAGTTGGAGTCAATCTGCATTTCACGAAGATCTTGCGCGATTTTAAACAGTACCGGTGCTTGCAAACTTGCTGCCACTGTCTGGCCTACATCAATTTGTCGATCAACCACAACACCCGAAACGGGAGAGCGCACAATCGTATACCCTTGATTGGTACGGTCTTTTTGAGACTGTGCACGCGCTAAATCAAGTGCGGCACGAGCCGACTTTAAGGCTTGCACCGAAGAGTCTAAATCTTGTTTAGAGATATACTCTTTTGAAAAAAGTTCCCGCGATCTTTTTTCATTGGCAACAGCAAGCTCCAGTGAGGCTTCAGCACTTTTAACACTCGCCGCACTTTGCGCCGCTTGTGCATCTAACAGTGCAGGGTCAAGCTCAGCCAAAATTTGTCCTTCTGTAACACGATCATTAAAATCAACATAGAGTTTAATCACCTTACCAGAGACTTGCGTACCTACCGTTACCAAAACCAAAGGGTTGAGTGTGCCATTGGCAGCAACACTTTGTGTGATGTCACCTAGTTCTAACGTGTGAAATTTATATTTTGCTTCAAGGGGTGGTTTCGTGTAGATTTCCCACGCTTTATAGCCACCCAAACCAACAGCGATCAGAACGATCAAAAGGGTCAATTTGTGTAACAGTATCGTTTTTAAAAAGTTCATGGTTGTCCTTTTATCGTTGAAAAATCAAGTGAGCCCATCGCTTTAGCAAGGCTCGCTTTGGTAATGTACCAATTATAGAGTGACTGAATGTACTGCTGTTTGGCACTGGCAAGCGCACTTTGAGCACTGAGGAGATCAAGGATCGTGCCCACGCCTGCTTTATACCGACCTAGAGCAAGGTCATAGGAAGCTTGCGCACTCGCAACCAAGTCACTACTCGTGCGTGTTGCTTGGGTTTCACTGATTAACGTTTGATACGTTTGATATACTTCTAAATTGGCACTTTGAGAAAGTTTATCATACTCTGCTTCATTTATTTTGAGCTGTTGTTGCGCTGCTTGCACTTTATACTTGGTATTAAACCCTGTAAAGATGGGAATGCTCACATAAAGTCCGATGCTAGAGGTTCGCTGTGCGGTATCAAAAACGGTATTGGTATGTCCTGACGTTGCAGAGAGTGAAAAAGTAGGCATGTTGTCTGCTTTGGCTGCTTTTATATTGGCTTCAGCCGCTTTAATCTTTGCACCTGCTGCCATAAGATCGGGTCGAAGTTTTTGTGCTTCTTCCATCAACGCTCTTATATTGCTTTCAAACACTTCACTGGGGATATCCAGCTTGGGTGTTTGAAGCTGTAAGGTTGTATCGGGAAGAAGTCCTAAAACACTGGCAAGCGTTCCTTGTGCACTTTTGACATTGCCTTCGGCTTGAATACGGTTTAGCATCGCTTGGGAATACGCCGTCTGAGCTTGCAAAGTGTCTGCGGGTGTGGCTGTTCCTACCGTGTAGCGTGTCTTGGCTGCATTGAGGCTCTCTAGGGCAGAGCGCTCAGCCTCGCGGCTAGCTTCGAGGGAAGCATTTGAGCCAAACAAGGCATAGTACGCTTGGATGGCAGAGAGAAATACGGTTTGAATCGTATCATTTTCCGAAAAGAGTGCTACATCGAGCAGTGATTTTGCATTGTCATAGGTTGCATCACGTTTGCCAAAATCGTACAGTAGATAGGAAAGCGTTACGCCAACATTTTCTTGATTGCCTGTTTGGGTTTCACTACTTTCAGCCCTGAGAATGGAACCCGTTGCGCTCAGTGTTGGCAAATACGCCGAGCGACTCACTCCCACTTGTGCGGCTTGGTAGAGCGATGTTTGCCATGCTATTTTGGTCTGCGGATTGTTGCACAACGCACTCATCACCACATCCGATAAACCCAATGTTTTTCGTACATCGATGGTTGCACACGATGCTAATTTGGCTTGTTGATTTGGAACGAGTGCATGGGTATTCAATGGATCGAATTCCTCCGCACCAAGCATACTCATGATGCCAAAAACCACACACCCTAGTAACTTCAACTGCATTGGTATCCTTACGTAATGGACTCTTGATTTTATTATACTACGTTAATAGTAACATGAATTTGCTAACACTTCTTTACATGTAATACTTTAGTTTTAGTTTGGTTGTATACTTAGATCATAGAAATGATTTTGCAAGGAGTTCCTATGTCTTCGTCATTCTCTTTGGTATCCATATCACTTCCCACCCCTTTTGCTAAACATGAGATAGAAACACTGCTGGATTGTTCATTAAAAAAAGGAATCGAAAAAGCCTTTTACTGGCAATACCGTGAAACGTTCTTAGTCTATACCCAATTCAATGTCCTCACCTTTATCAACTGGGACAAAGAGTCCATCTATAAAGCACTTATGAAACTGGGATTAAAGCATGCAGACACATTTGAACAGCACACTATTTTCCAAGATTATCCCATTCTCATAGAACCCGATTTAGACGTTACATGTAAAGTGAGTAACGAGCAGATTATCCTGAAAGAACCCCTCTCGCTTTATCTCATTATCATTGCGCTTGTTGTCTCACAAAGTGTCGGGCTGGAAAAGTATGAGCAAGACCTCAACGTCCATTTTGATAAGAGCCAACAACTGCTTGACCTCACCCAAAGCTACGCACTGCTCAAACGTTCCAAACTCATCGAATTTGCACGAACATTAATGAATATTCAGCATGGCATGGTCAGTGATCTTTTGTTGTTAGATAAGCCCAATATTTTATGGGATAACGAAGAAGCAGAAAAACTTTACAATAGGCTTTCATCAACACTTGAACTCAAAGATCGCTTTGAGATTGTAGAGCATAAACTCACGCATCTTAAAGAGGACATAAGCATGTCACTCGATCTTTTCAACCAAAAACACAGTGAATTTTTAGAGTGGATTATTATAGGACTGATCGGTTTTGAAATCATAATGGGGCTGATCGAATTTTTTAAACATTAAGACTCAGCCACCAATTTTTTGACGATCTTTCGCACGAGTGGAACAACGGTTAAAACCGCAGGAAAGGCGATGAAATCAAACTTTTTCTCCTAAAATACGCACTTCACGTTGCGGATAAGGGATGCTGATATTGTTTACATGTAAAGTGTTATAGAGGGCAAGATTGACTTCAAATTGTGTCTTAAAATAGCTCTTGGTCGGAACCCAATAGCGAAGCCCCAATTCAATAGAACTATCGCCAAACTTAGCAATACCCACGACAGGTTTGTGCGTATTGCTGACCTCTTTAAAGCCCGATAATACCTCTTTGATCAAGGCAATCGCTTTAGTGGGGTCTTCCTCGTAGGTTACGCCAATACTTGACTCCACAATGCGAAATTCAAAAGAGTTGACCAACACATCACCGATCATCTTTTTATTGGGGATGGTGATGAGCTCTTCATCTTCATTGCGAAGCACGGTATAGGAGAGTTTGATCTCTTCTACCACGCCGTAAAAATTACCGATGGAAAGGGTATCACCCACTTTAAACGGACGGCTGATGATAAGAAGCACCCCAGCTGCATAGTTCGAAACACTGCCTTGAAGTGCTAAGCCAGCAGTTAAGGAAACAGCGCCAATAGCCGCGACAAAAGGCGCAATAGAAATACCTACTTTTCCAAGGGCTATGATGATCATTGCAGCAAAAATCAGCATTTTGACGACACTCGCCACAAATTTTGAAAGGGTCATGTCAAAATGATGGCTTTCAAAAAGGCGCATCAAAAGAGTATAGGTATACTTTGCCGCAAACCATCCGATAATGACGATAATCAGCGCCCCAATCAGTTGAAAACTATAGTTGGTTAAAAACTCAATAGCGATATTGTAAAACTTTTGAAGGGTTTGCAGTTCTTTGTCCATCTGTTTAACCTTTGCGATGAAGTAAAATATTATAGCATAGGATCATTTGAAGGAATAAAAAGTGTATAATTAGTCTTGCCTTTAATAAAAAATAAACATAAAATAATCGTTTCTATTCACATAAAAGGGAAAATCTTATGAAAGTTTCAAATTTCACGTTTGAGGATTTTTCATCGCTGAAAAAGCGTATTGAATCCGGGGCTTTTGAAAACGAACCATCCCTTTTAGTGCAATTTTTTGATGGTCGCAACGACGAACAGCTTTTTAGCGATCTTGCCTCCACACTTTCGACGTTGCTCCCTCAAGCAACGATCTTAGGTGTGACCACAGCAGGAGAAATCCTCGATGGGAAAATGCTTGAAAACACCGTCACACTCTCTTTTTGTGCCTTCACACATACAAAACTCATTCCCCTTTATACGCGCCGTTGTAATTTTAACGGTGGAATTTCTGTCGTTCAACATCTCAGTCATAATGTCAAAGCGGCCATCTTTTTCAGTGAAGGCTTGCAAGGTGAACCTGAAGAATTTTTAAGTGGCGTTAATTTTATACGCAAAGATTTAACCATTGCAGGTGGTGCAGCAGCAGATTATGGGAGGTTTGCGAGAACGTTAATTGCTTTAAATGGTACCGTGTACACTCATGGCGTTGTGGGTGTGGCATTTGACAATCTCTCTTTAAAAATCCTCAATCATTGGAAACTTAACTGGAATCCTATTGGCAAACCGATGGTCATTACAAAAGTGCTCAACAATACGATTTTTGAGCTTGATCAAACACCTATCTTTGAGGTTATTCGCCACTATTTTGGAGATGATGTTGTTGCTCATCTTCCTTCCAGTATCGTCAAATTTCCGCTCATTAAAACCGAAAAAGGTGTTTATATTGCCAGAGCGCCTATTGCCGTTACGGAGAATGCCCTCGTTTTTGCAGGTAATTTTAAGGCAGGCGATCGTGTTCGTTTTGGTATTGCCAATGTTGATGAAATCGTGGAAAACAATGATGCAAGGCTTCTTCTTAAACCTGAAGTTGTCTGGATATATTCGTGTATGGGGCGTAAAGCATTTGCTGGTGAAATTCTTGAAAGTGAATTCCTAACCTACAACATCTTAGGCACAACCTGCGGCTTTTTTAGTTATGGTGAATTTTTCAAAACATCTCGTTCCTCTCAGATGATGAATCTCACCACCACGGTTTTGGCATTGAGTGAACAAGAAGAGCTCGAAACATTACCCCAGCCGAGTAGAAAACAGTTGGATGAAAAACACGAGAACATTGCAGTCATGTCTAGACTGACAAATGCTGTCGTGGATGAACTTGAACATACGATTAAAACACTCGATGCTTATAAACTAGCCCTTGATGCAAACTCTATTGTCTCTAAAACAAACACTCAAGGCATTATCACCTATGTCAATGACCTTTTTGTCAAAATTTCAGGCTACACCAGAGAGGAGCTTATTGGTAAGTCGCACAATATCATTCGCCATCCCGATGTCCCGAATGGTACTTTTAAAGATATGTGGACGACCATCAAAAAGGGTCACGTATGGAAAGGTCTCATCATCAATAAAGCCAAATCAGGAGAGCCTTACTATGTCGATACGACCATCATTCCACTTTTTGATGAGAACAAACAAATCGTCGAGTACATCTCCACACGCAATGACCTCACCAAGATCATCAAGCAACAAAAACAAATTTTAAAACAGACCACCGATGCGTTAACCAACCTGCCCAATCGTGTGAAGCTTTTTGAAGATATTGCCGTATCTCAAAATCCGATTATTGCACTGATCAACATTGATGGCTTTGGTGAAATTAACCGCTTCTACGGGTTTGAAAGTGGCAATACACTCCTTCGAGAGTTTTCCGCTCTTTTTCTTGAGATGTTAAACCTTACACCCTACTCGCTTTATAAACTTGAAGCAGACAACTTTGTCATTTTTGGGGATGGAGAAGATAATGAGCTATTTTGCACTACCATGGAAAAATTCATCAACCAAGTCCATACCCATCAATTTTTAGCAGATATGCAAGGAATTACCACACGCATTAGTGTAGGAATTGCGGTTGAGAAAGAACAAATTCTCTCCCATGCGGAAGAAGCCCTCAAACAAGCACTTCTACGCAATATGGACTGGATGCTCTCCGATAAAAAGGAAGAAGCCATACACCTGCAAAACTTTCAAATGCTCCATACGCTTAAAAGTGCCATTGAACAGGGGAGAATTGTCCCCTACTACCAAGCGCTTGTTCATCTCAAAAGCAACAAAACAACCAAATATGAAAGCTTAATACGCTTGATTGATGAAAATGGCAAGGTCTATTCGCCCTACTTCTTTCTCGAAGTCGCTAAAAAATCGAAGTATTACTTAGCGCTCACACGCATTATGATTGAAAAAACACTTTTGGATTTTACCCATCGAGAAGAGAACGTGGCAATCAACCTATCGGTGGAAGACATCGAAGATGCAGAAACCGTTTTATTCATCAAAAATGCGATTAAAAACTTTGTAGAGCCTTCACGCATCACTTTTGAATTGACTGAAACTGAAGCCATCAAAGACTATCTCACCATCATCTCTTTTATCGCATCGGTCAAAGAGTTGGGTGTTAAAATCGCCATTGATGATTTTGGAAGTGGCTACTCAAACTTTGCCTATCTCGCGCAATTTAATGCCAATATTTTAAAAATAGATGGTACCATCATCCAAAAAATAACAACCGATTCTAGTGCATATCAAATTGCTGCGGCGATTAATGACTTTGCAAAACGGTTGGGTTTGCAAACCGTTGCAGAGTTTGTCTTTGATGAAGCAACCAATGATGTTGTTAAAGATCTCAACATTGACTTTGCACAAGGCTACTTTCACGCTGAGCCCTTGCCGATCGAAAAACTACCATAACGTTTTACATGTAAAGCATGACCATCTATTTTTTGATGGAATGCACGCTCTCTTTTGTCCCTGCATAAAAAACAACAATTTCCACCGCTTCATCGCCCTCATTGACGCCATAATGCCATCGATCCACCACCTCAATCAGCGCATCACCCGCTTTAAGCTGTAATGTTTTGTTCTCATCGGTCACCACTGTAAGCGCGCCTTTGACCATATACCCCGCATTGATGATAGGATGCTTGTGCAGCGGAAGCGTCGTGTGAGCAGGAATCGTAATCTTCAAAACCGAAATCTCAGGTGCGTCCTTTGGGTAAGCAGGCAAGCGTGATCCATCCCAACTTTGAGTTGACTTCACAAGCGTCACCGATTCTACATTTCCAGCAGCAAAAATAGAGATTGATAGAAGAACAAAAAGGAAGAGTAATTTTTTCATGAGCGACCTTATGATGGGAGTTTTGAGACTATTTTAGCTTTACATGTAAAGGGTTGTCAAGGAAGGAGATACTCTTTACATGTAAAAGTAATTGGCGTAGAATAAGAGAAATGCTTTGGAGATATTACGATGACCAGAGAAGAAAGTGAAAATTCTCCCTTATTACTCCAAAATTTTATAGCCATTCAAAATCAAATTGAATACAAAGAAGATTGTTATGAATTTTCATCAAACTTTCATAAATTAGCACAAGATGCCGATGATTTAACTATTGCAAGAATTTGTTTTTTAATGGGTGATCTATGTTCAATGATATTAACCCCACAAAGTCAAAGTGAACCTTTTGGTGCAATGGTAAAATGGAATGATGGTCGTCGTTCAGCAATACTTGATGATTTCATTACAGAGGAATTAGATTTTTTTGAACTGACCCTCCCTGAATGTAAAGCATACCAAATCAAAGCTCGCATAGCCGATGTCTTATGGACATTAAAACGAGGCAAAGCTATCAATTTTACAAAAATTGCTATTGAAAACTATCAAAAATATCCGCTTTCCCAAGAGACAATTCACTATTCAAGTAACACATGGCAAAGAGCAATTATATTAGCTTCGACTACTCATCAATCTATTGAAAACCTGACTAATCCTATTTTGGGACACATTAAAAATACTTCGAGTCAAGACAATTTTTATTTAATGCACCTCGTAGAAATCTTAGATGTTGCTAAATTGCGAAGAGAAGATATAGAAATTGTTGTGGCTCATCTTGAAAAGATTGCACAACAGTTTAAAGAGCAAAAATTATACTATCAAAGTACACGCTATTACCAATGCGCTCTAAAATGGGCTAGAAAATTACAAAATGAAGAACTATGTTATAAATTGCTCTATGAAATAGGTTTTTCTTTTTATCAAAATGCACTTGCCCAACCATATGAGTTTCAAAGTACATCAGATTATGAAAATGCACTTCAAACCCTTAGACAAATTCCAAAAAAATATCGTGATACCGATGACATCAATACTCTTATAGCTGAGATTGAAAGAAAAATCCCTGAATCAAATCAAATCGCTTTAGAATATATGCAAAGAATTGAAACTAAAATTGATACAAAAGAGATGGTTGATTACAGTGAAAAAGCCGTATCCAATCAGCCTAAATTTAAAACGCTACATATTTTTGCTAACTTAATTGATATACCAACCAAAGAATATTTTAAGGAGCAAGCGAAAAAGCATATCCAACAATTTCCATTTCAACATTTATTCAGTGGCGTACATATAAATCATGATGGAAGAATCATAGCCAAGACACCTTCAATAGATTTAACGGAAAGTCTGACAGATGATTTTGATGCTCTCTTCCCTATAATGGTACAGAACTATAAAAATTATATTGAACTTACCGCTAAAGCATATATTGCACCTGCACTTTTTCAGCTACTTCTTGAACATCGCATTACTAAAGAAGATTTATATCACATTTGTGAGAACTCGACATTGATTCCTAATGAGAGAATCGATGTATGGGTTGAAGGCTTATGGCAGGGGTTAGAACTTAATTTTTTAGTTGCTATTCACCTTTTAATTCCACAAATTGAGCATTTCGTCCGATTGCAATTACAAATTAGAGGAATTAAAACAACAACCATTGATAAAGAAGGAATTGAAACGGAACACGGATTATCTACTTTGTTAGATAAAGAGGAAGTGCCTCTTGTATTGGATGAAAATCTACTTTTTGAATTAGACATTTTATTAACAAAAGCGCTTGGCTACAATTTTAGAAATAATCTAGCCCATGGATTGTCCGAAGTTGGAGAAATGAACTCATCCCCAGCTGTATATGTGTGGTGGCTATGCTTAAAATTGGTCATCAATAACAATAGTTTTGATTTTGAACAAGAAGATGAAAGTGCTTTACAGGAGAGATGAAACCTTTAATGTAACCTTTTAATATTTCAAATTGATATATTTCAATTCTTACATGTAAAGTCTCGATATACTAAAAAGAAATAACTGCGAAGGATTATGATGGACAAAAATCTTATCTCCTTACTCCAAAATGAGTTTAATGCTATCGTCAATATTGTTAAAAATAGTGACATTGAATATTGGTTTGCAAGAAATTTACAAATTCTTCTCGGTTACCAACATTGGGATAAATTCCAAAATGTGATTGACAAAGCTAAAAAAGCCTGTGAAAATTCACAGATTGAGGTCACAGACCATTTTCGCCATGTGGCGAAAATGGTTAACATTGGTTCTGGAGCCAATAGAGAGATTGATGACATCATGCTGACACGCTACGCATGTTATCTCATTGCGCAAAATGGGGATACGAGAAAAGAACAAATCGCTTTTGCCCAAACCTACTTTGCGATGCAAACGCGAAAACAAGAGCTGATAGAACAACGTCTTGAACTTGAAGATAGGCTTCAAGCAAGAGCAAAACTAAAAGAATCCGAAACAGAACTTTCTAAAAATATTTATGAGCGTGGAGTCGATGATAAAGGATTTGCACGTATTCGTTCCAAAGGCGATAGCGCGTTATTTGGAGGGCATACAACACAAGATATGAAAGAAAAACTCGGTGTTCCTGAGAAGCGTCCACTGGCTGATTTTCTGCCGACTATTACCATTACAGCAAAAAATCTTGCAACAGAGATTACTAATCACAATGTCAAAGAGAACAATCTCAAAGGTGAAAATTTCATTACACAAGAGCATATTCAAAACAATGAAAGTATTAGAGGACTCTTGGTAGACAGAGGCATTAAACCTGAAGAGTTACCACCTGCAGATGATTTAAAAAAACTAGAACGTCAAGTAAAATCTAATGAGAAAAAGCTTATCAAACAAAGTGCATTACCAAAATCTTAATCAATCGTTTGGTATGAAAATAGAGCTACAATCTTTACATGTAAACGTTTACACGATGAAAGTATATTTTAAAGGAACCCTATGAACCTCTACACCCTGCATTACACCTGCCAACTTGATGCAAGCGTTGAAGACGTGTGTGCTTTTCATACCGACACGCATAATCTTCCGCTCATTACGCCACCGTCGATTAAGGTAAATATCGTGAAGATGGAGAATGACAGCGTCATTTTGGACATTAAAAAGTTTGGAATCACGACACGTTGGGAGATGGCGCTTGAGAAAAACTGCCCTCACAGCATTGTCGATGTGATGGAGAAAGGGCCTTTTGCCTCGTTTCGGCATGAAAGACGTTTTATAGCTGAAGATGAAAATCGCACGCGCATGGAAGAGACCATCACACTAGCGCCACCAATTCCTTTTTTGGGAAGGCTCTTTTTCTGGTTTGTAAAAAGAGACATGGATGCTATGTTTGCGTACCGACACACGATGACACAAGCGCATTTTCGCTTTGAAAATCAAGCGAAACACCTCTAACGCTAGTATCATGACACAGGCAAATTAAACTTGTGAATGGAAGAGTATTCCCTAAAGATCACTCTTCCACAAATCCTGTGTTATTTTTAATAATCTCATAGTTTTTACAACCTATTTCATCGCCCAAATCACATGCCTTTTTAAACAGCTCTTGCGCCTTTTGCGCATCTTGGCTCACACTGCCTCCCTCATAGTACATACGAGCAAGCGCGGAACACTCTTGCGCATCGCCGGCATCACATCCATTTTGATGGTACATGGCAGCATAAACATAGTTTCCACCTTGCTCGTACAGTAATGCAAGATGCGCACAACTGCTTGCCAAGCCCGCACTGCACGCACGATCATAATAATTAACGGCTTGTTGCAAGTCTTCACTCACACCTGTACCATTTTCATACAAAACCGCGAGACTCGCACAACTGCTTGCATCACCAAGTACACACCCTTTTTCATACAGTTCAGCCGCCTTGGCATAATTTTGTCCTATTTGACCACTTTCATACATGTAACCTAAATTGGAACAGCCACTTCCCATGCCCATAGAACAGGTTTGGTTATAAAGTTCTTTGGCCTTACTAAAGCTCTGTTGGACGCCATCACCGATGTGGTACATCGCGCCTAATTGTAAACATGCCGTGGGATTGTTATGATCGCACTCGTTTTGTAGTTCGCTTTCACGGGCAAAATCCAATGCAAACAGTGAAGATGAAACCAGTATTGCCATAATACATAAGAGTTTTTGCATGCTCTTCTCCTTGCTAACATTTGAATTATTATATTACAATACTTTTATGAACGAGACTAAAACAATTTTGATTTGCTACGAGCAAGCACCTTTTTTACAGATTCGCCAAACACTGCAGAGTGAGCGCGCTTATGAGGCACATGCACACGCAGCACTCTCCATAGGATTTATGCTCGAAGGCAAAACGTGCTTTCAGACACCTGAGGGAGAGTTTTTGCTCGAACATGGCGCCCTTGCCATCATTCCACCTCACATCCAACATGCGTGCAATCCTATTGCGCAAACGAGACGAAGTTACATTATGGTCTATTTAGATGCGAACTTTTGTACGCACATTCAAGCCAAACAGTTTCAAGAAACCACAACGCTGTTGCCACTGACTACACCGTTGGTATTTCATAAGGCTTTATTTGAGGAGTTTGAGCGCATTATTACAGCGCTCATAAAAGGTTTTTCACCTTTACATGTAAAGGCATTGGAAGCATGGGTGGAGAGCTTTTTTTGGCTCTATACGAAACAAGGAGTGAGTCAACACAAAGACAATACCCTTCAAGATATGGCACACTTTTTAGAAAGTCGGCTGGATGAAACACCCAGTCTCTGTGAGCTTTCCAAACGTTTTGGACTCAACCCCTATGTTCTCACACGCCACTTTAAACAAACCTACGGTTGCACACCCAAACACTATGCCATGGATGTGCGCATCGAGCATGCGAAGCAGTTACTTCACGATGGCACTCCCCTTGCCCTGTGCGCGCAATACTGTGGCTTTGTCGACCAAAGCCACTTCCACCGCTTTTTTAAACGCCGTACCGCTCTCACCCCCAAAGAGTACCAAGTCAATTTTATACAATAACTTTTTTCGCATTTCGTTTATGCTTACATGTAAAAAGGAGTTATATGTTTGAAGTAGAATTCATCACCCTCACCTCTATCTATTTTTTAGCACTTTTAAGCCCTGGGCAAGATTTTTTTCTCATTATCAAGCATGCATTAACGCACGGATATAAAAAAGCATGGTGGAGTTGTCTAGGGATTGCCAGTGGAAACGCGCTTTACATCGCTTTAGCGTACATGGGGCATGCGTATTTAAGTCAGTACCCATTGATCGTTTCATTCATCGAAATCGGTGGAGCACTTTTTTTACTTTACCTTGGCTGTCTCCTGCTTTTTGCACCCAAACCAAGTCTTGAAAATTCTTTACATGTAAAGCGTCAAATGGCATTTAAACTCTTTGCTCAAGGGTTTTTGTCTGCCTTACTCAATCCTAAAAATATTCTCTTTTATTTCTCACTGCTTTTTACCATTGTTAAACCCGAAACAGCTTTACATGTAAAGATGGTGTATGCGGTATGGATGGTCACAATGTTGCTGGTGTGGGATATGTTTGTAGCGTTTCTATTTGGCAATCAAAGAGCTTTAAGACTTTTGCCTTACCTCAATGTTGTTCAAAAAATAGTGGGCATTGGGCTGATCGGCTTTAGTCTCAAATTAGCTTTTACTTTTTATAAACAGTGCGAGTTGTGAGTCAATGTTGCGAATATGAAGATCCAAACGATCCGCAACACCGTTTTTAATATAATTCTTTGCAAACAAGGTATTGCCCTGCATTGCCATTGCTAAGAACTGGCTCATCTCGCCAAGAATTTTTTGGTGCTCCTCAAAGTGTTCAAAATAGCCTTGAAAATTAAGCTCTTTCATAATGCGCTCTTCATTGGCAAAATGCTCTTTGGTATGGTGAATCAGCGCGCTAAATGATTCAGTAAAATGAGAGTAGTCAAAAGTGCTGAGCAATTCATCACACTCTGCATGGTAAACATCAAGTTCGGGACAGTTGAGGCTGAGCATCTTTCACTCCTTTTTAAGACAGTATAGCCTTTTTGAGGGGGAAAGCGTCACATTTAGGTGTTTATTTTTTATTTTTCTACTCTTTTTAAGATGGTTTGAACAAGGCAATCCGCAAAAGTAGTGTAGTATTTAGGGTGTTCAAGCACTTAAATGATGTGAGTTATCTGCAAGGTCACGTTAAGACCACCCATACGAATATTTCGGTTTATTCTTAGGGGTACGCAAGGGATTTTCAGGTTTTGAAAAAATGCTTTGAAAGTGCCTAAAATATGGGCTTTGTGGCGGACAGAGAGGGATTTGAAAAAACCTTACCCTTTTTTAGTGCATTTCAATCTTTATATTTTCGTTGTTTGATAGGTTTTTTTCTTTTTCTTTCTTAACCTCTGTAAATTTTTTTGGTTCGATTTCCTTCATTTTTACTGTTGTTTTTATTGGTTCTTTTTTAATTTCATTTGGTGTTTGATAGAGTGAAAAACCTATTATAAAAATGATTATATAAATTACTGTATTGATTGGTCTTATTTTAATTTTTGTTACATAACTTAGTATGCTTAAAATTGCGATTGCTATTAAAAATATAAGAATTAATTCTTCAATACCTTTTGAATTTGATATTGATTGAAACATGCCTTGTGTGATTGTTTTTTCATTCATTTATAATATCCTATACTCGTTGATGTCCCAGGGTGTATTTCTTCTTCCTCTTGTATTTTTTGAGTAGGTATTTGTTTTTGAGGAGTTTGTTGAGACATAAGATTAATGGTAGTTTCTTGTTTTGAGGGTTCTATTTTTGGTGGTGTAATGATAGGTTTATTTGAAATGATTTCTATATTTTTTGTCATTACTTGTTGAGAGGTTTCTTCTATTTTTTGTGTTTGGATTGGCTTTTGTAGGTCTGTAGTTGTTGTTTCTTCTTTTTTGAGTCTATCGTTAAATGCTTCATTGGGTTTTTTGTGAATACCGCTTAAATTCATTACAATAATATATCCTATCAAAAGAATAATTGGAATCAATGAAAGACGAGGCAATTTTTTATTATTCTTGTTTGTTAAAAACTTTCCATTAGCTTTTTCTTGGTATTTTTGTTTTCGATACTTTTCTATTAAATCTAATGAATCATCATCATAAAACACTTTTTAGCACCTTGTTGTATTTTATTTGATAATTTTATATTCCATTGAGCCTATGTAATAATAAGGTTTTTTGTCATGATCATCATATCTTGTCTTTAGCATAGAAAAATTTTGTCCTGCGCTTAGTTGTAAGTCATTAATACTTTTACTTTGTCCATCTAATGAAGCACTAAGATGTTTTATTAAAACTGTATCTGCAGACATGTTTGTAATAATGATTTCTCCGCTTAATGGTCCTTTATAAAAATACGCACATACTTTTTGATCTGGTAAATCACATGGTGGAATTGCATACATACTTGTGAGTAATCCAACAAGGATAAGTATTTTTTTCATTCTAGCCCCCTAGTTTGTTTGTGTAATATTAATATTATTTAGCTTTGAGTCATTTATTTTTTCTATATATTTTGTTCTTGTGCCAATTGAATTATAGCTTTTATTTTTCTTTATATTGGTGTGTATGAACATACTACTTCTTCAATAAGTGTTTCTATGTTGAATTAGCACAGTATTTGGGACACTCTAGCACTAAAATGATCTATGATGTTTATGTAAGTTATCTTCAAGGTCACTTTATGACCTTCAATACGAATATTTCAATTTATTCTTAGGGGTACGCAAGGGATTTCCAGGTTTTTAAAAAGTGCTTTGAAAGTGCCTAAAATAGGGGCTTGGTGGCGGACAGAGAGGGAGCATCGGACAAACTCTCTCAAAGTGCCTAAAATACGAGATTCCAAAGCCTCCACTGATTTAGCGGATAGCGATGGTGTCATAGTTTTTTCCTCCTAGTGTCACACTGTTTTTATGGGAAAATACTACATTAATAACCTTAATCTAACTTTATTTGATACCTATTTTTTAGAACATCAATATCATCATTATTAAAGAATGGTAGCTCTTTTAGTAGAACTTTTTGTGTGATTTCTGGTGGTAAACGATATTCAAATTGTAGCTGTGAAGTAGGGTGTTCACCTATGCTACAAAAGCACTGCAAAGGCTTTAAAGCGTTAAATTCAGAAGGTAGCACGATTCTTTTTAGCTTCTCTTCTTCCGTTTCGCTCACTCTCTCTGAATTGTCACCTCTCGAAATTGATTCACGCATTCTCTCGATTTCTTGTTCATTAAAGTAGCGTGAAAGCCATTCTGCGCCATCTGGTTCATTATATTGAAAGATGAACTTGTTAGATAAGTGCTGAAATAGCTCTCTCATTCCTTCTTTCTTAATTAGTTGCTCTAATTGTGGCAACGATTGAGTGGCTACTATTGCGGAATAACCAAAAGAACGGCTCTCAGCTAGAAAATTACCTAGCTCGCTTATTAGTTGTTTTCCGAGCTCATGGTTTCCATCACTGCCCAAGCTTTGAATTTCATCAAACATGAGAAAAATACGTCTATTGGAAGGCTGTGAAAGGCTTGTTCCACGTTTAAAAATTAGATTAATGAATAGTGAAAAATAGGTGGTATATGCACCTGCCATCTCTTTTGTGTTCACTATGAAAAGCCGTCTGTCGGGGTTTTCATCAATGGTTTTGAAGAATGTTTTAATCGAAAAATTGCCTTCTGTGAAATAGAATTCTCTCTTGCTTAAACCTCGGAACACTTTGTTAAGTGTTGCCATTACGCTATTCCCTTGGTTATCAAGCCCACCAGCTCCGACGGTAAGGGCATTTGCTACGTTATTATGTAAGCCGTATTTGATTACCGTTTTATCTTTTACAAGAGTATTTCTAAGGGTTAAACCGTCTCCATTTGCTTGTATAAAATCGATTAAGAATTTGTTATTAGCATTACTTGCCATTCCACAAACAGCGACCAGAACGGCTTTTGTAACGGCTTGTGCTTGCTCTTGGAAGTGTGCATTCTTACTGTCTGAATCGGTAGGACACAAGCTTTTAGCGAAAAATTCGACCATTGATTCGTTTATAGTGCCGTTATCTTCGAGTAAATCATCGAAGATGTTCCATTTGATACAGTTCTTATCAAGAGGATTGAATAGAAAATCTTTTCCACTCGTTCTGCGATATAGACGTGTCGTGAAATCTGGTTTCCTGTCATAAATTATGAATGTATAGCCGTAATCTGAAACGCCTTTGTCGATTTGAACACCATATTTATCGAAGTTACCAAACAAGAGATTAAAGATACCCTGCGTTTTTCCTGAGCCTGCTTTACCTAAAAATAGAAAGTTACGTGGTATCTCTTTGAAAGGTATCGGCATTCTCTCATGTGCTAGATGAACGAGTGGTGCATCTTTCTTTATTTGCATATCTTTTGTGATTATCTTTTTAAGTTTATCAGCATCTATACGAACAGCACCCCTTTTTACTGTCTCTTTTTTTATCTTATTGTGGAAGAAGCAAACGAGAGCAAAGGAAAGAGTAAAATACGTTAAAAAGGCACTTAGATTGTAAAGTAAGAAGCCTTTTATACTGTCCTGCCACAGCTCATCTGTAAGAGGTGGAAGTTCATCTGGAAGAAGGCTTTCTATATGAAAAAATGGTAAAGGTAAGATGTCTCTAGTTGTTAGAAGCCCAAGAAAAAAGGCGACAAATCCCGCTATTATCGCCCTTTGCTTCATTTTCATAAAGAAGTTATCCATTAATTGCCCCCAAATTTGAGGTCAAATTTGCCTTTCATTTCACTTTTTACATCTTCATTTATAGTTGCTTTTGGTTCTTCGTCCTTAATTTCGATAATTTCATCATCAAAATAGGTTTTAATCGGTATTATTTTAGATTCTTTGTATCTAGTATAAAAACCCTCTGCAAGTATCCCTAATAGCCCTAAAATCGATAGTGAGATGCCCGAAAGGGTGAAGCTTGCAAAATCAATTTCGACCATTTTAAACATCAATAAAAACATTAAAATAAGAGCTACAAGTACACCTAAAATGATTTTATCTATTCGTGGAAGGGGTAACATTAATTCACCCCTTTTTTATCTGCTTTCTCGATTAATACATCGATTTTTTTATTCATTTCTACTGTTTGCACAAGTTGGGTAAACATTAAAATAGCAAAGCCATAAATCATTAAAATTAGAATTATGTTAGTTTTTTGAATTTCTTTTTCTAGCATTCTAAACCTCCTTGAATTGCTCTTTCATCGGCTTTTTCGATGTTCTTTTCAATCTCTTTTTCTTGAAAGATGGATTCTGTTTTATCACCTACAATCTCTTTTAATAGGTGCATTTGCTCTTTGTTCATCATTACATCTCTGCCGTCCTCACTGTGAATAAAAACGTGTGCGTGTGGTATTTCATGGTCTGTGTGGACAGCAAATTTGTATCCAAAATCTTTATCTGTCAAATCTTTGAATGTATCCATAGAATATTTAATTAATCCTACATATTCATCTCGAGAGAGAATTTGACCTGTCGAAATAACATTTCGTGAAGAAGCATTTAATCCGTCATTTTGAAGCTCTTTTCTAAAATCTTCAAACTCTTCTCTCGTCATTCTTTCCCCTGATTCATCATAAATATTTGATAAATCAGTATCGTTTTTAATATCATCATTGCCATGATTATTCATATAATTGAGGCTAGCTGAACCGTGAGAACCGATTGATTTTTTTGATGAGCGTTTGCCGTCTGCATTCATCTTACCAGCTATTTCATAATTTCTTTTTAAGAAAATTGACATTCCCCCCACTACTACACCGCCTTTTTGAGATGGTGTTCTTATACCTTGAATACCAACATTTAAAGATTCTTTGTGGCTTTTTATTGAGATTCTTTTCTCTTCTGTTCTTGAAAATACAGCTTGTAATTTTTCAAATCTTGCCTCTTTTGGTTCTTCCAATTCTTTAATTCGTTTAATAAATTTCATTAATTCACCTCGTCTTTGATAGTTGTTTTTAATGCTTCAAGAGCTTTGTTGATTCCTAGATTTTCATCTTGATTAATTTGCTCTTGATTAAAATTTGAAACACCTTTGTATAATTGGTAAGTGTGAGAATAAACCCTCCCGAGAAATTTAAAAAGGTTAATATTAATACCTGCAATTCTATTGCCTTGATTCCTGATTTCTTCTCGAGTAGCTTTCATTTCATCTTTGAAAAGCTGTTTCATATCTTTTAAATTTTGAGTGTTTTCTAGACCTTTCAGAACTAAAATTTCAATAGCTTCATTATAAGAAGCTTTTGAAACTGACCTGTAAGCCTCAATTAATTTATGTAAATTTTCATCAATGCGTAAAGTTTTATGTATTTTGTTGTTCATTCAATTTTCTCCACATTTGTAGCACACGAAAAGCCCTGAATTTAGGCGTTTTAGTGTAGTTGTGAGCACAATTTGTGCCACATATTTTGAATAAGAACACATTTGTGCTCTTAAAAAAGCCCTGAAAAGCGATGTTCCTGCAAGGTTTGTGGCACATTTGTGCCACATCTTATCTGTGCAATACGCTCTCTATTTCATCTTTTTTATACATAACATTTACTCGAATCACTAGTAAAACATATACTACGACAGCGGGAAGAAATACATTGTCGCAAAACGCTTTTTCTGAAAGTTCAGAAGCCGTGAATAGTTTTGTGATAACGTAAATAACTCCCAAAAAAACGCTAACTGAAATTAATTTGTCGATAATTTTTAATATTTTTTCCATTGTGTGCCTCCTATAATATGGCTTGTTTTGGATTGTTAAAATCAAATTCTGCATCTGAATTTGAAACCTTTTTTGCTTCTTCCTCATCTTGCAACTCATCAAGATATGCAAAAAATTCAATATAATCTTCTGGGTAAAATTCTTTAGTATTTTTATCAAGAATGATAGTATTCACCGCTTTTTCTGTTACTCTTGCCACAGTTTCATTAAATGGAATGTACCCCATAAGCTCATTTAAAAATTTCTCTGTATCTTTGATTTCAGAAATAGGCTCACCTATTTTTCTGTATCTCTTACCTAGCGACGAAGTAGATTTTCCGAAGAAAGAATCTATGTCTTTATTTTTTTTGTTTTGTGTGGCTTTGTCATATCCACCTAACAAAGAAAGAGCAAAATCAAAATCGAAAGTGAACATCTTTCCACTGATAAAGCCAAAGAGAAAAGATTTTAAAGATTTCTCAAAATCATCACCTCTATAATCCGCTTTTAATTCCACAAATTGAGCATAAAGAGATTCCACAGTTTTGCTGTTTCTATTCACTTTTAGATCATTCGCTAGTGTTTTCAATGAAGATACAGAAGCGTTTGAAATAACTTTCTTTGCTTCTGTGCTAAAAGCTAAAGAAGCTTTGTTAAGGTCATAATCAAGTGAAAAGATAAAATCAATAAAAGAATCAGCCTCACTTTTGATTCTATTGATAAAATCAATCATCGAAATTTGAAGTGTATTTTCAACAGCAGTTCTCAAAGGTACACTAGACGTTTCAATAACTACAAAACGTCTATCTGATGGCTCGATTACGAAAGGTACTTCATGGTTAGAGAACATCAATGAATTAAAATATGAAGGCTTCATTGTGCTGTTAACGCCTTTTGCTTCAATTTGAAGCATCGATTCGCTTATATAGCCTTTCAAAAGGTCGCTGGTAGTATTTGATTCGTTGAAATTACCTTTAATCTCATTCCATGCTACAAATAAAGTATGATCTAAGTATGAATTGAATTTACCTTGCAATCTTGCATTATCAACTGTGATAGCGTGTTTTTCGCCTAGTGCTTTTACTATAAAATTGTCATAGAATACGTTTTTACCTGCACCTTGAATGCCTTTCAAGATGTAACACACACCTAATTTTTTTCTTTCGTTAAAACAAGCTGATAGCCAGTTCAAAAAATGCAAGATATGTTCATCATTTGAATTGAAGAGGCTTTGCAACAAGAAATAAGTGTTCGGGTAGCTTTTCACTGCTTCCATGCTTAATTTTCTCATTCTGTGGCTTCTCGGAGCATCTTTTACATATTGAGTAGCTGAGAACGTATTAA
This sequence comes from Sulfurospirillum diekertiae, assembly GCF_011769985.2. Classification (NCBI taxonomy): domain Bacteria; kingdom Pseudomonadati; phylum Campylobacterota; class Epsilonproteobacteria; order Campylobacterales; family Sulfurospirillaceae; genus Sulfurospirillum; species Sulfurospirillum diekertiae. The sequence goes on from NZ_CP039734.2 coordinate 2,031,662, forward strand.
ATTTGTTGTCTTTGATTCTTTCCACTTCTTGCGGATTAAAAACAACATCAAGAACAGGCAATTTTTGAAGCATGGCACTTGTTACCTTGCTTTCTCCAAAATTTGAAGCAACAAAAGCGGTGGCTGTTTCTGTGTGTATCAATGATATTTCATCACCTTTGAAAAAGTTGATGCCATTGATTGAGCGAAAAATAAAACTAGAATCTGGAAGAATACCTGTTCTGATAGAGTTCAAGATTTTATCTTGTTGTGCTAGTGAGCTAAGTTCTGAAAGAGCTTCGTCTAATTGTTGCGGGTTGAGTTTTCCTAACTCATGGGTTAAGTGAGAATATTTCATTCTATTTTCCTATAAATTTGTAGAGCTTTTGAAAAGCTCGAGTGGTTGAATCCCTTTAGTGGGAAAAACTTTAAAACCTAAAACTTAGATGAGTTATAGGATTGTATTTTGTATATTTAAGCAAAACGAAAGAATTATATCAGATTTTTTTAAGTTTGCGGTAATTTTCTGCTATTTTTAGTGTACTTTAAGTTTTATTATGATAATAGCGGTGTTTTTTGCCACTTTTGCCACAGCACTTCAAGGTTTTGCCACAGCATTTTTCCATTTTGCCACAGCACTGCCACACGATTTGGCACTTTTGCCACAGCACTGCCACAGCACTTATATCTCTACTATTCCCTATTCTAGGGGTTTAGAGAGTAATATATATATATTTCATAGAGTTTTTTTAAAAATCGTAGTGGTAAATTGATTTTATTTTTTTACAAAGGAAGTGATAAAGCGTTTTTCTGTGGCAAAAAATACAAAAATGCTTCAAAAGCCCTAAAATAGGGCAAACAAGAAAAAAAGTGCTGTGGCAGAGCTGTGGCAAACCCCCGTTTTGCTGTGGCAGTGCTGTGGCAAAAGTTCAAAAATTGCCACATCTGCCACACAACTTGCCACATCACTTGCTCTTTTTAACCACACTTTTAAAATAAAGGTGCGATTCGCTATATTTTTCTCATTATTTCTTTAAAAAAGGTGCTTCTGTGAAGAAAGTTTTTGTCTTTTTATTATTGGTTAATGGCTTATTCGCCACTGAGATTGTTGTTGATGGGAAATACTCATCATTATTGGGAAATCCATATAAAGCTAAATTAGAGGTAAAATCTTCTGATCTTAGCATTATCAGTGGTTCTTCTAACATTATAAACGCTGTTGTTACTACAAACAAAAATGATTTTGGTTCAATTTATCGCCAACCAGAGTTTACCATTGCTGCTTCTTCTTGTAATAAAGTATTAAAAAACTTTATGGCTGAAGATTATAATATTGTTTCTACATCAGAGAACAGTGCTACTTGTGAAATTGAATCATTGAAAGTAAATTTAACATATGCATTCAATAATGATTCACATTTAAACGTTATCTCTACTATTGAAGTAGAAACAGGTATTGTTATTAAAATTGTAAAAAATGGTGTTATAAAAGAAGTAAGAACAAGTGATAAGCTTGATCAAACTCTTGGACGTGATGGTAAAAACTATATGAATTCAATCAGAACAGATATGAAACTTGATAGTAAATCTACTGAAGAAAATATTCAGATGATTTTAGAAAATTCTATTTATAGAATGTTAAATAATACAAAAGGTTAAAAGATGAAAAATGTAGTTATTTTTTTATTGGCGCTTATGCCATTTTTGTTTAGTGGCTGTGCAAAACATTATGCTTTTAATGAAGAGAATATTGGTTTGCAAAAAAATGATTTTTATTCAAAAATTGAGAAACAAGAAGTTTGTGTTGTATCAAGTAGTAAGATTATTACAAGGATGCCAAGAGACAATGCTTTAGCTGGGGCTCAAACTATGGATCTTGATGTTAACAATGTTGCTACTGGAGTTGCAAAGAAAAATTTTGAACAATATTTTAAAAATGTAAAAACAGTTTTATCTGAAAAAGATTGTAAAGGTCTTGTTATTGTACCAGATGTAAAAGATTATCATTTTTTATTTGAAAATTTTACAGGAAATTCAGGCTTTATAAAATATGATATTCAAATTTCAGTATATTTTAATGGAAAAAATATTTCAAATAAATTATATCATATTGAAGATAAAGATCATATAATTATTAAAATAGGTCAAGGATTCAAAAAAAATAGTGATTATATTGATGAATTATTTCATAAATCATTGTTCAATCTATTTGAAACACAAATCAAACAAGACATCATTAACGCATTATAAGAAGTTCCTAAAAGGAACTTCTCCCTCAATTAATTTGTAATGTAATACAAATAGACACATTTTCAACTTTTTTTTGCAGAATTGCATTTTATGCTCATTATTTTTTCACAGCATCATATAACTATGATGTAAAAGGTGAAACAGATGTAGGAAGAAAAAGCCTTGATAATTTTTTAAAAAATATGAAGCTATCCTCTCAAATTTTGTCTATCATATTTTGAAAAACATTTTCAAAATCCAAAGCTCTTCTCTTTCCACAATGAATTCAAAACTGAAATTAAAAATGAAGCTATCCTCTCTCATTCCTTCATCAAAATTTCAAAAGCAATTTCAAAAAAAATCACAGATATAACTCTTAAATAAAATTAAAAATGAAATAAAAAAATCACTCACTCAATCATTACCTTACCTCCAATATTTCAAAAAAATTTTAATAAGACCAAACTGAAAAAATAAGGGGCACAATACGCCACCTACGGTGGATTTTAATTTCATGAAAAGCCCTTCAAATCGATGTATACATCGATTTTCAGTTTTTAAAATTTGTATACAAATTGATTTTAAACCCCTTCAAAACATCGATGGTATCGATGTATACACTGTATTACAGCAAAGTTTTTCAAAACAGGCATATTTTAGGCTTTTTTCACTTTCTGTTTTTACTCACTTGTTCTCAAAAAACCTTTTAGGTTTTTCCTTCATTATGGAGGTAAAAATAATGGAAAAATTCTTTAAAGTGTTTCTGGTTTTTTGGCTTTTTGTTGGTTCATTTGCGTATGCAGATGATTACCTTGTCACTGTGAATTCAGCTTACGAAGTTGATTATATGTTCACAATTTTAAATGCTATTTCGATGATCTTTCATGACGAAAGTTATCTAAAATTGCTTAAACTTCTCGTCCTTTTTGGTTCAGCTGTTGCCTTGTATCAATGGGCATTTTCTCCAAATATTGAAGGCGGGAAATCGTTCACGAAATATCATATCTTCATTACTTTATTTCTCGTTGCTGTGTTCTCAATGAGTAGCACAATTTTCGTAAAAACTGAAAATTATCCTATGTATTATGAAGATAATAGCACGTCACCGACCACAGGAATTGCAGTAAAAGTTCCTTCTGTTGTTGCTTTTTCTTATTCCTTTTTGTCTTCATTTGGTCAAGAAATGACAGGATTATTCACAACAGCTGTAAGCGATGTGGGAGGTGGTAGCTATTCGATTTCTCGTGGTGGATATGCTTCTTCAATTAAAGATGCTATCGATATTTTAAATCAGAACCCTTCAAATGCTTCACCTGTTTATGCAAACGATGTGGAAGCGTTCTTCTCTGATTGTATTTTTATCCCTTTTTCAAGTAAAGAATCTGACGGAGTTCGCCATATTTCAGCCATTTTCAAAACAAATAACATAAAGAATTTAATTTCAGGATGGTATGCGAGCGGTGAAACTGTGGGAGGAATAGATGCAGGTTCTTTTTCATCTGAGAGAAACGGTGCAATGTATTCATGTAGCTCACTATGGGATAAAATCGTAAATGAGGATATGACAGAATACACATCAAATTTTTCAACAGTGTTTAAAAATGCTGATGACAGGGATGTCGGATTTCTAACTAAATCATATGGCTTACCAAAATCAAATTTCGATGAAATAGCTATTCAAAGCGGTTTAATTTATGCCGTAGCAAATAATAAATCATTGCCTATGGGCATCACATACGCACAGGGAAAAGCTAGGGCGGAATTTAACCAAAATAACTTTTCAAATGGTTATTATATGGCATCTATGCTTCCCAAATTGCAGGGTTTTTTAAGGGCTTTAATTTATGCTCTTTTTCCTCTTGTTTTTGCTCTTGCCTTTTTACCACATAACATGGGTATTATCAAAAACTACCTAAAAACAGCGGTATGGATTGAAATGTGGGGTGTCTCTAGTGCTATTCTAAACTTCTTTCTTATTAAATATGGTGAAGGCTTTATTTCTGGCGATGTCACTGTTAATTCTAGTGCCTTCATGTTGTCAGAAAGTGCCAATCTTGCTGGCATTGCAGGCTATTTATACCTTTCTGTGCCTGCCATTTCATACGGTATCTTATCTGGTTCACTAACTGCTCTTTCAAGTGTAGCTAGTGGGCTAACTAAAAATGCTCACTATGAAAGTGGCGCACTTGCCACAGATGCCCAAAAATTGGCATCAAAAGAGACAATGAACGAAGAAACTGGCGGTAATTTTTCATTTGCCGAAGCTTTACACTATAAAAATATGCAAGCGGGACAAAAAGAAGGAATGCAAACCGCAACAAACTTTTCTAATAACTACAAAGATTTATTAAAATACGATGCTAGAAACCCCTACAACAGCATGAATGCGAAGATGGGAACAGCGGGTTCTTTTGATGAAATGATGAATCAAGAAGTAAAGAAAACAGGGCTAGATTTTGCCTCACTAATGGGTTCAAACAGCATTAATTCAAAAGAAACAGCCTTCAAAAGCTCGGTTGCTGACATTCGTTCCAAAGTAGCATCAGCGATGATGGAAGACAAATTCGGTGCTAATTTAACGGAAAATGCTTTCACCAGAGACAACGAGAGCCTCATTAAAAATATGACAAGACAAAACGAAATCGGCACACAAGCGCAACGTGACAACTTCGCAAAACTTGAAGCGACACAAGATTACCTAACACAGGAACGCCCCAATGCCTATAGAAACGACAGAAATGGTGATGGTGTGGTATCACGTCAAGAAATGATGTTCGAGGCAGGATTGAACGCACAGCAAGCTAAAATCGTCATAGCGGATAAATTCGCCAATCAAGAGGCTCTAAAAGCAAGTGCAGAAGCTAATAAAAACAGTTCTAATGATAGCATTAGAAACGCACAGAATGGCTTCTCTTCAATGTTCGGAGATGTTGCGGGTGCAAGTGCCACAGGACGTAAATTCTCGCAATTTAGCGACAATAACAACATGAGAAAAGATGTCTCACAAATTGAAACACAGCTTCACAACGGTATTTCAAGTGAAACGGTGGGTGCTTTTGGTGGTATCTCAAAAGTGGGCGACATCAAACATCAACAAAGCGAAAGCGAAACACTAGGTAACATCGTTCCTCAACTTTTACAAAATGAAAGTGAGATTGCTGATAAATTCCGTTCAAAATACGGTGAAAATGCTGATTCAGCGATGTTCTCAGCGTATGGAACACGTGGTATCTTTAAATCAGATTTAACGCAATCATTATTAAATAAGGAGATTTCTGGCATTCAAAATGGTGCATCAGCACAGTTGCAAAGTGGGTTAAATTCATACTTACAAGCTCACACAAGCGGTTCACCACTCGAATCTGGCTTAATGAAGACGTATTCAGCTCTTCACGCTAATTATGAAAAGGCGATGAAAGCAGGCGATACAAGACAAATTCAAGCGATTGAAAGTGCGATGAATTCATCGACAATGCAACCTTTGAAAGAGTTGGCAGGACAATATTTAAACAGCTCAGAAGCTCATAATATCGCTTCAAACGCTTCTTCTGCGGTAAATGGCGTATATGCTAAATATGAGAATATGGGTGTAATCAAAAGAGATGGCGGAAGTGTTTCATACCTCGACACTCAAAAAGCGATAGAAAGCGCATCTGGTGCGGATAAAGTGGCATTAACAACACGTTTAAAAAGTGGCTTAGATGGTCTTTCAGTATCCACAAACAGCATCGATGGAAGAGAAACAAAAGTTACTCAAAATCTTGCAGGTGAGAACATCACAAGCATCTCGAGAGCATCACACGAATTCAGCAACAGTGGAAATTATAACAATGATATTTTATATCATGCAGGAAATCACATCGACGGTGAAACACTAGCCACTGGTGTTTCCACAGCTTCCACACTTTTAAAAGTTGGCGGATTAACTAAATTTCTTGTCAAGTAAAAAAAAACGGAGAGTAATTTCTCCGTTTTGTCAAAATGTATAATATTAATTACTTTGTCTTTTTAGTAATAAGAAACGCTATCTAATATCTCTTTTTTTAGTGATAATTGGTATCCTTTTGCATAGGTATCTACCGATAATTTTATTTTATCCTCTTTTTCGTGACCTACTATCTCTTGGATAATAGGTAAATCTCTCGGATAATTTTTTAAACATCGGTTCATAAAAGTACCTCTAAATGTATGAAAAAATTTTCCTTCACCCTGCTTTACTACTCTGTAAAGTTGCCGTAATATTGCTTTTTGAGATGCGTTATCCGTTTTTTCTGGAAATAGAGGAAAATCAATTTCTAAAACCCTTTCTAAAATATCTTTATGGATAGGTACTTGTCGCACTCCCGCATTCGTTTTCGATTTTTTAATATCAAAATAATAGATATTAGTTTCTTCATCTTGCTTTATATCATCATTTTTAATATTACAAATCTCATTAACACGCATTCCTGTGCGGGTTGCAATAAGGAACGTATCTTTATAGCACTGTTCAAATTCTTCAAATTCAAGAATATTTCTGATTTCTTTATCTGTATAGTTTACGTGTGGTATTTCTGGGCTACTATCTGCAAGATTTTCAACGCCTTGAACATTGTTTTCTGGGTACAGCTTTCTATCGTTCCCCCACTTTACAAACATTTTAACGTAAGCCATATGATTGTTTACGGTTTTATTTACAACTTGCGTAGAAAGATAATCCCTAAATCTCTCAAAATCCTCGATATTAAGGTTTTCTATACGTTCGTATTTGAAAAAATCTTTTAATTTTGTAAATGTCGCTTCATAGGCTTTATAAGTGCTTGCACTTACTTTTTCTAGTTTTTTCTTGCCTACAATAAATTTAGTTTCGAGGTCATAAAATGTGAAGTTCTCTTTATTTGCAGGTCTTTCACCCTTTTTTATCTCACCTTCAATCTGTTCTTCTTTTTTAAAAATTTGTTGAACTCTTTTATAACTTTTTTCAGCTTCAAGTTCTTTCACTGTGTCTTTTAATTCAGATAAATATTCTCTAAATTCATCAGGAGTATCGTATTCAAATACGAACTTATAATCACCATGTTGAAATGTAAACAAAAAATCCTCCTCGCTCATCATGTTTAATGTCTTTTTTCTTTTCATCGCAATTCTTATCGATTTTGTGCGAAGTGATATTCTATAAGATTTACACTTAATCTTTTTTCTAAAATAATATGTGTTTTTTACGATGTATAAATTGCGGGTGTCATAGTTTTTATAGATAGTGTCATATAGTGACGGTATAAACTCTTGTGAAGTGCCTAGTTTAGGGGTTTTGTGTGGATTTGAAAGCTCGTGGCGGACAGAGAGGGATTTGAACCCTCGGTCAGGTTACCCCGACGCATCCTTAGCAGGGATGTGGTTTCAGCCACTCACCCATCTGTCCAAGTAAAAAGTAGAGTGCAAGTATATCAAAAGTATATAATAAACGGCTTAAGAGACTTTTCTTAAGCCGTTTATCGATTAAATATAAGCGGCATCTTGCGATTTTAAAAGTTTTTCAAGCAGTTTTTGAAGTTTTGGAACAGAAGATTGATCTGTTTTTTTTGCCTCTTCAATCTTATCTTTTAGCATCACAACCAATTTAACACCTTCTATAAAATGCATCGGATACTCCTTTTAGATCATGGTTTAATCTAAAAAAGCAAAATTTATTCCGAAACTGGAGCTGGTGGCGTAAGTGGAACCAATTCAGGTTGCTTAATCACTCCATCATAGAAAACGGTACAATTTTCATCATTTTGCTTGGGTTGCGTATGTGTTATTTTTGATTTTGTGGTAAAAGAAAGTACCACATCTTTGAGTGTCGCGACAGCTGTTGCATCAAGCTTTACAGAAGGTTTGGCATACGTTCCACTAAACTTTTGTTCAACAACAGCACACCCTTTTGTATCCAAAAGAGCTGCTTTAACATCAATCAATTTTTCATCAACAGTATTGATAGCGCCCTTGATTGCGATTCTATTAGAAGCTGTGCTCAGTGCTACATCACTTAGTTTGATCTCAGAATACCCAAGATCAACTTTAGTATTGAGCTCCTTAATCACGCTATTACCGCCTTTAAAAGCTTCAATAGTACTAGATATAAGTGTATTAAGATTTAACTTCTCTTTTTGAAAAGGATCAAGCACTAAAGCAATTTTGTCTATATCATAACCTTTCAAGGCTATCTCTTCGCCTGAAAGCTGAACAAATCCGTTGAGAGTGCTTTTAAAGGTCGTACCATCACCCACAAAGAATGAGAGTTTAAAGTCACCATTGGCACTGCCATCCAACAGATCTTTGCCCCATAATTCTTTTGAGAGAGATGCCAATTTTAGGCCTACAATCTTGCTCTTTAATGAAACTTTCGGTTGTTTACCACAAAAATCAAATTTGCCATTTCCTTGAATTTGCGTATCAAAAAGGGTGTATTTAAGAGCACTACTAACCGCAATACCATTTTTCAGCTCAAATGACATCGAAATATCCTGCACAGCATAAGCGTTACCATATTGAATTTTGTCGATATGCGTATCGGCAGTAAAATAGAGCCCTTGAATACTATGCTTGGAAGCATCATAACTGATATCGTTGATATCAAGATCAACGTGTTCGAAAACAATTTTATTCGTTGCATTCACATCTGCATAACTGACGGTACTGTTGCTAAAGATAATTTTTTTGGCATTCATGAAAGCGGATACATCGCTCTCTTTTTCAACGGTGGTATTATTTTCTTTAGTTTTTTTATCAGCTGTTTTTTGTGTTTGCACAGGCAATAAATCATAATTAAACTTACCATCTTTAATTTTTTCTATATTTAAAGCAAGTCCATCGAGAGAAAGCTGTGTAACTTTAATCTCTTTTTTAAGCAATGCAGATACGTCAAGTGACACATCAAAACTACTCAACTTAGCAAAAGGAGTCTCAGGATGATACGTTGGGTTCGTGACCTCAATATCAGAGACACTAACACCTATAGGTGAAAGGGTAAGCGTGATATCACCACGAATAATCACTTCATATCCGGTACTCTCTTTAATCGCTTTGTGCAATCGCGGTTTATACTCATTAAAATCAATCACTTTAATAAGAAAGAAAAAAGCAGCAACGACAATAGCAACCAATACCACAATACCGAGTACAATCTTTTTAAACATTCTTACCTCTTAATGACTAAATATTTTCAATAATTTTCTTTACCACGCCTAGCGGATCATCACTATGATAAATCGGTCTTCCCACAACAATAAAATCTGAATGTTGCTGTTTTGCAGTTTCAAGATCAGCCACTCTTTCTTGGTCATGACTATTCTCACCAAAAGGACGAATACCTGGCGTAAGCGTTAAGAAAGAAGAAGCCGTATGTGCCTTAATGTCTAAACTCTCATAAACAGAAGAGACAACACCATTCAAGCCACTAGCATAAGCATCTTGGGCAAAATCAACCGCTTTTTGCGCAATAGGAGTATGATAAATTGCTTCAAAGGAAGCATTATCAAAACTTGTCAGTGCTGTCACGGCTAAAACAATCGGAGGATTTGGGAAGGTATTGACACGCTCCATCACCGTACGCATTGCTTTGCGTCCGCTGGAGGCATGCACGTTGAACATATCCACACCAAGAGCAACCATCGACTCAGCAGCATCAGCCATCGTATTGGGGATGTCATGGATTTTGAGGTCTAAAAAGATTTTAAAATGGGGGTTGATCGTTTTGATCTCATGTAAAAGGGCTTCACCATCTCGAATAAAAGAGCGAAGTCCCACTTTAAGCCAAACATCTTCACTTTTAAGTTTTTGAATCAGAGTAATATTTTCAGATTTAGTGGGGAGATCAAGCGCAACGCACAACTTCATTTATTTAGTTTCTCCATCTCTTGAAATTGCATCTAAAACACCGTTAATAAATTTAGGGCTTGTTTCATTGCATAGTTTTTTTGCAAGTTCAATCGCTTCGTTAATAATAACGGCATTATCGAGTTCAGAGTACAAAACTTCATACGCGCCCAGTCTTAAAATAGCACGTTCGATCGTTCCGATTTCACTGAGATTCCACTCTTTAAGATGATGGTTAATCGCTTCATCAATAATGATTAAATGCTCTTTCACCCCGTGGTACAACCCAAGGGCAAACTCTTTTTGCTGATTTCGAATTTTTTTCTCTTCAAAAAGTTCGTCTATAAATTTTTCAATGCCAGAATTTCCAATATCTTCTGCATACAATAAACCAATAATACTCTCTCGTGCTTGATGTCGTGTTGCCAAAGCGTTTCCTTATAGGTGTTTGTAAAGGCTAATAAGTTCGATTAAACCTGTCATAGCTTCAAAGCCTTTATTTCCCGCTTTGCTTCCAGCTCTCTCAATCGCTTGTTCGATGTTATCGGTCGTTAAAACACCAAATGTGACGGGTTTTTGATATTTCAGAGCTGTATTGGCAACGCCTTTGGTTGCTTCTGCCGCAACGTAGTCAAAATGCGGTGTGCTTCCGCGAATAATCGCGCCCACACAACAGACCGCGTCATACTTACCGCTGCTTAAAATTTTATCGAGTGCTAAAGGAATTTCATACGCCCCTGGCACTAAAATAAGGTCTAAATTTTTTTCTTCCCCTCCATGACGAATAAATGCATCACGTGCGCCTTCAACCAAACGATCAGTGATAATATGGTTAAATCGGCTATTAATAATGGCTACTTTTTCTTTACCATTAAGGGAGAGTTTTCCTTCAATAATATTCATAATTATCCTTTTACTTTTTCTTATAATACACTATTTTTCGTTACAGTTTAATTATCGCTTTTTCCACACACTGACATGTAACGTTTTTATCACACTTTTACGTTCACTTTCTTTCACTTCTAAACGCATCGTCAGTGGCTTTACATGTAAAGTAAAAAAGACCGATAAATGCTCATTGAGGGCATCAAATGTATTGTATTTTTCACCATTTTTCTTAAAGCCTCCTAGCCATTTAGCACGAGGTGTTTTGGCTTCATCCCAGTCATAGCTACTTGCAATCACTAAAAATCCCCCAGCATTGAGACGCTCTTTGATCTTTTCTAAAAAAAGCGCAGGATCGTACAAAGTATCCAATACATCATTGGCAAGAATAAGATCGTATCCGTCAAAATAAGGCTTCATATTGTGCGGGTCTGCTTGCCAAAATTCTACTTTTTGGACACGCGGATCAATGCCAAAATCACTGAGATTTTTTTCAATAAACAGTGCTAATTCGCCCTCTTCTTTTAAGGCGTATTTGAGTTTGCCACTCTCTTTGAAATTGGTTGCAAGCCTCACAACACGTGCGGTAAATTCAATGCCATGTACCATTTCAAAATGGCGTGCAAGTGAAAATGTTCCCCTGCCGATTCCACACCCAATTTCCAATGCTTTTGCTTTTGAACCCCTTAAACCGATACAAAACTGTGCCATTTCTTCATAATAATTAGGCTCTTTTTGACCAAAATGGGCATCGCAAATTTTAGAAAGGGCAAAATCTGTCTCGTAAAATACGGAGTGTGTTTCGACTGGCTCATTGGACTCAATATAGCGAAAACCTGCATGTTGGTAAAAATGGCGGCGAAAGGCGTAGCGAGATGCACGAATAATCTCATTTCCCGTACTGATCCACGAGCCACCCTTAATGATATTGTGCCTATCATCAAACGTAGGAACGGAAAAATCATCGTACAGTGGATGGACCATGAACCCATCAAACCCATTTATCGGCGTTTCAGTCCACTGCCACACATTGCCGATAAGATCGTAAAAATCACCAAAAGCAAACGTATCCACAGGCACAGAAGAGGCAAAATACTCGAGGTTAAGATTCGCAGGTGCCTTGTCCCAAAACGGTTCTTCTACCTTTACATGTAAATCATGCAGAACGTACCACTCCTCTTCACTCGGAAGGCGAATAGACTGCCCTGTCACTTGACTTTTCCAGTTGCAAAAGGCTTTAGCTTCAAGGTAGTTGATCTCCACAGGCCAACTCCATGGCATTTCAATCTCTTCAGCCATAAGACGAAGTTTGTATCCTGAAGCATCAATTCGCCAAAAAAGAGGCATGGTCGCATTTTTGTACGTACGCCATTTCCAGCCCTCTTCACTCCAAAAACTTTGCGTTTCATACCCTTTATTGGCAACAAACGCTAAAAATTCGGCATTGGAGACGAGGTATTTGGAGGCTTTAAAGTCTTTGACCTCTTTTACATGTAAACCGTATTCATTATCCCAACCGTACAGTGCATCGTCTCGTTTCTTCTCTAAACGAAGCGTTGAGCCTTTTACATGTAATAATTCATTTTTTACAATCGGGGTATCCAATGGACAGACTTTCCAAAAATTGCTCGGAGTAACTCTTTCTAACGGTAATTGGCGAATAAGAACCGAGGAGGTTTCCAGATGAATACGCTGCTCAATGCCCATCATTATCGCCCAAAAAGGACTTTCCCACGAAATGGGCATTGTAAGAGGTAACGTGTCGATAAGCTCTAAAATTTTAACTTTAACGGCATCACGATATGCCCTAATTTCAGATATGCGTGGCCATCTATAATTCGATTGGTTCAGATCGTCCCAACTCATTTCATCCACACCAATCGCAAAAATCGACTCGAATGTTGGATTGATGCGCTTATCAATCAGCTTGGCAAGAACCAGTTTATTGATAAAAAAAAGGTTGCGGTATGACCAAAATAAAAAACAAGAGGATGACGCAAAGGATCTGCTGTGAGGTAATAACTCTCCTCGTCCTTCATCAACTCAAAGAGTTTCTCATACACCGTATAGGTTTTGAGGAAATACTCTCTAATTTCTGCCCTTTTTTGCTCTGCGCTTCCCACATTAAGAAGAATATTACGCGTTGGGATAAGTTGCATGTTACGCCTTTAAGCTGTCTTGAATCGCTTTAATATCTTTAAGTGCCAAAGCTAAATCATCAAGATCAAGCATATTCGGTCCATCGCAGAGTGCCTCACACGGGTTAAAATGGGTTTCAAAGAAGAAACCATCCACACCCACAGCCGCAGCCGCGCGTGAAAGAGGGCGGACGTATTCGCGTTTCCCACCGCTTTTGCCTCCCTCCGTTCCAGGCATTTGCACCGAATGGGTTGCATCGAAAACAACGGGAGCAAACTCTCTCATAATGACAAAACTACGTGCGTCCACAACCAAATTGCCGTATCCAAATGTACTGCCGCGCTCGGTGAGCCACACACCCGCTTTTTTAGCAGCATCGTAGCCCTCTTCTTTAACTCCTCTGGTATCGAGCACTTTTTTCACCGAATAACGCATATCCGCAGGGTTTAAAAACTGCCCTTTTTTGATGTTCACCACGCATTTGGTCTGTGCGGCCGCGACTAAAAGATCGGTTTGACGACATAAAAAGGCCGGGATTTGAAGCACATCGACCACTTCACCCACAGGTTTTGCTTGGGTGTAGTCGTGAATGTCTGTTAAAAGTTTGTATCCAAACTGTGATCTCACCTCATCTAAAAGTTTTAAACCCTCATCCATTCCTGGACCTCTAAAACTGTCGATACTGGTGCGATTGGCTTTATCAAAACTGCTTTTAAAATAAAAATCTATGGTGTTATCTTCGTGATAGCTCATTAATTTTTCGGCAACCCTAAACAGGTTGTCTCTGCTTTCAATGACACACGGTCCTGCGATTAAAATCACTCTTTCTCCTTTGCTACAATAATTCCACTAAGAACAACTAAGAGTATACCAAATAGTCCAAGAATATCGGGTAAACCATCCCCTAAAATAATGCCGATAATCAGCGAGAAGAAGATAATCGAATACCCAGCTGCGCCTACAATTCCCGCTTTGGTAGTTGCAAATGCCTTGGTCATATAAACTTGCCCAATAGCACCGGAAAAGCCCATTAACACGATATAAAGCCACTGAATTCCCTGAGGCAGCACAAAATGCCCCAGCATAAAATCAAACATCGGTGTATGGAAAAATTCACTCAAAACCATAAAAAGTGCGGGGAAAAATGTTCCGGTACAGACAAAGGCAAGCACAATAACACGTGTATCATACACACGGTTTAGCTCTCGAACACTCGTGTAGGCAAGTGCTGCACCAAGTCCACTAAAAAGCCCAAAAAGATCCGTTTTGGAAAGCATTAAACCATTGGGTTTCATGACAAAAACGATACCGATAAATCCAACAAAAACAGCGACCCACCCTTTCCAACCAATTTTTTCTTTCAAAAAGAAAAAGGCCAAAATAGCGGTAAAAATAGGCGCAGTGCGTGAAAATGTAATCGCATCGGCAAGGGGAATATGGGCAATGTTGTAGAAAAAAACCAACATCGAAGCAAAACCAATGAGGGCACGAAAAAGAAGCAACCAAGGCTTTCCGCCAATTTGTTTTATCGGCAGTTTAAAAATACTCAGTGCTACAAAAAGCATTGTCAAACCATTGCGAAAAAAGACCACTTCCACCGAATCCATGCTTTGAGAAAGAACCTTGGCAAAAGCGCCATCAAACGCAAAGCTAAACGAAGAGAGTAACATGAACAGAACACCTCTGTTTATGCCTCCAAAAAACTGTCTCAAGATGACTCCGATCAAGCTATAAGTATGAAATCTTAATCAATTCTGTGTTAAAATCCGTTGATATTTGCATCTTAACCCTTAGGAGAAAGTATGGATCTCCAACATATTTTAGAGTATAGCCTTTTTGGATTGCCTATTACCCATATTGCAATTGCCATCACTCTTTTTTTACTCGGATTAGCCTTAAAAAATCTTATTGCAAGCATTATTCTCAAACCTCTTAGAACCATTGCTAAACGTACCAAAACGACCACCGATGACAAAATTATCGCTGTTCTTGAAGAGCCTTTGAAATTCTCTATCGTCTTGGTTACCACATACATTGCAACCCTTTGGCTTCCTTTTAGAAGCTTTGACCATGTTGTCGATCTTGCGATCAAATCGTTTGAAACGTTTATTATTTTTTGGATTTTGTATCGAATGGTGGATAAATTTTCCAATCTCTTTAGTTTTTTCTCTTCTAAATTTGGTAAAGAGTTGCATCAAGATATTCAACATTTCATTACAAAGGCCTTGCGCATCTTTCTTATTGCTCTAGGTATTATGGCAGTTTTGCAGGAATGGGGCATCAATGTCAGCGCTTTTGTCGCATCCTTAGGACTAGGAGGTTTAGCCTTTGCCCTCGCGGCTAAAGATACCGTTGCCAATCTTTTTGGTTCATTGGTTATTTTTACAGACCGTCCTTTTAAAGTGGGCGATTGGGTCGAAACACCCGCAGTTGAAGGAATGATCGAAGAGATTGGGATTCGCTCAACCAAAATTCGTACCTTCGCACAAGCCCTCGTGAGTATGCCAAACGCAACACTTGCCAATACCCCCATTACCAACTGGTCTCGCATGGGAAAACGTCGTGTTAAAACACGTTTGGGTCTTACCTACAACACCTCAGTGGAGCAGATGAAAGCCATTATCCAAGAGATAAAAACCATGCTCAAAAAACACCCCGATGTCCACCAAGAGACCATTTTGGTGAGTTTTGATGAGTTTGATAACAGCGCACTCAGTATTTTTCTTTACTTTTTTACCAAAACAACCGTTTGGTTAGAGTATTTACATGTAAGGGAAGATGTTAATTTTAAAATTATGGAGATCGTTGCACGCAACGGTGCGCAGTTCGCATTTCCTTCTCAAACGCTCTATGTCGAGAGTTTACCAAAATAACAGCAAACACAGAGTATAATCAATCTAATTATGCAATAAAGGTTACTATGAAGAAAATTGCCATTATCGGGCTACCCAATGTGGGGAAAAGCTCACTTTTTAATCGCATCGCTAAACAACGCATTGCGATTACTTCTGATTTCAGCGGAACTACACGTGACATTAAAACGCATCAAGTCTATATCACCGAAAAACCATGTCTTCTTTTAGATACAGGCGGGCTTGATAAATCCACCGAACTGTTTGAAAATGTTCACAATATGTCGATGGAAGCCTCTAAAAAAGCCGATATTATCATCATGGTCGTTGATGGTAAAATGCTCCCCAGCGATGAAGAGAAAAAAATCTTTTACGCCCTTCAAGCACGTAAAAAACCGATCGCTTTGGTCATCAATAAAATTGACAACGACAAAGAGATGGAGCGTGCATGGGAGTTTGATGAATTTGGAGCCGAATTTGTTTTCCCTATCTCCGTTTCACATAACCGTGGTGTCAGCGCCCTTTTAGAGTGGATTGGGGAGCTTCTGCCTGCGGCTGAAGGAACAACACCTCCTCTTGTCAATGAAGACGACGATACCTTGGAAGAAGAGGATGATACAGAAGAAGACGTCTGGGACGATGACGATGCGTTTGCGGAAGAAGATGAAGAGATCATTCCTGAAGAGATCGTTGAAGAGGTTGAAACCAATCAAATCAACGTTGCGATCATCGGACGTGTCAATGTCGGTAAAAGCTCTCTTCTCAATGCCCTTGTCGGTAAACAACGCGCCGTCGTCAGCAGTGTGGCAGGTACAACGATTGATCCTGTGGATGAAAGCATCGAGTACGAAGATAAAGTCATCAACTTTGTTGATACCGCAGGACTTCGCAGACGCGGCAAAATCGAAGGCATCGAAAAATTTGCATTAATGCGCACCAAAGAGATGTTGGAGCGTGCGAACATTGCCTTGCTTGTTTTAGATACGAGTGAACCATTTTTAGAGCTTGATGAGCGCATCGCAGGACTTGTGGAAGAGAACCATTTAGCCTGTATTATCGTGCTCAATAAATGGGACAACCCGCTGGCTGATTTTGAGCAGATCACGGCAGAAGTCAGAGACCGTTTTAAGTTTCTCTCTTACGCGCCGCTCATTACCGTTTCGGCGAAGAGCAAACAAAGAGTCGCAAAGATCAAAGATATGATTTTATCGGTTTATGCCAACTATTCACAGCACATTCCAACCCGTCAACTCAATGAAGTCATCCGAAATGCGACCATTAAGCATCAGATCCCGAGTGACCACTCGAAGGTAGTTAAAATTTACTTTGCCACCCAATACCTTACCAAGCCGCCTCGTATTGCTTTGGTCATGAATAAACCACGCTCACTACATTTTAGCTACAAACGCTACCTTGCCAATAAATTGCGTGAAAATTTCAACTTAGAAGGCTCTCCAATTCTGCTTTATCCACGAGCAAAAGGTGAGCGAGACAACGAACAGGAAGAAAACGGTGCTGAATCTTAAGAACAAAAATATCGTTTTTATTGGTTTTATGGGTGTCGGAAAAGGCACCATTTCTAGAGCGCTGATTCAAAAAACCAAACGCTTTGGTGTAGATACCGATGATTTGATTGAAAGTATGGAAAACCGCAAAATCAAAGCTATTTTTGAAACAGATGGGGAAGCCTACTTTCGCAAGCTTGAGAAAAAAACAGCCAAATGGCTGGAAAAAAATGTTAAAAATGCCGTCATTTCCACAGGTGGAGGTTTTTTTAAGGTCGATAATCTGGATTCCATTGGCACGATTGTCTACCTTCGCTCCTCCTTCGATGGGATTTTAAAAAGACTCAAAGAGCATGAAAATGCCGATCTTAAACTTGCCAAACGCCCATTGCTGAGTGATGAAGCCAAAGCGAGAACATTATTTGAAGAGCGATCATCCCTCTATGAAGCCAAAGCGGATATCACCATCAATGTTGAAAATCGAAGCGTTGATGCCATCGTACAAGATTTAATTACGTTACTCCACTTAAAAGAGAAAAAAGAGAAAGAGTAGGACAGATTTATGAGAGTATTAACAGGAATTCAACCCTCTGGTGCGCTTCACATAGGAAACTATTTTGGCGCGATTAAACAAATGGTCGACTTGCAAAATAACAGCGATCTGTTTATTTTTATCCCCAACTACCATGCCCTAACCTCCCTAAAAGATGGTGTGGCACTTAAAAACAATACCCTCGATGCGGCGATTAATTTTATGAGCCTTGGCATTGATCCCAATAAAGCCACTTTATGGGCACAATCGGATGTTAAAGAGGTCTTAGAGCTTTACTGGGTGCTCTCAGGTTATACGCCGATGGGGCTTTTGGAGCGAGCACACGGCTACAAAGACAAAGTAGCCAAAGGCATTGCCGCCAACCACTCTTTATTCTCTTACCCTGTTTTAATGGCAGCCGATATTTTACTTTACGATGCGGAAGTCATTCCTGTGGGGAAAGATCAGATTCAACATGTGGAGATTACCCGTGACATTGCTATTAAATTCAACAATGAGTTTGGCGATATCTTTAAAATCCCTGACTTTAAAGTCGATGACAACGTTGCAACCGTTCCAGGACTTGATGGAGCGAAGATGAGTAAAAGCTATGGCAATACGATTGATATCTTTTGCACAGAAAAAGAGCTCAAAAAAGCAACTTCGCGTATCGTAACAGATTCAACACCGATGGAAGAGCCCAAAGATTATCTTACATGTAATGTGTATGCACTGGCTAAACTCTTTTTAGAAAAGGACGAAGTAGTTGCATTACAAGCACGCTATCTTAAAGGTGGCGAAGGATATGGTCACTTTAAAGCGTATCTTGGCACACTGATTTGGGACTATTTTGCTGAAGCTCGTGAGAAAAGAGCTTATTATGTTGAGCATAAAGATGAAGTCATTGCAATTTTAGATGAAGGTGCGAGTAAGGCTCGTAAAATCGCAACGGAGAAGATGCGCATTATCCGTGATCTTGTTGGAATTTATCGCTAAGGGAAAGTATGTTAGATATTAAATTAATACAAAATGATTTTGAAAATGTCGCACAAAATCTTAGAAAGAAAAAAGTCGATGAGAATCTCCTCGAAGAGTTACGTCGTATTTCTTTGGAGCTAAAAAATGCTCGCCTTGTACTGGAACCATTGCAAGCGGAGCAAAATACAAAAAGTAAACTTGTGGGTGTTTATGCCAAAGAAGGTAAAGACGTTCATGCGCTAAAAGCTGAACTCTCAGAAAATAAAGTAAAAATAGCCGATGCAACCGAAATTGTACGTGCATTAGAAGAAAAACTAGAAGCATTAGCAACCGTGATCCCCAATATGCCCTCCCCCTTAGTCCCTGAAGGTGAAGATGAAAATGACAATGTGGAACTCAAACGTGTGTTAGAGCCTCGTATGTTTTCTTTCACCCCTAAAGAGCACTGGGATATTGACGCCCAACAAAACTGGATTGACTTTGAACGTGGTGTCAAGCTTGCCAAAAGTCGTTTTAGTGTTTTAAAAAATGAAGCCGCAAGACTGGAACGCGCGTTGATTAACTACATGTTAGATTTTAACCGAACACGAGGGTTTCATGAAGTGGCTGTTCCTTATATTGTCAACCGTGAAACGCTTATGGGTACTGGGCAACTCCCTAAATTTGAAGATGACCTTTTTAAAATTGAGGGTGAAGATCTCTTTTTAATCCCCACTGCAGAAGTACCTGTCACAAACCTTTTCAGAGATGAAATCTTAACCAAAGAAGAATTACCCCTTAAAATGACGGCGTATTCTGCCTGCTTTCGCAAAGAGGCTGGTAGCGCTGGAAGAGATACACGTGGCATGATTCGCCAGCATCAATTCGACAAAGTAGAACTTGTTTGCATCACCACTCCTGAACAGAGTGAAGCCATTTTTGAAGAGATGCTCGCATGCGCTTCTGATCTTCTCTCCTCATTGGGACTTCCACACCGTCATTTGATGCTTTGTGGAGGAGACCTTGGTTTTAGTGCGGCGAAAACCGTTGATCTTGAAGTCTGGCTTCCAGGACAAAATAGGTACCGTGAAATTAGTTCTGTCTCCAATACATTTGACTTCCAAGCTAGACGGGCCAAAATTCGTTTTAAAGATGAAGGAAAAAACCGCTTGGTTCATACACTCAATGGCTCTTCTTTAGCAGTCGGTCGAACCCTAATTGCCATTATGGAAAACTACCAAAATGAAGATGGCAGTATCGCTATCCCTGAAGTTTTGAAAAAGTATATGTAAAATGGCTGAAGAAGCAGTAGTCATACTTGAAGCAGACCCTTTATCCACTACGGATGAAGGTTTTGCTCCTATTGAGGAGGAGAATGCAGCAGAAACAGCGGCTGCAGATTCTGCTGCCGAAGAAGAGGTAGAGGAGCAAAAGAACAAGTCTAAGAAAAAATTGTTAATGATGCTCATCCTTGGATCATTACTGCTTCTTGGTATGATCATTGCGCTTGTCGTTATCATCAAAAACAAACATAAAACTCCTGAGCCTATTGCCGTTGAAAAAGTTGTTGAAAAGCCTGTCATTAAGGAACAATTTTCCCCTTCTAAATTAGATGGGATGATTAAAAAAGCCCATCTGCTGTATGAACAAGGCAATAAAGATGATGCCCTAAAAATTTATGAAAAAATTGCGACTTTTAATGAAGCCATCTCCTACTACAACATCGGTGTCGCAAAGCTTAAAGAACAAAACTTCCCCGAAGCGTTAGAAGCATTTAAAAAAGCCATTCAAAATAAAGAACATCGCACTATTAGTGCCATTAATGCAGCCGTCTGTGCCCTAGAGATGAAGGACAATAAACTTTTCACCTATTACATTGACTTAGCTTTTGCCTATTTACCCGAAGAGAGCAATGCACCTCTTTACTCTTATTATGTTGGGTTAGTAAACTACTATAAAGATTTTTATTATGAGGCACTCAGTGCCATCTCGCATCCTATCAATGACTATTATAAAGAAGATCAGGACTATTTGGCATCTAAAATCTTAGCCTCTCTGGATAACAACTCCTATGCTCTCGCTACTCTGGAAAAAATTGAAAAAGAGAATGACCACTTTACCGTTGGACTTTTACATGCAAAACTAGGAGAATATCCTAAAGCAAAAGCTTCTTTGCTCAAAGCACTACAAAATGATCATGAAAACCCAAAAATAAAAATGGCACTTGCAATGATCGAAAATAAACTGGGCAATCTTGGAAATACCGCTTCACTCATGGGAGAAGTTTATAAGGTACGAGATGCCGATGCAAAACCTATCTATAAAATGAAAGCTATCCTCAAACCTTCTTTATTTGATGTCGAAAGAGCACAAGTCGAATTTGAAAAAGAGCTTTTCTTTGATGATGAAAATACGTATAGTCTCATTTTTTACTATGCCCCTTATAAAGTCTTTGATGCAAAGCAAACCATAGACTATATTCGCAAAGGAAGCATGAATATCTTTATTGATGAAATCGGGCCTGCACTTTCCTATTTAAAAGCAAGCTCTACGATTTCCAAAGTAAATATTGCCATTAGCAAAGGGATTAAAAAAGCACTCGATTTTCATGTATATGAAGCCAATGATATTTTTTCAAAAATGGTTGAAGAGTATAAAAACCACTCCATTTTGCACTACAATCTGGGGCTTACTTATGCACAAATGGGTGATTATGCCGCTGCTTATAAAAACTTTTCAAAAAGCTATCATCTAGATAGCAACAACTATCTTGCGGGTGTCTTTGCCCTCATGAGCGGCAATTTGATTGGC